>CACKQW010000028.1 GCA_902602415.1 uncultured Bacteroidota bacterium | reverse complement strand
TGATTTTAATAGTTTTCTTCATTGCAAAACCGAAGAGTTTTGAAAAAAATTAGTCTTTTTCTCACCATAGTTTTTTTTGTATTAAGTTGCTCAGAAAATAAAATTGAAGCAAATCAAAAAGAAAATAAAGTGGATTTTTTTCAAACACAAAATCAACAAAAAATGTACCTATTAAAAAGTACTGATTTAACACAAGACTGGCTTCAATATAATCAGCTTTCAGAATACATTAAAGAAATTAACAACGAAGATTTCAGCATGTTTATGGACAATGATATCTTTCTTAAAAAGTTTTTTAAAGAAATGTATACATCAATCCCTGATGATCTAAATCTTTCAGAAATTACTTCTAGGGTATCGGTTGTTGAAACAGATTTTTGGCTATTCATTGACAAGCTTAATTCTTTACATGAAAAGAAAAAGCTTGATCAGCAAATCGAGAAAATTAACATTTCATTTTCAAATTTGAATTTTCAAATTGATAAAATATACATCAAAAAAAAATAACTTTTTATTCTGCTGTTTTTTGTGCATTTAATGCATCAATACTGATTTTAGCTAGATTAAAATTTGGAGCTAATTCAATTGCTTCATCCATGAGCGCAATTGCCTTATCAATATTTTCTTCTTTATTTTCTTTAAATGTCAAAAGCCCCTTTAAATAAATAAATGCAGCTCTCATAGGGACTTGATACTGGGTTTGAGTATCAAAATAATTTCTGTAGATATCATCATTTGAATTAGCTATTCCAAAAGTTATATGCTTCAATGCACCTAAAAAATCGTTTAATTGAATTTTAATATCTGCCAACTCATATGCTACATATGGATTAGGCTTTCTTTTGAATAATTCTTCATAATGTGGTAAGGCCCTTTCAATCTCATTTAACGACTGTAAGGAAATGGCTTTTACTTCAACAGCCATATCTGAATCTGAATCTAAGCTTTCTACACCTATGGTATTTAACGCCTGAATAAATCTACCTTCGTTCATATACAAAACTGCCAAAGTATCTTTTCTTTTCTCATTTGGATCAATTATATTAAGATGTGTGAGAGCATTAATAACTCCTTGAATATCACCTTGTGATTGCATTTGTTTGTAATACTTGGAGTAATGATCCAATAAGTTTTTGGGTTCTTGGGCCTGAAGTGAAACAGCTAATAAAAATATGCTTGTCGTGATTAATTTTTTCATAATTTAAAATACTATTTGAATTAAAAATTCTCCATATGAAATTTTGTTACCATTATCAAAATCAGTCTTATATGCACCAAATTGTAGTTTTAAATTATTTCCAACAAGATATTTTGATATACCAAATCCAAAATTTTTATTATCAACTAACAATGAAGAATCATTTTCAAATTCTGGTTTATTTACTCCAAATCTAAAGTCAAATGAATATCCCTTTTTCATAAAGTATCCCATATCAATATTAAAACTACTTCCCAAAACTAAAAAACTACTGATTTGTGATGGAGTCAAAAGAGTTGAAGCATTTTGATCTACATATAATTCATCAATCCCTGATGCATAGGAATCTGCGTATTCAATGACGGCAGAAAATCCTTTATACTTCATTGATAAATCAAAAAATAATTGTGAATAATCAGGCAAATCTATTTCTCCATTTGAGTCGTAGAGTAAAAAATCCCCATCAAAATCAGGGATGCCATCGCCATCAGAGTCATAATAATGTCCATCTCCTACTGAGTTGCTAACTCCAAAATTTTTACTGAATGCCAATCCAACTTGCATTTTTAATTCCTCTTCACCAACTAAATCTACTGTAGATTCGTTATTTCCCTTACTGAAAGGACCCATAGGAAGCACGTTTAGTCTAGCTCCTAATTTTACTCCACCAAGGTCAGTATCTCTAGAATCATTTCCAAAAGAGTTTTTACCATCTCCCGATGTTATAGCTAAAGAAGGTTCATAAATAATCTGATTTCCAAACTTATAATTAAAGAATATTCCAAATTCCTCACCAAAATTTGTATGGGTTCTCGAAAGCAAGCTTCTTTCACTGAATCTTAAATGATTTTCATTTTGTGTCATTTCAAAATTGTTATGATTTACTTGCTTTTGGCCAAAACAAAATGACATATTTTGTAATGGATGATATCCAATATATGATTCTACCAGCGGTTGAGAGGAAGTATAATCCATTTG
>CACKQW010000027.1 GCA_902602415.1 uncultured Bacteroidota bacterium | reverse complement strand
ATTGCGACCATCAAAAATATAGGATGGTTTATTTATATTATTATAAACTTTTTTCCAGTCATAAGAGATAAATTCATCCCATTCTGTCGTTATGACAATTATGTTGTAATGAGAAATATTTAAAAAGGGTGAGCTAACAAAATTTACATGTGATTTATTAAAGTCTGGATTTAAATTTAATAAATCAGAATAAACCTGAGATTGCTTAACTTTTGGGTCATATATATCTATTTCTATATTTTCATTTAATAAGTTATTCGCAACATAAATTGCCGCTGATTCTCTTGTATCATTTGTATCCTTTTTAAATGCCCAACCTAGAATTAAAACTCTAGTTTTTAAATTATTTTTTTTGATACAATTGATTATCTTTTTTGAAAATCTATTTCTTTGGTGTTTATTTATTATGAGTATTTGTTCCCAATAGTCAGCTACTTTTTCTAAACCTTGAGATCTAGCTATGTAAACTAAATTCAATATGTCTTTATGAAAACAACTACCCCCAAATCCGACAGATGTTTTTAAAAAACTACTTCCAATTCTTGAATCCATTCCAATTGCTTTTGAAACCTCTTCGATATCTGCACCTGTTTCCTCACATAGCTCAGACAGGGAGTTTATTGATGATATTCTTTGAGCTAAAAAAGCATTAGCTGTTAGCTTAGAAAGTTCGGATGACCATAAATTTGTTGTAAGAATATTTTTTTTGGGTACCCAAGAGGCATAAATTTCCACCAAGGAGTCTATAGCCTTTTTACCCTCGATAGTATTATCTCCTCCAATTAATACTCTATCAGGAATCTCTAAATCTCTCATAGCTGTGCCCTCAGCTAAAAATTCAGGATTTGAAAGTATTTGAAAATTAAAATCACCATTATTTAATCTTAAAATTTCCTTAATCTTTTCTGATGTTCTAACTGGAACAGTCGATTTTTCTACGATTATTTTATCACTTTTTGAAACTTTTGCAATTTGTTTTGCACAAGCCTCAACATATTTTAAATCTGCTGCATAACCCTTCCCCTCCCCAGATGTTTTTGTAGGCGTATTTACAGAGATGAAAATCATATCTGCCTCATATATTTGTTTATCAACATCAGTTGAAAAAAATAAATTCCTACCCCTTGCCTCTCTTACTACTTTAGATAGACCAGGTTCATACACAGGGAGATTTTCCAAGTTTTCAGATTTCCATGCTGCTATTTTATTTGCATCCATATCAACAACATGAATATTAATTTTAGGGTTTTTCTGGGCAATAATTGACATTGTTGGACCTCCAACATAGCCAGCACCAATACAGCAAATATTTTTTATTTTCATTTAAAGTATTTAATTATTTTTTCAATAATGAAATCTTGATTGGAGCTTTCCAGTTCAGTATGTATAGGTAATGATATTACTTCTTTTGATAGTATATCAGTATTTTCCAATACTTGCTCATTCCTGTATGGTTTTTGTTTATGAATTGGAATTGGATAGTATATCATACTTGGTATGCCTAAATCATTTAAATAAGATTTTAAATCGTCCCTTTTGCCATTTAAGACCCTAAGCGTGTATTGATGAAATACATGCCCAGAATTAGTGATAACTTTTGGTGTTAGCAATTCTTCAATTTCAGCAAATGCTAAATTATAATTCATTGCCATTATTTTTCTATTTGAATTATAGATATCTAAATGCTTTAACTTGACATTTAGTATTTCAGCTTGAATAGAATCTAATCTGGAGTTACATCCAACAATTTCGTGGTTATACTTAATTTTTTCTCCATGATTTACAATCATTCTTATCTTTTCTGCCAATGAAGAATCATTTGTGAAAATTGCACCACCATCTCCATAACAACCTAAATTTTTAGAGGGGTAAAAAGATGTGGTTCCAATGTTACCTAATGTACCAGTAAATTTATTATCTCCGTTTGGAAAAGTATATTTACAACCAATTGCTTGAGCATTGTCCTCAATTATTTTAAGTTTATACTTTTCAGCAAGTTTAATAATTTCATCCATATCACATGATTGACCATATAAATGAACGGGTACAATTGCTTTTGTTTTATCATTGATATGAAGCTCAATTAAATCGGCTGTAGTGTTAAAAGTTTCCAGGTCTACATCACAGAAAACAACTTTAATACCCAAAATTGCTGCTGCTTCAGCAGTAGCAATATAAGTCCAAGATGGACAGATTATCTCATCACCAGGCTTTAAATCTAATGCCATAAAAGCTATTTGTAATGCATCAGTACCATTAGCACATGGTATAACATTTTTTACATCTAAATATCTTGATAAATTTTCAGAAAACTCCATTACAATTGGTCCATTAACAAATCTTCCAGAGTTAATAGATGATATGATATTTTTATCAATTTCATTCTTGATTTTCAAGTACTGACCCATTAAATCAACCATATGTATCTTACTATTTTTCATAAAGCTTTTATGACGGCTTCGCCAACGTCAGCCAC
>CACKQW010000026.1 GCA_902602415.1 uncultured Bacteroidota bacterium | reverse complement strand
AATGATTGTGCTTCTCAGTTAACTTTAACACTGATCGTAAATGATGTTCCTCAGATCAACACAGAACCATCTTCTCTTTTCCTTTGTGATGATAACACAGATGGATTTGGAATATTTGATTTGAGTGCTAGTAGTGAAGAACTACTCAATGGATTAGATCCTAGTGATTTTACAATTACTTACTATGAAGCAGAAGATGACGCACAAAATGGATTAAATGCAATTGTAACTCCTTATAATTACACTAACACAACAGCATTTAACCAGTTTGTTTGGGTTCGTATTGAGAATAGTACAACCGCTTGTTACAATGTAGGAAGTATTGAGCTAATTGTAAATGAGCTGCCTGTACTTACACAACCTTCTCCGTTAAATCTATGTGACGATAATAACAGTGGAGATGAAGTAGAAGGCTTTACCTTAGAAGATAGTATTGGAGAGGTGCTACAAGGACAAACAGGTATTAATATATCTTTCCATGAGTCTCAAGAAGATGCTGATAATGCAGTAAACGCTCTTGTATCTCCTTACAACAACACTGCTAACGCACAAACAATCTATGTAAGAGGAGAAGATGAGATTACTGGATGTTATGCAACTATCACACTGGATTTAAGGGTAAATCCCATACCAAGTCCAGTTGCTCCAGAACCTATCGAAGAGTGTGATGATGATAATGATGGATTTACATTCTTTACCTTAGAAACCAATGAAGAAGAAATAATCAATGGAGAGTTAGATATCATTCTTTCCTACTACTCGACATTAACAAATGCACAGAATGATGTAAATCCTATTATAAGTCCTTACTATAATATAGTTCCAGACAACCAAATTATTTATGTTAGAGCAGAAAATGAGCTTACAGGATGTTTTACTATCGTAGAACAAGAACTGATTACGATATATTCACCAGAGATACCTTTAATTATTGAAGATATTGTCGCATGTGACGATGATTATGATGACATAGCTTTATTTGATCTAACAGAAAGAGAGGAAGATATTTTAGGAGAACAAAGCTCTTCAGAGATGATATTAACCTACCATGAATCATTGCTAGATGCAGAAACAGGAGATAGTCCTATAATAAACACGACAAGTTACCAGAACCTATCTAATCCACAAACTATTTATGTAAGACTGGAAGATACTGTTAACGGATGTGTTAATATAGGAACATTTAATCTTGTTGTAACCCTTCCTCCTGTTATTGTACAAGCCGAACCTTTACAAGAGTGCGATGACGAGATTGCAGATCAAATCACAGAATTTGACCTGACGATAAAAGATAGTGAAATCACCGGTGGTAATATTGATTGGGAGGTAATTTACTATGAAACACAACAAGATGCCTTCAATGCAATAAATCCTATTGAAAACCCAGAAGCATACTCAAATACTTCTGTAGAAGGCAATCCTGCAAATCCACAAACACTTTATGTAGCAGTTATTAATGAATTTGGTTGTATTGCTTACAATTATTTAACTATCGAAGTACTGCCTACTCCAACACCTAACTTAGATCCGTCAAATATTGAACAGTGTGATAATAACAATGCAGGTGATTTAATAGAGATTTTTGACATTACAGTTCATGAAGATTATATTTTAAATGGAGAATCTGGAGTTAGTATAGCATACCACGAATCTTTGGATGATGCTTTGAGTGGAATAAACCCTATTGCAGATCCTAGTAATTATGCAAATGTTATTCCAGGTGTACAAACTGTTTACGTTGCTGTAACCAAGGATATTACAGGCTGTCCTACTGTTGTTACTTTTGATATTATCGTAAATCCTTTACCTGATATATCAACTGTTGCTGATATTGTCATATGTGAAGTAAATACTGATAATGTATATGAGTTTAATTTAGATGAAATTACAGTTCAGTTATTAGGCTCTCAGGATGTCAGTAACTTTACGGTTACCTACCACGAGACACAGCAAGACGCAGAAGATGGTCTTAATGTATTGACTAGTCCTTATGCAAACACAGCCAGTCCACAACAATTATTTGTAAATATTAGCAATAACACAACAGGATGCTTTGTGACAGGAGCTGGATTTACTTTGGACGTACAAGAAGCAGCCGTTGCTAATACAGATGCAGAACCAGCTGTGTTGGGTGAATGTGATATCGATAATGATGGATTTGCTGAATTTATCTTAACAGAACTGAACAATGATATATTAGATGGATTAGATGCTAATGATTTTACGGTAAGCTATTATGAAAACTTGCAAGATGCAGAAGATAGCAGTAATGCTTTACCTAATAACTATACAAATACATCTAGCCCTCAGATAATTTATGTGAGACTAGACAATGATACAGATCCAAGCTCTCAGTGTTATGATATTACTACGGCAACATTAATTGTAAACGAGTTACCGTTCTTCTCATTAGAAGCTAGTTATATGGGCTGTGAAAATGCTAATGGTTCAGAAGTAGTTGACTCATTAATGGAAACAAATCTTCCAGAAAGTGAATACGATTTTGAATGGTATGATCCTACGGGAACTCTGGTAGCTACAACTTCTAGCTACTTCCCAACAATGGCCGGAACATATACAGCTACAGTAACTAACGAACTAACAGGATGCCAATACTCTACAACAACCGAAGTATACACAAGCGCTACAGCAGTTGTTAGTGCTGCAGTAACTACCCTTGCCTTTGCTCAAGAACATGTGATACAGGCAACTGCAACAGGAATCGGAGATTATGAATTTAGATTAGATACAGGTCCATGGCAATTAGATGGAACATTTAATAATGTTAGCCCAGGACTGCACACGGTATATGTAAGAGATCTAAATGGCTGTGGTATAGGAACAGCAACTGTCTTAGTGGTAGATTATCCAAGATTCTTTACCCCAAATGGAGACGGATATAATGATACATGGCATATTATCGGAGCAGATCTGCACCCAGGACTTGTAGCATCTGATATATACATCTTTGATAGATACGGTAAACTACTTAAAAAACTGGATCCACAAGGAGAAGGATGGGATGGCACCTACAATGGAAG
>CACKQW010000025.1 GCA_902602415.1 uncultured Bacteroidota bacterium | reverse complement strand
CTTAAAACGCCTGAAGATTCAAAAACCCTGTTAATATCTTTATCTTCTATTTGAACTAAAACCATTGAAGGTAATACCGGAACTTCAACACGTTTTTTACGATCACTCCAAAATCTAATTTCAGTACGAGTCGGACAATACGCATTAATTCCAGTGGATAAAAGTTTTTCTTCAACCTTTTTCTCACTTCTAGGTTTCGTATGTAAAACGTACCAGTTCATTTTATTATTTTCTTATAAAGAATAATTGAATTTGAATCTAGCTTCTGGTTTACAAGGAAACTTACTTCTCTTGAAATTTTCTTTTTGATTTTTGGTTTAATACTATTCAAATAATCTTCGTTCACATCTTTACCATTAATAATTATCTCAATATTTCCACAATCAATTCCCTTAGCATATTCTCCTGTTAATGCTATTTGATCAACATCTCCAATTCTGTCAATTACCGTTTCAACAATCTCTTCTAAACCGAGATGTTGCCTAACAATTTTTTGTAAAACGCCAAACATTGGATGTGAGGGGTTTGCATTGTATATAACCTTATTGTTATTTTTTGATTTTAGGAGGTATCCTGCACTTGAAAGGTTATTTAATTCCTTTCTAATGGAATTGGTAGATTCATTGAATTCGTTTGCAAGACCATTTAAATACCCATTGTTAGCCGCGCTAACAAAGAATTTTATTAGCATTCTCAGTCTAGTCTTGGATGTAATTAAGGAATTTAGCATATTTAAGTAACAAAAGTACTTATTTTTAAGTAATTTAAGTACTTGTTCTTAAAAAATTATATACACTATGCAATTACTTCCCTAATATCTGTAGAAATCTGACTTAAATGGGCCATTCTTTTCTACTCCAATATATTTTAATTGTACATCATTAAGTTCAGTCAACTCCACTCCCAATTTTTCAAGATGTAATTTAGCAACTTTTTCATCAAGGTGTTTTGGAAGCGTATAAACCTTATTTTCATACTTATCACTGTGATTCCATAATTCAATTTGAGCTAGCACTTGATTAGTAAAAGAATTACTCATGACAAAACTTGGATGTCCAGTTGCACAACCAAGATTTACTAATCGACCTTCTGCTAGAACAACAATGTCGTTTCCGCTTATCGTGTATAAATCTACTTGTGGTTTAATTTCTTTTTTTGTGTGTCCATAATTTTTATTTAACCAAGACATATCAATTTCATTATCAAAGTGACCAATATTACAAACAATCGCCTTATCCTTCATAGACTTAAAATGTATATTCCTCACAATGTCCCTATTTCCCGTTGCAGTAATAATTATATCGGAATTTGAAATCACGGTTTCAAGCTTTTTTACTTCATATCCATCCATAGCAGCCTGCATCGCACATATTGGATCAATCTCTGTAACAGTAACAATACTTCCTGCTGATTTGAATGAGGCAGCTGTTCCTTTTCCCACATCCCCATAGCCACAAACAACAACCCTTTTCCCTGCCATCATAATATCTGTAGCACGTCTGACTGCATCAACAGCACTTTCCTTGCATCCATATTTATTATCGAATTTACTCTTAGTAACAGAATCATTAACATTAATTGCAGGAAGTTTCAAACTACCATCTTTCATTCTATCATAAAGTCTTAAAACACCGGTAGTTGTTTCTTCACTAAGTCCGTTTATATTTTTTGTCAGTTCAGGGTACTTATCAAAAACCATATTTGTCAAATCTCCTCCGTCATCTAATATCATATTAAGAGGTTTTCTATCTTTCCCAAAGAATAAAGTTTGTTCAATACACCAATCAAAGTCATTTTCATTCATACCTTTCCATGCATATACCTGAACTCCTGAATCTGCAATTGCTGCAGCGGCATGATCTTGCGTTGAAAAAATATTACAAGAACTCCAAGTAACTTCAGCGCCTAATTCAATCAGGGTTTCAATTAGTACAGCTGTCTGTATTGTCATATGTAAACATCCTGCAATTCTAGCACCCTTTAAGGGTTTATTTTTTTTGTACTCAGCTCTCAATGCCATCAGGCCCGGCATTTCAGCTTCAGCAATTTTAATTTCTTCTCTTCCCCATTTTGCTTGGGTTATATCCTTAACCTTGTAAGGGGTATATTTTGTGTTACTTTTAATCATTTTGCAAATTTAAAAAGTTTTTTGATTTTATCTACATAATCTAATTTTTCCCAGCCGAACAAATTTAATTCCAGATTTACTTTTTTACCATTAGAACTTAAAAATTTCTTGTTGACTGTTCTTGGCTTTCTGCCCATGTGTCCATATGCTGCTGTTTCTTGATATATTGGTTTTCTTAAATCAAACCTTTTCTCAATGGAGAATGGCTTCAAATCAAAAAGATTTAATAATAACTTAGAAATTTCGCCATCATTAATATTTAGTTTTGAAGTTCCACAGGTATCTACATACATTGAGACAGGTTCCGCAATACCAATTGCATAACTAATTTGAACTAAGGCTTCTTCACAAATTCCAGATGCCACAACATTTTTTGCAATATGTCTCGCTGCATATGCGCCACTTCTATCAACTTTTGAAGGATCCTTTCCTGAAAAGGCTCCACCTCCATGAGCTCCTTTACCTCCATAAGTATCCACGATAATTTTCCTCCCTGTTAATCCCGTGTCTCCATGAGGTCCACCAATCACAAATTTTCCAGTGGGATTTACTAAAAATTTAGTTTTATCAGAAAATAAATATTTAAAATCTGGATATTTATTTAAGAATCTTGGAATTAGTATATCCTTTATATCCTTTTTAATTCTTTCAAGCATTACCTCCTCAGAATCAAAATCATCATGTTGTGTAGAAATAACAATTGTTTTAATTGCAATTGGCTCATTATTATCAGAGTACTCAATGGTTACCTGTGATTTTGAATCAGGTCTTAAATATTTAATCTCTTTATTTTCCTTTCTCAAAAGTGCAAGTTCTTGCAAAATCTTATTTGATAAATCTAAAGCCAATGGCATGTAATCCCTGGTTTCATTAATGGCATATCCAAACATGATGCCTTGATCACCAGCACCTTGGTCCTGAACATTTTTTTTATCAACTCCTCTATTAATATCATCAGACTGATCATGAATTATAGACAGAATTCCGCATGATTGATAATCAAACTTATATTCGCTTTTTGTGTAGCCAATTTTTTTAATGGTTTCCCTTGCAACTTTCTGAACGTCAACATATGTATTTGATTTGACTTCACCAGAAAGAATAACCTGACCTGTCGTTACAAGAGTTTCACATGCAACTTTAGCAGCTGGATCAAAAGCAAGGAAATTATCTAGAATAGCATCACTTATTTGATCAGCAACTTTATCTGGATGACCTTCGCTAACAGATTCAGAAGTAAATAAATAACTCATGGGCTGCAAAAATACCTCTTAATAAATGAAAAAAAAATAAAAAGTTAACTTAAGTAGGTTTGGATTTGATCATGTAAGGATTTATCAACCATTTTTTTCCATGAATTATCTCCAATTTTTATGGATTCTCTGATTTTTGTAGCTGAAATAAACATCACTCCACTGTTTTTTGGTGGTTGATATTCATTTATTTCATAGCCTACACCTCTTCCGTAATTGACAGATTCAATATCAGGAATAACCATTACCTCAACATCATCACCTTGAGATAAATGATATTTTTTTATCATATTTACAGTTTGTTCAGTTGTAAAAGGGTTTTTTTCATCTGGCTTAATATTTCTTACCATGATTAGTACAGGAATTCCTTCATTCAGTTTTTGTTTTATCAATTCAATATGACCAAAATGATAAGGTTGATACCTACCCACAAAGATTGCATATTTCTTGTCTAAATTTTTTGTAGGCTCACCTCCGTGATTAATTTTTTTCCACATTTTTGACTGATTTAGCTATCAAATTTTTAAATCTAGTAGTTGAC
>CACKQW010000024.1 GCA_902602415.1 uncultured Bacteroidota bacterium | reverse complement strand
AATAACCATGAAATAGTTGGTTTACCAAACGAAAAAAATTTTGATGTAACAGCCACATCAGTAATTAAAAATAGCTATAATATGCAATATAATTTCCTTACGGTAAATGCAGGATCCTCTGAAAAAATTAAAATTGATAATGGGGTTATCTCATCCAACGGAGTTATAGGAATAGTAGATAAGGTTTCAGAAAAATATTCAAGGGTAATATCCATAATAAATAAAAACTTTTTGTTAAATGCTAAACATAAAAAAACAAACTTCTTTGGAATAATTTCATGGAATGGTAAAGATCCACAAAAAGTTCAACTAAAAGATATCCCAAAAAGAGCAAATATTTCAATTGGTGATTCAATTGTAACTGGAGGTAATTCATTGATTTTTCCCAAGGGAATTTTAGTAGGTACTGTAGAGTCCTACAAATTAGATTTTTCCGAAAATTATATTGAAATCGAGGTTTTGCTTTCTACAGATTTAAGAAATTTGGATAGTGTCTACATCATAAATAATAATAATTTTGAAGAAATAATTTCTTTATATGAATAAAATTGTATCAAATATTTTATTTAGTATTTTTTTAATTTTTTTTCAAGCGATGTTTTTGAATCATATAAATTTTATGAGTTTTGTAAATCCTTATTTATATATATTTTTAATTATTTACTTTCCTTTAAAAACCAATCGATCAATTTTTATTTTAACAGCCTTTTTGGCAGGCCTTGTGATTGATTTTTTTTCTGATACTCATGCAATACATGCAGCAGCATGTTTGTGCATTGCATATTTCAGAACGTACTATTTGAAAATATTTTTTGGTATGGCCTATCAACATCAAGTTGTTAAGTTTAAACATCTAGAATTCAAACAAAATTTCTTCTATTTAATAACCATGATTTTTACCCATCACCTAATCTTATTTTCATTAGAAGTTTTTAGCTTTGCTCATCTAGCTATAATTATTAAAAAAACCATTTCTTCTCTAATTTTTTCTTTTATTTTAGTTATAATATTTTTTGAGTTCTTTATTAAGAAAAACAAATGAGACGAAACCTTTTTTTTATTTTAATAATCTTTGTTTCAATTACTTTTATCGCAAGACTATTTTACCTGCAGATTTACAATTCAAAACCCTATTCAATTTATGAAGACAATGCTATAGGAAAAGTTTATACCTATCCCAAAAGAGGGTACATTTATGATAGGAACAATAAATTACTTGTTTCTAACCAGCCATCATATGATATTATGATAATTCCTGGGTTAGTTACTAAAATGGATACAACTGAGTTCTGTAAATTATTGAAAATTGATAAAACCATTTTCAAAAAAAAATTTAGAATAACATCTAACTACTCAAAAAAAATACCTTCAGTATTTTTAGCACATATTTCTAAAGAAGACTATGGTTCACTCGCAGAAAAAATAAGGAAATATAAAGGCTTTTATATTCAGAAAAGAAATCTTAGAGAATATAACACCAAAGTTGGTGCAAATGTTTTGGGCTATGTCGCTGAAGTGAATAGAAGAGATATAAAAAATGACAGTTTTTATTCTAGCGGTGATATCATTGGAAAACAGGGCGTTGAATTATCTTATGAAAAATATTTGAGAGGTGAAAAAGGTATTAAGTTTATTCAAAAAGATAGGTTTAACAGAGAAATCGGGAGTTTCAATAGTGGTAAAAATGACATTACAGCAATTGCAGGCAGTGACATAACTATTACGATTGATTCTGAACTTCAAGAGTACGGAGAAAAGTTGATGAATAACAAAAAAGGTGCGATTGTAGCAATTGAACCGAAATCAGGGGAGATTTTGTCACTAGTTTCGGGTCCATCCTATGATCCAAATTTATTGGTTGGAAGAGATAGATCGAAAAATTATTTTTCATTATTCAAGGACACTATTTTTACGCCATTAATTGACAAAAGTCTTCTTTCAAATTTCCCTGCAGGTTCACCTTTTAAAATTATTAATGGTTTAATTGGGCTGGAGGAAGGAGTAATAAATGAAAATAGTACTATTTTTTGTGACGGATCTTACATTTATGGGAAAAATAAAAAATCCATGAAATGCCATTGTAGTGGTGGTTATAAAAATATTTACAATGCAATTTCTGAATCATGCAACTCATTCTTTGCCGAAACGTACGTTAAAATCATTAACAAAAATTCTAACATCAATGAAAATTTTGATGATTGGAGTGTAAACGTTAAAAGTTTTGGTCTTGGTGATTTTTTAAATAATGATCTACCCATAGGAAAAAAAGGAGTAATCCCAGATTCTGAATTTTATAACAATTGGTATCCCGACTTTAGATGGGGTGCTTTAACAACATTATCAAATTCAATTGGCCAAGGGGAAATTTTAGTTACTCCTATTCAATTAGCCAATATGATTGCAGTAGTTGCTAACAAAGGATATTATTATACTCCTCACGTGATCAAAAATATTGAGGGCGACTCAATTAGTAATAGATTTAGCGAAAAGAAAGTAACAAAAATTAATAAGAAATTCTTTGATAAAATTGAAATTGGACTATTTGATGTTTTTATTAACGGAACAGCAAAACAACTAAAGGTAAGAGGAATTGATATTTGTGGAAAATCAGGTACAGCTGAAAACTTCACGAAAATTAACGGTAAAAAAACACAACTAACCGATCATTCAATTTTTGTTGCCTATGCACCAAAAGATGATCCAAAGATAGCAATAGCAGTGGTTGTAGAAAATGGCTATTATGGGTCTACATGGGCTGGGAGAATTACAAGTTTGATGATAGAAAAATATTTAAAAGGAGATATCAAATATAAAATAAGAGAAAATTCGGTATTAAATAAGAGCCTTTATGATGAATATATTAAGCCCTTTAGTAATAAACCTTTCACGATAAATAAATTATGATTAACCAAAGAAAGAACTTTGTAAAACCTGATTGGTTAATTATAACTATTTACATCTTGCTTGCTGGATTTGGAATTGGGAATATTTTATCCTCCAGTATTTCCGGAGAAGAAATTAGCTTATTTCAGTTTGACAATCTTTACAGCAAACAGTTAGTATTTTTTATGGTTTCTCTTTTATTTGCTTTTCTTGTTATGACAATTGAAGTGAAATTCTATGAAAGATTTGCTAGTATTTTTTATTTAATATCAATTGTTATATTGCTAGGTTTATTTGTTTTTGGCAAAAGAGTTAATGGAGCTCTGTCTTGGTACGATCTTGGGGGATTTAACCTTCAACCCAGCGAATTTGTTAAAATTACAGTTGCACTTGCAATCTCCAAATATATAAGTGATTTTCAAACAAACCTTAAGAAAACTATTGATCAGTTTTGGCTTTTTCTTATAATTTTAATTCCAGTAGTTATTATTATCTTACAAAATGATACAGGAAGTTCCATTGTGTTTTTTTGCTTGTTCATTGTATTCTATCGTGAAGGAATTTCACAAAAGTATCTTTTATCTATTTTAGCAATTTCTATTTTAGCAGTTTTTACTTTAAAGTTTTCTGCTTTGCATTCTTTCCTATTTAGCTTAATTCCAACTATTCTATTCTTTTTTACTAAAAGAAAAATGAACAATAAGATCCTCAAGGGATTTGCTATTTCCTCTCTCTGTTTATTAACATGTTTTTTTGTTGATTATGGCTATAAAAATATTCTTCGAACCCATCAGCAAAATTATATTAAGGTTTGGCTAAATTTAGAAAAGGACCCAGCTAAAATTAAAAAAATGGAAAGGACTGTATTATATAATCTAAATGAGTCAAAGAAAGCAATAAGTTCGGGAGGAGTAGTAGGTAAAGGTTATATGAAAGGAACAAGGACAATGGGTAATTTTGTCCCTGCTCAACACAGTGATTATATTTTTAGTACTATTGGTGAAGAATGGGGGTTTGTTGGAAGCACATTTATAATCATTCTATACTGTATACTTATTTACAGGATTGTTTATCTTTCTGAGCAACAAAAAAATAAATTCAGCAGAGTATATGGCTATTCAACTGCATCCATTTTATTTATTCATTTTTGTGTTAACATTGGGATGGTTTTAGGGCTAACCCCTACAATCGGCATCCCACTTCCCTTCCTTAGCTATGGAGGATCAAGTTTGATTGCATTTACTATTTTGCTCTTTATTTTTATTCGATTTGATGCAAATAAAATTAACGAATGGTAGCTTATTTTTTAAGCTCTAGTTTTTCTGCAAAGTAATCACAAAAATCTACCATTGTTTGAGACATTTTTTCATCAGAAGTAGCTCTCTTAAATGTTGTCGACATACTTAGCAATGTCTGATAAAAAAAAAGCTTCATTTCATCTAGTGGCATATCTTTAGTCCATAAATCTATTCTTAAACTTTCCTTGTTTTTTGAATCCCAAACGGATAAAAAAGTGGCTTTAGTTTCCTGGTTATTAATATTACCATCACTTGCAGTCCATCTAATTTTTTCTGGAACTTTATTGTTATCAAGTTCCACTTTAATTTCAATTTTTGATATATTTTTTTCCATTATCTAGTTGGCTTATATTTTGAATTGTAATAAATATCCTTGGCGTCAAGCTGAAGCATTTTATCAAGTGACATATTATTGTTTTTCATAAATGATCGAACTATGTTCCAACCGATAAATCTTCCGATTTTTTCTGTTGAATCATTATCAATTTCGAGGTAAAATTTTGAAAACGGCGCATCATCAATAAATCTTTTTTGAAGTTCAATATCTGGATTAAATAAAATTTCATTTTCAATAAAATATCCCCAAACTTTTGACTCATTCGCTATTGCCCATTTTAATTTACTTTCAGAAATTCCCATTTTTAAATGATCATGCTCATCAGGTATCATTAGATCCTTGTAGTACAAAATTTTTCCGTGATAGATGATTTTTTCGATAAATGTATACATCTTTTTTTCTAAAATTGATTTCCTTGCATATTCCTCGGCAACATCAGAAATGATGTTTTGTTTTTTTAAATCTTCTGTAATAAAATTGGGGAGACCATCATAAAAATAATGATCTGATCCTAAATAATTATCTAATCCAAGAAGTAAAAT
>CACKQW010000023.1 GCA_902602415.1 uncultured Bacteroidota bacterium | reverse complement strand
TAAAATATTTGGGTTTTCAGGGTTAATAACTAGATCCGTAACTCCTGTCCACTCATTTATTTCCAGCTTGTTCTCCCATGTTTTCCCGCCGTCCACAGATTTAAATAAACCCCTATCACCACCAGAGCTCCACAAAGGGCCTTGAGCAGCAACCCAAATTACGTTGGGATTATTTGGGTGAACAATTATTTTTGATATATGCTCAGAATTTTTGAGCCCCATGTTTTTCCAGCTTTTACCAGCATCTGAACTGTGGTAAATACCATGCCCAATTCCGACATGTCTCCCACCAACATTTTCACCTGTACCTAACCAAATTGAGCTATTATTGCTAGGGTCAATTGTAATACATCCTGTGGAGTAAAAGGGCATATTATCTGTAATTGGATTCCAGGTTGTTCCAGCATTTTCAGTTTTCCAAACTCCGCCAGAACCAACAGCAACATACCACACGTTTTCATTAGTTTCGTCAATTGCAATATCAGCAATTCTTCCAGACATAAATGCTGGACCAACACTTCTAAACTTGAAGCTGTTCAGGGCAGAAGCAATTGGGTTTTCGTCTTTCTTTTTTTCTTTTTTCTTTTGCGCTATACCATCAATAGTAGAGAAAAATATTGCACAAGAAACCAATAATAGTTTCAAATATTTCATAACAATTTTTGTAAAGTTAGATCCACGTAACTAAGGCGCGTTCACGCTTTAGCGGTCTGCAAAGATAACAAATTTTTTAAAATAGCCCTATCTAATACTAAAGGAGAGCCCAGCATTTAATGCGCTGAAGTCTTGCACGCTATAGTCAACAAAGAATTTTAGTAAAGGAAAATTTAATGATAAACCTATATTCTTTCGTAGATAATTCATTGAGCTACTTATGTCAATCGGATCAACAACATTTAGTTCAATTGGGATGTTTCCTGGGTTTATAAAATAACTAATGTCATATGTTCCATTTACCTTGAAAGAACTCTTACTCAATACCTGAGAGACAGAAGCATATAGGCTCACAATTTTTAAGTCAGCTGAACCGATCAACCCAAAAGTAGTACTGGAAATATCTAAATCAATAGACTGGTTGTCGCCAGGAATTTGTGAGCTTTCCGCCAAGGGATAATCTCCCACCATTTTTGCGCTAGATAATAGCACAGAAAGATTAAATGGTGTTACTTTGGAAAGACTAAAGTATTGACTGATACTGTGTTTTAATGCAGCTCCAAAAGCAGTGAATTCAGCTCCTTTAAATGAAACTTTTGGCATATACCTGACAATAATTTCAGATTTGAATGGCAGCCCAACTGCTGCCTGTATATTAGGCAAAAGGAGTCTTTCTGATTTTAAGATGGAGCCGTATCCATTAGGAGACTGAAAAGAAGTTGTAAGATTGGCATTTTGTTCTTCAGAAAAGAAATCTACATTAAAATCAGTATTGGAATCACTACCAAAGATTGTTGGACTAGTTGGGCCGTTTGCAACAATACTTGCGAAACCACTAGTAGAGAAAACTTTGTGACTGTCAGGAACTAATATGCCTGAAGCAAAAAAGGTAACATCAAATCCAAATTTTTTGTGTGTTTTCGCAGTTCTCGCCCATCCCTCACTCATAGATATTTGCATGGATTTAAAAAGTGGATTAAAATAATTCTTTGCAAGTAGGTCTTTGTCTTCATCGGAGGCTAGAATAAAGTTCTCCACCCCGGAGAGGCCTTGGGAAAATGACAAATTCGTCGCTATAAAAAGCAGTAAGATTATTTTTTTCATTGTGATATTAGTTTTTTTGAAATTGAAGGAAAAAGGTTCATAGCATTCTTATAGTAAATTTTTTTAAGTACTTCGTCGGGCAAGCCTAAACCATACATTTTCCAAAATGCATGCCTTTTTCTAAAGTAATCAAAATACTCATCATTAGTCTCTAGAACGCGAAAGTATAGATAATATTCCTCTTTTTTATAGGTGTCTTTTCCAAACATAATTCTATCTTGATATTTTATCATGAATTTTCTTGCTGCGATTGGTTGTCTGCCGAGCTCAGCAATTACAGCGCCAAACTCTGTAACAACATTTGGGTGTTCATCCAGATGTTTTCCTAGTCTTTCGAGATCGTGTGCTAGCCACCCTAAGTGCGCATTAATAAATGTAGTTTTGGGATGCCTTTTAAACATCCTGTGTTGTTCTTCTATGATGTCTTCAAAAGGGGGAATAAAATCAGATTCGCCATAAAACCTATTTGGTTTTTCTTTCAGCTCATACCATCTTTCATTTTTTTCATTTTTAGGCTGCCAAAAAGGAAAAGGATCTGCCGAGTGAATCAGCACAGGAATTCCGAGCTCACCACAAACATCCCAGATTGGGCTTAGTCTTGGATCATCTACAGCAACACGGTTTCCCTCAGAATCTTTATCTCTTAACCCAAGGGATTTGTATACTTTTAGACCAATTGCTCCTTTTGCTGCCGCATCACGAATGATGTTCGCTTGAGCTTCTACCTCTTTTTCATTGTCAACAGTGCTAAAATCAATATTTACAAATAAACCTATTCTCCCCGGTTGATTTTGATTAATGTTTTCTAAGGACTTATTTAGGTATAAGTCTTTTGCAGCTTGTGGCCCAAAACCTGATCCGCTAAGATTAACAATATATGCCATGTTTAGCTCATCCATTTCCTGTGCAAGTTTATCTAAATCTCTGACTGGCATGTCCCATAGGTGACTATGCACATCAATAAAAGGAAATTTTGCTTTTTTGGTTAGGTTTTCTTCAACCACAAGCGAGGAAACAGGCTCATACTCTTCAAAACTCATAATATTTTGTCTGTCCTGAATGATGCCAATACAATAGTACACGGCGCCAGCAAAGACCGCAAGAATGAAAAGACTTTTGAAGAGATTTTTAAAATTTATCATTTACTCAATAGGAATCGATATCATTGTGCTGTCCCATTTTAAGTTTAGGTTAATGCTTGTAGAATCCTGACTAAAATCAATAGTAAATTGCTCAAGCTCAGGGTCTAGTTTTTGTGCTGGAGAAGTAGTTTTTAGAACATCCATTTTAGGGTCCGGCTGAGACACTGCAAAAAACACATCATTTGATGAGCTAAGAGTTACAGTCCAACGATCTTCATAGGGAAAAGTAAATAGACCATATTTTCCTGCAGCGAGTTTTTGACCACCAAACAGTATGTCTTTATTGCTTTCAAATGTGGTATTTGCGTTGGCGCCTGTTCTCCAGTATTTTCCAAAAGGAACAAGGGCTCCGTCTTTTTCTTCCCCAAAAATTAATCTTCCTTTTTTATAAGGTCTGTGATACTCAACTTGTAAGTTTAAACCATCTGCTTCAAAGTTGGTCTCTCCTTTTGGGCTCACAGGAAATAGTATCATATAGGCAATATAAACCACTGCCACAGCAAGTAATCCGCCAATTATTTTAAAAATATTTTTTATCATCGTATTTATTTTAATTATTAAGTGTTTTAAATCTATTTAGATATTTTCCAATCATATCATATTCAATGTTCACAAGATCCCCAATTTTCAAAGCTTTAAAGTTTGTATTTTCATAAGTGTAGGGAATAATAGCAACAGAGAAACGATTTGCATCAATATTAAAAACCGTTAAGCTGATTCCGTTAATACAAATTGAGCCTTTATCTATAAGTAGCGCTTCAAATTTTTGGTTATACTCAAATTCAAAAACCCAACTGCCGTTTTCATCTTTTATGTAAGTACATTTTGCTGTGTCATCTACATGGCCCTGAACCATGTGGCCATCTAATCTTCCGCCCATTTTCATGGCTCTTTCAATATTGATCGGATCGCCTTTTTTCAGAGCTCCTAATGAGGATTTCTCTAAGGTTTCTTTGATTGCTACTACCTTATGTTCACGCTCACTACAATTTGTTACTGTCAAGCATACTCCATTATGAGAAACACTTTGATCAACTTTTAGTTCTTTACTGATATCGCATTCAATTCCAAAAGTTATATTGTCATTTTGCTTTTCAATACTAACAATTTCACCAACATTTTCAATTATTCCTGTAAACATTATATGTATAATATTTGATAAATTTACAGAAATAATGCCAGATTAATTTCAATTGGGAAAAAGCAAGAAAATAATAGTTGGGATAACTGCAGGAGATATGAATGGTATCGGACCAGAAATTGTTCTGTCCGTATTGTCTAAAAATAAGCTTCCAGAAAATTGTATCCCCGTTGTTTATGCATCCTATGAAAACTTGGAAGGCACGAAAAAACACCTCTCTATTGATTGTGAGCTTCATTTAATTCATTCAGTTATTGAGCTGGAGGATTCTGCAATTAACGTATTAGACATTGATGCTCATGGGGCTACTATCGCTTATGGTAAAAAAGACAAAGCCATGGGAAAGCTGGCCTATCATTGCCTAGCTAAAGGTGTCAATGATTTAAAGGAGGAAAAGATTGATGTTTTGGTCACTGCTCCGATTAATAAGGAAACCATTCAATCCAAACACTTTTCTTTTATGGGGCACACAGATTACTTGAATGAAAACGTTGAGGGAAGCTCAGTGATGATGATGGTTTCAGAGTCTCTTCGTGTTGCGCTGTTGACAGAACACTTGTCGCTTTCAAAAGTTGCCAGCTCTATAACAAAGAAGTTGGTTGAAAGCAGAACCAAGTCGATTTATAAAACCCTGCAATTAGATTTCAATATTCACCATCCAAAAATTGCTATGCTTTCTATTGATCCACATGCAGGGGACAACGGTGTGATAGGAACAATTGACAATATGGTTTTGGCCCCGTGCATTAATTTTATGAAAAAAGAGGGTATACAGGTAGGCGGGCCATTTCCCGCAGATAGCTTTTTTGGTTCTATGAAATATAAAGAATTTGATGTGGTCATAGCACCTTATCATGATCAAGGGCTAATTCCTTTTAAGACACTATCTTTTGGAAAGGGTGTAAATTTTACATCAGGACTCAAATACGTTCGCACGTCACCAGATCATGGGACTGCCTATGAGATTGCTGGTAAAGGAGTAGCTAAAGATTCTTCATTTCTAGAGGCGATTAAGCTTGCCCTTGCGGTTTACACTAACAGAAAAGCTACCAGTGAAAGCTAATTGCTAGAATTGTTAGCAGTTTCAGAATAAATTTTTATATTTGCTGGCCTTAATTAATTTGATGAAATCTATTAGTGTACATAAAATAGAGTTCGCTGGTCTAAAAGTTGGCAAGCATCAATTTAGTTTTGAGCTTAATAAAGAGTTCTTTGAAAATTTTAGTTTTTTTGACTTTAACAACATTAACCTTAAGGTTGACATTGATTTAACAAAAAAATCCAATTTACTAGAGTTAAATTTTCATGCGAAAGGGTCTGTAAATGTTAATTGTGATATGACCAATGAGCCTTTTGACATGCCTTTTGATAAGCAAGATTTTTTAGTTGTTAAGTTCGGGCAAGAGTATAACGATGAAGATAATGAAATTTTGGTGTTACCTTTTGGGGAGCATAAAATTATCCTAGATCAATATTTATATGAATTAGTAATACTATCTTTACCGAGAAAACGAGTACATCCTGGGGTTGAGG
>CACKQW010000022.1 GCA_902602415.1 uncultured Bacteroidota bacterium | reverse complement strand
GTTATAATAATAAGTTTTAAGTACTTACTTTCAAGTAATGTAATTGACAGCCTTTTAACGGTTGCATCTTACACTTATGGTCCATTACTTGGTTTATTTGTATTTGGAATTTTTTCTAAAAGAAAACTGCAGGGAAGATATATTTTTATTGTTGTTATTTTATCACCAATTTTAACATATATCCTGAGTCTCATACCGACACTCTATGCCTTGCAGATTGAAGAGGTTGTGATCAATTGCTCATGCGGCATATGGGATTGTGCAGAGAATTATGCAAAATATAACTTTTATAATTTTGGATACGAATTGTTACCAATCAACGGAATTTTGACACTCATCGGATTATATTGTATTTCAAAAAAATAAAAAAAACTGACAGAATGACATTTAAACCGTTTTGGCATTTTTATTGAACAACTTTAGAAAAAAATTATGAAAAAAGGCAACATAAATGTTTCAGTGGAAAATATATTTCCACTAATCAAAAAGTTTCTATACAGTGATCACGAAATTTTTCTAAGAGAATTAATTAGTAATGCTACTGACGCTACAATTAAACTTAAACATATTGCAAATATTGGTAAAGAAAAAATTGAAGTTGGAGATCCAAAAATTGAGGTTAAAATTGATAAAAAAGGAAAAAAACTGCACATTATTGATCAAGGTATTGGAATGACCTCTGATGAAATTGAGAAATACATTAATGAGGTTGCTTTTTCCGGTGCTGAAGAGTTTTTAGAAAAATATAAAGACTCTGCTAAAGACTCTGGGATAATAGGGCACTTTGGTCTTGGGTTTTATTCTGCATTTATGGTTTCTAAAAAAGTAGAAATCATATCAAAGTCATACAAAAATGAACCTGCATCGCATTGGACATGTGATGGTTCCCCTAACTACACATTAAAAGAGCATGATAAAAAAGATAGAGGCACTGAAATAATTTTACATATCGATAAGGATTCCAAGGATTTTTTAGAGGACAATAAAATTTCTGAGCTACTTGTAAAGTATAATAAGTTCATGCCTGTTCCGATTAAATTTGGAACCAAAGAAGAAACCATTGAACAAGACAAAGATTCAAAAAAAGATGAAAAGCCTAAGACCAGAACGGTTGATAATATCATAAATAATCCAAATCCTGCGTGGACTAAGCAACCTAAAGAATTAAAAGATGATGACTATAAAAGCTTTTACAGAGAGCTCTACCCAATGCAATTTGAAGAACCTTTGTTTAATATTCATCTCAATGTTGATTATCCTTTTAATCTGACTGGAATTTTATATTTCCCAAAGCTTAATAACGATATCAATATTCAAAAAGACAAAATTCAACTTTATCAAAATCAGGTTTTTGTAACAGATAATGTTGAAGGAATTGTTCCTGAATTTTTGACACTTCTTAGAGGTGTAATTGATTCACCTGATATTCCTTTAAATGTTTCCAGGTCCTATCTCCAAGCTGATGGTGCAGTTAAGAAAATTTCTGCTTACATCACAAGAAAAGTCGCTGACAAATTATCCAGTCTTTTCAAAAGTGACAGAAAGGAATTTGAAAAAAAATGGAATGATATTAAAATCGTAATTGAGTATGGAATGCTTAGCGAAGAAAAGTTTTTTGAAAAATCTGATAAATTTGCATTGTACCCAAGCGTTGACGGTAAATTTTATACTTATGAGGAATTATATAATAAGATTAAAGCTAAACAAACAGATAAAGACGAAAAGCTAATTATTTTATATGCTTCTGATAAGCAAACACAACATAGTTATATTCAAAGTGCCAAACAAAAGGGATATGAGGTATTACTACTTGATTCTCCAATTGTTGGTCACCTTCTGCAGAAACTTGAAGGATCTAAAGAAAAAATTCAGTTTGCCAGAGTCGATTCTGATCACATAGACAACTTGATTAAAAAAGACACTTCCCAAGTATCCAAGTTAAATGATGATGAAAAGAAAAAATTGGAAGATTTAGTTAAGGAAACTATTGATGATGAAAAATTTATCATTAAACTTGAACCGATGGACTCCAGTGAAAATCCATTTATAATTACTAATCCAGAGTTTATGAGAAGGATGAAAGAAATGCAACAATCCGGAGGGGGTGGTATTTTTGGGTCGGGTAATATGCCTGACATGTATAACTTAGTAGTAAACACCAATTCTGATCTTATTAATCAAATTGTAAATACTAAAACAAAGAAAAAACAACAAAAATTAATCAGTCAAAGCATTGATTTAGCAAAACTATCCCATGGATTATTAAACGGTGAAGCTCTGACGGAGTTCATAAAGCGGAGTTATGAAATAATTAAATAAATAGTTTCAAGATTAAAGCCTCAAATTCCTTGAGGCTTTTTTTTACTATCTTACACAAGTAATAATGGCTTTAAATTTGAGTTATAACTTTGGTTCAAGTTTAAATAATCACTTTGTGTAAACATGAGAAATAGTAATTTTATTAAAATTATTTTATTTACTGTAGCAGTTTTATTTTTTGATATAACATTCAGCCAGTATAGTAAATCTCATTATATTCCGCCAATTACATCAACAGGGGATGGACCAGCATTTCCACTAGAACAGTATCTTTATGTATCTACACCTAGTGAAAGCCCTGTTAATGTTACAATCAGACCAATTGGAAGTGAGGAAATTACCGGTCTTGTCTCTAATTCAAACCCCTGGGCATATTTTATAGGAACTGGAAATGAGACAAATTTGATGGTTAATACTAACTCCTTGAATGGTTCAGTATTTGACAACAAGGGTTTCATTGTTGAGTCTGATAATCTGATATATGTTTCTGTGAGGCTATTTTCTGGTGGCAATTATCAAGCTGGAACAATTGTAAGCAAAGGTACAGCAGCCCTTGGAACTGAGTTTAGAGCAGGCAGCTTTGAAAATCAAGGCTTTTTACAAGGCGGTACTCCGTCAAATTATTTAAATTTTATTTCTGTTTTAGCTTCAAGAGACAATACAACTGTAAACTTCTCAAGTTTCGGTAATGGGGTTAACATATTAAATAATCAACCAACTGATAATATTTTACTGAACGCTGGAGAATCCTATTCCGTTGCTATAAGCCCTTTTCCAAGCCCTGTAAACGAAGCAAATGCTCAAGGTTTAATAGGGGCATTAGTAACATCTGACAAACCAATAGCAGTAAATACTGGTTCCTTTACGGGGAGTAACTCAAACTACAACGAAGGGGGAGGTCAAGATATTGGAATTGATCAAATTGTACCATCAACAATTATTGGTAATGAATATATTTTTGTTAGAGGTTTAGGTCCCGACGAGGTTGAAAGACCTCTAATTGTTGCTCATGAAGATAATACTGCAATTTCGGTTAATGGCAATCTAGAAACAGTTCTAAATGCTGGTGACTTTTATTCAATCCCATCATCATATTATGGGGTTTCTTATTCAAACACCGTTTATGATGGTTTTGGGAATGTTAATGATGATGGGTACCCTGAAACAATTGATGGAATTCCTGTAAACCCTTTCAATAATGCAGATGATCAGCCTCCCACTAATCAGTCTAGTAACATGTATGTTTCTACAAGTAAACCAGTTTTTGCATACCAAGTTGTTGGTGGGATAAGACCTGGATCTCAGGGTGCTTTTGGAATTACAAATGGAGTAGCAAATGTTGGGTTATTTTTTGTTCCCCCTCTGAATTGTAAAACACCAAGTAGTGTTAATAATATCCCGGATGTTAGCCAAATTGGAAATGAAATTTTCGGAGGAATTATAACCATAGTTAGTGAAGCGGGGGCTGAAATTACAATTAACGGAAGTCCAATAAGTAATTATGCAGCATTTCCTGAACCCGTTCAAGCTAACCCTCTTTATGAATCCTATACTATTGAAGGTTTAATTGGTGATGTAAGTATTGAATCTACTGCTCAAGTATATGTTGCTACCTTTGGAGCTTATGAATATGCAACATTTGGAGGTTATTATTCAGGTTTTGAGTTTAAACCAGAAATTATATTAGATAATCTTGATAATGATGGTTTAAATTGTATTCCTAACTTAACATTGAGTTTAAGCAGTATTTCAACCTATGACGAATATCAGTGGTTTTATAATGGAGATCCTATTGTTGGTGCAAATTCTGCTAATTTTACTCCTAGCGAGCCTGGTTATTATCAGATTTCAGGTTTAATTGCAAATTGTGAAGGATCCTTGCTTTCGAATAATATTCCTGTCAGTGATTGCCCCAAAGACTCTGACAATGATGGGGTAAATGACAATATCGATATTGATAACGATAATGATGGAATTACAGATTGTAATGAATCACTTGGAGATCAAAACTTAACTTTAAACCCTAATGGAGGAAATTTAGAAAATATTGGTAATTATTCAATTAATTTATCTTATGTTCCAGAATCACCTGATGAATCTGGTTGGATTGCAAATGATGGTGGTTTTACAACAAATGTTCCCACAGCTTATATAGATGAAAATGTTGAGAAAAGCCCAGGCCAAACAATAAGTCAAGTAACTTTTGACTCGGAGGTAAGTTTAGAGTTTTATTTTGATATTTCTGAGGGGGGTATTCCAATGAGTGACGATCAGTGGTATAGCATCGCAGTACCTTTTGATAAAACAATCACCCTTTTAGATCCCAATGACGAGTTAAGAATCGATTCTAACTTTGATGGGATTTTTGAAAGTGGAATTACCGAAATTTCCAATTTTAATATCCGTTTCAAAGCAAATGATGAAAATTTAACTACCGGATCCTTTAGTTTTAAAACTCACCTAACTAACTATTTTGAATTCCAAAATTATAATAATTCATTGAATGATTTAGGAGGTGTCTCTTTTAAAGTAAAAGCTACCTGTGTTCCAAAAGACAGCGATTTAGATGGAATTGTTGATGCCAGGGATTACGATAGTGATAATGATGGTATACCTGATCTCATAGAATCGCAAGGAAATAATTTTTCACCTCTCTCAGGAATAGATGTTAACAATGATGGTTATGATGATATTTTTTCAAGTAATTTTAATCCGCTTGATTTTGACGAAGACACTATACCCGACTATTTAGATTTAGACTCTGATAATGATGGAATTTATGACTTGCACGAATCGGGTGCATTAGATTTTATTACTGATAATGATTTAGATGGATTAATTGATGAAATTAGTGTTGGAAGCAACGGACTAAGTAATGAATTAGAGGAAATAATTGATAATTCAAACTTAGTATTTTCAGTGAATGATTTTGATGATGATTCATTCTATAATTATATAGATTTTGACTCAGAGAATGATGGATGTTATGACGTAATTGAAGCTGGGTTTACAGAAACTGATGATGATGGAGTTTTAGGAACTGGAGAAACAATCATTGATTCATCAACTGGTAAAGTAATATCCGATAGTGGATATAATTTTGCGGATGAAAATTATGAAATTAGTGCTCCAATAATAATTGATTTACAGCCTGAAGAAAATATTATTGTTTGTGAAAATGACACATTTTCAATTTCTTTTGAAACATCAACATTTGATTTATTGCAGTGGCAAATTTCATACCCCTCATCTGTTGGTAGCCCAAGTTGGGATGATTTGACAAATAATCTATTTTTCTCTGGTGTAGATGAGAAAATTTTATTTGTTAACGAGCCGCTATTAGATTTAAATAATGTTAGGTTTCGAGCCTTAATCCAAAGAAACGGGAATTCCTGTGATCTTTACACGTCTGAAA
>CACKQW010000021.1 GCA_902602415.1 uncultured Bacteroidota bacterium | reverse complement strand
AAAAGGAGCATATGATTATATATCAAAACCCCCTGATCTTAATAGATTATTAACCACTGTTAGAAATGCTTTAGATCGAAATAAGCTTGTTGTTGAGAATAGGCTTTTGAAAAAAAGAATTGTTAGTGATTTTCAAATGATTGGAAGTAGTAAGCCCATAGCTGAAATAAAATCTTTAATTGAAAAAGTTTCTGAAACGAACGCAAAAATATTAATTAATGGTCCAAATGGCTCTGGAAAGGAACTTGTTGCTAAATCTATTCATAATTTAAGTGATCGTGCTCATTTCCCTTTGATCGAAGTTAATTGTGCTGCGATACCGAGTGAATTAATTGAAAGTGAGTTGTTCGGGCATGTCAAGGGATCATTTACAGGTGCAATAAAAGATAAAGTCGGAAAATTTGAAGCAGCTAATAAGGGGACTATTTTTCTAGATGAAATTGGGGATATGAGTCTTCAGGCGCAAGCCAAAGTTTTAAGGGTTTTGCAAGATAATTGCATTCAAAAAGTTGGTGGTTCAAAGGACATAAAAGTAGATGCAAGAGTAATAGCAGCCACTAACAAAGATTTAAAAGAAGAAATTAAAAAAGGCAAGTTTAGAGAGGATTTATTCCATCGTCTAGCGGTTATTATAATAAATGTTCCTCCGTTAAACAAGAGAAGAAGTGATATTCAAGAGTTAGTTGAGTATTTTTCTAAAAGAATTTCTGACTCACAAGGAATTAATGTTAAAAAATTTTCAAAAAAAGCTATGGAATTAATGAAAGGTTTTGATTGGTCAGGAAATGTCCGTGAGCTAAGAAATGTTGTTGAAAGGCTTATCATTCTTGGTGATGAAAGTGAAATTTCCGAAAAAAATGTCAAAGATTTTATCAAATATTAAACACTTAATATTTTTATTTTCATTTAGTGCATTTAGTCAAGGTGATTCAATAGTGCTAAATGAAATATATAAA
The DNA here is from genome assembly GCA_902602415.1 of uncultured Bacteroidota bacterium. Taxonomy (GTDB): domain Bacteria; phylum Bacteroidota; class Bacteroidia; order Flavobacteriales; family Flavobacteriaceae; genus MED-G13. Next base: position 5,750 of record CACKQW010000021.1, on the reverse strand, counting down.
ACATCGTTAACAGATGGCAAAGCCTATGAATGGTTAGATTTTTTATCAAACCAAATTGGCGGTAGACTTTCTGGATCTTTAAATGCAGAAAGAGCAGTTAATTGGGCAGAGTCCGAACTGATTAAATTAGGGTTGGATGAAGTACGACTTCAACCTGTAATGGTCCCAAAGTGGGTTAGGGGGAATCCAGAATTTGCGTATGTAGAAACTAAACCTGGAAAAACCCTAAATATGAATGTATGTGCTTTGGGTGGCTCTGTATCCACTCCCCCCGCTGGTATCAAAGCAAAAGTGGTTGAAGTATCCAGTTTTGATCAATTAGAAGCTTTAGGAAGGGATAAGGTTGAAGGAAAAATTGTTTTTTATAACAGAGCAATGGATAAGTCTATAATTGATACATTTAAATCTTATGTTGGATGTGTGGATCAGAGGTATGACGGTGCATTCCATGCAGCAAAATTTGGAGCTGTTGCAATAATTGTAAGATCAATGACTTTAGCAATTGATGATTTGCCTCACACAGGAAGTATGTCGTATGGAAACCTTTCAGTTCAACAAAGAATCCCTGCTGCTGCAATAAGTACTAAAGACGCTGACTTACTAAGTTCAATGTTAAAAATGGATAATTCTATTAAGTTTTTTTTAAAGCAAAACTGTAAGCAGCTTGACGATGTTCTTTCATACAATGTAATTGGTGAGATTAAGGGGAGTGAATTTCCGGATGAGTATATTTTGGTAGGTGGCCATCTTGATTCTTGGGATTTGGGTGATGGTTCGCATGATGATGGTGCTGGTTGTGTACAATCCATGGAAGTTTTGAGATTATTTAAAGTCTTAGAAATAAAGCCGAAAAGGACGTTGCGAGTTGTATTATTTATGAACGAAGAAAATGGATTAAGAGGGGCTAAAAAGTATGCTTCTGAATCTAGAAAGAATAAGGAAAACCATATTTTTGCTTTGGAAAGTGATGCAGGAGCCTTTACACCTAGAGGTTTTTATTTTGAAGCAGATCCAAAAAATTTTAATCAAATTTTGTCATGGAAAGATTTATTTGAACCTTATTTAATCCACTTTTTTGAGCTTGGTGGAAGTGGATCTGATGTAGGTCCTTTGAAAAACTCTGTGAATGTTTTAGCGGGGCTGAAACCAGACTCACAGAGATATTTTGATCATCACCATTCATCTAATGACATATTTTCTACAATTAATAAAAGGGAATTAGAAATTGGCGCAGCCACTATGGCGTCACTAATATATTTGTTTGATAAGTATGGATTAGTCAAAGTAACCAAACAATAAAATAAAAATCTTTAAGTAAACTTTTTTTCATTAAAAGAAGTAATTAATCTGTTTGTAAATAATTTCATTTTTTTGTTGAAAACATCAAAATTTGTTCATTTTTGGTAAAATGATGCTTGGTTTGGACAAAATTATAAAACAGACTGAAATTTCGATTTTACTCTGTTAAAGCCCTTTTTTTTTCTTTTAATTTAGTTGGTTTTTTCAAGATTTTAAGAAAATTTTAACAAATTGGTATATATTTTGACTATTTTTGCATGTATTAACAAATTAAACACTATATAATTATGGAAATGTTAAACTTTATTTTTGATGCCGCTTCTGTAGAGCCAGGTGATTTTACTGGATTTACATTTTTTATCGGCTCAGTTTCTATGTTAGCTGCTACTGTGTGGTTTTTAATGCAGCACGGTCAAGTTGACAAGAAATTTAAAGATTCAATGTTAGTTGCGGCACTTATTACTGGTATTGCAGCTGTACATTATTTTTACATGAGAGAGCAGTGGGTTTTAACTCAGACTTCTCCAACTGAATTAAGGTATATTGACTGGATTTTGACAGTGCCTTTAATGGTTGTTGAGTTTGCTCTTTTAACTGGTGTTGGAATGAGAAAATTATTCTGGTTATCTGTTGTTATGTTAGTTACTGGATACTTTGGTGAGTCTGGAATCGTTGGAGGTGAAGCATGGATGTGGGGACTTTTCTCTGGTGCTGCATATTTCTTGATGGCGTATGAAGTTGGATGTTTATCTCTCTTCGGTGGTCCTTCTGGTGCAGTAGGTAACGCATTGAACAAAGGTGGTGGTAAGATTGCAGATGGTGGTAGAATGTTACAATGGTTCGTTCTTGTTGGTTGGGCTATTTATCCATTAGGTTATATGATGGGTACTGACGCTGGTCAATGGTATGAAGGTATGTCAAGCATTCCTTTAGATATGAACGTGGTTTACAACATTGGTGATGCTATTAACAAAATTGGATTTGGTATGGCTGTATGGTATGCAGCAAAAGGCTAATTTTGTTACTTAAATAATTAAAAAAAGGTGAGGTTAATCCTCACCTTTTTTTTTATCTTGATATTTTAAATTTCAGATGAGTAAAATTTTGTTGTCCAAATTATTAGGGTTAATCCTAAGTCTTTCTATCATTTTTTTTGGACTAGAGAGCTCATATTCAACACTATTATTTCTGATAATAATGCTAACGATTGGCATACCACATGGTTCGGTTGATCACATAGTTGCTTTTATCAACCCTAAGGCTAGGAGGTTTAAAAGTAAATTCATTTTTTATTTGGTTTATCTATCTCTTATAATTGCTAACACCATTTTATGGATAATTTCTCCTTTTATTGGGCTCGCATTATTTTTAGTCATTTCGTGTTACCATTTTGGAGAGACTCAGGTTATAGGTTTTCATAATACATCTAATAAACTCTTAAATTTTGTAGTTGGAGCGAATATATTGCTATCTCTTTTTTTAAATAATATAATTGAGTTACAAGGAATTCTTAATGTGATTCCCTTTTTTTCAGAATTTGACCTTTCTAATTTTAATCGCGTTTTCTTTTTACTTGTCTCTGTTTCAGTTTTAATGATCTCTGTAATTAACTTTGATATTAAAAGAAAAGTGCCCTTGTACGCTGAAATAACGATTTTATACATGATTTTTTATCATACTGATTTATTAACATCATTTGCAATCTATTTTGGTTTTTGTCATTCTTTACCAATGTTGATTCTTGAATTTGAAGAGTTTAATGAAAAAAATATTATTAAATTTTATTTAAAGACACTACCATTTACAATATTGTCACTGATTTTTGGTTTATTACTTTATATCTACGACAGTAATTTGTTTACTAATGATAATGTCATTTTATTTATTTTTATTATTATCTCAAGTTTGACATTACCACATGTTTTTATTATGAAAGATTTTGTAAAGGATAAATAAAATATATGCTAAAAATTAAACTTTACGAACCTACTCAAAAGTTAGTTTGGGATAATTTTTTGGAAAATTGTAAAAATGCAACTTTTCTGTTTAAGAGAGACTTTATGGATTACCATAAAAGTAGATTTGATGATTTTTCCATGATGATCTATCAAGGTAGTAAGTTAATCGCATTGGTTCCTGGAAACATTGATCTAAATAATGTATATTCTCACCAAGGATTAACATATGGAGGAATCTTAATACATTCTGATTCTAAATTTATTGAATACCTTGAAATTTTTAATGAAGTTCTTACATTTTTGAAAAAAAAATCAATAAATAACTTTTTTGTGAAACAAATACCAACGATTTACAATTTAAATTTTAATGATGAATTGGATTATTTGTCTTTTATTACGGCTTCAGAAAATTACAGAAAGGACATCATTTCTGTAATTAATTTACAAAGTGATTTTAAAATTTCAAGGGACAGAATTAACGGATACAAAAGGGGTGTAAAAAATTTATTAGAAGTTAGGGAAGTTCATGATTTTGATGAATTTTGGAATGAATTATTAATCCCAAATTTATCAAAAAAATATTCCGTCAATCCTGTCCATTCCCTTGATGAAATTGGGTTATTGAAAAGCAGATTTAAAGTTAATATCAGACAATTTAATGTTTACAAAGAAAATCAAATTGTTGCTGGTACTACTATATTTCAAACTAAAAATGTCGTACATGTACAGTATACAGCTTCTAACTCTAAAAAAAATATTTTGGGATCTTTAGATTTTCTTTTTTTTAAGTTAATTACAGAAATTTTTCCAAAACATAAATATTTTGATTTTGGAACTTCAAATGAAAGAGATGGCAAAAAAATTAATAAGGGGTTGCTATACTGGAAAGAGGGTTTTGGTGCCAGATCTTTGATACAAAATTTTTATAAATTTGATTTTTCAAGTATTGAGAAAATCAAATCATTATTTATTTAACTGTTTATTTCCAGATTAAATTTTTAAAGTATAAATTCAATAAACTAAAGTGGATAATGTATGTGATAAAATATGCTATCGAAACTCCAACAAATCCATAATAATTAATTAAAAATATACTTAAAATTACAAATACGAAAGACCATTCGATTTGAAATAAAATAAACACTTTTGTATTTGCCTTAGAAATCAAAATATTTCCTAGAACCCAGCAGTTAATTTTGATAACATCACCAATCAAGTGAAAGAAAATGATTGAGTTTATTAATATAAAATCTTTTGAAAGTAAAATAGTAATTATAAAATCTTTTAAGAAGTATACTGCCATGGTTATAAGTATTATAATTGGAATGGTAATTTTCCATATCTTAAAAATTTCATTTTTAAGTTTATTGCCCTCTAATTTTGAGAAGGTTGGAATTAGGTAAAATTTGAATGTTGTAATTAGAAATAATATATAAATTGAAGAAATTCTCCACATCGCTTCCCATGATCCTGCATGGTCTGCACCAAAGAATTCATAAATGTAGTCCCTTACAATAAATGTTGAAATTATTAAACATAAAGGTCCTGCAATTGCCATTAATGAAAACTTTGATAATTTTTTAAAGTTTTCTTTAATTAATTTGTCTAGTAAGTATCGGATATTAAAAGGACGGTAGTATACAAAAAATATAATATTTATTAATAATGCAATAATTTGATTGAGTGCTAACGCGTAAAATGCACCAATTATATTCATTTTTGTAACAAGTATAATTAGTAAAATAGCAGCTGCAATATTTGAAAAAATATTAACTAATACATATAGATTTATTTTTTTGAGACCATTATAAATTGACAGAAAACATGTATGTATAGAAGCTGAAACAATTGAAATAACCAATACTAAAAAATAGAAATTTTGATCAAAATTTATTTTTAAGAAGTCAGAAATATATTCTTTGGATATAACTACAATAAAAGAGAAAATAATAGCACTAAAAAAATTTATTTTAAAGCTAGAGCCTATTATTTTTGATAAATCTTTTTCATTTTTTTCATACTCTGATGTATATTTTATGATACCATTTTCAATACCAAATGAGCTTATTGTATTTCCAAGCCTAAGGAAATCTTTTAATTGACCCATTAAAAACATACCATTTGTACCCAGTAAAACTGCTACAATTTTTGTTGAAATTAATCTTGCAATCAGGCTAATTGCAGTGCTTAATCCTGAAAGAAAGGATGTTTTTATAAAATTCATTATTTAAAATCTTTCCACATTGAAAATTTAGTTTCAAAAGTATTTTTTAATTTTTTTACATCATTGTAATATAATTGTTTTAACTTTTTTCTACTGTGAATATTCATGTGATTTATATTTAGATCAATACAAACCCAATTATTTATTATTTTTCTTAAAATTTGTTTGATGATATACCTAATTCTTGATGGGATAAAATATTTTATGAATTTTGTGTAATTCATTCTTTGTGAAATGGACTTTCTTAAAAAATGAAAAATTGTGGGAAA
>CACKQW010000020.1 GCA_902602415.1 uncultured Bacteroidota bacterium | reverse complement strand
ATAGAATTTAACAGGTAGCTATCTAATTCTATTCAAAGAATTAACCAGATCTGAATCTTTTTTAATAGATCTAATTGAAAAGTAAATTAAAATTGTACAAATAAAAGGATTAATTATAGCTAAATATAACAATATTTCCATGAACATTGAAGGCATCAATGAAGCAAGATAATTCAGAGAAAAATAAAAAAACCAAACAGTATTTATACACATTAAAAGACTCAAATAATAAGAAATTTTACAAACCAAAATTTGCCTTCTTCTAATCTTGAAAAAAAATATGGAGATAAAACATAGTAATGATATTGTTAATGGAGCATAAGTCGTAATAAATATCAAGGGATCAAAAATATATAATGTTGTATTTTTTCCAGCAAGAAATGGAAGATTTTTAATCACATTAAAGCCCTCCAAATACCACTCTAGCCCATAATACCAGTATAATAAATAAAATGTGGATGATAGTAATAAAAACAAACTCTGTATCCTTTGTATCATTATAGTGTTTTTATACAAATTTAACTGATTTAAGAAAAAATTTGGATCAATTTAAAATAAAGTTGTATACTTGTACTGAATTACTGTATAATTCTCTAACCAAGTACACTTATTTCCCTTTATTCAATTCTTAAAATAAGGTAAAAATTTAAAAAATCTATAATGTTTGAAATTTCAAAATTAAAAGAACAAAAACTTTCTGAATTACAAGAAATTGCAGAAAAGCTAAATATATCCAAGTATAAAACTTTAAAAAAATTAGATCTGGTATATAAAATCCTTGATCATCAGGCCTCAAATCCTGAGAATGAAGAAAAAAATTCATCTGAAAATAAATCTGAAAATAAAAAAGATTTTAAACCTAAAGAAAATAGGATAAGAAATCAGAAAAATAAATCTGTCTCTAAAGAATCAACAAAAGAAAAGTCGGAGCCAAACGGTAATAAAGACAATAGAAACAGATATAAAGAACCTGAATATGAGTTTGATGCTATTATTGAAAGTGAAGGTGTTTTGGATATCATGCAAGATGGTTATGGTTTTTTGAGATCTTCAGATTATCACTATTTATCCTCACCTGATGATATATATGTTTCTCAATCTCAAATTAGGTTATTTGGTTTGAAAAAGGGTGATACAGTTCTTGGAAATATTAGACCGCCAAAAGAGGGAGAAAAATATTTTCCTCTTATTCAGGTTAATAAAATTAATGGTCTTGATCCTAAAATAGTTCGTGATAGAGTTTCATTTGAACATTTAACTCCGCTATTTCCTGATGAAAAGTTTAATTTGGCAGATAAAAATAATACCATATCCACCAGGATAATTGATTTATTTTCACCCATTGGAAAAGGACAGAGAGGTATGATTGTTTCTCAGCCGAAGACTGGAAAAACAATGCTTTTGAAAGATGTAGCAAATGCGATTGCTGCTAACCACCCAGAGGTGTATCAAATTATACTATTAATAGATGAAAGACCAGAGGAAGTAACAGATATGCAAAGAAATGTGAAAGGTGAGGTTATCGCTTCTACATTTGACAAGGAAGCAAATGAACATGTAAGAATAGCTAATATCGTTTTGGAAAAAGCAAAAAGGTTAGTTGAGTGTGGATATGATGTAGTAATTTTATTAGATTCGATAACCAGATTAGCTAGAGCCTATAATACAGTTCAACCAGCATCTGGAAAGATTTTAAGTGGTGGTGTTGATGCAAACGCCTTGCACAAGCCCAAAAGATTTTTTGGTGCTGCAAGGAATATTGAAAATGGCGGATCTCTTTCAATTATTTCAACTGCTCTAACAGAGACCGGTTCTAAAATGGATGAAGTAATTTTTGAAGAATTTAAAGGTACAGGAAACATGGAGCTTCAATTAGATCGTAACATTGCAAATAGAAGAATATTCCCTGCAATTGACTTAACATCTTCCAGTACAAGAAGGGACGACCTTTTACTTGACGAAAAAACAGTTCAAAGAATGTGGGTTATGAGAAAATATTTGGCTGATATGAATCCAGTCGAGGCAATGGAATTTATTAATGACCGATTTAATCAAACTAAAAACAACGAGGAGTTTTTAATTTCAATGAACGGTTAAATACTTTACTGTAATCAGCTTGTGCGATTTTACTTTATTTTTTCTCTACTAATTTTCGTTAAAACTTATGCACAAAAGACTGAAAAGATAATTTTTCAAAGTGCAAACCCATTTGCGTTAAGTGATATCATTAATAATTTAGAAAATCAGACTGAACAAGAGGTTTTTGGCAAATTAACTTTTCCAAAAGATTCAATAAATTTAAATAAAAAAATTCCTCTGGTTATTGGAGTTGCTGGAAGTTTGGGTTGGAGAGAACACCACTATGAATACATGAAAATGTTTAGGCAAAGTGGTTTTGCAACATTTGAATTAAATAGCTTCAAAAGTAGAAATATAACTTCAACTGTTGGATCTCAGGTTGAGGTTACTACTGCATCTATTATTCTTGACGCATATAAAGCCTTTGAAAAACTATCTGAGCATCCCAATATTGACAAGAATAAAGTTTCAATTACCGGTTGGAGTTTGGGTGGTGCAGTTGCTTTATTTTCAGGCTGGAAACCAATAATAAAAGCCATTTCGAAAGATTTAAAGTTTGCATCACATTTATCTTTCTACCCTCCCTGTTTTTTTGATCCTGAAAATACAGAATTCACAGACTCTCCTATACATATTTTAATCGGTGAACTTGATAATTGGACTCCTGCTGAACCTTGTAATTACTTTGTAAAAAAAATATCAAATAACTCCAATGTCAAATTAACAATATATCCCGATTCTCATCATTCATTTGATAGTAAAGAACCTATTACATTTAATAAAAAAGGTTTGAGCTTTAAAAACTGTTTGTTTAAACTTAATGACAAGGGTGATGTTTTGATGAACTACTTAAATTTACCAATGTCTTCACCGTTAATGCAAAAAATTGGATTTCAATTTTGCGTTGAAAGAGGTGTAAATCTAGGAGGTAACCCTGAAAGTAGAAAAAAAGCTTTTGCTTTTTCAAAATCATTTATGAAAAAGACTTTAACAGGAAAAAATTAATTTGATAATGGAAGAATTTTTATTTCTTTAAACCAGAAATATGCTTTGCGCAATTTGATTTTAAATTGGCAGCCTTGTTGTCATGAATGATATTATTCTTTGCCAACTTATCAATCATTGAGTTTAATTGCGGTAATTCTTTAATAGCATCTTTCTTTTTGGTGATTTCAAAGAATTTTTTCATAGCAGTTCTAGCAGTTTTATGCTGATATCTATTTCTCTGTTTTTTCACCTCGCTACTTCTAATTCTTTTAATAGCTGATTTATGATTTGCCATATTTTAAATTTTTGTAGCCCGTAGGGGAATCGAACCCCTCTTACCAGGATGAAAACCTGGCGTCCTAGCCGATAGACGAACGGGCCTAGTTATTTGTACTCGCGCGTGCAAAAATACAACTATTTTTAAATGTTACAACTTCTTAAATAAAAATGTTTGTGATTAATATGCCTTTGCAAATAAAACCCTTTGTTTAGAATGATTTCCGGAAAAAACACAAGATCCTTCATCTTGATTTCCAAATGGAATGCATCTTATTGTGGCTTTAGTTATTTTTTTAATTTCATTTTCAGTTTTTTCAGTTCCATCCCAATGCGCAGAAATAAATCCACCCTTTGTATTTAAAACTTTCTTGAAATCATCAAAGTTGTCTACTTCAGTAATATTATTATCTCTAAATGAAAGTGCATTATTATACATAGATTTCTGCATCTCTTTTAACAAATTTGAAACCTTTGAAACTGAATTTTCAATTTTTATAGTATCCTTGGTCAAACTGTCTCTTCTAAATATTTCCACTGTTTTATTCATCAAATCTTTTGGACCTAAGGTTAATCTAATTGGAACACCCTGTATTTCATATAAAGCAAACTTCTCACCTGGTCTTATCTTGTCGCGATTGTCAAACTTTACAGAAATATCATTTCTTAAAAAATCTGATTTTAAATTTTCAACAAGATCAGAAATTAATGCTAATTCATCTTGATTTTTAAAAATTGGAACAATTACAACCTGAAAAGGGGCAAGCATTGGAGGTAGCACTAAACCATTATCATCGCTGTGTGTCATAATTAGTGCGCCAAGAAGCCTGGAAGAAACTCCCCAGGAAGTAGCCCAAACATAGCTTAACCTACCTTCTTTGTTAGCAAACTTTACATCAAAAGCCTTTGAAAAATTTTGCCCTAGAAAATGAGAAGTTCCAGCTTGCAAAGCTTTTCCATCTTGCATTAGTGCCTCTATACAATAAGTTGTTTCAGCTCCTGCAAATGTTTCACTTTTTGATTTGATCCCTTTAAGAACAGGCATTGCCATGTATTCTTTTGCAAATTTTTCATATAAATCATTAATCATTACAGTCTCATTAATTGCCTCTTCCCTAGTTTCATGAGCTGTGTGCCCCTCTTGCCACAAAAACTCAGAGGTTCTCAGAAATAATCTAGTTCTCATTTCCCATCGAACTACATTTGCCCATTGATTAATCAATATCGGCAGGTCTCTGTAAGACTGAATCCAGTTTTTATATGAATTCCATATCACTGCTTCACTTGTTGGTCTAACAATTAATTCTTCCTCGAGCTTTGCTTTTGGATCAACCCTAAGTTTACCGATTTTATCTGGATCATTTTCCAGTCTGTAATGAGTAACAATAGCACATTCCTTAGCAAATCCTTCAGCATTTTTTTCCTCTGCCTCAAACAAACTTTTGGGAACAAACAATGGAAAATATGCATTCTGATGCCCTGTTTCTTTAAACATTTTATCTAGAAAATATTGCATTTTTTCCCATATGGCATATCCATAAGGTTTAATAATCATACAGCCTCTGACAGATGAGTTTTCAGCCAAATCAGCCATCACTACAAGTTCGTTATACCACTTGGAGTAATCTTTATTTTTACTTGTTAGTTTTTTGACCATTTTTTGTAAATTGGCATAACAATTGATTTTTTATTTTTAACAAAACTAGGTATTTTTTGATTGTTCATTTATTAAAATTTAAAATATGTTAAAAAATTTAAGTATTCCTATTACAAGAAAAATTTTTGCTTTATTCATTTTAGTTTTTACATTTTCCTGTGGAACTTATCAATACAACGGAATTGTTAGTGACGGAATATATGAACAATATTCAACGCCAGTAAAAGATCAAGTTACTGCAATTGATGAAAATAAAGAGGGAAATAAGTATTACCAGTCTGTATTCAATGAACTTGCAGAAAGTTACAATCAAAATGAAGATGGAGATGAAATTTTTACTGACGTAGAAAATTACCAATCCTTTCAAAATGATAGTTTAAATAAAAATTATGGTTCATGGGGTGAAAATAAAAACTCCATAGAAATTAATCTTTACACATACCGAGATGTTGGATTTTGGTCTAGATGGAGCTATCCAAATTGGATGTGGAATTATGGATATGGTTATGGAAATGTATGGGGGTATGGATATAATAACTATTGGTCTCGACCTTTCCCTTACTACGGTGGATTTTATGACCCGTTTAACCCATTTTATGGATATTATAATTCATTTTATTTTGGATACGGATATCCATATTATTATCATGGTTATATATATCCCTACTACCATTACAACAATTACAATTATAACAATTATTGGGGCAATAGCTATGCATTTGTTAATGGAAGAAGAGGATCAAGAAGTGCTACTTCATCACGCATTCCAAACCAAAATATTAGATACAATAGCTTATCTTCAAATATGGGTAATAGTATTCTTTCTAACAGATTTGATAAGATTGAGAGTGTAAAAAACACAGCCAGAATTAACCCAAGCTTTTACAATAAGACATACACTTCAAATTCAAAATATGAAAAACCAAAAAGCGAGAAAAACAGCTATCAAAATATGAGCAAACCAACTTCGAATTACAATAACTATAAATCTGATGATAGAGGTTCGAATAATTCAAAACCCAGCTACTCAAGACCTAGTTATTCAAAACCCAATTACTCAAGACCAAGCTATAGTTCTCCATCCAGGTCAAGTTCATCTCCTTCTGTAAAAAGTGGAAGATCTAAAAGATAATTATGAAAATTAATCATTTTTTTATTTTGCTTGGCATATTAACTTCAGCCCATCTTAATGCCCAGGACATTTATGATGCATTAGAGTATACCGAAAGTAATGTTTCGGGAACTGCTAGATTTAATGCAATGAGTGGAGCGTTTTCTGCTCTTGGTGGAGATATCTCTTCAGTTTTTTCAAACCCTGCAGGCTCTGCTGTGTTAAATAATAATAATTTTTCTTTTAGTTTAAGCTCTAATAATTACTCTAATGAAAATAGCATATTAGGAACTTCTGAGAAAAAATCTAAAAATAATTTTGGCTTTGATCAAATTGGGGGTGCAATAATTTATAATAATATTGATCCGGATAGCAAATGGAAAAAAATTGTTTTTGCTTTAAATTATAATAAAACAAACAATAACAACAACAGATTTGGAGTGAATAACTTTGAAAACGAAAATTCAATTGACAGTTACTTTCTTTCTAATTCTGAGAATCTTCGACTGGATCAAATATCGGCTTATGAAGACGAATCTATTTCACAGGCATATGCAGAGATAGGAAGTTATTTTGGATATGCCCATCAGCAGGCATTTTTAGGATACTATTCCTACATACTTGAGCCAAATGAATATGTTGACGACAATACCATATATTCTTCTAATATTCCTGCTGGTAGCTTTAGTCAAAGTATTGGCTCATTTACTAGAGGAAATAACGGAGTTTTCTCTGTTAACTTTGGATTTCAATATGACAAAAATTTATTTTTAGGAATTAATCTTAACAGCCATGTTATTGATCGTGAAAATATCTATTTATTTAATGAAATTAACGAAAACAGTAGTAACAGTTCTGTGAATGTTACGAATGTTTACTTTGAAAATAGATTGTCCACATATGGTGAAGGGTTTTCATTTCAACTTGGTCTTATTAACAAAATTTCTGATATTTTAAGATTGGGTATAACCTACAAATCCCCAACATGGTTTGAAATTTCAGAGGAAACCTCACAATATATAGAAACTATTGTATCTGAATCTGAAAATCAAAGAGTTGAAATAGTCAATCCAAATGTGGTCAATATTTTTGAAGATTATAAGATTAATACTCCATCAAAACTAACAGCTAGTTTAGCTCTAGTTTTTAAAAATTTAGGACTAATTAGTTTTGATTATTCTAATGAAAATTATGAAAATTTAAAATTCAAACCCGAAACTGACTTTTACTTTTCTGAGCTTAATAATTCAATTTCCACATCCCTTTCCAATGTAAATACCTACAGAATTGGAAGTGAAATCTTAGCAAATAAGTTCAGCTTTAGAATGGGTTATTTCACTAAAAATTCCCCTTTCAGTTCATCTTTTAACTCAACAAACAATAGTATAGACTCGACTGATGGTTTTTCCTTTGGAATAGGGTATAAAATGAAATATTCCTCTGTTGACTTTTCTGTTCAAAAAATAAGTATAAACAAAAAAAGAAACTTATTTGATACTGGCTTAACTGATCAACTGCATATTGAAAATAATAA
>CACKQW010000019.1 GCA_902602415.1 uncultured Bacteroidota bacterium | reverse complement strand
CAATTAAAGCTTACAGAAAAGAATGTTTTATTGATATTGGAGGTCTTAAAGCTCATGTAGGATGGGATACATTAGATGTATTACTAGCTAAAAAAAATGGATGGGGAATTTATACGGATAAAAATCTTCACGTTAAACATTTAAAAAGAACAGGAACTAGCTATACCTTTAAATCAAAATTCTTGCAAGGCAGCGCACTATATTGTATGAGATTTGGAATTAGACTTTCTATACTTACTCTAATAAAATCATCTTATAATACTTTTGATATAAGTAAACTGTTTTTTGGTATTAGTGGTTATTTATATTCATTCATTACAGCAAAAGAACCGATTGTAAGTCTTAGTGAAGGTAAATTTATTAGAAATTACAGATGGGATTCGTTCAAAAAAAAATACTTTCCAAAAGCACTAAAATAGTTTAGAAACACTTTTATTACATAAATCTAAAATTTCATTTACACTTGAGCTTTTAAATGAATATGTTGAATAAAAATCTTGACCGCCACCTTTTCCGTTAAGTTTTTTAACTATTGGCTGAAATAATACTTTAGATGTTACCCCTGTTTTATCAATAAAATTTTTTGAAATATAACATGAACAATTTACAATATTATTTGAATGACATACAGTCAAAATCACTACATCCGTATAGCCTTTAGCAATAGAAAAAATCAAATTTCTAATATACTTTGGATCAATATCAACAATTCCAATGTATTTTTTTATCCCAGACATTTCCTTGAGTTCTCCCTCAATTTCATTTTTTAGTTTTGAAATCTTTTCATTTTCTAATAAATGAATATTTTTTTTGAGTTTGTTACACTGATCTTTTAAATTTTTAATTGTTTCAACAACATCAACTGGGTTATTTAAAAGATGATTTATACTGTCAAATTCTTTTAACCTATAATTATAGTATTCCTTCAGCGAGTAATTTGTTATAGCTTCAATTCTTCTTATTCCCGAGGCAATAGCAGTTTCACTCGTGATTCTAAATCTCCATAGCTCCTTCGAATTACTTACATGGGTGCCTCCACACAATTCATAGGATTCACCAAATTTTATGGTTCTTACTTTATCTCCATACTTCTCACCAAAAATTCCTATAGCTCCCATTTTAAATGCTTGTTCAATTGGGACACCAGTTTGGACTTGAAGACTAATCTCTTTTTCAATTAAATCATTAATATTATTTTCTATTTTGTCTAAAGTATTTTTTTCAATTTTTTCAAAATGAGAAAAATCAAACCTTAAATTTTTATCACTAACCCTACTGCCTTTTTGCTGAATATGGTCCCCTAAAATTGACCTTAATGATAAATTTAATAAGTGCGTAGCTGTATGATTACATTCAACTGCATGCCTGAATAGTTTGTCAACAGAGACAATAAATTTCGGGGAATTAAACTCAGGGAGTTTTTTGGTAATATGTAATACCAAATCTCCTTCTTTTACTGTATCAACAATCTCGATAAATTTTCCATCATCAACACTAATTTTTCCTCTATCTCCAATTTGGCCACCAGCTTCTGCATAAAATGGAGTTCGATCAAAAATTAATTGATAAGAAACACCTTCTTTTTTTGAATCAACTTTCCTGTATTTTAAGATAGTTATTTCATCTTCCAATTGATCATATCCAAGGAACTTACTATTACTACTATTTTTAGAAATTACAACCCAATCTCCCAAAAAGCTTTCACTTGCATTTTTAGATCTAGCTCTTTGTTTTTCAAGTTCTTTATTAAACCCGTCTTCATCAACCTTGAAAGCTTTTTCATTTGCAATAATTTTAGTCAAATCAAATGGAAAACCAAATGTGTCATATAATTCAAATGCCTTTGCACCAGAAATAATCTTATCTTTTGATTGAGAGGTCAAAGAATTAATCATAAGTAAACCTTGATCTAAAGTTCTCAAAAATGAAAGTTCTTCTTCTTTAATAACAGTTTTAATTACCTGCTTATTTAACATTAATTCCTCAAAATCTGAGCTCATTTTTTTTATTAAGATTTCAAATAAATTACCTAAAAATGGTTTTTTTATTTTCAAAAATGAGTAAGCATATCTTACAGCCCTACGAAGAATTCTTCTAATAACATATCCTGCCCCATTATTTGATGGTAATTGACCATCAGCAATTGCAAAGCAAACTGCTCTTAGATGATCAGCAATAACACGCATGGCAATATCCTTTTCCTCATTATGACCGTATTTTGATTTAGAGATTTTTTCAATTTCTTTAATAATACCTCTAAAAATATCCGTTTCATAATTTGAACTTACCCCTTGAAGGACCATACATAGTCTCTCTAATCCCATACCGGTATCAATATGTTTATTTGGTAAATTAACCAGGGTGCCATCAGATTTTCTTTCATATTCAATAAAAACCAAATTCCATAACTCTATTACTTTTGGATTATCTTTATTTACTAACTCATTGGCATTAACCTTGCTTTTCTCGGATTTATTTCGCAAGTCGATATGAATTTCACTACACGGTCCACAAGGCCCTTTACTACCCATTTCCCAAAAATTATCTTTCTTTCCACATAGTATTATTTTATTTTTGGGAACAATCTTACTCCATATTTCATAAGCTTCCTTATCTATACTCAAATTATCCTCTTCTGATCCTTTAAATATTGTTATGTATAGATCTTCAGCTGGAATTTTATAGACTTCTGTTAACAGTTCCCATGCATATTTAATAGATTCCTCTTTAAAATAGTCACCAAAGCTCCAATTTCCTAGCATTTCAAAAAAAGTGTGATGGTATGTATCATGTCCTACTTCTTCTAAATCATTGTGTTTTCCAGAGACTCTGAGGCATTTTTGGGTATTGGCAATCCTGAGATGATTAGGTTCTTTATTACCCAAAAAATAGTCTTTAAATGCAACCATTCCTGCATTAACGAACATTAGAGATGGATCATCCTTGCTAACAATTGGTCTGGAAGTTACTATCTTATGACTTTTACTTTTGAAAAAATTTAAGAACTTATTTCTGATTTCTGAAGAGTTCATATAAATTGAAGTATTTAACCGATAAAAAAACTATTATTATCTTTGCTAAAATTTTAATTTCTCAGAAACAAAGATATAATTTTAAAAATGGCTAAAGTAAAATATTATTATGATTCTGATTCATTGACCTACAAAAGGATAAAACCTAGTAGGAAAAATGTAATTAAAAACGCATTTAGATATATTTTTAGTTCAGTAGCACTAGCTTTCATTTTTATTATTGCAGGAGGTTATTTCTTTAAGTCCCCACAGCAAAAATCTATGGAAAGAGAACTTGAAAATATGATTTTCCAATACTCTCAAATTGATAAAAAAATTGAAGAATTAGAGCTAGTATTAAATAACGTAGAGGAGAGAGATAATTCAATTTATAGAATATACTTTGAAGCAAGTCCTATCAGCCCTGATAAAAGAAAAGCAGGTATAGGAGGTGTAAATAGGTATAAGAAATTTGATGGATATGAGTATTCAGACTTGATTAAAAACACAAATGAGAAAATTGATGTCTTACAAAAAAGACTTATTATTCAATCTAAATCACTTGACGAAATTTCTAGGTTAGCTAATGACAAAAAAGAGTTTCTTAAATCTATTCCCGCAATACAACCCGTTAATAATGATGATTTAACTCGAATTGCGTCTGGCTTTGGTAAACGTAATGACCCCTTTACAAAGATTATCAAGTTTCACCACGGAGTTGATTTTGCCGCACCTCAGGGTACTCCAGTCTACGCAACAGGTGATGGTGTGGTTAAAAGAGTTGATAATAGATCCTCAGGATACGGGAATCATATTAGAATTGATCACGGATATGGCTACATGAGTCTATATGCTCATTTATATAAGTATAACGTTAAAAAAAATCAAAAAGTAAAAAGAGGTGACCTTATTGGTTATGTAGGAAATACTGGACGATCAAATGCTCCACATCTTCACTACGAGATTTTTAAAGATGGTGTGAGAATAAACCCTATTAATTTCTATTACGGTAGCTTAACTGCAAAAGAATATGATGAACTCTTAAAACAAGCATCTGTTGTTAATCAATCTCTTGATTAATGAAGTTTAATAGTACTGAAAAAAGATATTACTCAATTGGAGAGGTTGCATCTAAATTTAATGTTAATGCATCGCTAATAAGATTTTGGGAAAAAGAATTTTCAATTTTAAAACCAAAAAAAAATTCTAAAGGAAATAGAAAATTTACTTCGAGTGATATTGAAAACTTTAGTAAGATTTATTTTTTAGTGAAGGAAAAAGGTTATACAATTCAAGGAGCAAAAGACTACTTGAAAAAAAATATTAAATCCCACACTACACTTGATGTAATTAATAGACTAAATGAAATCAAATCAAAATTAATAGAAATTAGAGATCAAATTTAATATTATTTTTTTCTCAAATAAATATTCATTGGAACTCCAGTAAAGTTAAAATTTTCTCTGATTTTATTTTCAAGAAATCTTTTGTATGGTTCTTTTACATATTGGGGTAAATTACAAAAGAATACAAATTGTGGGTAGTTTGTTGGAAGTTGGGTAATATATTTTATTTTAACAAATTTTCCCTTTAAGGATGGAGGTGGGAAATTCTTTATTATTGGTAATAGTATATCATTTAGCTTTCTTGTTTTAATCTTCGTAGATCTTCTATAGTAAACATCTACCGCAGTTTGTACTGACTTATGAATTCTTTGTTTATTGAGTGCGGATACAAAGAGAATATCAATATCAATAAAAGGTTCAATTTCTTCTTTTATTTTTTTTTCAAAAAACTTAGTAGTGAAATTTTCTTTGTTTATTAAGTCCCATTTATTTGCAATTAATATGATGCCTTTGTTGTTCCTATGACACAACCAAAAGATATTTTTAACTTGACTATCAAAACCTCGATTTACATCAAATAATATAATACATACATCAGAATTTTCAATTGCTCTTATGCTTCTCATCACAGAATAAAATTCTAAATTTTCCTTAACCTTGGTTTTTTTTCTGATTCCAGCTGTATCAATTATCTCAAACTCAAAACCAAAACCTTTGAATTTGGTGTTTATTGAATCCCTAGTTGTTCCCGCTTTTTCAGTAACAATATTTCTTTTTTCCCCGATAAGAGTATTAATAAAGGATGATTTTCCAGCATTCGGTCTACCCACAACTGAGAATCTTGGAATTTGATTATTCTCCTCCAAACTTTTATCTATTAAAAATTTTGAAATATCATCTAAAAGATCACCAGTACCAAATCCACTTGCACTAGAAATTGGATATATTTTCTCAATTCCTAGTGAATAAAACTCATTTGTATCATTTATAATTGCAGAATTATCAACCTTATTCACAACTAAAAAAACTTTCTTTTTTGTTTTTCTTAGGAGTTCTGAAATATCATAGTCCATTGAGGTAATTCCAGATGAGACATCAACTAAAAAAATAATTATATCTGCCTCATCTATAGCTAGTTCTACTTGATTGTCAATTTCAGTTTCATAAAAATCATCACTACCTTTCACATACCCTCCAGTATCAATAACTGAAAAGTTTTTACCATTCCAATCTCCTTTTCCATAATGCCTGTCTCTAGTAACCCCGCTAATTGAATCAACAATTGCCTCTCTCTTTTGAACTAATCTGTTAAAAAGAGTCGATTTTCCAACATTTGGCCTACCAACAATTGCTATTATATTACTCATTTTTAAAAACTATTTATAACCAAATTTTCTCAACTGGATGTCATTAGATCTCCAATTCTTACTTACTTTAACTTTGATTTCTATAAAAATTTTCTTTTTAAAAAAAATCTCTAAATCTTTTCTTGCTTTTGAACCAATTTTTTTAAGTGCGATTCCTCTATGACCAATTATTATTCCCTTTTGAGATTCTCTTTCTACTATTATATAACATCTCAATTTAATTATACTTGGCTTTTCAATAAATTCTTCAGTTTGCACTTCAACAGAGTATGGTATTTCTTTATCATAATACATGAAAATTTTTTGCCTTAATATTTCATTAACGAAAAATCTTTCGGGCTTGTCTGTAAATTGATCTTTTGGGAAATATGGTGGTGATAATGGAACTAAATCAATAAGTCTGTTTAGAACAGATTCAATATTAAAATTTTTTAGAGCAGAAATTGCAAAAACTTCTGATTTAGGATATTGTTCTTGAATAGTCTGAATCGTTAGATCAACTTCATTTTGAGTTGATAAATCAATCTTGTTTATCAAAATTATAACAGGAACAGTGCCATCTGTAAACTTTTGATGTAGTTTTTTTTCAATATTAATCTTCTCTCCCATTTCTAAAACATAGAGAATGATATCAGCATCTTCAATAGCCTCTTTAACAAAATCCATCATTGATTTTTGAAGAGAATATGCTGGTTTAATTATGCCTGGAGTATCAGAGAAAACAAGTTGAAAATTATCCCCATTTACAATTCCTAAAATTCTATGACGAGTTGTTTGAACCTTAGAGGTAATAATAGAAAGCTGTTCACCAACCAATTTATTAATTAGCGTAGATTTTCCAACATTAGGATTACCGATGATATTTATAAATCCACTCTTGTGCATTTGTCAAAGGTAATATTAAAATTAATGTGCAAAAATAAAAGGGGCTTCAAAATGAAGCCCCTAAAAAAACAAACTAAAAACTAACTCCGTGAGAAGTTATATCTCGAAATTACTAAGGTTTTTTAAACTAATATGATGCTAATTCGCCGTCAGTAGATTCACCATGCTCAGAAACATCTAATCCAGCTTTTTCAACCTCCGCACTTACTCTTAATCCAAGTGTTATTTTTAAAACATATAAAACAACAGCAGCTGTTACCGTTGCCCAAAGACAATATAATCCTGTACCTCCAAGTTGAGTTAAGAATACCCCTACACCATCTGGACCACCGTTAAAAATTCCAATCGGTCCGTCACCATCAACTCCCCAAAGACCAATAACTATTGTTCCCCAAACACCAGCGGCACCATGAGCAGAAAACGCACCAATTGCGTCATCAACTTTTAAAACTTTTTCAACAAACTCAATTGCAAAAACAACTAGAACACCACCAACTAGTCCAGCAAAGAAAGATCCCTCTATGGTCATATTACTACAACCAGCAGTGATTGAAACTAGACCTGCTATACATCCGTTTAATGTCTGTGATAAACTAGGTTTTCCTAATTTAATCCAAGAAGCAAATAGAGCTCCAAGAGCACCAGCAGCAGCAGCGATTTGCGTAACAAGAACTACCATAGAAGCAGCAGCTGAGTCTGCTCCACCCCATGCTAATTGAGAACCTCCGTTAAATCCAAACCATCCAAGCCAAAGGATAAAAACACCAAGTGCACCAAGAAGTAGGTTACTTCCAGGGATTGGGTTAACTTTTCCACCGTCAAATTTACCAATACGTGGCCCTACCATAGCAGCAGCAACTAGTGCTGCAAAACCACCAACTGCGTGAACAATGGATGATCCAGCAAAATCAATGAAACCAGCATCAGCAAGGAAAGCTCCATCACCATACCATTGCCATCCACCTGATATTGGATAAATTATGGCAGTCATAAAAATCGTGAAAATTATGTAAGTACTGTATTTTGTTCTTCCAGCAATAGCACCAGAAACAATTGTTGCCGCAGTTGCAGCAAATACTAATTGAAAAAAGACATCATGAGCTCCAGCTCCTTCGTTAAACCATACATCGGAACCTAAGGAAATAAAACCCGCAGTTTTGGCTCCATACATTAGTCCATAACCACAAACTACCCAGGTAATCGTGGCGACACAAATGTCCATAAAATTTTTCATTGCAATATTAACACCGTTTTTAGCACGTGTCATACCAGCTTCAAGGGCCGTGAAACCAGCTTGCATAAAGAAAACAAGAATTCCAGAAAGAAGAATCCATAGAATTGTAAAATCATTGTTAACCGCTGCCACAATGTCTTCCTCAGCAGGGATTAACGGTAAAATATCTAAATAATTCATAATAAAGTTTTTTGCATTATATTTAAAAGTAAACACTAATTATTGTTTATTCTTTAAATGTATTAATTAATTGTGAGTTTTTTATCAACAACTAGTTCATTTCATTGATTTTTATATATATAATAATAATTTGGCTTTAAATTAATAAGATTGCAAAAAAAAGAGAAGAAAATGTATTAAAATTATATAACTCTTACACCTTGAGACCCAAAAGTAGATAAGTATGAGTTAAATTTAATATCCATTTTTACAAACTCTTTATCAATATCTAGTTTTATTTTTTCTGCTAATTTATAATCGCATACAAGACTAAAGATTGATGGACCAGAACCAGAAATTGAACAACATATTGACCCCATATTATAAGAAATACTTTTTATCTTTTTAAAATATGAGAAGAAAAATTCTCTTTGATTTTGTACCAAATGATCATTTAAAGAACGCTTCATCAAATCAATATTATTCGTGTGTAATGAATGAACAAAACTAGCGATGTTTGTTAGCTGATAAGAAGCCTTTTTTAATAATACATTTTTAGGCAACTCATTTCTAGATTCATATGTTGATCTAGAAATTAATGGGTGATGTATTACTGCAAACACATCTTGAGGAGCCGGCAAGTTAATTACATGATATTTTTTAAAATTATCTACTAATACAATACCGCCAAATAAAGCTGAAGCAATATTATCTGCTGGCGCAGATTCAGATGAAATTAATTCCCCTTCCATAGCAAATTCAACTAACTGATGTAAAGTAAATGGTTCTCCAAGAATCATATTTGCAGCATATACAGAGCCAGCAGCACATGCAGCACTACTTCCTAATCCACTGCCTGGCATTATATTTTTTTCAATACTTATTTCAAAACCATGCGTGTAATTTAACTTTTCTAAAAATGCATTTAAAGCTACAGTTGCTGTATTGTTTTTAATTTCTAACGGAATATTAAAACCAGAAATGTTTTTAATAAAAACACCCTTTTTATGCGTTTTTGATAATGTAATAATATCACCAAGACCCTGCATTGCGAAACCTAAAACATCAAATCCACAGCAAATATTGGAGACACTCGCTGGCGAAAAGACTTTTATTTCATCCATCTTTTTATAATTATAAAAATATTTTACTTGTTATATGTTGGACAGCCAAAACAATCCTTATTATTTAAGAAATCATAAGTAATAGATAATTCTGATATACCCCCATCACCACCAATATTACTCATATTAAAATCATAAGAATATCCAAACTTAAAACCTTCCCAAACAAATCCCACTACAGGATTAATTGACGTAATAAAATGGCTTTCATTAGTGGTTTGTATGGGGTTCGTTGCTGCTGTTAAAGCAAATGAAAATCTATCATACATATACTGAAGTCCAAAATCAAATCTGTCGTATTTCGCTTGCTGAACAAAATTCATAATAAAATTAAAACGATTATCGTCATTATACATTAAAAATGGCAGCTCTAAAGAAGCATGAGCAGAAATAAATATATTAAGAGGTAAATTACCTTGAGACAACATTGAAATATTTGGCTTATTTAAGTGTCTTAGAGTTAAACCAAACCAATGTTGATCAGTGTAAACTAAAAATGATGCACCAAAATCAACATACCCAGTATTTTCTTCCAAGGCAATTGGATCATAAGTGCTTAAACTGATTATGTTTTGATAAATATTAATTTGATCCTCAAAAATAATGTTATCAAACCCAAAATCTTTGGTAGCGTAACCAAAGGAAACGCTTGGTCTGAAATTCCAATCATAGTTTATTTGAACATCATATGTCCAGTTTATATTTAATTGATTAAGCGAATATTTTGTAAATGTCTCTTGATGGCTAACGAAACTAATTCCTATACCACTATTTAAGTCTGGAAACCAGTCGTCAAAAAACATGTATTCAGAGTTGACGTTAAAATCAAATCCGTTCCATTGTTGATTTTTGTATAACAAACCAAATTTTGTAGATCCATTAAACCCAGAAAAAGATGGGTTGATTGTTTCAGGAACCATAAAAGACTGAGTAAATGCAATATCTTGAGAATGTGTATTCACATAAAATAAGATCAATGCAATTATAATATTTCTTTTTAACATAATTTTACCTTAATAATACAAATACTCCTTTTAAATTAATCTCCTCTCCAAAAATTGTAGTACCATTGACAACAATTAAGTAATTCCCATTTTCAGCTTGTTTTCCGTCAAGTAACCCGTTCCAACCCTGTAGGTTAATATTATTTTCATAATATATTAATGAACCTAAAGTGTCATAAACGCTCATATTAATATCATTCACACAATTATAAACAGGTTTTATGGTATCATTAATTCCATCATTATTTGGACTGAATGCAGTTGGTAGCATGATGCCAAAACCATCTGCTACTTCAATCTCTTCAGTGTATACTTCTACACAGCCATAATTATACTGCACTGTAATTGTAGCTTCAAATTCACCAACCGTCGTATATTGATGTATAACTGTGTCACCAGAAACCGGTGGGCTACCATCACCAAAATCCCACGTTACTCCCAATATATCTCCATCAGATGTATTTGTAAATTCAATCTCCTCCAACACACCTAATCCACAATTTAAAGTGCCAATACTTTCATAGTCAAATGATGCCCCATTAGTACTTAAGTCATCTAAAGCAACAATTATTTCCGTATCAACCTCACACCCATACTGATCAGTAACAATCACATTATATACCCCATCCTCATAAGCGGTCATTTCAGTATTATCTCCCAAACTAACAGCTCCAGCAGACCAGTTAATTTCATAAGGTGGTAATCCACCAGAAATGGAAATATTATTTTGCTGTGTAACCAAGCTAGTTTCACAGACAGCTGAAATTTGTGTTGTTAAATTAACAACCAAATCCTGTTGTCTAAATACATTGAACACATTAGATGTATAAATACAACCTTCATCATCTGTAATTGTTACAAAGTAATCCCCCGAAGGCACTCCAGTTAAATTCTGACTTGTTGACCCATCGCTCCATAGAAAGTCATAAACTCCAGAACCACCTGAAACGGAAATATCAATAATCCCACTATTTGGATTATTGCAATCAATCGCATCCGTGATATTAAAA
>CACKQW010000018.1:10000-12248 GCA_902602415.1 uncultured Bacteroidota bacterium | reverse complement strand
TTACAGTTTTATTTTTTTGTCAGCAACAAAAAGGGTTATATATTTGCACCCCTGCTCCTTCAGGAGCGGAAGCAAAAATATGTTCATTAAAATATTGAAAATTGATTGACAGCGTAAATTAAATTTATATTTAATTTCAGAGAATAAACCATCATGAGCAGATAGAATTTAATTTCTTTAGTTGCTTAAATTATTTAAAATTTAACAATGAAGAGTTTGATCCTGGCTCAGGATGAACGCTAGCGGCAGGCCTAATACATGCAAGTCGAGGGGTAACAGGAAGTGCTTGCACTTCGCTGACGACCGGCGCACGGGTGAGTATCGCGTATACAATCTGCCTCATACTAGAGGATAGCCCGAAGAAATTTGGATTAATACTCTATAGTATCTTAGAAAGGCATCTTTTTTAGATTAAAGGTTACGGTATGAGATGAGTATGCGTTCTATTAGTTTGTAGGTGTGGTAACGGCACACCTAGACTACGATAGATAGGGGCCCTGAGAGGGGGACCCCCCACACTGGTACTGAGACACGGACCAGACTCCTACGGGAGGCAGCAGTAAGGAATATTGGTCAATGGACGAAAGTCTGAACCAGCCATGCCGCGTGCAGGATGACGGCCCTATGGGTTGTAAACTGCTTTTATACAGGAAGAAAAACTTTCTCGTGAGAGAGCTTGACGGTACTGTAAGAATAAGGATCGGCTAACTCCGTGCCAGCAGCCGCGGTAATACGGAGGATCCAAGCGTTATCCGGAATCATTGGGTTTAAAGGGTCCGTAGGTGGACAGATAAGTCAGAGGTGAAATCCTGCAGCTCAACTGTAGAACTGCCTTTGATACTGTTTGTCTTGAGTTATTGTGAAGTGGTTAGAATGTGTAGTGTAGCGGTGAAATGCATAGATATTACACAGAATACCGATTGCGAAGGCAGATCACTAACAATTAACTGACACTGATGGACGAAAGCGTGGGTAGCGAACAGGATTAGATACCCTGGTAGTCCACGCCGTAAACGATGGTCACTAGCTGTTTGGACTTCGGTCTGAGTGGCTAAGCGAAAGTGATAAGTGACCCACCTGGGGAGTACGTTCGCAAGAATGAAACTCAAAGGAATTGACGGGGGCCCGCACAAGCGGTGGAGCATGTGGTTTAATTCGATGATACGCGAGGAACCTTACCAGGGCTTAAATGTTAGGTGACAGATCTAGAAATAGATTTTTCTTCGGACACTTAACAAGGTGCTGCATGGTTGTCGTCAGCTCGTGCCGTGAGGTGTCAGGTTAAGTCCTATAACGAGCGCAACCCCTGTTGTTAGTTGCCAGCGAGTAATGTCGGGAACTCTAGCAAAACTGCCAGTGCAAACTGTGAGGAAGGTGGGGATGACGTCAAATCATCACGGCCCTTACGTCCTGGGCTACACACGTGCTACAATGGTAGGTACAGTGAGCAGCCAGTGCGCGAGCACGAGCAAATCTACAAAACCTATCTCAGTTCGGATCGGAGTCTGCAACTCGACTCCGTGAAGCTGGAATCGCTAGTAATCGGATATCAGCCATGATCCGGTGAATACGTTCCCGGGCCTTGTACACACCGCCCGTCAAGCCATGGAAGTTGGGAGTGCCTGAAGTCCGTTTCCGCAAGGATCGGCCTAGGGTAAAATCGATAACTAGGGCTAAGTCGTAACAAGGTAGCCGTACCGGAAGGTGCGGCTGGAACACCTCCTTTCTAGAGAAAGACGACTAAAGTTTCTTAAACTATCCAATCAAAATGAGTTTATTCTCATCGCTGTTAATTATAATAAATAAGTGGAGTCTCATAGCTCAGCTGGTTAGAGCGCTACACTGATAATGTAGAGGTCGGCAGTTCAAGTCTGCCTGAGACTACTACGTTTAGTTTTATTACTAAATAAAATGAGGATTTTAGTTGCTGAGTTTTATGAATCTAAGAACTCATTTCATGGGGGATTAGCTCAGCTGGCTAGAGCGCTAGATTTGCATTCTAGAGGTCGTGGGTTCGACTCCCACATTCTCCACAATCAGCATTTTGCTGAAAATGTTCTTTGACATATTGAAAAAAATACATGAAATTAGAAAATTTCTAAAAAGTAAATTTAAATTAAGTTTACGAGCAAATAATTTATAACTCATAAAAATACAAAAGTTACAATAAGCTATGTAAGAGCGTACGGTGGATGCCTAGGCTCTCAGAGGCGATGAAGGACGTGATAAGCTGCGATAAGCTGCGGGG
>CACKQW010000018.1:0-7500 GCA_902602415.1 uncultured Bacteroidota bacterium | reverse complement strand
TCTAGTACGAGAGGACCGAGTTGGACTAACCTCTGGTGTATCTGTTGTTTCGCCAGAAGCATTGCAGAGTAGCTATGTTGGGAAAGGATAAGCGCTGAAAGCATATAAGCGCGAAACCTACCACAAGATGAGATTTCTTTAAAGGGTCGTGGAAGATGACCACGTTGATAGGCTACAGGTGTAAAGGCAGTAATGTCAAAGCCGAGTAGTACTAATTACCCATAAGCTTATTTAGCTAGTGTTTTTATGCATGTATTTTTTTCAGTATGTTAAAATATTAAAAGTCTAGGGCGGTTATAGCAATGGGGATCACCTCTTACCATTCCGAACAGAGAAGTTAAGTCCATTAGCGCCGATGGTACTACTATTGTGGAAGAGTAGGTCACCGCCTTTCTTTATGGCCCCTGCAATTTATTGCAGGGGCTTTTTTTATCTTTACATATAATGTTATCTTCAAAAAACATTTATAATGTAATCGGAGTAATGTCTGGTACATCACTTGATGGGATTGATCTCTGTTATTCAGAATTTACTCTCAAAGAATCCCATTGGAGTTTTTCAATTAAAACTTGTGAAACTATCCTGTATAATGAATATTGGGCAGAGAAGTTATCTCAAGCAAATAATTTTCATGATACAATTCTTTTTGATCTTGATAAAGAATATACTTCCTACTTGGCAACTGTAATAAATGATTTTATAAAAAAGTATCATATTGCAAATATTGATTTTATCTCAAGTCACGGCCACACGGTATATCATCAGCCAGAAGAAAATTATACATTCCAACTTGGAAATAGAATTGAATTACGTGAACTAATTAAAAAACCAATTGTATGTGATTTTAGAGTTCAAGATGTAGCACTTGGCGGTCAGGGTGCACCATTAGTTCCTATCGGAGATTTGTTATTGTTCAAAGATTTTTCTCACTGCATCAACCTTGGTGGCTTTTGTAATATTTCAATAAAGAATGATTCACAAATTATTGCGTATGATATTTGCCCGGTGAATGTAGTTTTAAATTACTTATCAAAAAAAATTGGCTTCAGTTTTGACAAAGATGGAAATCATGCAAAATCAGGATCTGTAAATAAGCAATTGTTAAAAGATTTGAACCAAATTGAATATTATGTCGAAGAACCTCCTAAATCTTTAGGAATTGAATGGGTTAAAGAAAATATTTTTAAAATTATTGATAATTATAATATTACTAATGAAGATAAATTACGCACTTATACTGAGCATATTTGCTCTCAAATAGCTGTGAATATTGATGGTGATCACCCTCAAATTTTGTTTACAGGAGGAGGAGTAAAAAATAAATTTTTAATGGCTAGATTATCAAAAAAAATGAAGAAAAAATTTCAACTTCCAGAGATTGAAATAATTGATTTCAAAGAGGCATTAATTTTTTCATTTTTGGGAATATTAAAAGTTAGAAATGAAATTAATTGTCTTAGATCTGTGACCGGGGCTGAAAAAGATCACAGCTCAGGCGTTTATTTTAAATAATAGAAAAATTCATGGCATAAAATTTGTCGCAATTTTTTAGATAAAAATCTTTCGAATGGAAATATACGTACTCTCGGTTTTTGTTCTTGGTTACTTCCTAATTACCATTGAACATAGCATAAAAATTGATAAACTTATTCCTGCCCTTGCTGCTATGGCTTTTTCTTGGGCAATTATTGCATTAAATATAAATAACTTTGAAACTTGGTTTAATCCTGCTACACATTCCCTAGTTGATGGTTTTAGTGCACTT
The DNA here is from genome assembly GCA_902602415.1 of uncultured Bacteroidota bacterium. Classification (GTDB taxonomy): domain Bacteria; phylum Bacteroidota; class Bacteroidia; order Flavobacteriales; family Flavobacteriaceae; genus MED-G13. The sequence continues at coordinate 5,735 of CACKQW010000018.1, read as the reverse complement.
TCACTTGATGACAAAACACATCTTATGGAAGAAACTTTGTTACATCATTTAGGAAAAACTGCAGAGATTTTAGTATTTCTTATTGGAGCAATGACCATTGTTGAGATAGTTGATTATTTTAATGGTTTTAGTGTGTTCCAAAAGATCATAAATTTTAAAACTAAAAAAGCAATTTTATGGGTTTTCAGCGGTTTGGCATTTATTCTCTCTGCAATTATCGATAACCTAACTGCAACTATTGTTCTAATCTCTATTTTACAAAAAGTAGTTTCGGATCAAAAGCTTAGAATTTGGTATGCTGCTATAATTGTCGTTGCCGCAAATGCTGGTGGTGCCTGGTCACCGATAGGAGATGTTACAACAACTATGCTTTGGATTGGAAAAAAAGTTTCTACTCCAATGCTCATAAAGTATTTATTAATTCCTTCCATTGCGTGTGCAGTTGCTGCAGCTGGAATAGCATCTCTTCTGCCAGTATTTAAAGGAGATATTAAGCTAAATCCCGTAAAGGATGAAGGAAACAAATATTCTTTAAGAATGTTAGCCCTTGGTTTAGGCTCAATTGTTTGTGTTCCTGTATTTAAAATTATAACGCATTTACCGCCCTACGTAGGTATGATGCTAGCACTCGGAGTTGTTTCAGTTTTTGCAGAGATCTACAGCAACAGGGAATTTCAATTAGCTAAAGCTACTGGCCCAAATCCTGAGGGAGGAGTAAATGAATCCAAGCACCACGAAAGCCCCGTTCACAACGCACTTACTAAAATTGAATTGCCAAGTATCCTGTTTTTTCTTGGAATTCTTTTAGCGGTTGCAGCCCTTGAGTCATTGGGATTATTATTTGTATTTGCGACAATTTTGAAGGAAACAATTTCACTTGACTTATTAATGGTTTTATTTGGTTTTGCATCTGCTGTTATTGACAATGTTCCTTTAGTTGCTGCTAGTCTCGGTATGTTTACAGAATTTGCTCCAGACGATCAATTATGGCATTTCCTGGCATATTGTGCAGGAACTGGTGGTAGTATGTTAATAATTGGTTCAGCAGCTGGAGTGGTTGCTATGGGAATGGAGAAAATTACTTTTGGATGGTACTTAAAAAAGATTCTTTGGATTGCCTTAGTTGGGTACTTTGCAGGAATTGGAGTATTTTTTCTAATGAGAAATTTTATTGCATAATTGGACTATCAATCTACGATCCAGTGGATGTTCGGAAAGCTGCCAATGTATCAAAATATTGGTGAAAAAGCATATAAAAAAGACCTTAAAAATATAAGATTAATTTGTGAACATTTACATAATCCTCATCAAAATTTTAATTCCATTCATATAGGGGGAACCAATGGTAAAGGTTCTGTTAGTCATATGATTTCCTCTGTCTTACAAGAAAGTGGATATAAAGTTGGGCTATATACTTCTCCTCATCTTAAGGATTTCCGTGAGAGGATTAAAATAAATGGAAAGGAAATACCAAGGAAATATTTACAGGATTTTATTTCTATACATTACAATTTTTTTGACAGTAATAGTTTCTCGTTTTTTGAAATGACTGTTGGTCTTGCTTTTGATTACTTTAATAATCAAAATGTAGATATAGCTGTGATTGAGGTAGGTATGGGAGGTAGACTAGATTCTACTAATATTGTTGAACCATTACTTTCCGTAATTACAAACATTAGCTTAGATCACACTAAATTTTTAGGTAATAGTATCAAAGAAATAGCAAAAGAAAAAGCTGGTATTATTAAAGAAAATAAAACAGCAATTATTGGAGAAACCCATCCAGAAACAAAAGAAGTTTTTATTCAATCTGCTAGAGACAAAAAATCAGATATTATTTTCGCTGATCAAAATAATCATAAAATCCATCCTTCAGATTTGAATGGAAATTATCAGCGAAAAAATCAGAAAACAGTACTTGAAGCTTTGAATTTCTTGAAGAGCAAGAATTATAAAATACCAGAAGTTGCATTAAAGAAAGGATTAAATAGAGTAATTCAAAATACTGGTTTAAGAGGACGGTGGGAGATTCTTTCGAAAAATCCACTAATAATTTGTGATACTGCCCATAACAAAGCTGCTTTATTAATGGTATTAGAGCAGCTAAATGATTACCAGTCAAATAAAATTCATTTTATATTAGGATTTACGAATGACAAAGACCTGCAAGATATTTCTAAATTATTTCCAAAAGATGGAATCTTTTATTTTGTCAAAGCAAATATTGAGAGGGGAGCAGAACCAAAAAAAATAATGGAAAGCTTTGCTAAAAATGAAAGATTTGGAAATGTTTATGAAAGTATCAATTTTGCTGTAGAGTTAGCAAAACAAAAAACCTCCGACAATGACATAATCTTTGTTGGAGGTAGTTCTTTTGTTGTTTCTGAAATAATAGACTAGCTATTTTTCTTGGAAATTTTCACAAGTGTATTTTTCACTTACTTCAACATTGTGAAAACTACATAAAGAATTCATTAATATATTTTCACAATTTATACAGCTATTGCTTAATTGTAGATCTTTCATGATATAAATTTTATGTAAATGTATTTTTTAATGTATTTAGAAACAATTTAAATTGGTAATTCTCTAAAATTTTTATTTAGACTCTTTAAAAATTATTTTTTAGATTTTATAATAATAGTTGCAAAAGTTTCACTAAATAGAGGAAATTTATATATTTGTCTGCCCTGATAAATTTAGAATAAGATTATTTTCCCAACCCTATAGTTTTTTCTTTATTCAGGTAAAAAAATTCGGGCGCGTAGCTCAGTTGGTTCAGAGCACTTGGTTTACACCCAAGGGGTCAGGGGTTCGAATCCCTTCGCGCCCACATTTTTAAACCTCAACTTCAAGTTGAGGTTTTTTTATTAATCTTTTTGATTTACATGAACCTCTAAAATCCTTTTTTTCTCCCTTTGTACTTTATTCTTTTTTAAGTGACCCCAAATTTTTTCTTTTGCTAGTTTGGTACTTTCTTGCAACTCAACAATTGGATTGGGATAATCGATTCCAGGCTTAAAATTATAAAGACTACATTCCATTTTACTTAACTGCCAAGGCTCATGTATGAATTCGATTGGAATATTACTTAGTTCAGGAATCCATTTTTTAATAAACTCACCATTTTCGTCATGTTCTTTGGAGTTTTTTACTGGGTTATAGATTCTAATCGTATTTATTCCAGTAGTTCCCGCTTGCATTTGAAATTGAGGATAATGTATTCCCGGTTCATAATCTAAAAACTGTCTAGCAAGAAAATAAGATCCATTTTTCCAATCTTGATCAAGGTTATGAACAAAAAATGATACAATCATTGCCCTCATTCTAAAATTAATCCAACCTGTTTCTTTAACCGCACGGATATTAGCATCAATTAATGGGTAGCCAGTCATACCATTTTCCCAAGCCTCGATAAATTTATCGTTCTTTTTTCTGCTTAAGGTGTTAAAACCTTTATTAATGTTTTCATTTTCATAGGAACAATCAACTTCAAATTTTTGAATGAAATGACAATGCCAATGTAATCTCGAGAGAACAGCATTTATAGATCGCAGGTTTTTCCTTTTCTTTTTAAGTTCCAAAAGGTGTTGATAAACAATCCTAATATTTAAGTTTCCCCAGGATATGTAAGGAGATAATCTACTGCAAGAATTTCTACTTTTTAAGGGTTTTGAAATGTCAAAAGCATAACCGCTGACTCTTTTATCTAAAAACGATTTCAAGTATTTGTAGGCATTTGTTTCTCCTGCAGGTTGGAAGGAATTATTTGTAGATTTTATTTTATTTTCAAAAGTTAGAGGCATTTTAAAATTACTGCCAATTTGAATTTTTTCTTGTTTAGAGAATTGGTTTTCAATAATTTTTTTGTGCATTTCTATATGCCAATTTTTATTCCATCCATCTCTGTTTTTTCTACCTCTTATTATTCCATCTCTTTGAAATTCAAACCAATCAATAGAATTTGCCCTACAAAGTTCTTTAATTGCTTTATCTATTTCCCAAGAAATTTTAATCCCAGATTGCTGGTAGCTGAAAATATTATTTACCTCGAAAGATGAGAATAATTGACTAAAAATATCTTTACTATCGCCATATAAAATTTGTACTTCTTTGTTATACTTTGATAGTTTTTTGTTAATGTTTTTAATGGAATGATAAATAAAACTAAGATGTCTATCGCTTGTATCTGGATGACTAATAATTTTAGGATCAAAAATGTATATGCAAAGGAACGGAATATTTTGTAATTCTGATTGGAAAAGGGGTTCGTGATCAATAGTTCTCAGATCTCTTTTAAACCATACAATATTAATTTTTCCTAAAATCATTTACTTAAAATTATGGAGTTAATAAATAATCAACAATTAAACCATCCTTATAATCACGGAACTATTTTTTTTATTATTTTGAATAAAATTTAAAATAAAGCTTATGAAAAAAATTACATTATTATTTACATTGCTAATGAGCTTCTCTATGATAGCTCAATTAGTATCACCAGAAATTCCTGATGATGGACTTGTATATAACTACACGTCTAAAAGTGGATTGTTAGACGGTGTTCAAAATCAGACTTTACCACCTCAAGGTCCCTGGGACTTGACTGGGGAGAGCGGTGTTACCGGAGAAGAAGTTGTTTCTTTATTACCCGTTTCAGCTTCAAATTATGCAGCTGATTATCCAAATGCAACGCATGTGAAGCTTGAAGATGGTTTTGAGTTTTTTGTTGGACATTCTTCGGATGCATATACTTTCCATGGGGAGAGGAGTATCATCACTAGTGTTTACTCATCACCTCTTTATATTCACTCGTATCCACTTGATGTGGGAATGGAGGAACAATCAGATAATGTAACTGGTGTGCCATTTACAGTCCCTGGAGGTCCTCCGTCTTTGTTTAGAGATGATTATTCCACCGCTAGTGCAGCTGCACAAAATACTCTGACATTGCCTGATGGCACTGTATATGAAAATGCTGTTTTGCTTGTGTTACAAAGGAATTTCTCTGATGGTCAAACTGGGTCTACGCCATGTCAAACTGTTTTAATTCAATACCTATGGATGGAGCCTGGCAATCCTATGCCTTTGGCTATAACGTACCAACAAGAATCTGATGGTGTAAATTGTCCACAAAACCTTGTTCAAGTATCCAAGTTTCGTGGTGCAGAGGAAGAGCCACCTAGTGAACCAACTTCAATATTTTTTGAAGATTTCGAAACTTCCTTTGGCAGTGGCCCAGGGGTAGGAGTTCCACCTTCAAATTGGGCAAATGGATGGACAACATTTGAGGAGCCAGGAAGTGCTGGTGACTGGGTTGTAAACAGTACCCTCAATGTTGGAGTACCAGCTTATGGAGGGGATGACGGAATGATCAGTGGAGGATGTGTTGATAACTATGCTCTTTTGGATAGTGATGGATACGGTTCAGGCGGAAGTCAACATGCATCTTTGGTTTCTCCTGTGATTGATTTATCGGGTTACACTAACTTAACTTTAAGTTACAATCATCACATTAGAAATTATTCAGCAACAGAGGGCTACGTAGAGTCTTCCATCGATGGAGTAAATTGGTCAGAGATAGTTAACTATAATGGTTTAGCAACAACTGGAGCTGCATCAATAGCTGAGGGATTAGAATCATTTGATATTTCTTCATTAGCAGGAAATGCTTCAGTTCAGATTAGATTCCGTTTTGTAGGAGCATGGGAGTACTATTGGGGTGTTGATAATAT
>CACKQW010000017.1 GCA_902602415.1 uncultured Bacteroidota bacterium | reverse complement strand
ACTTTTTTTGAAGACATAGATGCCTTTTCTTCTTCTTTTTTAGGCATGGTAAGTAAATTTGTATTCTAAAGTCATTAGTTCATTTAATATTTAACTTTAGAAGATATTAATATTGTTTAACCCTATTGCTGAACCTTAGATAACAAATGGGAATGCGAAAATAAAAAAATATTTTCTTAATTCAACAATTAATTATAAAATCTAGATTGTATTATCTCTTTTATCATTCTAACCTGATCAGAAATTGTTTTGTTGGTATTATCAATTAAAATGGCATCATCATCAATGATCAGAGGCGAAGTTTTTCTGTTAGAATCTTTTAGATCACGATCTTCTATATTATAAATAACATCATTTAAAGTTACATTTGCCCCCTTTTTTATCAATTCATCATATCTTCTTTTTGCTCTAACTTCAATAGATGCGGTTAAAAATAATTTTATATCTGCATTAGGAAATACTACAGAACCGATGTCCCTGCCGTCCATGATAATCCCATTTGACCTATCAATTTCTCTTTGAAGTTTCACTAATTTAGCTCTGATTTCAGGGACAGCAGCAATATTACTAACCTCATTTGAAACAACTAAGGAATTCAAATCTTTTTCAATATTCTCTCCGTTTAAAAATAATTTTAATTTACCCCCATCCTTTCTAAATTCAATTTTGACATCATTAAGTTTTGAAATTAAATAGTTAGTGTCACTTTTAATGTATTTAATTAAATTATTATTAATCATGTATAGAGTTACTGCTCTGTACATTGAGCCTGAATTAATATGAGTACAATTAAATTCATTTGATAATTTTTTTGCCAAAGAACTTTTTCCAGTTGAGGCATGTCCGTCTATTGCAATAATTCTACCAACCATTAATTTAAATTCATTTGTAATCCAATATAATTTATATTCTGTGCACTTGAAAATCTGGAATGAGAATAATTTAGTTTTATTTTGTTAAATCTCATTCCAAAGCCAAAAGATAAGCCAGAGAAATTTCTTTGTTCCAAAATTCTTAATTCTTCCCCCCTTCTGAAACTATATCCAAGCTGCATATTGAAAAATGATTTTGGAAATAACTCTACACCAACAATTACGTGTCTTAACAACTCGTTAAATACTCCAATCTTTTCTTCAGTAATATTTCCGTCTAAATCAGTTGTGATCCTTGATGGATTTGAAAATCCAATAGGCCATTTTTGTAAATTTTCAAATGTTAAATGCCAATTTATTGGAGCATTTTGCAATCTTTGAGAAATACCAAGATTAATTTCAATTGGAAATGACTCTCTCACTTCGTTGTATGGTTTAATTTGATATCCTATATTTCTAAACACTAATGAAATATTTAAGTCATTCGAATTATCGTAATAAAATGCACCAATATCTGTAGCAAGAGCATAAGAATTATACTGTTCTAATCTTGATGAAATAATCTTGACGCTAGTTCCTAAGTAAATTGGAATAGATCTAAGCTTTAATGCGTATGAAGTACTGAAACAACCCTCATTTCCGGTAAATTCCCCCGTATAATTACCTAATTCATCGTAGCCAGAAAAATCACCATAATTAATATACTTTAAACCAAAATGAAGTGTATGTCCTCTATTATTTAACCTATAGGCATAAGAAATATTACCATATGAAATATCAGAAAAATAATTAAAATAGTTAAATGAAAAATTGTTATCCATTTCGGGGTTAATCGTAGACGGATTGTATAATGCCATTGAAACATCGTTATCATATATAGTTATTGTTTTACCCCCAAGGGCAAGTTGTCTTGGTGATATAGGAATATTCAAGAATTGATAAGTTGACTCACCCGCAGATTGACAAACAATGGAAAGAGGTAATAATAAAAAGACAATCTTTGTAAAGAGTTTATATGAATCAACTTTCATTATACTAAAACTACGATATCTAAATTTTATTACAGAGTTTTAAAATTATCTACATAATAATTTGTAATTGCAATATCAATAACTTCACTCATTTTGGATACATAATGAAACTTCAAACCCCTAACATATTCTTTTTTTATTTCTTCAACATCAGCTTTATTTTGATTACATAAAATGATTTCCTTGATATTTGCTCTTTTTGCAGCTAAAATTTTTTCCTTTATGCCTCCAACTGGTAAAACTTTTCCTCTCAAAGTGATTTCTCCGGTCATTGCTAATTTGGATTTTATTTTTTTTTGCGTAAATAAAGAAATAAGAGAAGTTAACATTGCAATTCCCGCACTAGGACCATCTTTTGGCGTTGCTCCCTCAGGAACATGAATATGAATATTATATTTATCAAATATTTCTTGGTTTAAATTATACCTTTTTGCATTTGATTTAATGTATTGTAATGCAATTGTAGCTGATTCAGACATAACTTTTCCAATATTACCTGTAATCGATAATTTTCCTTTTCCTGGTGAAATTATTGATTCGATAAATAAAATATCACCACCTACCTGTGTCCAGGCGAGACCAGTAACCACTCCAGCAACACCATTTGTTTCATATTTATCACGAATTATTTTTTGAGGTCCCAATATAGATTTTAAATCTTCTAATTTTATATTGACATCATATTTCTCCTGTGTAGCTATATTTTTAGCACAATTTCTAACTATTTTGGCAATATTTTTTTCTAAACTCCTTACTCCAGACTCTTTTGTGTAACCGTCAATAATTTTCTCAATTACATTCGGTCTAATGTTAACATCATTGTTACTTAACCCATGTTCCTTTATTTGTTTTGGTAATAAGAATTTCTTTCCGATTTGAACTTTATCTTCTGTAGTATATCCACTGACATTAATAATCTCCATTCTATCTCTTAATGCAGGCTGAATAGAAGATAAATTATTTGATGTTGCAATAAACATGACTTTTGACAGGTCAAAACCTTTTTCTAGATAGTTATCATAAAAATCTTTATTTTGCTCTGGGTCTAATACCTCAAGCATCGCCGAAGAAGGATCACCAATAGAAGAAGAAGTTAGTTTATCAATTTCATCCAAAACAAAAACTGGATTTGAGGTATTCGCTTTCTTGATATTTTGTATAATTCTTCCTGGCATTGCACCTATATAAGTTTTTCTATGACCTCTTATTTCTGCTTCATCTCTAAGACCACCCAAGGAAATTCTCACGTACTTTCTCCCAACTGCTTCTGCAATAGATTTACCTAATGAAGTTTTTCCTACACCAGGCGGGCCCTGGAGGCATAATATTGGAGATTTCATGTCATTTCTAAGTTTTAAAACAGCTAAATATTCAATAATTCTCTTTTTAACATCATCTAATCCAAAATGATCTCTATCCAATATTTTTCTAGCTTTAATTAAATCAAACTTATCTTTTGTATACTCATTCCATGGTAAATCAAGTAACAAATCAAGGTAATTTCTTTGTACAGAGTATTCTGATACTTGAGGATTCATTCTTTGGAGTTTTGCGAGCTCTTTTTCAAAATGGTTTTTTATATCATTATTCCATTTTTTCTTTTTAGACCTTTTCTTCATTTCATCAATCTCGGAATCATGGCTAACACCCCCTAATTCTTCTTGAATAGTTTTCATTTGTTGATGAAGAAAAAATTCTCGCTGTTGCTGACTTAAATCTGTTTGTACTTTAGATTGAATATCATTTTTTATTTCCAGTTTTTTAAACTCAATATTCATTTGTTTTAAAGTTTCAATTGCACGCTCCTGCAAGTCATTAATTTCAAGTATACCCTGTTTATCAATTACTGGTAAATTAAGATTTGAGGAGACAAAATTGATAAGAAAAGAATTACTTTCAATATTCTTTATTGCAAATGATGCTTCAGATGGAATATTTGGATTTCTTTTGATGATTTCTAAAGCAAGATCTTTAATTGAATCAATAGTAGCTGTAAACTCCGAATTTTTGGGCCCTGGGTTTACCTCAGGGGAACTTTTTATATTGGCTGTTATGTATGGCTTTTCAGAAATTATTCTATCAATTTCAAATCTTCTTTTCCCTTGAATAATTACAGTTGTATTACCATCAGGCATTTGAAGAACCTTCAATATTTTCGCAACAGTTCCTATTTTGAAAATATCATTTGATTTTGGATCTTCAATTTTTTCATCTTTTTGAGAAACTACGCCTAGAAGTTTATTAAAATTATTTGCATCTTTTATCAATTTTATTGACTTATTTCTTGATGCTGTTATTGGTATAACGACACCAGGAAATAAAACAGTATTCCTTAAGGACAAAATCGGAAGAGTCAAGGGTAATTCTTCTTTATTGATTTCAATTTCATCTTCAGGTGTCATCAGAGGTATTAACTCTGAGTTTTCATCAATGTCTTTTACTGACAAATTGTCAATATTGAAAAGATTTTTTTTTGACATGGCTTCAAATTATAATTAAAATTAAAGATTGTATATCTGTTAAACTATAATATTAAACGATAATACACACTTATAATTCAAGGACTATGCCATTAAATTTTTATTTATTTTGGTATTGAGTTGAATTAGTATAATTGCACCTAAAACAAAGAAAATTAGAAAAAATATAATTGCAGATCTCATTGAACCAGTAATTTGGTCAATTGTAGCAAATAAAAAAGTTCCAATTACAATACTAAGTTTTTGGGCAATATCATAAAAACTAAAAAAAGATGTAGTATTTGTTGTTTTAGGAATAAATTTAGAAAAAGTGGATCTAGATAAAGATTGAATACCACCCATTGCAAATCCTACAAAAGCAGCTGCAATATAAAATTGAATCGGCTCATAAACAAAGTACCCATAAATACAAAGTCCACTCCATAGTAAATTAAATAAAATTAAAGTATTAAGATTCCCTATTTTTTTTGAAAAAAAAGCAGCTAAAATAGAGCCTAAAACTGCTATTAATTGAATTATTAAAATACTTATTATTAATCCAGATGTTTTCTCTTCATCGCTCCAATTAACCTCTGATTCACCAAAATATGTAGCAACAAGAATAACCGTTTGTAATGCGATACTGTATATAAAAAAGGATAATAAAAAAGTTTTTAAAACAGGTTTCTTTTTTAAAACTATCCACACAGAAAGTAGCTCTTTGAAACCATTAAGTAGTATGTTTTTAGAAATATCTTTTACTGAATCTTTGTTTGATAAATAATAGTTTCTTCCTGGGAGGTAATAAAAACTATATTGACTAAATAAAAACCACCAAATTCCTACCAAAACAAAGGAATATTTCATTGCCATGATTTCCGCTGGAACATTATCAACAGATGAAATAGAGAAGAAATCAGGGAAATTTACCATTAAAATAATTATAAACAGTAAAATTACACTACCCACATATCCCATAGAATAACCTTTAGCACTTATATAATCTTGCTGGCTTTCTCTTGCAATGTCTGGTAAATATGAATTGTAAAAAACTAAACTACACCAAAATCCAATTAAAGCAATGAAATAAAAAAATAGTCCAAACTCCAGATTATCAATATTAAAATTATACAGCATTATGCAGGAAAAGGACCCTACATAACAAAATAATTTCATAAAAAACTTTTTATTTCCCGTATAATCTGCAATTCCGGATAAAATTGGAGTAATTATCACTAATAAAAAGAAAGCTATTGTTGAAATATAAGTGATTAGCGCTGTACTTTTTATGCTATAGCCTGCAATTAATAAATAATCATCAGTAATGATTCCGTAAAAAATAGGAAAAATAGCAGTTGAAATTACTAGCGGATACACAGAATTTGCCCAATCATAAAATGCCCATGCATTTAATAATTTTTTAGCTCCTTTCTTGTAGATTTTCATATAATTAAAATAACTTTGCTAAATCTAAACATTTATGTTTAAATAAATATATTTTTTTCTTTAAAGTAAATTTTAAATGCTCAAAAAAATTACCTTTTTTTTTCTAATAACATTAACAGCATGTTACTCACAAAATAATCCATCATCAAAAAATATCAATATGACTAACAAAAAGATTTTCAAGTCCGAGAAGGAATGGAAAGAGATTTTATCACCTGAAGAATTTAGAATTCTGCGTAACAAAGGAACGGAGTATCCACATACTGGTAAATATAATTTACATTTTGAAAATGGGGTATATAACTGTAAAGGATGTAATACACCCTTGTTTAATAGTGAACAAAAGTTTGAGTCAGATTGTGGTTGGCCAAGTTTCGACAATGCAATTGATGGGGCAATAAAATATGTCGATGACTTTTCACACAATATGATTAGAACCGAAATTATATGCACTAAATGTGATGGGCATTTAGGTCATGTATTTGATGATGGTCCTACTGAAACAGGGAAAAGATATTGTGTTAATTCAATTAGTATAAATTTCAATAAAAAAAATAATCAAAAAGATGAACAAATATGATGTAATAGTGGTTGGTAGTGGTCCGGGCGGATATGTGACTGCCATCAGAGCCTCTCAGTTAGGTTTTAAAACTGCAATTGTAGAGAAGGAAAGTTTGGGTGGTGTTTGTTTAAATTGGGGATGTATTCCAACCAAGGCATTACTAAAATCAGCTCAAGTTTTTGAATATCTTAATAAGGCTGACGAATTTGGTTTTAGTGTTGAATCTGTGAAGAAAGATTTCAACAAAGTCATAGAAAGAAGCAGGAATGTTGCTGCAGGAATGAGTAAGGGTGTGAACTTTCTTATGAAAAAAAATAAAATTGATGTGCTTATGGGTTATGGAAAAATTAAACCAGACAAATTAGTTTCTGTTGATGGAACAGATTATCAAGCTGATCATATCATTATTTCAACAGGATCAAGGTCAAGAGTGTTGGACTCTATTCCTCAAGATGGCAAACAAATAATTGGTTATCGTGAAGCAATGACTCTTGAAAAACAACCTAAAAGTATTACTATCGTCGGATCGGGTGCTATAGGAATTGAATTTGCATATTTTTATAACAGTATGGGTACAGATGTTACTATCATTGAATATATGCCAAATATTGCCCCGATAGAAGATGAGGATGTTTCCAAAGAATTACAAAAATCATTTAAGAAAAAAGGAATTAAAATTTTAACGTCTTCCGAGGTCATAGCGGTTAAAAAAAATACTAAATCAGTTATAGCTACAGTGAAGGATAAGGACGGAGAAAAAAATATTGAATCTGAAATATTATTATCAGCTGTCGGAATAAAGTCGAACATTGAAGATATTGGATTAGAGGAAGTTGGTATCGCAGTTGATAAAGACAAGATTCTTGTTGATAAATATTATAACACAAATATTCCTGGTTATTATGCCATAGGGGATATTGTTTCTGGTCCTGCGTTAGCTCACGTCGCATCCGCTGAAGGAATATTATGTGTTGAAAAAATTTCAGGCCATGATGTACAACCCATTGATTATGGTAATATCCCAGGATGTACTTATTGTCACCCAGAGGTTTCTAGCGTTGGATTAACCGAAAAACAAGCAATTGATCAAGGTTATGAAATTAAAGTTGGTAAATTTCCTTTCTCAGCATCTGGTAAGGCTAGTGCATCCGGAAATAAGGAAGGATTCGTAAAGGTAATTTTTGACAAAAAATATGGTGAATGGCTTGGGTGTCATATGATTGGAGCTGGGGTAACAGATATGATTGCTGAAGCTGTATTAGGAAGAAAACTGGAAACTACAGGAATTGAGGTTTTAAAGGCTATACATCCACATCCGACTATGTCAGAAGCTGTAATGGAGGCTGTAGCTGATGCTTATGACGAGGTTATTCATTTATAAATGATAGAGTCAATTGCCAAATCGTAAGATTTCAATCCAAATCCACATATAATACCTTTAACATTTTTTGAAATAAGGGACCTTGATCTAAACTCTTCTCTTGCGTGAATATTTGAAATATGAACCTCTATAACAGGTGACGAAACTGCTGCAATAGAATCAGAAATACCAACTGAGGTGTGTGTATATGCTGCAGCATTTAGAACTATACCATCATAACTAAAACCTACCTCTTGGATCTTATTAATTAATTCACCCTCAATATTTGATTGAAAGAAATCAATATCAACTTTAGAATATTTTTTTTTAAGATTTTCAAGATATGAATCAAATGAAATATTTCCGTAAATGTCCACTTCTCTTGTGCCAAGCAGATTTAAATTTGGGCCATTTATTATCATAATTTTTTTCATGTCCTAAATTTATTAAAATTAATTAATTTTATTGGTGACATGAATTGGAAAGATGCAATTAGTGATTTTAAAGATTATTTAAAAATTGAAAGAGGATTAAGTAAAAATTCAATTATTAGCTATGAGCATGATTTGATAAAGTTGACAAAGTTTTTAGAAATTAATAAAAAAATCAAACCCCTACAACTTAGTCCTGAAATCATCAAAGAATTCATCAGATTCCTTTCTAAAGATGTTAGTCCCTCCACTCAATCCAGGATTATCTCGGGAATAAAAAGTTTTTATGAATATTTATTATTTGAAAAACTAATAAAATCAAATCCCTTAGCTGAAATTGAACAACCTAAAACGCAAAGAAAGTTACCCGACACATTAAGCATAGATGAAATTAATTTAATGGTTTCAAAAATTGAAAAAAATAAAAATGAACATTATAGAAATATTGCAATAATTGAAACCATGTATGGTTGTGGACTTAGAGTAAGTGAATTAATTAATTTAAAAATCTCCGATTTGTATTTAGATGAAGATTTTTTAAAAGTCACAGGAAAAGGTAATAAACAAAGGTTAGTTCCCATTAGTTCTATAAATAAAAAATGTATTGTGAATTATTTAAATGAGTCAAGATCTAAAATCAAAATAAATCCAACTCACTCTGATACTTTGTTCTTAAACAGAAGAGGAAAAGGTCTCACAAGGGCAATGATATTTACAATTGTAAAAAATTTAACAAAATTAGCTGGAGTCAAAAAAAATATATCACCTCATACATTCAGACACTCATTTGCAACTCATTTGCTTGAAAATGGAGCAGATTTAAAAACTATTCAACAAATGCTTGGGCATGAAAGTATAACCACAACTGAAATATATACACACTTAGATAACTCAGCATTGGTAAATGTGATGAAAAAATTTCATCCTCGCTCATAAAAAAGCCTGTAAAAGTTGTTTATTAAACTCCTAAAAAACAAGTTTATGGCTAACTTAATGATCAAAAATCTGAATGAATCAGCACGATTTAGCATTAAAGACTCACCATTTTTAATTATATAACGTTGAGTTTACAAAAAACCAATACAGGCATTGTAAAATTAATTATTTTTTATCGAATAAATTATTGATAGAATCAATTTTATTTTCTAATTCATTCATCAATTCATTATCACTAATAATTGATTGTTTTTTCTTTGCTGAAATTTGAAGTGCACACATGGCAAGTGCATCTTGTTTGTCTTGAACTGAATAGTTTTCTTCAATTTTTTTTACGAGTGAGTTTATTTCTTGAGCAGCAATTCTTAAGCTTTCCTCTTTTTTAGGGTCAATTATTAATGGGTATACCCTATTTGCAATTGAAATTTTAATTTTTAGCTTATCACTCATTACTTGAAAGTTGTGTTACACATAAATCAATTTCTTTTATTAAATTATCAACTAATTCCTTAGTATCATGAGAATTACTGGTTTCACCTTGAGTTATTGATTTAGCAATTTTAACAGCTTTTAATTCATTTTGAAGCAATTTTAGTTTTTCAACAGTCAAATTATACTCCAACTTAAGATTTTCGTTTTCTTTTTGAATTTTAATATTAGATTTCTCCAAATTCTTGATTTTTTCAATATTTTTCAAAACGTTACTCTCAAGTAACTCCAAAAGATCTAAACTTTTACTCAAAACATATGCTTTGAATCAAATTTAATATTAGTAAATAACTTTTCAGAATTTTTTAATTATTAATTCGCAATAAATTATAATTTAGATATTAATGAAAGCCAATTTATTTATCCTATTTTTTATAGTTTTCATTTCTGCGAAATCACAAAGTAAATATGATTTTCCTGTTGAATTACCTGTATATCTTTCTGGTAGTTTTGCAGAACTAAGACCTAATCATTTTCACTCTGGAATTGATATTAAAACCAAAGGCAAAACAGGCTATAAAATTTTTTCATTAGAAGATGGATACATTCAAAGAATCCAAATAACCCTTGGTGGAAATGGAAAAGCATTATATATAAAGCATGACAATGGGCAATCTTCAGTATACGCTCATCTTGAAAAATTCTCACCAAGAATCCAAAAAATAGTCAAACAAATTCAATATTCTGAAAAAAAATTTGAAATCCGTCTATTTCCTAAAAAAAACCAATATCGAATAAAAAAAAAGGAATTAATTGGATTTAGTGGAAATACCGGAAGAAGTACAGGACCTCATCTTCACTATGAAATTAGAGACGAAAATGATTACCCAATCAATCCTTTAAAATTTAAAAAAGAAAAACTTGAAGATACAATCCCCCCTATCATTAAAAGTCTTTTTTACAAACAATTATTTAAAAATAATGAAGGCCTCTATGAAGATTCCAAAGTAGGATTCAAAAAACTAAATTTTAATAAAATAAAAGAAAAATATATTTCTGATACTTTAAAAGTTTCCTCGATAATCGGATTTGGAATTGATTCATTTGATAAAATGAATTTTACCAATAATGTCATGGGTATAAATAAAATTGAGACCTTCCTTAATAATAATAAAATATTTAGTATGGATTTTAATAAGTTTTCCTTTAATGAATGGAGACATATAAATACTTTTATTGATTATGCTACTTATAAAAAAAATAAAATAACAATACAAAAACTATTTACAACCTATTATAATTCATTAGAAATGTATGATAGAAATTTGGGAGATGGTTCTATAGATTTAACTAAATTAACATCATTGAATACTAATAATTTTCATATTTATAAGATATTACTTTATGATTTTAATAGAAATATTACCGAAATATTAATCCCTTTAATCATTACAGAAAACTTCAATAAAACAATTCCAAATGAAATAAAAGACAGTTTTGTTAAAGTTGAAAGAGATAAGGGAAAAAGTATTGAAGGAAAGCAGTTTAATTTAAGATTTAAAAAAAATAGTTTTTACCAAAACTCATACCTTGATTTAAACGAAAGGAAAAAGTCTATAAAAATAAATTCCGATACAATTCCATTATTAAGACCTTTTGATATTGAATTCAAGCTAGGAGATAGTGAAATAAAGCAATTATATATATCTCAGCTTATTGACAATAAATTTATTTATCTAGGTAATGGAATTGAAAATGGATTTTTAAAAGCATCATCCAAAACTTTGGGTTCTTTTTACATTAAAAAAGATAGCATACCACCAAACGTTGAATTTTTAAACATTCAAGATTCAAAATGGTATTCTAAAATAAATAAAATAAAAATGAAAGGTTATGACAACGAAACT
Source organism: uncultured Bacteroidota bacterium (assembly GCA_902602415.1). Taxonomy (GTDB): domain Bacteria; phylum Bacteroidota; class Bacteroidia; order Flavobacteriales; family Flavobacteriaceae; genus MED-G13. Next base: position 1,215 of record CACKQW010000017.1, on the reverse strand, counting down.
GGCATAAAATCATATTCAGCATGGATTAACGAAAAATGGATTTTGCTAGAATATGATATTAAAAAAAATTTATTTTTTTATGATTTTTCTGATCGCGTGAACTCAGAAAATGTAGCTAATAATTTAAAAGTTGAAATTAAAGATAATGTTGGAAATACTACTACCAAAGAAATAACGTTTTATAGAAAAATTAATAATGATTAGAAATATCTTCATTTATTTCATTCTATTAAACTGTATATTTTCCTATGCTCAAAAATCGACAATTACCGGTGTCATTTTAGATGAATTAAATAATCCGATTGAAAATGTAAATATCATTTGTAATGACAGGGGAACAGTAACTGACAGTAATGGGTTTTATAAAATTGAAATTGAATCTAATTCAAATAAAAAAGTCGCTTTTACTCACATAAACTTTAAAAAAGTAATTGTCGAAGTAAACTTAAATCCCAATGAAGTATTTGAGTTTAATCCTGTTTTAAAGGAAAGTTTTGAACAAATATCTACTGTCATAATAAATTCCTCAAAAAGAGCATCACTTCAATCCATTTTAAATATTTCTCCAGATAAAATAAGAACCATTTCTGGTGCTCAAGCAGGTATTGAAAATATACTCAAAACGTTACCCGGATTTAATGCAAATAATGAATTAAGTACACAATACTCCGTTCGTGGAGGAAATTATGACGAAAACCTTGTATATGTAAATGGCATGGAAGTATATAGACCTTTTTTAATTAGATCAGGTCAACAAGAAGGACTTAGCTTTATTAACTCAGAATTAACAGATGACATCAAATTTTCCGCGGGTGGTTTTGAGGCTAAATATGGTGATAAAATGTCATCTGTTTTAGATATTAAATACAAAGAACCTAGAGAAAACAAATATTCAGTGAAATTGAATTTTTTAGGTATGTCCAATACATTTGAAAATGTATCTAAAAATAAAAAATTTTCAAACATATTAGGTTTTAGGTACAGAAATAACGAATTGGTAGTCAAAGCAAAAGAGACTAAATCTAATTTTAATCCATCATTTATTGATTTTCAAAATCTGTCAAGATTAAAATTAAACGAAAGATTTTCTATTAGCGGATTCTTTAATTATTCCGAAAATGACTACCGTTTTGAACCAATAACACGTCAAACAAATTTTGGAACTCTTGAAAATCCCCAAGCCCTTGTGGTTTATTTCGATGGAAACGAAAAGGA
>CACKQW010000016.1 GCA_902602415.1 uncultured Bacteroidota bacterium | reverse complement strand
AAATCAATTGATTAAATAAAATATTAACAAAACCATGTGATTATTTTATATTTAGAAATATTAATAAGTTCTTTAAAAATAAACGTTAAAAACAATAGAATTTATATTAATAAATAAACTATTATTCGTGACAAATAAAATTGCTTTTATAACATTCATTCAAAAGCGCTAAAATATTTATATTTATAAACTAACATCAACACTTTATTAACAAGATATGAATATAATTATTGGAAACGATCACGCAGGAGTGCATATTAAAAAAGCACTAATATATTTTTTTAATGAAAAAAAAATTGAATGTAAAAATGTGGGATGTGATTCAGAAGAAAGTGTGGATTATCCTGATTTTGCTCATCCCGTTGCAAAAGAAATTGATCAACAAAAATATGATATAGGGATTCTTATTTGTGGTAGTGGAAATGGGGTAGCCATGACAGCAAACAAATACCCTAGTGTTAGAGCTGCTCTTTGTTGGGATGAAGAGATTGCTTCATTAAGTAGAAAACATAATAATGCTAATATTTTGTGTTTGCCTGCAAGATATATTTCACAACAGAAAGCTCTAAAAATTGTAAAAACATTTATTAATGAAAGCTTTGAGGGAGAGAGACATGAAAGGAGAATTAATAAAATTTAAAAATGAAGATTGTTTCAAAGCATTTTCATGAACTAACAACACAAGAGCTTTATAATATTTTACAATTAAGGTCTGAGGTTTTTGTTGTGGAACAAAATTGTATTTACCAAGATATTGACGGAAAAGATCAAAAAGCGGTACATATATTTATAAAAGAAAATCAAGATGTTCTTGCGTACTCTAGAGTATTTAATGAAGGGGAGTATTTTGAAAATCCTAGTATAGGTAGGGTTGTGGTAAAAAAAGAAAAAAGAGGTACAGAGTTAGGAAAAAAAATTATGATGGAAGGAGCAAAATATATTAAAGAAACATTTACAAACAAAAAAATTGAAATTTCTGCCCAGAAGTATTTGAAAGATTTTTACAGTGAATTAGGGTACGAGTTTACAGGAAATGAATACTTAGAAGATGGAATTCCTCACATCAGAATGATAAAACAGCTTATTTAGAAATTATTTTAATTTCTACCCTTCTGTCTTTGTCTTCGCTTCCGCCTAAAGGAAATTTATGAGCTAACCCTTCATAAGACATACGTGTTTTATTAATGCCTTTTTTGATAAAAAAGTCGTAAACATACTTAGCCCTAGCTACTGAAAGATTTCTTTGATTGGTTTTTTTATCAATAGCGTCAACCGTTCCGTCTGTGCAGCATACATGTCCTTGAATAACAAAAGAAAAAGTTTCTTTTTTTATTATTTCGGCGACATCATCCAAAACTTTTTTAGACTTTCTAGTTAAGTAGCTGTAACCTGTGATAAAAAGAACATTTTCAAGACTAAAAGCCTTTTCTTCATTGTTGTTATTTAAAGAAACTTCTTTTTTTATTTTATTTTCTTTTTCGGGATAACTAACCACTATATCAACCCTCCTGTTTAAAGCTCTTATTATCGAAGGATCTTCTTCATCAATGATAGTAAGAAGCAGCTCTCCTTTACCATCAACAGATGTTATTTTTTCTGGAAAAAAAGAATTAGACTTAAAAACCTTTTTAATTTGATTGGCTCTATTTTGTGAAAGATTTAAATTATAGTTAGATGTACCTCTATCATCACAGTATCCAAAAATTTCAATTTGAATAACACCCTCTTTTTCAACTTCTGCTAGAAATTGTTGTAAACGTGTTTTTTCAGTTTTCGAGAGGGTATACTTGTCCGTATCAAAAAAAACGGAATGCTCAATATTAAACTGTGCTTGCAAGCAGTTAAAAGAAAAAATGAATAAAAGAAACAAAATAAATCTCAAGACAGTTTTTTTTTAGATAACGACAAAAATAGGGTTTTAATATTTTCTTGCAACAAGCTTAAAGTAGGCACCTCTTTAAAATGATACATAATTATAAAACTGCCTGAATTAAATTTTTCAAATTCATTCGAATGCCTTAAACAATCTCTTAACAATCTTTTAATTTTATTTCTTTCAACAGCACGGGCATGAGTTTTTTTTCCAACAGTCACGGCAACTCTCTTTGGAAGTTCAGAAGAACTTTGACTATTCAAAAAATAAACTGACAAGTATTTGTTCGAAACTTTTTTTCCAAAGCCAAATACCTTTTCAATTTCAGACTTAGACTTTAAAGAGCTTTCTTTATTGAGCTTAAAAATCAACTTGTACTGTATTATTTTCTCTGTTAACATCAGCTACAACCCCTTGAGGGTCAATTATTATGTAGTTAATGTCATCTTTTTTAAAGGGGACCTCAAGAGAGTAATATGGCTTTGCCCAAGACCAGGATCTTTTAGATATCATTTCCCCAGCTGGTTTTCCTCCTCTCATCATGGTAAGAGGTATGTAGTAAGTTTGATGACTTCCGTCATTTAAAGAAACAAGCACTTCTACTGGCATTGGCATTTGACCAATTCTTTGTAGTGTTATGACTGTAGAGTTTTCATCAGAAACATAAGAATTGATTGCATAATCTATTGTTTTTACCGTTTGCACCCAATCCATTAAATACCAATCAAGCTCAAATCCAGTTACCTTTTCACAAACCCGAATAAAATCGTTTGGATCTGGATGTTTAAATGCCCAATCGTGATAGTATCGCTTTAATATTTTTTTAAAATTTTCATCCCCAACAATATATTTTAATTGAGACATGAAGATAGACCCTTTGTCATATGCAGAGATCCAATAACCCTCACCAAACTCATATCTATCCGCATGAGTTGTAAGAGGCTCTTCCATTCCGCTTAGCGCCCAAGGAACATAATCCTTATATGCAGCAATATTAGGAATTTCTTTTCCTTCATTTAATAGCTCATTCAAGCAAACATCATCAATATAACTTGTAAAACCTTCATCCATCCATGCGTGTTTTGACTCGTTAGTTGCCATTAAAAACTGAAACCAAGTATGTGCAATTTCGTGAGAGGTAACACTCAATAAACGCCTGTAATCATCATATTCATAGCCAGCAATAAAGGTGCACATAGCATATTCCATTCCGCCATCTCCCCCCATAACTATTGAATACTGATCATACGGGTATTTACCCAAGTTCTCACTAAAAAACTGCATCATTTTTACTGAGGGGTCTTGAAAATCTTGCCAAAAACTTATGTAAGGACTGGACTCCTCATAGAAAAAATGTAGATCTGGGCCATCAGGAACTCTTTTAATATCGTGAATGAAATTAGGGTCAGCAGCCCAGCTAAAATCGTGAACATTTGGAGCAATGAAATTCCAAGAGATTTTATCTCCATGTATAACACCCTCATCCAAAGGAGCATACCCATGTCCAATTAATTCCGGGTTTTGTAGATACCCAGAAGCAGCAACTACATAGTCTTTGTCAATATTTAAGGTAACATCAAAGTTTCCCCAAACACCGTGAAACTCTCTACCTATATAAGGGTTGGCATGCCAGCCCTCTTTATCATACTCACATAGCTTAGGGTACCACTGTGACATAGAAAACTCAACACCATCTTTATTTTGTTTCCCAGATCGCTGTACAACAGCAGGAGTCTTTGTAAAAAAGAACATCTCTAGCAACGTGTTTTGACCCGGAAATAAAGGCTCATTAAGATCAACTTCAAGAATTGTTTCTTCGGTTACATATTTGACGTCTTTCCCATTTTGTTTTAGAGACAAAACCTTTACATCTCCCCAGTCTTCAGGACCAAGCTTTGCAATTTTATCCGCAACACCTCTTCTTTCAAAGCTTGCATGACTGGAGGCTAAAACTTGATCTGTCCCAGGCTTAAAAGCGTTAAAGTAAAGATGATAAAAAACTCGATGAAGGGTGTCGGGAGAGTTGTTTGTATAGATCAGTTTTTGTTCCCCGTTGTACGTGTGGTCCTTAACATTTACGTCAATTACCATTGTGTAGTCTACATGCTGTTGCCAATACCCTTGCCCAAAAGAGACAGAGCAAGAAACAAAACAGAGTAAAAAAAGAAAGCTTCTCATAAATCGCCTAACATTAATGTTTTTTCCAACCGCACTCCCTTTTCATTTTTTTGGAGTGTTGCCAATTCAATATTTGCATCATGTTCAAAGAATAAAAATACATCATTTTTATGGCAAAAATTTAAGAACAATTCTTTTTCTTTTAAAGAAACTAAAGGCCTAATGTCATAACCAGGGATATATGGCAAGGGTATGTGTCCAGCCGTTGGAATTAGGTCAGCACCGAAAGCTATTTTTTGTCCCTTGTAATTAATGAGGGGGATCATTTGTTTTTCAGTGTGTCCATCAACAAACAAAATTTCAAACCCAAGAGGAGTGCTTGTCAAATAAGAATTAGGATCTTTTTTAAGAAAGTTAAGCTGACCTGACTCCATAATGGGATTAATATTTTCTTTTAAAAAAGAAGCACTTTCTCTTTTGTTTGGGCTTGTTGCCCAATCCCAATGACTTTCGTTGCTCCAATATTTAGCGTTTTTAAAAGTGGTTTCAAAAGTATTTTCACCAGAGCGAATTACACCACCCCCACAATGATCAAAATGTAAATGTGTTAAAAAAACATCCGTTACATCACTAGTCTCAAAACCATATTTTTTAAGTGAAGACTCTAAGCTCTCTTCACCCCAACAATGATAATAACTAAAGAACTTTTCACTTTGTTTATTTCCCATTCCAACATCGATAAGTATAAGGTTATCACGATCTTCAATGAGCAGGCACCGCGCAGCAATTTTTACCATGTTGTTGCTGTCAGAAGGATTTGTTTTTTGCCAAATAGATTTAGGAACGACGCCAAACATAGCCCCACCGTCTAACATAAAGTTTCCTGCAATTATAGGGTATAAGTTCAATTGAAATTTATATTTAGTATTTTTAATAAATATAAAATAATATTTTGAAGAAATTAGAGAGAACACTGTCGTTGCCAGGAGCCATTGCGGTGAGCATAGGAGGGATGCTTAGCGGAATATTTGTTCTCCCTGGATTAGCGGTAGGAATTACTGGTTCTTCTGTCTGGTTGGCATTCTTAGTAGCAGCGCTGTGTATATTGCCCGCTGTTCTTTCAAAGTCAGAGCTTGGAACAGCGATGCCCAAGTCTGGAGGAACCTATGTATATATTGAAAGGGCGTTTGGGCCCCTTTTTGGAACCATAGCTGGAATTGGCCTATGGTTGTCTTTGCTTTTAAAAAGTTCTTTCTCTCTTGTTGGCTTAAGCGCCTACTTATACGTAGTGGTAAACATCGATGAGACCTATACTAAAGCAATTGCTTTACTTGCTCTTTTGTTAATTTTTTTGTTGAACGTTTTTGGACTAAAAAAGGTTGAAAAAACACAACTGTTTATTGTCTCGTTGAGCATCATTTCTCTTATCGGAATAATAATTTTAGGTTTTGGTTCTTTTGACACGAAACTAACGGAGCCTGTTTTTACAGAGGGAACAAATGGTTTTATTGCAGGGGTTGCCTTTTTATACATTTCTTATGCGGGTGTAACTAAGATTGCAGCGATCGCGGGCGAGATAAAAAACCCCGCAAAAAACCTTCCATTAACAATGATCATTTCTCTGTTCCTTATTACCACTATATACTGTTTGGTGGCGCTTGTCTTGGTTGGAAACGTAGAGGCCTCAATTTTAGCAACAGACATTAAGCCGATACACACGCTATTTCAAACAATTGGAGGAGAGACTTTTGGGCTAGTTGCTGGGGTGGTCGGAGCACTTACCCTTTTATCAATGGCAAACTCAGGAGTTCTGGCCTCATCTAGATTTCCTTTTGCAATGTCTAAAGATGGGCTGCTTCCTGGCTACTTAGCAGGTGTAAATTCAAAATTCATGACACCGGTTTCTGCTATTTTGACCACATCAACCTTAATTGCATTGGCAATAATCTTTTTAGACGTGGTAAAAATTGCCAAACTAGCAAGCGCATTTAAGGTGCTGATGTTTATATTCAATGAGCTCACCGTAATTGTTTTAAGAGAGACCAATGCCCAGTGGTATAAGCCAACTTTCAAATCCCCCATGTATCCTTATGTTCAAATTTTCGGAATATTAAGCGGAATAGTTCTGCTTGCATATCTTGGAATTATGCCGGTTGTTTCTGTGTTAGGGGTTGTTGTTTTAGGGTTTTTAATATTTCTAGTGTATGGAAGCAAATCAGACAGAAGCGGAATCGCATCAAGTTATGGAGTTTTTTCGTCTTTCTTTAAAGAGCCATCTAAAATCAGAGAATATCCGGAAACAAATGAAGAAATAGAAAACGGAATATCTACCAAAGCAGAGGTTGTGATTCCTTTGCTGGGAGAAGAAACCTCCCCGGAAATGCTGGTGGAAATGGCAGCAGCTATTAAAAGTACAAACAAGGTCCAGGCCTTTGATATAACGGAGGTGCCAAACCAAACAGACGCCTCAGTATTTATGCAGGATTCACCCGAATCAACATCTCTCAAAAGAAGAATTAACAGGCTTTCTGAATCCAAAAAACTTTCGATCGGCTTCGATGCTGTGGTTACTTATGAGCTTTCTGAAACCATCAACAGACTGAGTTCTCAAGATAGTTGCCAGTGGCTTGTAATGGGCTGGGGAGCAAGGCCAAATTCAGGCATATTTATCAGCAATCCCATAGGCTGGCTATTAGCAAATATTAATTCTAATTTGGCTTTATATAAAGACAATGGTGTAAGATACATTGGGAAGGTTGTCTTGGCGCTAAGGCCCGGAAGAAAAGACAAAAACTTTATTGGAATCGCCAAAAATGTTTGTAAGCACTTTGGCGCAAGCCTAACCCTTTTACATGTTGTGCCAGAGAACAATAAAACAACAACGTCTATTCAAACAAGGTCTGAGGAAAAGCTTAAAGAAGCCAAAGTAAAGGCAAATGTTTCAGTTGTAAAAAGTGACAGCCCTGTAGAAACAATTGCAGATATTTCCGCAAGCTATGACTTGCTGATTCTTGGAACACCGGAAAAAGACAACTGGATTAAAGTTCTTTTCGGAGGAGGCAAAGACAAATTTACTGAGCGAGCAGCTTGTTCTGTGCTCCGACTAACCCTGAAAGACTAGTCATTTAGTTTTAACACCGCCATAAAAGCTTCTTGAGGAATCTCAACGCTTCCTACTTGACGCATTCTCTTTTTGCCCTTTTTCTGATTTTCTAATAATTTTCTTTTTCTTGTTATATCCCCTCCGTAGCATTTGGCGGTAACATCTTTACGAACAGCCTTTATTGTTTCACGAGCAATTATTTTGGTTCCAATAGCAGCCTGTATTGGGACATCGAATTGTTGTCTAGGAATAAGCTCTTTAAGTTTTTCACATATTCTTTTCCCAACTCGATAAGCATTGTCGGCATGTAATAGCGCTGAAAGAGCATCTACTGGTTTTGAGTTAAGCAAGATGTCAACTCTGACAAGCTTTGAGGCAACAAGCCCCAATGGCGAGTAGTCAAAGGAAGCGTACCCCTTAGAAACAGTTTTTAAACGATCATAAAAATCAAAAACAATTTCAGCTAATGGCATGTCAAAAATTAATTCTACCCTTGTTGTTGTTAAATAGGTTTGACTTTTAATAACCCCCCTTTTTTCTATACACAAAGACATAACGTTTCCAATAAAATCAGACTTTGTGATGATAGAAGCCTTAATAAAAGGCTCTTCAACTCTATCAAGTGAAGATGGGTCGGGAAGATCAGACGGGTTGTTAACTAAAATTATTTGGTCTGGGTTTTTCTTGTTGTAAGCATGATAGGAAACATTAGGGACAGTAGTAATCACAGTCATGTCAAACTCTCTTTCTAGGCGCTCTTGAATGATTTCCATGTGTAGCATCCCTAAAAAACCACACCGAAACCCAAAGCCTAAGGCTGCAGAGCTTTCAGGGGTAAAGACTAAAGAAGCATCGTTTAGCTGCAACTTTTCCATCGCTCCCCTAAGCTCTTCATAATCCTCAGTGTCCACAGGGTATATCCCAGCAAAAACCATAGGCTTTACATCTTCAAACCCAGAGATTGCTTCATTTGTCGGATTCTCAAAATCAGTGATTGTGTCTCCAACTTTTACCTCCTTAGCCTCTTTAATTCCTGTGATTAGATACCCAACATCACCAGCAAGAATTTCATTTTTAGGGCTTTGCTTAAGGTTAAGGGTTCCTACCTCGTCGGCAAAATAAGATTTCTCAGTTGCTAAAAACTTAATTTTTTGTCCTTTGCGAATGGACCCATTTATAATTCTAAAATATGTTTCAATACCACGAAAAGGGTTAAAAACGGAGTCAAATATAAGTGCTTGAAGAGATTTGTTGGGCTCTCCCTTAGGAGGCGGAATAAATTCAATTATTGCCTTCAAAATATTATCAATTCCAAGCCCTGTTTTTGCGCTGGCAGGAATTACGTCTTCAGCTTTGCACCCAAGAAGGTCTACAATATCATCTGTAACTTCTGCAGGGTTTGCGCTTGGAAGATCAACCTTGTTTAGTATCGGTATAATTTCCAGGTCATTTTCCAAAGCAAGATACAGGTTGGAAATAGTTTGGGCCTGTATGCTTTGAGCAGCATCAACAACCAAAAGCGCGCCTTCACAGGCCGCGATGGATCGAGAAACTTCGTATGAAAAATCAACATGACCTGGGGTGTCGATAAGGTTCAAAACAAAATCTTCTCCCTCGTATTTGTAGTACATTTGAATCGCGTGAGACTTAATCGTTATTCCTCTTTCCCTTTCAAGGTCCATATTGTCTAAAAGTTGATTTTGCATTTCTCTTTCAGAAATAGCGCCTGTGAATTCCAAAAGTCTGTCAGCCAAGGTGCTTTTGCCGTGATCAATATGAGCAATAATACAGAAGTTTCGAATATTTTTCATCAGAAAATTAGATTCGGTAAAAGTAAGTAAAAATTATGGTTCTTTAGTGTTTGAAAGACTTGCCTATCTTTGCATAGAAAAAAGTGCTTTGGTAAAAATAGGCAACATAGAACTTGGTGAGTTCCCTTTATTACTTGCTCCAATGGAAGACGTAAGCGATCCGCCTTTCAGGGCGCTATGCAAAGAGAACGGCGCAGATGTTGTTTACACAGAGTTTATCTCTTGCGAAGGGCTTATAAGAGACGCTGCAAAAAGCGTTATAAAACTTGACATATACGAAAAAGAAAGGCCTGTAGGAATACAGATTTTTGGAGCAAATTTAGAATCAATGCTTCAAGCGGTAGATATAGTTGAAAAATCTAACCCCGATATCATAGATATTAATTTTGGCTGTCCTGTTAAAAAGGTTGTTTCTAAAGGAGCGGGCGCAGGAATTTTAAAAGACATTGATAAAATGGAAAGATTGACAAAGGAAATCGTCAAAAGAACAAAGCTTCCAGTCACCGTCAAAACAAGGCTTGGCTGGGATCACGACTCTATTAAAATTATTGAAGTTGCGGAAAGACTTCAGGATGTGGGTTGCCAGGCAATAGCTATACATGGTAGAACTAGGTCTCAAATGTATAAAGGCGATGCTGATTGGAGTTATATTGAGCAGGTAAAAAACAATCAAAGAATGCATATTCCAGTTTTCGCAAACGGAGACATTAACACACCCGAAAGAGCTATGTATGTTAGAGACTCGCTTGGCTTAGATGGCGCGATGATAGGAAGGGCATCTATTGGAAACCCCTGGTTTTTCAAAGAAGTTAAACATTTTTTCAGCACAGGCAACCACTTAGAGCCAAGCTCGATACAAGAGAGGGCAAGGATTGCAAAAAGACATCTTGAGATGTCGGTTTCTTGGAAAGGAGAAAGACTTGGCGTTTATGAAACCAGAAGGCACTATTCAAATTATTTCAAGGGAATAGAAAATTTCAAACCATTTAGAACCAAGCTGGTTACTACGGAGACATCAGGAGAGGTTTTTGAAGTCCTTGACTCTATTGTTGCAAACTTTTCGTAAGGTTTTTTCTGATTAGCATAGAAACAGAGTAAGAGACCACAGCTCCAACAACAATCACCACAACAAAGGTCAGAGCAAAATTCTTTAGCTCAAAAGAAATCGGATACGGCAGGTTTGGCGCCAGCTTTAATATTGAAAAATAGCTTTGAAAAGATAACAAGATAAAACCTAAGGCTAGGCCGCCAAGACACCCAAAAACAGAAATAAAAAGCCCGTGATACGTAAACAAAGCTGCTGTTTTTTCTTTTGACAACCCTAAAACTGACAAGGTTTTTAAATTGTCTTTCTTTTCCAAAAAAACCATTACTAACGCTCCAAACATATTAAAAAGCGCAACAACAATGATTAAGCTAAAAATCAGAAAAATAGCCAGCTCTTCTGTTTTTAGCATTTTATATAAAACTTCATTTTGTTCAAGCTTTGTCTTAACATAAAAATCATTTCCCAGCAACTCCCTTAAACTTTCAGTTGCATTTTCAGAGACATCACCATATATTTCAATACTGGTAACCTCATTGTCATTCATTCCAAAAAGATTCTGACCAAACGAAAAATCTGCGTATACAAGATTGTTGTTAAGCTCTTCATTTAAATTGAAGATTCCCGATGCAACAGCTGTGCGGCTATTATAAATGTCCCTTGCTTGAAAGGCCTGTCCTTTTCCAGCAACCGGCACAAAGAAGTTTATAGGGTTTTCATAATTATTCAGGCTTACACCAAGATCGTAGGCAAGCCCCCAACCAACAACAACCTGTTCGCCTTTTTTTGGCCAGGATCCAGCATATAAAATGGAGTCAACATTTCTTTTAGAAAAATTTTTATCTAAAGACTTAATAGAAACAATCTTTTTTCCACCATTTATAGACATGACAGCTCTTTCAGAAATACATTTTACATAATTAAGCCCAGAACCTGACAAAACACTTTTCATGTTTTTATCTAAAGCAAATCTTTTCCCTTTTTTAGCACTGATTTCAAGCTCCGGAGAAGCATATGACAAAAACTCAAGACTGTAGTCTTTGAGGCCGCTAAAACCAGACAGCACGATGATCATTGCAGCAGAGCTAAATACAACGCCTAGTAAAGCTAGAACAGACATGTAGTTCACTGCTTTATTTTTGCTTTTGGAAAGAAAATATCTCTTTGCTATGTATAATGTGAAGTTCAACTGTTTGGTTTTAAGGGGTTGTCTAGACCCTTTAGAGATCGTTCAATATTTTCGATATAGTCAAGAGAATCATCAAGTTTAAAGAAAAACTCAGGGACTCTTCTCAATTGTTTTTTTGATCTTATTGCGATTTCATGCCGAATTTTTGGACCTGTGGCAATAATTTCTTTGAGAACTTGTTTGCTCATTTCAGTCGGAAAAACACTTAAAAATATTTTTGCCACAGAAAGATCAACACTAACTTTTAGCTTGGTCACTGAAACCAAAATATTCAAATGTCCGGTTGTTTTAAGCCTGGCCTGAATTACCTCTGCAACATCCTTTTGTAATAGTTTAGATACTTTTTTTTGCCTAGTTGATTCCACAGAGTAAAAATAGTTTATTTGACTAAGTTATATAAATAAAAAGTAACTTTGTCTTGTGATAAAGAAAGTTGAGCATATCGGAATTGCAGTGAAAGACATTAATTCTTCAACAACTCTCTTTGAAAGATTATTAGGGGTCAAGCCATACAAGACGGAAAAGGTTCTTTCTGAAGGAGTCAACACAGCTTTTTTTGGAATAGCCGATCAAAAGATTGAGCTGCTTTCATCCATTAATAAAGGTTCTGCTATTGAAAAGTTTTTAGAATCAAAAGACGAAGGAGTTCATCATATAGCACTACTTGTTGATAGCCTTGAGTTTGAAATTAAAAGGCTAGAGGGTTTAGGCTTTCAGTTTATTTCTAAAACCCCCAAAGAAGGAGCAGATAACAAAAGGATAGTCTTTTTACATCCAAAATCAACCAATGGTGTTTTGGTCGAGCTTTGTGAGGAAATATAATATTTTTGACATTATCAAAACATTCATTAATATTGCAAACTATTTGGTCCTATAGCTCAGTTGGTTAGAGTAGATGACTCATAATCATTTGGTCCCTGGTTCGAGCCCAGGTGGGACCACCATTAAACCCTCTAAGTCCTTGACTATGAGGGTTTTTGTTTTTTTGATTTTTTTGTCCGAACCTTTTTCCGAACCTAAATCCAAACCAAATTAATTATTTTTGAAAGTTGATGAACAGAAAATATTTTTATTATATAGTTTTTGGAGTTACATTTTTAACATTCGGATTGGTTCAAGATTACATCAGACCAAATTATGAAGGAGGAAATGACCTTATAATTTATTTTCTTGGAGTAATTCCCAACTTCCTTCCAGGTATTGGTCTTCCAAGTATGTTTTATGTAACCATTCCAGAGATTTTTAAACCTAATACATCTATTTACAGAAATAGATTAAAGTGGTCAATAATCATTTCTATGATTGGTCTAATTGGAAATGAATTCATAACAATTTATACTCCGGGAAGAGGAGTTTTTGATTGGAATGATATTGTATGGACAATTATTGGGGGAATAGTTTTTTATTTTCTACATATAACAATTCAAAACAATGGTTCTAAAAGAACCTGAACCGGGGTTGTAGTCAAAACATCTTGATTTTTGAGAAGGTTCGGACTCCGAACCTCTTAAATCTAAAAAAGTAAGTATTTACGAAGGAAGAGTAACCTTCCTGTGAGGACAGGTGGGACCACCCTTAAAACCCCTCTTCGTGAGGGGTTTTTTGATCTAAAATACGTATCTTAGCGCGCTAATAAAAAGTTAAAAAATGAAAAAAGTATTATTAATTTGTGCGCTATTTTTAATAGCTTCCTGTCAGCAAAAATCAACATTGGATCCTAACATTAACCCATTTTTTCAAGAATGGACAACCTCTTTTGAAGTACCACCATTTCTAGACATTAGAGACGAGCACTACATGCCCGCCTTTGAAAAGGGGATGGCAGAGAACCTAGAGGAGATTGATGTAATTGTGAACAATACCAATGAGCCAACTTTTGCAAACACCATTGAAGCTCTTGAAAGAACAGGGGCGCTTCTAACAAAGGTGCAGCGTGTTTTTTCAAATTTGGCAAGCTCGAACACCAACCCTCAACTTCAGGAGCTGCAAAGAGAGCTGAGCCCTATGCTTTCAGCACATTATGATAAAATTACTTTGAACCAGGATCTTTTCAACCGTATTGATCAGGTGTGGAAATCAAAAGAAGACGCAGGCCTTACAAAAGAGCAAGAAAAACTTCTAAATGATACTCGAAAGCTATTTGTCAGAAGCGGGGCTTTAATGAATGAGGCGCAAAAACAAAAAATTTCAGAATTAAATTCTAAAATCTCAGAACTGTCCACGGCATTTGGACAAAACTTGCTTGCTGAAACAAATGGTTTTGAAATGATATTAGACAAGGAAGATCTTGAAGGTCTTTCAGAAGGCGTTATTTTAGCCGCGTCGGAAGCAGCAACAAAGAAAATGGAAGAGGTGGATTCTGACGAAGAAAAAAACAAATACGAAAACAAATACGTGTTCACACCTCACAGAAGCAGCATGTATCCATTTTTAACGGAGTCAACCCGAAGAGATTTAAGGGAAATACTTTACAAATCCTATGTGATGCGAGGTGACAACAACAATGAGTTTGATAACAAAAAGATTGCCGCTCAAATTGCAAAATTAAGAGCTGAAAGAGCCAACATCATGGGCTATAAAACACATGCACATTTCATTCTTGAGGAAAACATGCTGAAAACGCCAGAGGAAGTGTATGACCTATTGCTTCAACTATGGAGACCAGCTTTGAAAAGAGCTAAAGTAGAAGTTGCTGACATGCAAGCCGTTGCTGATGCTGAGGGACAAGACTTTAAAGTAGCTGCCTGGGACTGGTGGCATTATTCTGAAAAAGTCAGAAAAGCAAAATACGACTTAGATGAAGCAGCAATAAAGCCGTATTTGTCTCTAGACAATGTTATTCAAGGGGTGTTTACCACTACAAACAAGCTGTGGGGGTTGAATTTTAGAGAGATATTCGACATTGACTTATATCACCCCGACGCACGAGTGTGGGAAGTAACAGACAAGGATGGAAGTCATTTGGCAATTTTTATCGGGGATTATTTTACCAGATCTAATAAAAGAGGAGGCGCTTGGATGAGCAGCTTTAAAGGCCAGTCAAATTTAGATGGCAGAGAACGACCAATCGTTGTAAATGTTTGCAACTTTCCCGCGCCTGTTGGCGACAGCCCGTCTTTACTAAGCTTTGACAATGTTGTTACCTTGTTTCATGAGTTTGGGCACGCTATGCACGGCACTCTAACAGATGTTACCTATGGAAGTATGGCAGGAACCTCTGGGCCTAGAGACTTTATTGAACTGCCTTCACAGCTATTGGAGCATTGGGCTAGTGAGCCTGAAGTTTTAAAGTCTTTTGCTACACATTATGAAACTGGAGAGCCCATTCCAGATCAGCTTATTGAAAAACTTTTAAAAGCCTCCAAGTTCAACCAAGGGTTTATTAATACGGAATATTTGGCGGCAGCACTTTTAGACATGGATTGGCATACTATTTCTGCAAAAGAATCAATTAAAGATGCAAATAGTTTTGAGCAAAAGTCTCTAAGCAAAATTGGATTAATCGAAGAAATTGCAGCTAGGTATAGAACCACTTATTTTGCCCACATCTTTTCTGGAGGATATTCCTCAGGATACTACAGCTATGTTCACGCTGCTGTTTTAGATTCAGATGGTTTTGAAGCGTTCAAGGAAGCTGGAGATGTTTTTGACCCTGAGCTTTCCTCAAAACTAAGAAAACATATTTACGAAAAAGGATCAACTGAAGAGGCAATGGATCTTTATGTTAATTTCCGTGGCCGTAAGCCTATTATTGCCCCGCTTTTAAAAGTAAGGGGACTTGATGGTTCTTCTGATTAAAAAGATGTCTTTATGAGGCTTTCTAAAACAATACTTTGTTTTGTGTTGTTTTTCTGCTGGTTTCAATTAAATGCGCATAATCCAGAAGATTTTGTAATCTCTGAAATTGAGCGAGGGCAATTAACTTTTGAAAACGAAACTATTGCTGCGGAATACGGGGCAGCACTTAAAAGACAAAGAATCCGGAGACTTGCAGCTATGCCCTGGCTAAAAAAAATATATATTTTTATTAAAGCAGGGTTTGAACACATTATCCCCCAGGGTTTAGATCACATACTTTTCGTGCTTGGACTGTTTTTTTCCAGTTTAAAATTTCGGCCCTTGATAATACAGGTAACAGCATTTACGCTGGCCCATAGTATTACCCTAGCTTTGGCAGCAGCAGGCCTGGTCCAGATCCAGTCATATATAGTTGAACCGATAATAGCTTTGTCAATCGTTTGGGTTGCTGTAGAAAATACTGTTTTTAAAAAGACAACAAAGTGGAGGCCTCTGGTAGTCTTTAGCTTTGGCCTGCTTCATGGTCTGGGTTTTGCAGCTCTGCTTACACAGTATGGGCTGCCAAAAGACAACTTCATTTCTTTATTAATGGCTTTTAATGTAGGAGTTGAGCTTGGACAGCTAACGGTTTTACTTATTGCTTTTTTAGCAGTAAGAATAGTTTTAAAAAGCACAACTAATAAAAATATATTAAAGGTGCCGGCATCCGTTTTGATAGGAGCCGCTGGGCTTTACTGGTTTGCAGAAAGCCTTCTTTTATAAAATTTCACTTCCTTCCTCTGGAAGGGGGCTAATTGTTTAGTTGCCGAGTTTTATTTTTTTATCCGCACTCACCAAAGCCTGAAAGATTGTTCCTGCCTCAACAACAGCAGGCTTACCTTTTATTAGTAGTAATGGAGCAGCTACTACGGCACCTGTTGCCACAGCAACGGCGGTTTTGCTTTTTCCCGCGAACTCATATTTAAAGTTTACAGGAACAGACTGATTGTCTGCAGCCTTGATATTGCTCACCATGAAAGAAAGTTTGCCTTTAGTTCCAGCTGCTTTTCTCTTTACAGCATTTGTTATTGTTCCATTAACCAATGTCCCCTCCTTAACAAGAATATTACCATCCATATCGGTAACATCTTGATGAACCGTAAGTGTAATAACCTCACCTGTAGAGACTTTTCTTCCGCCTTTTTTATCCGAAGAGATAGTTTCGTTCATTCTTAATGCGATTTGGGTTCCAGCAACAAGTACGGACACATCATTATCTTCCTTGCTCTTGCTTTCTTCAAACATCATTTTTTCACCATTTGCAAAAGTTACCATGAAAACATCAGAAGTACTTATTTTAAAGTCAGGGCCATTTTCAAACCCCTTTTTTTTATATTTTAAGTAATCTTCGCCAACCTCTGTAATTCTTACCTCAATCTGATCACCAGACCTTTTTAATAAAACGTCTTGGGAAAACAAAGAAGTAAACAAGAAACAAAAAAGAATAGTTAGTTTGTTTTTCATTTTTAAGTTTTTATTGTTTTGCCACAATATACAACAAAAAACAAACACAAACCTACCTCAACAACAAGGAAACCTCTAACTCTATATCGTCTAAAATTAATCTGTCTCCAAGATTTTCAAAGAAGCTTCCCGAACCATACCTCACATTGAATTTTGACCTATCAAAAGTAAGCTTTGCATTCGCAGAGTCGTCATTTCCTAGGCTTAGAGAGAAATTTACTTTATGTGATATACCTTTTATAGTGAGTATTCCAGAAACATCATAGCTATTAGGACCGGTCTTTTTGCCAGAGGTAATCTCTAAGCTAGACGTGGGAAAAGATTCAACGGAAAAAAAGTCATCAGAATTTAGATGACCTTCTAAGGATTTTTTTCCACGGCCCTCAAGGTCTTCTACACTTAGACTTGTCATGTCTACAACAAAGATACCCGATTCAATTACATTGTCTTTAATAGTAATATTTCCTGTTTTAAATTTGAGGCTCCCGAAGTGGCTTTTTCCTGAAATTTGTGAGCCTGTCCATTTTATATTGCTCGCACTGACATCTACTTTTTGCTGTCCAAAAACAATGGAGCAACTAAAAAGGAATATAATTAAGCTTAGTTTTTTCATGATTTTTATTTTACTTTAAATACAAAATCGTGCCAAATAAAAATTTTGACAACTATGCGTAGTCTTTATGAAAAACTCTCCAAGTATATACATTATTATAAATCGATAGCGGCAATCACTCTGGGGCTCATGTATATAGTTGTTGGAATAAAGCACTTTACTGACCCTGAAATCTTTGTTGCAATAACTCCTCCCTTTATTTATTTTAGAGAAGCAGCTGTTTATTTTACAGGGCTGATTGAAATTGTAGGAGGCGCATTGTTGCTAACAAATAAATACAGAAAAAAAGGGGGGGCTTTGGTGATAATTTTACTCCTGCTTGTTTTTCCGGCAAACATTTATTTAGTTTTCTCCGAAGAGGCACAAACAGTTTTTCAAGGAACAAGAGCGGATGCTTTAATTAGAATCCCATTTCAAATACCCTTGATTTTCATTGCTTATTGGCATTCTAAAGAGAAAGTAAGCAAATGGGTTGAGCTTTTTTGCATCCTTTCTTTTCCGCCGACGATAATATATTTCTTAACCTTGTAGCCCTACTCTTCTGCCTCCCAGATATTATTCTCTCCATTAATGTCTGGGTATTCAAAGTCTGGATCCAAAACTACTTTTTTAATTCTCTCATTATAGTTAACTCCAAAAGACCATTCAGGGCCTTTCTTCCATATTTCCACAGGAAGTTTTTTTCTAGAAACAGCACCGCTTTCAGTGGTTATTTCAACAACTACAGGCATAGGAACTTTTCTCATATTTGCAATAGTAATCACAGCGCCATTCTCAGCAGACCCGCTGGGGTAAGACACATCAATTACAGACTGATCTAAAGACCAGCTATTGTAGATCCAAGATCTCCAAAACCAAGAAAGATCTTCGCCAGAAACATCTTCCATGGTTCTAAAAAAATCATAAGGCGTAGGGTGTTTATAAGCCCATCTTTCTATGTATTGTTTGAACGCGTCATCAAACATTTCTTCACCCAGAATGCTGTTTCTTAACAAAGCTAGAACCATTGCTGTTTTGTAATATTGAATACTCATATTGCGCTCTACAAGATTGTCAGGATATGTAATTAATGGCTCTATATCGCCAGAGGCTAAGTATTTTCCAAACATTCGCATAGGAGGTTTTCTAGACCGATACTCCCCATCATTGAACCTTTCAGTGCTAAGATAATTTACCAGCGTATTAAACCCTTCATCCATCCAGCCATAAAGCCTCTCATTTGTACCCACTATCATAGGAAACCAATTGTGACCTATTTCATGATCTGTTACCCCCCAAAGCCTACTTCCTTTTGACCGAAAGCTGCAAAAAGAAATTCCGGGGTACTCAATTCCAAGCACATTGCTAGCTACATTTATAGCATAAGGATATGGGTACTCAAACCAGTCTTCTGAGTAGTATTCAACAGATGCTTTCGTATACTCTGTGGAGCGCTCCCAACCATTGTCTCCAATGCTCTCAACCGGATAGGCAGAAACAGCCGTAGATTTTTTGCCACTTGGCAAGTTTATTTTGGCAGCATCTACAACAAACGCAGAAGAAGATGCCCATGAGACATCTCTAGTGTTTTCCATTCGAAAACGCCAGGTTAACATCTCTCTATTTTGTGGCCTAGACAAAGGGTCGTTTACCTCTTCCGCCGACCTAATTACCACTGTTTCATCACTACTTTCTGCCAAAACCCAACGGTCAAGCTGCTCCAGTGTGTATGTTTCCAGGGGGTTTAACAGCTCTCCTGAACAGACTACAATTTGATTAGCAGGAACCGTGATGTTGACATTGAAATCTCCGTATTCAAGATAAAACTCTCCTTGACCCAAGTATGGAAGATTATCCCAACCTTTCACATCATCATACACACACATCCTGGGATACCATTGCGCAACGGAGTATATTTTTCCGTTTTTAGTTTCAAGAATACCCATTCTGTCAGACCCATAGTTTGGGGAAATAAATGAGAAATCAATTTTTAATGAAACGTTTCCTCCTTTTGCCTCCAAACTCTCAGGAAGATCTACTCTCATTCTTGTGTCGTTAATTATGTACTTCGCATCAGAAATTTTTTTATTTCTGCCCTTTCCTGTAATAAGTTGAACAGCAGAAATTTTAAATCCAGCATCAAAAAACTGCCCTTTTGTTCCATTTCTACTTCCTTCAAGAGGAATTAATGCGTTCCCTCTAGACTCTTTTATAAATAGGTTTTGATCAAGGTGTAACCAAAGAAAATCAAGTTTGTCTGGGCTGTTATTTGTGTATTTAATTATTTCTTTTCCCATTACCACATTAGACAAGGTGTCAAGTTCTACATCAATTATATAGTCCGCCTTGTTTTGCCAGTAGGCATGGCCTGGCTTTCCTGAAACTGAACGAGTTTCGGAGCCACCATACAGATAAAAGTCTCCATCAAAAGCCTTTAGCCTGTCATATGTTGAAATGGAGTCTTGTTGACTAAAAAGAGACAGACAGAAAAAAAATGTTAGCATTACGTTTTGCATTGATCTCATAATTATTTTTCAAAGATTAAACAATATCTATGCCTTAAATATAAGCGCAAATATTTCAAGCATATCTACATTTTCAAACAAAAACCCCCCCAAAATTGGGAGGGTTCTTTCTATTAACTAAAACTTGATTTAGTCCAGCACAATTGGAGCACCGGCCTCCTCCAAGATTTTCCCCACTTCGTCCACTTTTGACAAGTAGTCGCTTATTTCAGGCTCTAGCCTGTCAAGCATTTTTTTTGCAATATCATAACTTCGCATATGCAGAGCAGTAGGCCCATAGGAGTTCGGATACCAACCACCTCTTGCACTCCAAAGCCTATCATAAATTGTTAGGTTGTCCTTTTCTCCAACTTCTTTTTTGGATTCGCTCCCACCAATTTTTCTTTCTAGTTTGTTTTTCATTTCAACAAGATCAAAAACAAGCTTACTAGATTTGTTAATATCATTTTTTAATCTCATTAGTACAGACTGATAAGTGTCAACCCTGTCTGATGCTTTTTCTATCTTGTGTTCAATTATCTCAACTTTAGTGAATGTTTCAGCAAGTTTTTTATAATATTCATCATGTTGATCACTTAAAGGGTTTTGCAGCGTACCACTTCTAATTTTTTCTATTTCTAGCTCAACAGGGCCAGCAACCTCAGTAACAACACCATTGATTCTTGTATACAAAAAGAGATCATACTTTCCTTCCTTTGCCTGCGTATACACTCCGCTGGAGTATCGTGACTTAGATCCACTTTTGACGGTAGTAGGAATAGAGCTTGATAATGACCAGTTGACATTATTAATTCCCTTTTTTAAAGGATTAGAAATCTTGGAAACGATATCACCATTTTTATTTTTAATCACTAAAATTGACTGATTTTTTTGTTCATTTTTTTCTTTGTCAAGAGCATCCCACCCAACAAAATCCATATTTTCTTTTTCGGCTTTTTTTCTTTTTTGTTTTAGGCTCTTAGGGGCATCTTTAATGTAAAACTTAATGTTAGCACCATATGCAGGGTTCTTGGCATAATATGTTTGACCCCCATCACTGCTTGTCCCTCCGTATATTTGGTTGTACTGTAATGCTTTTCTAGGCTTGAAAATATACCCATCTTTTTTCATGAGCTCATCGTCAAGATCACGTAAAGCACTATAATCATCTAGCACATAAAAACTTCTTCCAAAAGTTGCCAACACGAGGTCATTTTCTCTTTTTTGAATTGCAAGGTCACGGACAGAAATCGTAGGAAGGCCAGCGGAAAACTTGTCCCAACTTTTTCCTTTATTTAGGCTAACATAAACCCCATACTCTGTTCCTAAAAACAGTAAGTTTGGATTTACGTGGTCTTGAACAATTCTCCAAAGCAATGTCCCCTCAGGAAGCCCTTTGGTGATAGATTTCCAGCTTTTTCCTCCATCTTCAGTCATGAAAAGATACGGTTTGTAATCTCCAAACTTATGGTTGTCCAATACAACGTAAGCTGTATTTTTGTCATGAAGATCTGCTTTGATATCATTAACAAAGGCGCTTTTTGGCGTGCCGGGTAATTTGTCCACAGTTAGCTTTGTCCAATTTTTACCACCGTCTTTCGTGTGCTGGATGATTCCATCGTCAGTGCCAACATATAAGATGTTTTCGTCTAGTGCTGACTCAGAAAGAGAGGTGATTGTGTTGTAAGTTGACATTGCATATACATCCCAAGCATTGTCAAAGCTTTGCATTCCACCCATAATAGGAAGAGAAAATCTTTCTTCATTTTTGGTTAAATCTCCTGAGATGGCATTCCAGCTGTCTCCTCTATTTTCAGAGACCCAAACTCTTTGAGACCCAAAATATATTTTTTTAGGATTGTGGTGACTGACTAAAATTGGCGCATCCCAATTAAACCTTTCGTATGGCTCATCTATGTCCTCTTGTGGTCTGATGTTGACAACCTCACGGTTTGTCATATCAATTCTGTGAATAAAACCCTCTTGTGATTGAGCATAAATGATATCTGGGTTTCCCGGCTCAGTCGCAGGTTGATGACCATCACCGCCTAATACTACATACCAGTCAGCATTAGAAATTCCATTGTTTTTAAAAGTTCTTGAAGGACCACCTTGCGTATTGTTATCCTGTGTGCCACCATAAATATTGTAGAAAGGTTCAGCATCATCAACCGCAAGTTTGTAAAACTGTGTGAGGGGAAGGTTTCCAACAAACTTCCAAGACTTAGAGTTGTCAAAAGACTCATAAACACCTCCATCCGTTCCAATTAACATGTAGTTAGGGTCATCTGCCTTGAAAGTAAGGGAGTGGT
>CACKQW010000015.1 GCA_902602415.1 uncultured Bacteroidota bacterium | reverse complement strand
AGTCTCTGGGTTGCCCGCACATGTAACACCACCATTCTCATAGGTTGGGGTAACTTCAATGGTTGCAACCAGTGTGCTTGTCGTGTTGTTTGTTGCAGTAAATGACAGAATATCCCCATTACCACTTGCAGCTAAGCCAATATCTGTGTTATCATTGGTCCACGCATATGTAGTTGTGCCTCCCGTGTTTAAAGTAGAAAAATTAATATCATTAATCTCATCACCTGCACAAGTATTAATATTTTGAGTTAATTCTACCTGTGGTGCAGGGTTCACTGTAACAGTGAAGGTTTCCGGATTACCAGAGTTACTGATTCCACCATTCTCAAAACTTGGGATAACGGTAACTGTTGTAACAATTGGATTATTTCCTGTATTAGTTGCAATAAATTCGATGTTACCAGAGCCTGAACTTTCCATTCCTGTAGAGGGATCTGTACTGGTCCATTCATAAGTAGTTGTACCTCCTGAATTTGAACTTGAAAAAGGAATTTGGACTAAATCCCCATCGTTATAAACAAGATCATCAATTTCATTAACCTGTGCGTCAGGGTTAATGGTGATAATAAAGTTAATTGGATCTCCAGAACAGTTGATACCATTTTCCTCAAAGCTAGGGATTACTTCAATGGTAGCATTGATCGGTACATCTCCATCATTAACACCAGTAAACTCAGAGATATTTTCAGTTCCGGCGTCAGATAAACCAATAGCTGTATTATCATTAGTCCACTCATAAGTAGTTGTGCCTCCCGCATTTAAAGTTGTAAAATCAATTGGTCCAATCAATGTTCCATTTGATACCACTATATCTCCAACACTATCAACCTGAGCTGAAGGATTAACAGTGATACTGAAATCAATCGGAATCCCTTCATTTGAATTACCACCATTCTCAAAAGTTGGTGTTACAATTATATTCGCAGTTATTGATTCCTGTAAATTGTTTGTAGCAACAAAATCTAAATTTCCACTACCTTCTGCAGCTAAACCGATTTCAATATTATCATTTGTCCATGAGTATGTCATTGTTCCACCAGTAATGTTAGAAGTAAACTCAATTAAAAGATTTTCATCATTACAAACAACCTGATCGTCTACAGGATTTACCTGAGCTAATGGATTTACCGTTACAACATAATCTGTTGGCAGTCCCTCACAATCAAATCCAACATCACCTGTAGCGATAGCGGTATAAGTAACAGTTTGTGGCTCTGTAGTTGCGTTAAATAGTGTTTCAGTAGGAATTGTATCACTTCCAGATGTTGTGGTTAATCCAGTAATTCCATCTTCAGCTTCTGCAGTCCAGGAAAATGTAACCCCATTAGTTGGACTTGATAAGCTTACTGGAACAGTTGTATCTCCACTCGTTACAATTTGCTCATCTTCAGAAAAATTTACTTGTGGAGATGGGTTAACAGTAATTGAGAATGTCTCTGATTCACCTTCACAGCTTATATCGTTAAAGGTGTATACAGATGACACAGTAATATTTGATGTAATCGGAGCTGTAGTAGAATTTGTTGTTGTAAAACTTGGGATATTTCCAGTTCCAGATGCAGCTAAACCAATATCAGTATTATCATTAGTCCATGTGTAGGATATTGTTCCTTCACCTGTCAATGATTTCCAAGCAATTCCAGCATTTGCATTAAATTGCATATCCATAAATCCGCCACCTGAAAGCTCTTGAGGCCCACTAGATGCAGTTCCATTACCCCAAACTTCTATCGTACCATCGTCCATCAATGCAGCGTATGCATCAGAGGTATTATATAATGCTATTGCGCCAGAGTTAATTTGTGGTAAATCCCCTTGTATATTAGTACCCCAAATAACAACTGATCCATCATCTTTTAAAGCAGCCATAGAATCAGTACCAGCGACAACATCAATTACCCCTGAAGATAATTGAGCTGATACAGAACTACTATCTCCACCAACGGCTGATTCACCCCATGTAACCAATGAGCCATCAGATTTAAGTGCAGCTACTGTGCTACTTCCAGTAAAAACTTTAATAATATCAGAAGATAATTTTGTTGCTGTTGGCTCATCATAGGGACTTATACATGTTTCACAGTCATTACTTGGACCCCAAGTAACCACCGAACCATCAGACTTGATTGCTACAAAAGTTCCACCTTGTTCCGCTTGTTTAGCAGTCCCATTTGGAAAATTAAATATTGGGTAAATTGAACTAATATTTGATGTTAGTTGATCTTGGACTGCGTTAAATGTACTTGCAAATTCAGGTAAAGCTATAGCTCCCCATGTTACTACTGATCCATCATCTTTTAATGCTGCAAACCAATCACTTGCTGATGCAATATCTATTACACCTGATTGTAATTCTGCTTGTACAGAACTGCTATCTGCCCCATAAGAAACTTGACCAATAGTCGTAGTTGCTGTAGGTGCTCCCCACGTAACTACCGACCCATCTTCTTTTAATGCAGCAAAAGCCCAACCATTTGAAAAAATATCTACTACTCCATTACTAATTTCTAAAGAAACACTACTGGTATCACCACCCTGATTACCTCCCCAAGCAACTACTGACCCATCACTTTTAAGTGCTGCAAAAGCACCATATGTATTTTTAATTTTAATTACCCCACTTGAAATTCCAGGAAAAGGGAAACTGGGATCAGAAACACCATAACCCCAGGAAACAACTGAACCATTGTCCTTAATAGCTGCAAAAGAATCAGCGTTGGCAACAATATCAATAACTCCTGAGTTTAATTGATCTTGAACATTGTTAACATACTGATCCCATTGGGGAAAATTAGCTAAACTTGCCCAAGAAACTACAGAGCCATCATTCATAAGGGCTGCAAATGTTGAACTTGTTCCATAAATTTGGTTAATTCCAGTTCCATTTGTTAATTGTTCCATCACATCTTCACTAATGTTACTAGCCCAATTTGGGTGACCCCACGCTATTACAGAATCATCAGAAATATTATCAGCGAGAGTAGTATTAAAGCCTACAGCTAATGTATTATCCCCATTACATAAAACTTGATCTGGAATAGCATCAACAGAAACAGTTGGATTTACAGTTATAACAACATCAAAGGTTTCACCATCACAACCATTGAAATTGGGAGTAACGCTGTAAGTTAATGTAGCAGGATAATCACTTGTATTCGTTAGTGTCTGACTAATTGATGATTGTGCAGATGCTGAATTACCCCCAGTAATAACTCCTATTGGATTACTTATGGGAGCTGACCAGCTGTAAGTTGTTCCAATCGGGATTATTTCGGTTGGGAAATTATCCGTTGGCTGAATAGTAAATGTTTCACCATTACAAATCGTTTCATCCTTATCGGCAACAACAGGAACTGGCTGAACCGTTAAAGTATATTCAAATGGTGATCCAGCGCACCCATTAGCAATTGGAATTATTGTATAAACTAAATCTTGGTCTGAATTAGTTAAATTTGTAATTATTTGAGATGGAATAAATGCAGTTGTACCACTTTCCTCATATCCACTTAAGTTTTCATTTTCAGCTGCTATCCATGAATACGTTGTTCCATCAACATCTGATGTTAAATCAAACTGAACTGATGGCTCCAAAGAACATATATCTTGAGATGTAATGGTATTGGTTATTGTAGGCTCTTGAATTAGTGTTATGATAATAGTATCCGATGCTGGTGTGTCGCAATTAGATCCAGCTGTAACAGTAATATTGTAGGTTCCAAAAGAATTTAACTGAATTGTTGGAAACTCATCAGTAGAATTGGTATTATTTACAAAAGCGTAATCATCACTATCAATATCCAATCCATTAACCGTCCAAGTATAATCGGACGGAGCAGAAAAACCATCTGAGTAAATTGGTATTAATTGATCAGAAAAATCAATAAGTAAAGAAGATGTGGAACAAAATGTCATTGAATCTAACTCAATATCAACATTTGGGTTACCTAGGACATTTATTGTTTCAGTATGTGTGTCGGTACCACATTCGGTAGTAACTGATAAACTTAAAGTATAACTACCCGCTTCAGTAAAAGAAATAATTGGATTTTGACTTTGAAGTGTTGTAGGGTTATTTTCAGAATCACTAAATAATACATAACCAGAATCTGGAATAATACTCCATAAATAAGTAGGGGTTTCATTTGAAAGCTCAATATCACATGAAACAGGAACAATATTTGACTCTCCCAACAGGTTAATAACATCATTTTCACATACATCTCCGACGGGGCTAAAATTTGCTTCTGGAATATCTTCAATATTAATTATTCCAATATATTGAGATTCTGAAAGGCAAGCAGCAGGGTTCACTGCTATTAATTTAATTTCCCAACAACCAATCTCATCGACATCTGATGCGGGAATTATTAGATTTTCTCCTGAGACCCAAGAATTATTTAGCAATGATACCGGTAGAAAATCAGAAAAGCTAGGTTTTTTCACTTGCCAGTCATAATTGACATCACCAGCACATTCTCCAGTAGTTGTTGGGTATGATCCTGGAATAGTACTGTTATTAACTAAAATATCTTCATTAATACACTGCTCAGCTGCAAGTTCAAATTGGGCATCAGGTGCCTCTGCAGTAGCAATGTCTTTGGATGCCCCCAAACCATTCTGACTATAATTATCACATTGAGCATCAACTCCTTTATTAAATAACTTAAAAGAAACCAAAAAACTTGAGTTACCATTTGCTGTACATGATGCCTCCTCAAAAACATGTGTTATCGGATTAATAGGATCGCTATATAATTCTAGTAACTGGGCTTGCGTGAGAATTAAATCTTCAGAACCATCACCAAAACTAATTATATAATAAGATCCCATAGAATTACTTCCAATTCCTAAGTCTCCAACATCAATATTAAATGTTACCTCAGCTCCAACACAAACAGTTTCAGATGATGCATTTCCAAAAATGGTAGCACTGGTATGAAAAATAAATGCTGAGCTAAAAAAAGTTGAAAATCCTTCAGTTGTAGTTTCATGAACCTGAATATTATAAGTTCCAACAGAAAGGTTTTCAGGAATTTGATAAACAGTTCCAGAAATAGGACTTAAAGTAACTGAAGTACCATCAGAAACATCAATTATATTTACTTCAATTGAACTTTGGTCACTTGTAGGCGTAACCGTAAAAAACTTGTTGCTACTTGGCATATCCCCAGAAAGGGAATTATAATTTTGGTTGTAAGATCCAAAGAAAGGATTAATTACATTGACATCATCATTTAAACACTGAGTATAGCTTGAATTTGATTCAATATTTGATGAAAGTGAAGGAGTAGAATTAATTGATGAATTAACCACGGTAAAAAATTCAGTTTCTTCAACTAATTCAGGTTGTGTGGATCTTATTCTTAATTTGTATTCACCTGGTACAAGGTTGTTAGGTAAAACTCCATTGATCAAAGAGGTATAGAAGTCATTAGCTATATTTAACACAATTGGATTATCAAAATCTCCACCAGGCCCTGAAAGCTCTAAAATAAAACTATTGTTAAGATCATCATCCAAATCAGCAGCATTTATAAAATCAAAAATTCCAGAGGGATCAAGATGTACAGAGACAGAAGAGCCAGAAACATATGAAACACTCGAGTTAAAACTGATTATTTGTATCTCAGCATCTGATTCCTGAGTGAATAGATTGACATAAAAAAAAAGAAAAATAAATAATATAATGTTTCTCACAATCTTTATTTATTACATTTCAATTTAACTATTTCAGCCGATTGCATCAAATTGTCAAATTATATAAAAAAAGTCATCAGATAGATGACTTTTTTAATTAGTAGCGGGGGCCGGACTCGAACCAGCGACCTTCGGGTTATGAGCCCGACGAGCTACCTACTGCTCTACCCCGCGATATGGTCTGCAAATATACAAGGGATTTTTATATTTGCAAGGAATTGAATTTTATAAGTCAAAATGTATATATTTTTTAGATACGCAGATCAATTACCAACTCCACATATCATGTTCAAAGTTTCTAATTTTTTCTTTAATTCTTTCAGATTCTAGTAGTCTCTGAAATGCATTATCTGTAATGTACTCACTAATTTCTCTGTCTTCATACATGTTCTCTTCCAAATAT
The DNA here is from genome assembly GCA_902602415.1 of uncultured Bacteroidota bacterium. Classification (GTDB taxonomy): domain Bacteria; phylum Bacteroidota; class Bacteroidia; order Flavobacteriales; family Flavobacteriaceae; genus MED-G13. The sequence goes on along the minus strand of CACKQW010000015.1, from coordinate 20,278 downwards.
ATCATGGTGTGGAATCTTCTTGCATTTATTAGCTCATCAAAAGATTTTCTAATAACGCTATTTCTATCACTGAATACATAAGAATCCTTAAGGACATTTCTTGCATCAGGATAATAAATCCAAAACATATCCACAGGCTCAGATCTGTCTTCAGGACTGGCACTAGAATCGTCTTTTTTATTAGAAACTTGTCTTGCTACAGGCGCGATTGCCAATGGCCTATATTTTAGTTCAGCTATTCTCTTATCAAAATACCATATTCCCTTGATTTTGTAATGATCAATCATGTCGTAGGTAAAGTCATATGTTGTTACATACTTCTCCCCGAAAGTGTCTTGAAGCCAATCCATCAATATTTCATCTCTGGTATTCTCAAATTTCTTAATTTCATCTTTCTTAGAGTCATCAAATTCTGCCTCATATTCCAGAATACCTAAATATTCATCTAAATCTGGAATTGAATCATATTCGGGTGCGATAGGAACTTCATTTGTTCTTAACACAACATTTCTTCCACCAGCAATATCAATATAATCTCTTCCCTTGAAATTTATCTCACGATAGCTAAGTCCTTGAAATTTAGTTTCATTATTTACAAATTCATCATATGAAATTTTGTTGTTAAACTTTCCGTCATCATATATAAGGGTTATTTTACCTTCTTTCATTCCTTTTAATAAGTAATGAATAAGTGGTCTTCTTTCTTTTCCTACTACTGAGGTATCAATTGGGTATAGATAAGGGAAATTTACCCTTTGGTCCAAATCAATTACTTCCCATATAACCTTTGAAAACATAATATCTCTTTCATCTACATAACCATATTCAAGTTTTTGATCTTCGTCTTGTCTAATCTGCATATCATCTTTGACTCCAATATCGGCAGGATCCTTAGCATTAAGGATATTTACCTGAGAAAATGTTTCAAAAGGGATTGAAAAAACTAAAAGAAAAAGTATTAAATATTTGTTTCTCATGAATTTGGTTTAATTACATTAGGGTAAATGATGCTGGAAGAGCATTGTTTACCTCGGTTGAAGAACCTAGAGCTCTTGTTCTAATTTCAGAAACACGAACAAGTGAATTTCTTCTTGCTCTATCGATAGCTCTTTTAGCTGGCCCAGAAAGCTCACTTCCTTCACACAAATAAGAACCTTCTCCCTCGATTGTTATCTTGAATCCTTGAACTCTTAACGGTAAATCAAAATCAAAGTCTTGACCAAATGTTGCCGTAACAGTTGAAGTTTTTAATTCAGACTTTGTCACAGTTTCCGGATTCCTTTTGTCTAAGCTACCAAAAGGAGTAGGAAGCGGCTTAATTCTAAAAGGGACTTTAGAAACAACTCTTTCTCCAGATGGTAATTCACCAGTAACAACAATATCAACTCTTGTCTTTCCTCTTAATTCTTTTGGAAGCTGAGTCAAATCTAATTCATAGTCAGAGGGACCATTAAGAGTCTTTTTTCTTCCCTTTTCAGTGACTGTTTTACCCTTCTTTAAACCTGGAGTTTTAGCAGACACTTTATTAGCAGCAATTCCTGCGAAGGATATTGTAAAGGGGTTAGACACACCTCTATATACAACATTCATCTTATCAGCAGAAATTGTTGCGTTATTTGGTTTTGGCACAACTGCATATTTACTGTTAACAGGGATTGTTATCAACTCACCCTCTTCCATAAACTGAAATTCACCCTCGATTTCTCTTTCTCCAATTCTTCCAGCAGGAAACTTTACTAATGTTTGTCCTTCTTGCATGGACTCCTCACCTAATTCAACGCCGTTAATTATTACCTTATCAGCTTTAAGGGTTTTATCGTTTTTACCTAAAATAATTCTACCAGTGAAATTTTCGCCCGCAAAAAATGCATTTTTATCAGGGATTACAATTGCATCAAAATTAGTTAGTGAAGCTTCAATTTTAAGCTTACCCTCGAGCATTGTTGAAAGCAACTGAGCTTCAATATTTTTTATGGAAGATTGAAGTAATGTCATCTTTGTGATAGATGCGATTAAAGGAAATCCTTTAAAATGATAATCTAAATATTCAAGAGGTTTACCTTGAACAGGCTGAACTTTTTCAGTAGAAAATTTAGATGCAACTTCCTCTCCAATTGATGCAAGTTTTGGATCATTACTTGCAATTCTCGAAAATTCATTTCTGTAGGAGTTCATTTCATCTAAAAATCTTTGGCCTTCCTCTTTTAAGGCTGCACCATCAAAAAATAATTGATCAAAATAAACTGTCTTGTCTAATTTTTCATAAGCAGTTCTTTTAATATTTGATCTCTCTGCATCTGCATATGCACCCTCTTTCAATGATTCTAAGTAATTATAGAACTTTGCTGAAATCTCACGAATAGAATCAGCTTTCAATTTCAAATCAAGGTATTTTGCAGCTTGTTCTTCAGCCTTTTCTTCTAAACCTTGCATAAACTGATCATTTCTTTCTTGTAATTCTAAATTAGTTTCTGATAGTTCTTCTGTCATACTTCCAAAAGCAGTTAAAACTTCTTTGGACATATTAAGAGCTAACATGGCAATGAATATGAGATACATCATATTTATCATTTTTTGCCTTGGACTTTCTTTGCTTCCAGCCATTTTTCTAGGTTTTAATCAGTTAATATTGTTTATTTTCTGGTCATTGCATTAAGAACTCCTCCATAAACGGAATTCAAAGATTCAAGATTACTTGACAATGCTGCCATTTGTTTTGTTAACTCATTGGCGTTTGCAGCAAACTCTTTATTAATTTTAACCATACTCTGCGCACTTTCTGCACCAGTTTTAGCAGATGATTCAAAGTCTTTAATGCTTTTCGATAAACTTGAAATCAAGTCCTTATCTAACTTTGCTTCTTGCAACATAGCATCAAGTTTTTTTGAAAGCATCCCTTGAGGAGATACAGTTTTCCCAGAGGTAGCTGCTCCACCGGCTAGTTCAGGATAAACCTTTTCCCATGCATAATCCTCTTTTACCATGTCAGGATCTACTGCAGAATATGCAAAAATTAATGCCTCAACGACAAGACCAACCGTTAACATTGTATTGGCTGCTGATGGCCAAAAGTCAGGGCTAAAGTGTGTTATTTTCATAAGTGCTCCAATGATAACAATTGCAGCCCCAAATCCGTATATTGCGTTACTTGCTTTTTTACTTAGTTTAAATGCCATAATATTTATATTTAGTGTTTATTTGTTTTTTAGTTTATTGAACTTTTTCTATTATTTTGTCTTCTTACAGATGTGTTGGTCATTGCATTTGCACTGTAATCTGTACCAAGGTAATCATTTACAGTTCTAAATCCAATATAACTTCTTGCCTGATCCGCATATTCATAATCTCTTGAGCTTACTTGCAAGAAATACTTAACATCTTTCCAAGATCCCCCCCTTATAATTTTTTTCTTGTTAGTTGATTTATTAACGTTAGGATTCATCGTAATTGAGAAATCATATGCCTCAGGCTCATAGGATGAATCCACCCATTCAGAAACATTTCCCGCCATATTGTATAGATTGTAGCCATTTGGGTCATATGCATTTGCCTCGACAGTGTACAACGCTTGATCTACCGCGTAGTCACCTCTCATTGGCTTAAAGTTAGCCATGAAACAACCTCTATCATTTTTTGTGTAAGGACCACCCCAGGGGTACATCGCTCCCTGTAAACCACCTCTTGCAGCATACTCCCATTCAGCTTCCGTTGGAAGTCTGAATTTTGGGACTAAGCTCTTATTCTTTTTAGTTTTTTGATAAGCATTTTTTGTTATTGTTCTCCATTCACAAAAAGCCCTCGCTTGATGCCAAGTAACTCCTACAACAGGATATTCACTGTATGCATCATGCCAAAAATAATCGTTATGCATGGGCTCATTGTAAGAATATTTAAAATCTCTAATCCAAACAGTCGTATCTGGGTAAATAGGGACAGGTACTTCAGTAATAAAATTACTTCTTTTTAAATCAGGAAATTCATTCTGCATGAATTTATCAGTAATCTCAATTTCATCTTCAATATCAAAAGTTCCCTCTTTATATAAAACAAACTTTGGAAAGCTTCCTGAATTGGTTACTTCTACATACCCCTCCGCTAACAAAGCACTAATGAGATCTTTTTTTCTTTCATCCATTTTTCGGAGATATCCATTCTCTCCAGATAAATTAGAAAACTTGTGACGGTAAATAAATTTTTCTACATCCCAGGTTCTTATATCATTAAAAACTTCAGTTTCATTAAGAAAGAAGTCTTCAACTATTTCTAAATAATCTAAATCAGGATAATCTTCTCTTTCTAAAATTATATCCGTATCCCAATTTAACTTACGCTTGGCATAATACTCATCATCAGATTCAGACATATCATTTTCAAGCTTCCACTTATCATAGACTGACATATCAGAAGTATCTTTATCAATAAATGCGTATTCGCGAATTCCATCTGAATTTTCAGACGCTGGGTCATCTGAGTTCATAACTTCTTCAGCTCTAATAGCAAGCGCAGTTCTTAAAACAGAATCTCTAACCCAATTTACAAATTGCCTGTACTCTGAATTTGTAATTTCAGTTTCATCCATGTAAAAAGATTTGACAGTTACAGTCTTGGTGGGTGCGTCTTCTACTGATGCTAAGTCGTCATCAGATTTACCCATAATGAAAGAACCGCCAGGAATTAATACCATCCCATAAGGTTTCTCAGGGTAAAACTTATTACCTTTTACTCCAACAAGCTCCCCTTTGGACTTATTCAGATTACCGTTTGAGCCGCAACTCAGTATAATCAATACGACAAATAAGAGTATACAATATTTTTTCATTTTACTTTTTTTTAAAAAAAGTGGCGTAAACTTACCCATATAAATTCAAATAACCAAAAACTTTTTTTCTATCATATAATTAAATAATCCAATTACAATATATTTTTCTTTAAGGCTTTAAACCATCTTTCAGGAATATTTCCAGATTGGGCTAGCTCAAAATCCTCAAAGGTACATGGTAATAACGTGTTTTCATTAAAATTATTATTTTCTGTTTCACTTGGAATTTTTATCCACCATCTTGAGGAAATTTTATTTTTTACAAAAATAAGTTCATATTCATCAATTGAGGCAGTATATTTTTCAAAATCATCTAAGCTTGTGAAATCATTATCATTGATCCTGCAATTTACTCCCTCAATAAAATACCATATAATTTGAGCAATTAAATTTTCTGTTAATTCATCTTCATTTGAAGACTTGTATTCATAAATTCCAAATGATGAAACTTTGTTACTGATTCCTGCATATCTGCTTAAGCTGCATATTTCTTTTCCGTCAAACCCATTGGGAGAAAACTTCTGCCTAGAGCTTAGTTCGGATGCTTTAATTGATTTCATGTCAATTGAAACAATGTGAGCATCCCTCAAAACTGGTTCAGCCAAACTTATTTTCTGACATACTTCTCCAAGCCTGTACATTTCAAAATATAAATTTTGCATCAAATCAATTTCTTCTTGAGAATTATGATATGTCTGAAAACCAAGATTGGAATAATTGAATAAATTGTGCGGCTCATCTAAAATAATTTTTCCCAAATAACTCATATTGTTCATATCTTTGGATGAATCACCTAAATCAAAATTTGAATCAATATTTACAATATTTACCGTTTTTTTTAAGTCGTCGTATGCTCTATAATTAGCATACACTAAATCTTGGCTACCACCTATTATAATTGGGATGATTCTTTTTTCATTTAAAATGTTCAGTAAAGAAATTAATCTTGAATATGTTTGTGTAACATCTTCACCAAGAATTAAATCACCCAAATCTGAAATTACAGTTGTCCAATTCCCAGGATACAGTGCATATAGTGATTGCCTTATCTCATTTAAATTTTGTTCATCACCAACATAATTTACCGAATTTCGATATTCATTTACACCTATAAGTGCAATATCGACATTGTCTAGATCAGGAATACCTCTTTCAGAAGTGTGAATTTTTATTTTATTACCTAAAATCAAAGAGGAAACAAGATCATTATGTAATAAAATCTGTTCATCCACTGGCTTCAACAGATTGTCAAATGGAGAAGTTAAGAAATCTGCTGCCATTTATTATGTTTTTTTATTAGTACTCGCTGAATAAATACTTTTTGCTTGATCAATATCAATGCTATGGACATCTAAGTTTTTATCAAGCAGGATTCTTTTCTTTCCTTTAACAAGATAAAATTTACCCCATCTTCCCTTTTCAATACTAATCTTTTCATCTTCCCAATTATGAACAATCTTTTCCTTTTCCTTTGTTTTTTTATTTTCGATCAACTCTTCAATTTCATTTATTGTCAAGTTTTCCCAATCATAATTCTTTGAAACATTTATAAAGATATTATTCCATTTTATGTAAGGACCAAATCTTCCCTTTCCCTTTTGAACATCAATGCCCTCATACACATGTATTGGCTTATCTGCCTCAAGCTTTTCCCTTATCAAAGAAATTGACTTTTCAAGGTCAATATCATTTGGCGAGTTACCCGCAGGAATAGAAATAAATTTATTTCCAAATTTTAGATATGGGCCATACCTACCGTTATTAGCAATAATTTTTTCGCCGTTAAACTCACCAACTTCTCGAGGTAAATTAAATAAGGATAAAGCCTCTTCTAAAGTTACTGATTCTATCTGAAACTCAGAACTTAATGATGCAAATTTTGGTTTTTCTTCGTCATCAATGGTTCCAATCTGTACCATCGGTCCAAATTTACCTAATCTTACACTAACCTCTTTCTTATTTTCAGGATGTTCACCCAAAATTCTTTTACCACTTTCCCTTGAGGCATTTTTTTGAACATTTTCAACAACAGGGTGAAAATTAGTGTAAAAAGTTTTCATCATTGATGTCCAATCTTTTTTACCTTCTGCAATACTATCAAAATCCTGCTCAACACGTGCAGTGAAATTATAGTCCATAATATCTCCAAAATGATTAATCAAAAAGTCTGTTACAATCATTCCAATATCAGTTGGAACGAGTTTACCTTTATCAGAACCATATTTTTCAAGAGCAGTAGTTTTCTCAATATTACCATCAGTTAAAATAACTTGAATTATATCTCTTGTCTTAGCTTCATTTGTGCCTTTTTCAATGTATCCTCGATTCTGAATAGTTGAAATTGTAGGTGCATATGTCGATGGTCTACCAATACCTAATTCTTCTAATCTTTTAACAAGCGATGCTTCAGAAAATCTGAAGGGTGGTTTAGAAAATTTTTGAGTGGCTATCATTTTAACCAGTTCAATTTTGTCTTTTGCTTGCATATCAGGCAAAATTCCTTTGCTTTCTTCTGTATCATTTTCTTTGGAAGCAGAATATATTTTTAAAAAACCATCAAACTTAATTACCTCACCAACAGCTGAAAAAACTTCTGTACTTGATGAAGAAAGAATTTTAACACTTGTTTTTTCTATTTCAGCCTCCTTCATTTGTGAAGCAATTGTTCTGTTTAGAATTAAATTATAAAGTCTTTTCTGGTCATAATCCGTGATTAAGTCCTGATTTAAAAAAAAGTCAGTAGGCCTTATAGCCTCATGAGCTTGCTGTGCATTTTTTGATTTTACACTATAGTTTTTTGGATTTGAATAATTATTTCCAAACTTCGAGGTTATAAATTCCATAGCTTTGTCCACAGCGATTGAAGACAAGTTAACACTGTCCGTTCTCATGTATGTAATGTATCCAGCTTCATAGAGTCTTTGAGCAACACTCATCGTCTTAGAAACAGAAAATGAAAGCTTTCTAGATGATTCCTGCTGCATTGTCGATGTTGTAAAAGGAGGTGGAGCATATCGCTTAGCAGGTTTTTTGGAAACCTCAGAAACAGAAAAAGTTGAAGAAATACAATTATTTAAAAAATTTTGAGCTGAAATTAAATCTTCGGATTCTTTTTCAAGTTTTGCTTTAAAATCTACTCCTTTCTCATTTTTAAAAATCGCATCAATTTTATAAGAGGACTTAGACTTATGATTTCTAATTTCCCTTTCTTTTTCAACAAGAAGCCTAACAGCTACAGATTGCACTCTTCCTGCTGATAACCCACCTTTTACTTTTCTCCATAAAACAGGAGAGAGTTCATAACCAACAATTCTATCGAGCACTCTTCTAGCTTGTTGGGCATCAACAAGATTAACATCAATGGATCTAGGGTTATTTATAGCGTTTGTGATTGCCTTCTTAGTTATCTCATTGAATACAATTCTTTTTGTCGTACTATCATTCAGTTTGAGCGTCCTAAATAAATGCCAAGCAATTGCCTCTCCTTCTCTATCCTCATCACTTGCCAACCATACTGTCTTTGATTTTTTAACTAAATCTGATAAAGTTTTAACAACATTTTTTTTATCTGCTGAAACTTCATATTTAGGCTCAAAACTTCCCTCAACATCAATTCCTAAATTTTTTGAAGGAAGGTCTGAAATATGACCAAAACTAGATGCAACTTTATAGCCAGGACCCAAAAACTTCTCAATTGTTTTTGCTTTAGCAGGGGACTCAACAATCACTAGATTTTCTGCCATATTTATATTTTTTGGTCTACAAATGTAGATTTTTTTTTCAAATTGCAAATTCAAATATCAAGCCATAAAAAAATTCATGACACAAAAATTCATGACAAATTGTCTTATTTTTAATATATTTGTTAGCTAGTATTTTTAATTATGTTAGAAAAAAACCCCTACAAATACAATGGTGAAAGTCTTGTAGTTGACGAAGATTCTAAAAATACAAAAACTAAAAATGTATATCTAGAAAGTTATGGGTGCGCCATGAACTTTAGTGATAGTGAAATTGTTATGTCAATACTCTCAAATATTGGTTATCAATCCACTGGAAATATTAATCATGCAGATTTAATATTAATTAACACCTGCTCTATCAGAGAAAAAGCTGAATTGACTGTAAGAAAAAGACTAGAAAAGTTTAACAGAATTAAAAGAACGAACAAAAATCTTAAAGTTGGTGTATTGGGTTGTATGGCTGAAAGATTAAAGCATAAATTTTTAGATGAAGAGAAAATTGTTGATATGGTTGTAGGACCTGATGCCTACAAAGATTTACCTAATTTAATTAAGGAGATTAACAACGGAGATGATGCCGTAAATGTCATTTTATCTAAAGATGAGACATATGGAGATATAAACCCAGTTAGGATTAATAGTAATGGAGTTAATGCCTTTGTTTCTATTACTAGAGGTTGTGATAATATGTGTACTTTTTGTGTCGTTCCATTTACAAGAGGAAGAGAAAGAAGCAGAGATCCGCAATCAATAGTAAATGAGCTTAATGAATTAGCTGATCAAGGATATAAAGAAGTAACATTACTTGGCCAAAATGTTGATAGCTATTTATGGTATGGTGGAGGTTTAAAAAAAGATTTCCAAAAAGCCAGCGAAATTCAAAAAGCTTCGTCAATTAACTTTTCCAAGTTATTAGAAATGTGTGCCTTATCAAATCCAAAAATGAGAATCCGATTTTCAACATCAAATCCTCAGGATATGTCAATTGAGGTGATAAAAGTTATGTCAAGACACAAAAATATCTGCAATCATATTCATTTGCCTGTACAAAGTGGAAGTAACACTATATTAAAAGCAATGAATAGACAACATACAAGAAAGGAATACCTAGATTTAATTAATAGTATTTACAAAATTATGCCTGATTGTAGTATAAGCCACGATATGATAACTGGATTTCCAAATGAAAGTGAGAATGATCACAAACTTACATTAAGTCTAATGGAAAAAGTTAAATATTCCTTTGGATACATGTTTAAATATTCTGAAAGACCTGGCACATTAGCAGCAAAAAAATTAAATGATAATGTAGATGAAAAAATAAAAAGCAGAAGGCTTAGCGAAATTGTTGAATTACAACAAAAACATAGCTTATTTAGAAACAAACAAAAAATTAATCAGGTGGTTGAAATTTTGATAGAAAAAGAGTCAAAGAAGTCAGCTAACCATTGGGCAGGAAGAAATCAACAAAACTCAGTGGTAATTATTCCAAAAGAGGAATATAATATTGGAGATTTTGTAAATGTGAAAATTAATGATTGCACCAGTGCAACCTTGATAGGTAAAGGTCTGGGATATTCAGAAAATAATTAGTATTATGGAAACATTACAAGCAATTAAACAGAGATTTGAAATAATTGGAAATAGTGTTGGCTTAAACAGAGCAATCGAAAAAGCAATGCAGGTTTCAGCAACAGATATTTCAGTTTTGATTACAGGTGAAAGCGGGGTTGGTAAAGAAACGATTCCAAAAATTGCACACCAATTATCTCACAGAAAACACTCAAAATTTATAGCTGTAAATTGTGGTGCTATTCCTGATGGAACAATCGACAGTGAACTTTTTGGACATGAAAAAGGAGCTTTTACTGGAGCTACCAAAACAAGATCTGGATATTTTGAGGTGGCAGATGGCGGAACAATTTTTTTGGATGAGGTTGGAGAACTCCCTTTGAGTACTCAAGTCAGACTTTTGAGAGTACTTGAAAATGGTGAATTTATAAAAGTTGGATCCAGTCAGGTTCAGAAGACTAATGTAAGAATTGTAGCTGCCACGAATATTAATATTTTTGAAGCAATTAAAAAAAATAAATTTAGAGAGGATTTATATTATAGATTAAGCACCGTGGAAATAAATATTCCACCGCTTAGAGAAAGAAAAGAAGATATTCATCTACTTTTTAGAAAGTTTTGCTCAGATTTTGCAATTAAGTACAACATGCCTACAATAAAATTGAATGATAAAGGCATTCGTATTTTAGAAAATTACCATTGGAATGGAAATATTAGACAACTAAAAAATGTAGCTGAACAACTTTCAGTTCTTGAAAAGGAACGTTTAATTTCTGACCAGACCCTACTCAGTTACCTTCCAAAAAATAATCAAAATAACCTTCCTGCTTTGATTTCCAAAGACGAAGGGGCTTCATTTAATAGCGAAAGGGAAATACTGTACAAAGTTTTGTTTGACATGAAAGCTGATTTAAATGACTTAAAAAAGCTCACATTAGAACTAATGCAAACTAAAAATTTAAGTGACTTCAAAAAAAATAATGAAAAACTCATTCAAAAAGTTTATGAGGAAAGTAGTACGAATGTTGAAAAGGAAAATGTAGAAATTCTATCAATTGATCACAAAGAAAAGTATGATTTTATTGAGGAAATTAAAGAAATAGAATCTTTATCAATTCACGATAAAGAATTAGAGCTCATAAAAAAATCTTTAGAAAAGCATAAAGGTAAAAGGAAATTTGCCGCCAAGGAATTGGGAATTAGTGAAAGGACCCTATACAGAAAAATTAAACAGTTTAATTTATGAAATCGCTAATGGTACCTATTATAGCTTTTATCACACTATTTAGTGTAAGTTGTTCTGTAAAGTACAGCTTTACTGGTGCGTCAATCTCAACTAAAACTAAATCATTTCAGGTAAATTATTTTCAAAATAACTCGAATCTTGTTGAACCTGGTATTGACAGAGATTTTACAAATAAGTTAATAGACCTTATGATAAATCAAACAAGCCTTGAGCTGGTTAAATCTAACGGGGATCTAATTTTTGAAGGGGAAATTGTTGAATACAGAATATCTCCTACTACTGCAACCGCAAATAACACTGCTGCTCAAAACAGGCTAACAATTGGAATTAATGTGAGATTTTTTGACAAGAATGATAGCGAATCAGATTTTGAAAAAAGATTCTCTTTTTATTATGATTACCCAGGAAATAGCCAACTTATTGGTAGCCAAAAAGAAACAGCTGTAGACGAAATTTTTGAAAGAATAACTCAAGACATATTTAATGAAGCTTTAGCAAAATGGTAAAAAAAAGTAAATCAAGTTTATTAAAAATATTAAAAAACCCACACAAAATTTCTCAAAGTGAAGCTATCTTTATTGATGAACTGATAAAAGAATTTCCATATTTTCAAGCTGCAAGAGCAATTCAATTAAAGAATCACAAAAATCTTGAAAGCTTTCAGTTCGAAAAAATTTTAAATAAGACTGCTATCTACACAAGCAATAGAAAAATTTTGTTTGATTTCATTGAACATAATTTTTTAGCTGATGATTTTAATTCGAAAAACTCAAAAACTCAAAAAGTTCTTAAAAAAAATGAGAGTAGAACATTTGTAAATTGGTTGGAACAAGTAAATTTAGTACCAATTGACAGATCAAATGAATCTTCAACAATTGAAAAATTTATTTCAAAAAAACCTAATCTTAATATTAAATCAATCGAAGAGCCAGAAATTCAGAATGATAATGAAAGCACAGAATTAATTAAAGAATCGCTTGTAACTGAGACATTAGCAAAATTATATGTGGAACAAGAAAACTACGAAAAAGCTATTCAAACTTATAAAATTTTAATTTTGAAATTTCCAGAAAAAAACAGTTACTTTGCAAGCGCAATTAAAAAACTCAAGAAACTAAAGTGATATGGGATCTTATTCATTTTTATTGGCCATCATCGTAATTGTATCTTTTTTACTAGTTGTGGTGATAATGGTACAAAATCCAAAAGGTGGTGGGCTTGCCTCGACCTTTGGTGGTGGAGGCACTCAGCAACTTGGAGGTGTCAAACAGACAACTGATTTTTTAGATAAAAGCACATGGACTCTCGCAATTATTTTAATCGCTTTAATCATGCTTTCGAATCTAACTTTTGATAAAGGTGAAAACAGAATTGAATCCAAAGCATTAGATTCTAACGAATTGATTGAAGAGCCTGTTCCACTTGATCAACTACCGGTTGAAATTGATCCAGATACTCAATAATTTCTTGTATTTATGAAATTTTGTCATACTTTTTTTCAATGGCATGATTTATGAAATTTTAAACAAAAAAATTTATTATGAAACTTAATATTAAACCATTAGGAGATAGAGTTTTAGTAGAACCTTTAGAAGCTGATACAAAAACAGCTTCCGGGATTATTATTCCAGATAACGCAAAAGAAAAGCCACAAAAGGCTAAAGTTGTTGCAGTTGGAAGTGGAACTTCAGATCATAAAATGACAGTTAAAATTGGTGATACTGTAATGTATGGAAAGTATTCTGGAACAGAGCTAAAGCTTGAAGGAAAAGATTATCTGATTATGTCAGAAAAAGATATTTTAGCAATTGTTTAATTTAAAATTTTAAAAATGGCAAAAGAAATTAAATTTGATATTGAAGCTAGAGATGGATTAAAAAAAGGAGTCGATGCTCTCGCAAATTCGGTTAAAGTAACCCTGGGACCTAAAGGAAGAAATGTAATTCTTAGTAAATCTTTTGGAGGACCACAAGTAACAAAAGATGGTGTTACTGTTGCAAAAGAAATTGAATTAGAAAATGAACTTGAAAATATGGGTGCACAAATGGTCAAAGAAGTTGCATCCAAAACTAATGACCTTGCAGGTGACGGAACTACTACAGCAACCGTACTTGCACAAGCAATCGTCAAGGAAGGTCTTAAAAATGTTGCATCAGGTGCTAACCCTATGGACTTAAAAAGGGGTATTGACAAGGCCGTAACATGCATAACTGATGAGTTAAACAAACAATCAAAACAAGTTGGGAATTCATCAGAAAAAATTCAACAAGTTGCCAGTATTTCTGCCAACAATGATAACACAGTTGGAAACCTTATTGCTCAGGCTTTTGAAAAAGTTGGAAAAGAAGGAGTTATAACAGTTGAGGAAGCAAAAGGAACTGATACTTATGTTGATGTTGTTGAAGGAATGCAATTTGATCGTGGGTATTTGTCTCCGTACTTTGTTACGAATGCTGATAAAATGATCACAGAACTTGAAAACCCATACATTTTATTATTTGACAAAAAAATATCAAATCTTCAGGAAATATTACCAATTTTAGAGCCGGTTTCGCAATCAGGAAGATCATTATTAATAATTGCTGAAGATGTGGAAGGACAAGCATTAGCAACTTTAGTGGTAAATAAGCTCAGAGGAGGACTAAAGATTGCAGCAGTTAAGGCCCCGGGCTTTGGCGACAGAAGAAAAGCAATGCTTGAAGATATATCCATACTAACTGGCGGAACTGTCATTTCAGAAGAAAGAGGGTTTTCTCTAGAAAATGCAGACTTAAAAATGTTAGGCACTGCTGAAACAGTTACTATTGACAAAGACAACACAACTATAGTCAATGGTGCTGGCAAGGCAAATGAAATAAAAGCAAGAGTGAATCAAATCAAAGCACAAATTGAAACTACAACAAGTGATTATGATAAAGAAAAACTTCAAGAAAGATTAGCTAAACTTGCAGGTGGAGTTGCTGTTCTTTATGTTGGTGCTGCTAGTGAAGTTGAAATGAAAGAGAAAAAAGACAGAGTTGATGATGCACTTCACGCAACTCGTGCAGCAGTGGAGGAAGGGATTGTTGCTGGAGGCGGAGTAGCATTAATTAGAACTAAAGAAAAATTATCTAAATTAAAGTCTGAGAATAGTGATGAAAATACGGGCATACAGATAGTTGAAAAAGCAATTGAAGCTCCTATCCGTACAATAGTTGAAAATGCTGGAGGAGAAGGAAGTATTGTAATATCTAAAGTGTTAGAGAGCAAAGACAATATTGGTTATGATGCCAAAAGGGAAGAATATGTTGACATGTTAAAAGCTGGAATCATTGACCCTAAAAAAGTTACTAGAATTGCTCTTGAAAATGCTGCATCAGTTGCAGGGATGATTCTAACCACGGAATGTGCAGTTGTTGAAATTAAAGAAGAAAAACCAGCTGCAATGCCACCAATGGGTGGAGGAGGAATGCCCGGCATGATGTAAGAAATGATAGATTTTTTAATAAAAAAGAGCGGAGATCCGCTCTTTTTTATTTGTGGTTTTTTACAACTTCTTCGTCTCGATATTTACAACACATAGCAAGCTTCCCATATGCTTCCTCATTTGCAGTTTCCAACTTTGTATCATGACCAATGGATGCGATTTTTTTGTGTATATCTTCTAGAGAAATTTTTTTCTCATTATAAATTATCTTAAGCATTCTATTTTCTTTGTTCCAATCAGCTAGTTTAATACCCTTAGTAGCTAAACAATTTGATTCAATCCTCTTTTCACACATTCCACAAACTCCATCAACAAAAATAAACTCTGATTTTGTCTGAGATGTACTATTAGTGGTAACAAAAAGAACAAAAAGAGTCAATATAAAATTGAATTTCATAACAATTAATTTAATTAATGTAATATCTTAATCCAAGATACGATATCCTACCAAAAATTGGGCCATATATGTATGTGGCATCAAAATAATCTCCAAATGGATTATCTGCAGCAAGGATTGTATTTTTCTGTCTATAGTTTGTCAAATTTTCTACCCCCAAGTAAATCTGAAACGAGTCGTTAAAGACCCTCGTAATCTGAGTATTTATAAGATTTAATCTTTCTGAAATTTCTGATAGTTGATACTCATAGGGATTTGTTTCAGTTGAAGGTAATCTTTGTTGACCAACGTGGTTAAAAGTAAGATCATACTTCCAATTTTTTCCTTTGTCATTGGATGGCCCATTATATGCAACATTAAAGAAGAATCGATCACTAGGGGTTAACGGATTTTTCAACCTTCCATGCGCTATATAGTCTGTTTTTGCAACTGTATTTTTGTATGCAAACAATAAATCAATTGAATTTGAAAGGGTGTAAGAAAATTGTGCTTGAAAACTATTTGAAAAGCTTTTCCCAATCAAATTATAAAAATTAATCTGTGTTGGAGTTTCCCAATCTGCCACTACTTTATTTTCAAAGTCAGTGATATAATAATCAAGCGTTAATTGAGATTCTTTTCCAAATAACTTAAAACTGTTAATAATTGAAATTCCATAATTCCACGCCTCATCCGCTTTCAAATTCGAAAAATCTGAGAGATTAAATCCATCTGAAAATATAATTTCCCTGGAGCTAAAAAATAATTTTTGATTTTCAGAAAAAATATTTGCGAGACGTGTAGCTTTACCAAAAGAAAACTTTATTGTGGACTTTGGAAATAGCATATAATTCATATGAAATCTAGGGGATATAAAAGTTCCAATTTTATTATGATTATCAAACCTAATTCCAGCTGATAAATTTATTTTATCAGAATCATTATAATTATATTCAAAATATGCACCAATTGACTTTTCTGTTCTAGAAATATCAAGATTGCTAATATATTCATCATACTCATCATAAGAGAGGGTAATTCCTGTTTTAATCTTGTTGTAAGTATTTTCTATAATTGAATTGTATACAAGATTTGTAAAAATACTTGTTTGTTTTATATCGTGTGTGTTATTTCCAAAAGAGGAACCCATGTCTATTCCAGTGTAAGCAAATTGAATTCCCAAGGATCTGTATGTTATTTCTGGGTCAACATATCCAAATTTAAAATTTGTTTTTATAATTTCTGAGTCTGTTTTACCACCCCAATAATTTTGATTTTCTGTAAATACAGTGTGACTAATGTATTCATTTTGACCATAAACTCTCTCATCGAAAACGTAATTAAGATCAAAAAAACCAACAAGTCCTTTTTCAAGATTTGTGTACTGGAATCTGTTTAAAACATTTAGTTGTTTTCCAGTTGGATCATCTCTAAAACCGTCATTATTGTTGTCAGCACTAGTATCTTTTTTATTTGTGTGAAAGTATAGCCCATAATCCAGCTTCTGATTCAAATTAGCTGTATAATGTGTATTTACTTCCAAACGTTCCATTTGATTAATAAAAAGGTTTAAAAAAAACTTATCATCATTTAATGGTTTGCGTAACTCAGCATTTATTTGTCCAGAAATACTTTCATATCCGTTAACAACACTACCTGAACCTTTTGCAACTTGAATACTTTCAATCCAAGTACCAGGAATATAGGTTAAACCATAAGATTGTAATGCGCCTCTTATAGCTGGAATATTTTCAAGAGACATTAATATATTTGGACTGCTTAGCCCTAACATTCTTATTTGTTTTCTGCCTGAAATAGCATCAGAAAAATTTACATCAATGGAGGGAGTTGTTTCAAAACTCTCGGAAAGATTACAACAAGCAGCTTTAAGAAGCTCTTGAGAGGATATATTCAAAATATTTGCTGAACTTAAAAGCGAAACAGATGAACTTTTGGTATTATAGGTAACCACTACTTCTTCTAAATCTAATTTTTTTTGTAAATATATTTTTTGGCCTTCATAATTTGAACTTATAGTATCATTAAAAAAACCAATATAACTAATCACATATTTATCAATATTACTAGGATTTTCAAGTTTATATTTCCCATCAATATCCGTCACGGTGCCAGCAGATTGATCAATCCAATATACATTAGCGCCAACTACTGGCATATTATTATCATCAAGTACTTTTCCGCTGACTTCTTGAGATATAATTGTCATTGGAAATAACAGTGGAATAAATAATAGAATTGTTCTCATAATAACTTGTATAAATTTACAAAACATATTTTTCAGTTATTAAAAAAAAGTGTTAACAAAATAAGATTCTTTAACATAGAAATTTGCATTTGCATGTTTCAATTTATTTATTTTTGAAACAATGGCAAATCTTAAAATCAAATCTGCTCTAATCTCAGTTTTTTCCAAAGAAGGAATAGAAGAAATTGTGAATGAACTAGTAAAAAATCATGTGATTATTTACTCAACTGGCGGAACTTATGATTTCATTAAAAATTTAGGTCATAAAGTGATTAAGGTGGAAGATATTACTACATTTCCCTCAATTTTTGGAGGAAGGGTAAAAACGTTACACCCAAAAATATTTGGTGGGATTTTATTTAGAAGAGAATATGAAAAAGACAAGAAAGAAAAAGAGGAGTTTCAAATTCCACAAATCGATCTAGTAATTGTTGACCTGTACCCGTTTGAAGAAACAGTAAAATCAGGAGCTTCAGAAAACGACGTAATTGAAAAAATTGATATTGGTGGAATTTCATTAATAAGAGCTGCAGCGAAGAACTACTATGATGTTGCCTGTATACCTTCAAAGGTAGACTACAAAAGTTTTTTATCTATCATAAAAAATAATGATTGTGAGATATCATTAAAGGATAGAAAAAAATTTGCATCCAATGCTTTTAAAATATCCTCAAATTATGATTATCACATTAATAATTATTTCTCTGACATAAATGAAACCCCACTTAGATATGGTGAAAACCCTCATCAAAATGGAATATTCACTGGAAATTTAAACCAGATATTCACAAAGTTACACGGAAAAGAACTAAGTTATAATAACCTTCTTGATATCGATGCTGCATTAGATTTAATGAAAGAATTTAAAAACGAAAAACATACTTTTGCAATTTTAAAACACAACAACGCATGCGGTATTTCTACTCGTGAATCATTAAAAAAATCTTACATGTCTGCTCTTGAAGCAGATCCAATATCCGCATTTGGTGGAATACTAATATGTAATTCAAAAATGGATGTTGAAACAGCAGAAATTATCAATACATTATTTTGTGAAGTAGTAATATCTCCGGACTTTGACAATGACTCACTTAGTATATTAAAATCAAAAAAAAATAGGATAATTTTAAAATTGAACAGCTATCCTAGCAAAAAAGATATTTCAAGAACATGCTTGAATGGATCACTATACCAATCTGCAGACAACATCACAGATTCTAATGAAATTTTAAGCTATCCCACCAAAGTTCAACCCAATAAAAATCAAATTGATGACTTATTATTTGCATCAAAAATTTCTAAAAATACAAAATCTAATACTATCGTGCTAGTCAAGAATAAGCAGTTACTTGCCAGTGGAACTGGACAAACCAGTAGAGTCGATGCTTTGAATCAAGCCATAGAAAAAGCTGAAAAATTTGGGTTTGATCTCAACGGTGCCTCCATGGCGAGTGATGCTTTTTTTCCATTTCCTGATTGTGTTGAAATTGCTCATAAAAAAGGGATTAATTCTATTATTCAACCTGGGGGATCTATCAAAGATAACTTAAGTATTGATTATTGTAATGAGAATAAAATTGGAATGATTTTTACAGGTATCCGACATTTTAAACATTGATATAGTTATATTATTTTATTATTAAATTTTTATTCTTAGATTTACATACAGGCCTGATTTATTAATTATATTTTTTTCTTACCTATGGGGTTTTTTGATTTTTTAACTGAGGAGATTGCAATAGACTTAGGTACAGCTAACACTTTAATTATTCACAATGATAAAGTTGTAGTTGACAGTCCATCAATCGTTGCAAAAGACAGAATTTCAGGAAAAATTATTGCTGTTGGAAATGAAGCAAATTTAATGCAGGGTAAAACCCATGAAAATATTAAAACTATAAGACCTCTTAAAGATGGAGTTATCGCTGATTTTGATGCATCCGAACAAATGATAAACTTATTTATTAAGAGTATCCCAACTCTGAAAAACAAGTTATTTTCCCCCTCTTTGATTATGGTAATTTGTATTCCATCAGGCATTACTGAAGTTGAAATGCGAGCGGTTAAGGAATCTGCTGAAAGAGTCAATGGGAAAGAAGTTTACCTAATACATGAACCAATGGCCGCTGCAATTGGAATTGGAGTTGATATCATGCAGCCTAAAGGGAATATGATAATTGATATTGGAGGTGGAACTACAGAAATTGCAGTTATTGCGCTTGGAGGAATTGTTTGTGACCAGTCTTTGAAAGTTGCAGGTGATGTATTCACAAATGATATCATCTATTACATGAGAACACAACACAATTTATATGTTGGTGATAGAACTGCAGAAAAAATTAAAATCCAAATAGGTGCTGCAACGGAAGATCTTGATGATCCGCCTGAAGAAATGAATGTTCAAGGAAGAGATTTGTTAACTGGGAAGCCAAAACAAATTAATGTTTCTTATCGTGAAATTGTCAAAGCATTGGAAAAATCTATTCTTAGAGTTGAGGATTCTGTGATGGAAACTTTATCAAAAACTCCCCCAGAACTTGCAGCTGATATTTACAACACAGGAATGTATCTTGCTGGTGGAGGATCCATGTTAAGAGGTTTAGATAAAAGACTTTCAAAAAAAACAGATCTTCCCGTATATATTGCTGAAGATCCATTGAGAGCAGTTGTTAGGGGTACAGGAATTGTATTAAAAAATATTCCCAAATACAAAAGTGTTTTGATTAAATAGATAAGTATATATGCAACGAATAATTTATTTCTTAAACAGAAATAAAGAGCTAATTTTAT
>CACKQW010000014.1 GCA_902602415.1 uncultured Bacteroidota bacterium | reverse complement strand
CAATAGTTATGAAGAAAAAAACAGGAATAACCAGAAAACAGGCGATAAAGAAAATGGGGAAATATGCAGCGTTGACCGCAATTGGAACCTTCGCAATACTGAACCCAAAAAAAGCTCAAGCCCAGTCGATGCCACAAGCACCTGGTGGATGGGATTAATAAGTATTTTTTAATATGATTTTTTTGTGGGCTAACAAAACCATTCTATATTTGCATCCATTATTGGAGGAATGGCAGAGTGGTCGAATGCGGCAGTCTTGAAAACTGTTGAGGGTCACACCTCCGGGGGTTCGAATCCCTCTTCCTCCGCAAAGTTATAACCCATTGATCACCAATGGGCTATAAATTAAGTTTTAAAAATATCTTTATGACAAGTAAGTTTTTTGGAAATAGGTTTGAAAAGATAAATTCAAAAAATAACACCAACAAGAAGACAACTAAAAAAAATAGTTTAAAAAATCAAGTTAATAGAAATAAATCTACGGGAATCAGAAAAGTAGGCAGAGGTACTTAATACCTGATAAATTTCAGATATTTTAAATTATTACCGGATTCTATAACCATTGTATAAATTCCATCTGATGTTTTTGAAAGATTAATCACTTCGTTTTGAGAATTTGTAATGTTTTCAATAATTAACTTACCTGTCACATCATAAATCCTGATTGATCTTATATTATCAGTTTTAGCACTAATAGTTAAAAACTTATTTAAATCATCATAATTCATTTCAAATAAATCGCTAACACGATTTTCATTTACTGAAAGGGGGTTGATAATATTAACAGAATAGTCTTCAGTCTCACTAAAAGTAGTTTGTTCGCACGCATTAGAGGGAACAGGAGTGCCAGTATTTGACTTAATTCTCAAAATATGCTGTCCCCCTATCGCATCGTCTGGGATCTGAACTTGCAAAGTTCCCGAATAATTTCCAGCACCCTGATTATTTGCAAGTACTGGGTTATCAACAATAAGTTCATCATTAGTGAATTGATAATCGTCATTAAAATCAATCCAAACTCTGTAATATTGTGAACCGTATCCAGATGCTATTGTCATCCCATAATAATTTCCAGCAATTAAATCTGTTGTTTGATCCATAAAGTTTCCATATCCTTCACAACCAGATTCATTATATATATCACCAAAGGCAAACAACTTCATACCGTTACCATTGCCTTGATTACAATCACCTGCAGGCTGGCATAAAGCAGAATTTATAATTTCAACAGAAACTGTATTATTTTGAACATTGTCATCAAGATTTGTAATACTAGTAGTCAACAAATAGGCTCCTACAGATGAAAAGTCAAAGGACACATCTGATTCCAGGTTAATCCAACCACCATTGGCAGGAACATATTGATTAAATTGTTCGTAAACTATCTCTCCATTGTCTAGCTGAAAGCTTACCTCAAAATTATTTACATCAGTTGTGCCGCTATTAACAACTACAAACTGAACATTTTGTGTTTCTTCAATTAAAGTTCCTGATGATGGAGCACTGATAAGTAAGATACCTAGATCATTCGTGTAGTCAGGACCATCAACATAAATTATATCAGACTTTAGATTTCCAAAAGGCCCAATTCCGTCTATCAGAATTTCATTATTATTATCGTATACTTCATACATTTCATATCCCACCTGCCAATAAAAATCTTCCATTCCATTACCATTGGTATCATACATAACAAAGTCATAACAAGTATTTTCGTATAAATTAATTTGTTCTTCATAAACTAATTGTTCCTCATAAGGACCTCCAGCATGTACTACATAGCCAGATTCATGAATTATTTCCCATGAATTTTCACCAGGATTTACAACGTTAATAGAAAAATTAATAATTTCTTCAGAGGTATTATTTTTGAAATCATATCTTGCTGGAAATGCTTTAGTTAGTGTTTCAGTGCCATTAGAAACATTAAGAATCACATCATAAATCCCAGGTTCGTTATAAACGTGTGTGGGATTTTGTGCAGTATAATCAATTATATCGTCTCCGTCAACATCCCATTCCCAAGAAATAGCACCAGGGCTTTCATCATAAAAATCAACAATAAATTCATTATCGCAATCAATATTAACCTCATCAGAAATTGTAATATTAAAAGATGGGCAAGAGTAATATGATCTCAATGAATGAAAAGTAGCATAGAAAATAGCATTTTGTTGGGGGGTAAAACTATATCTACAAGATTGCGGGGCATATGACATAAAATTGGAAGTATCTGGATCAAAATACTGTCCCTGTGCGTCTGAAGGTGGCGGTGATGTATTTGGTGTATACATACAATTTGTTGTGCTTACATTTGCACTACTTAGCTGTGGATCAGCAGGGGTATCACAAATATAATCTCCCGCACTATTACAATTTGCACCACTTACAAGCTCAGAAGTGAGAATACCATTAATAGGTCCATGTGTGTGCTCAACTCCAAAGTGGTGTCCTAATTCATGGGTAAATGTATTGTATAAATTTCCAGTGCAATTTGATGACATAACCAAAATATCTGCATTAGATGAAAAACCTTGCGGAAAACGGGTAAAACCACATATTCCACCACCAGAATTATTTGTAACTGTATTCATAAAATATACGTTCATAATATTTTCTTCATGATATTGAGTTAAGATATCTTCTTCTGAATAAGTGAAATTATAAAGAGCATTATTGGTTACATAGTTTATCTCATCACATATATAAAATCTAATAAAAGAATCAGCGAATTCTTCGTTTGCATCATTAATACTATTAATAACTTCACTTTCAGTAACAGCTGTGTTACCAGATGTAGTTTGGATAATATTTATTCTAATAGGAACATCGGTTACAGCATTGGAGGATTTTTGCTGACGCTTTTCATTATACTCATTCAAAAAGTAATTAAAATCATCTAGTTTTTGATTTTTAATATCATAAAAATTTTGATCAAAGGCAGTACCGCATTCTTCAGAAATTTCTTGAGAAAAAAAAGGGATGGTAATAAATAAAAATAAAATATACCGAATCATTACACGAACATCTACAAAAAGCACACCAATATATTTATTTCTAAAAGTTTTCTTTAATTCTTTCCGGAGTATATGGAATATTATTTTCCTTTAATGATACTTCCAAATTGTCAAACTTTAATTTCAAATCCTCAATTTTTTTGATAATCGGCTGAAACTCTTCATATGCAATTTTAAAACTATTCAAATGCGTTTCAGTCGGAGAAGATGTTGAATTTTTTTGTTCATATGCTAAATAACCTAGCCTGTAGTATGGGGTTGGCTTTTCTTGTTTATCAATCTTTGATAATAAATCATCACCATAAAAAGATTTACGAATATTATCAATTTGATATTTAATATCCTTAATGGATGAATAAAATAAATCTACTGGCTTATTAGATCTTCTCAAAGCTTCCTCAACAAATGGGATTTTATCTTTAATTTGTGATAATTTAGTGTTGTACTCACCCATTTTCGCTTGTAAGGCATCCACTTTTCTTTGAAAATCAACTTTTGCTTTTCTGTTTTTTGCAGGCATTGTTGTATTGTTCAGAGCAATTACCTCAAAATTTATCGGCTTGGACAATTGTGTAATATTTTCATTTTCTACTAAGAGCATTTCAACAGAATATGTTCCAGGGTTTACTAATGTTCCTCTTGAATTAGATCCAGATTTGGAAAAACCTTTTAGAACAGGATACATTGATTCATATCTCAAATTCCATTTAACTCTATTTAATCCTTTGGAAACGGGCTTAAATATTTTTTTTATGATTTCCTTATTTTCGTCTCTTATAGTAAAGACTAATTCTGGATTAACTTGCTCTTCTTCTTTTTTTAATTCATTATAAGTTGGATAAAAAATATCTTTTTTTTCCTTTAGAAGTTTTGATTCCTTCTTTTTCCTTTTAGACTCCAAAGATTCAAACTTTGTATCGTTATAGTAGGTTATTAGTGCAACTGGATCTAAGTTTTCAGCCAAATAAAAATCATCACCCTGAAAAGCTTTCGCTGGTCTTCCAAGGGGAGATGATTTTTCCCACATAAGGCTTGGTCTTATGGGGAAAACTTTAGATTTTATTGGGTTTTTATTAGTCTGAATATGTCTTAATGAAGAATAATCATCTAAAACATAAAATCCTCTTCCAAAAGTACCCAAAACTATATCATTTTCATTTCTTTGTATTGCAATATCTCTAACCGATATAGTGGGTAAACCATTAGAAATTTTCTTCCAGTTTACACCACCATTATTTGAAAAGAAAAAACCAAATTCTGTTCCGCAGAAAATCAATTCACTATTTTCATGATCTTCTTCAATAGAATAAACACTACCTCTTTTTGGTAAATCACTTGATATTGATTCCCATGTGTAACCCCTATCATTTGAAATGAAAATGTAAGGTTTAAAATCACCAAATTTGTGATGGTTAAATGCTGCATATATCACATTTGTATCGTGTTGTGAGAGGTAAACCGAATTAACATAGGATTGACTTGGCGCCCCTTTGATTTTATCGATTTTTCTCCAACTTTCTCCTGCATTTTCTGTAATCTGTATTAACCCGTCATCTGTACCAATTACAATCAAATTTGGATCAATCGGTGATTCAGATAAGGATACAATGGTTCCATAAGGAGAAGTTGATCCGTTCTTTTCAACAGCATCAATACTCAATACCCTATCATATACTTTTAATTTATTTCTATCTAGTTTCCTAGTTAAATCATCACTAATAACACTCCAACTATTACCATAATCATCGGATCTAAACACTTTATTTGCAGCAAAGTATATTCTTCCACTTTTATGCTTACTAGCAGAAAGAGGAGCATCCCAATTCCACTTATATGAAAGTTCATTTTTTCTTGCCACTGGTTTTATACCAACTTCTTCCCCACTCAACTTGTCATATCTTACTAACCAACCATATTGTGATTGTGAGTAAACTATGTTAGGGTTTTCTGGGTCAATAGCAGTTTCAAAACCATCACCTCCATGAGTAACAAACCAATCTTGATTTGATATTCCGTGTTCATTAATAACTCTTGATGGGCCACCCAAAGTATAATTGTCTTGTGTGCCACCATAAATATTGTAGAAGGGTTTTGCATTATCAACCGCTACCTTGTAAAATTGAGTTACCGGAAGGTTTTTCTTATAATCCCAGTTTTTTCCTTTGTCAAAAGTTTCATAAATACCACCATCGCATCCAACAATCCAATGTTTATTGTTTTTGGGATTAATCCACATCGAGTGATTGTCAACATGCTTGTATTTTTCATCTACATATTCAAAAGTCTTTCCTCCATCATTAGTTACGCCCATGTAGGTATCCATCACGTAAACAATATCCTGGTCAATAGGATCTGCAACTATTTCCTGATAATAATTCCCACTGGTAACTTTTGAACTTTGTTTTACCCAGTTCTGACCCCTATCGATAGACTTATAAAACCCACCCTTTTTTTCAGAAGCCTCAACAATTGCGTAGATAATTTCGGAATTTGCAGGGGAAATATCTAAACCAATTCTTCCAAGTTCAACCTTAGGAAGACCTTTGTTAATTTCAACCCAAGATTTTCCTCCGTCCTCTGACTTATGTAAACCTGATCCAGGTCCTCCTCCCACATATGTATATACATGCCTTCTTCTTTGGTGACTTGCAGCATATAATACCAGAGGATTTCTTGGATCCATATGTATTTCATTGAATCCAGTGTGCTCATCAACGTATAAAATTCTTTCCCAGCTTTCGCCCCCATCTTCTGATTTGTAGATTCCTCGATCTCCACCTTTTTTCCACAGCGGGCCATAAGCCGCTACATAAACAATATTAGAATTATTCGGGTGAATTATTATATTCCCAATGTGCTCAGAATTTTTAAGACCCATATTTTTCCATGACTTACCTCCATCTAAAGACTTATATACTCCATCCCCATATGCAACTGACCTCTGGTTATTATTTTCTCCAGTTCCAACCCAAACAACATTTGGATTTTCAGGATCAACAGCTACACATCCAATGGAATATGAGCTTTCCTTGTCAAATATTGGTTCAAAGCTTACACCCCAGTTTTGTGTTTTCCAAACACCACCAGAAGCAACTGCCACATAATATTCAAAAGGTTTATTTGGATTAACTGCAATATCAGAAATTCTCCCCGAGGTTAGTGCTGGACCAACAGATCTCCATTTTAATCCACTAATTGAAATATTTTCCAAATTGGATTTTTCATTATTTTTTTTCTTTTGAGAAAAAAGAGAAAATGATACAATTGATAATAAAGTTATAAGCAAGAATTTTTTCATTTGAATAAGAATTTGAGGACGGTAAATTTAATAAAAACTAAAGGAAACAATTATATTATTTTGTTAAATTTAAAAAATGAAAGTAGATATAATCCACACTATTCATAACTCCAATGGAATATCGGTAAAAATATTAAATTTTGGTGGTATCATATATGAAATTAACACCCCCGACAGAAACAATAATTTAAAGAATATAGTATTAAATTATAAAGATATAAATGATTATTATGATGATAGTTATTACATAGGGGCAGCGATAGGTAGATATGCTAACAGAATTAAAAATGGGATTTTTAAATTAAAAAATGACACTTACTTTCTAGAAAAAAATGACGGTGATAATCATTTGCATGGTGGCAGTAATGGTTTTCATAAGGCAAATTGGAATCTTGTAAATAAATCAAAGAGGTCTATTCACTTAAAACATCTATGCAATGAAAAAACATACCCTGGAAAAATTGAAATTGACTTAGTTTATACACTAAATGAGGATAATTCTTTTGATATTGAATTTATCGCATACTCAGATAAAGACACAATATTTAATCCAACTAGTCACTCCTACTTCAATTTAGGGTCTGATAAGACTATTTTAAATCATGAATTGCAAATTAATAGTGATAAAATCTTGGAGATTAATAAAAATGGTATTCCTACCGAAAATATTTTAGAAATCAATGATGGACCATTTGATTTCAAAAATTTTAAATCCATAGGGAAAGATATAAGAAAAAATGATATTCAACTAGAATTTGGATCTGGTTACGACCATAACTTCATATTAAATAGTAATGAAAAGTTTGCAGCAATATTATTGGATAAAAATAGTGGCAGAAGATTAAAAATTAAAACAGATCAACCTGGAATGCAAGTTTACACTGGAAATTCGCTTGGTGAAAATTTTATTAAAAATGGAGGAGTTTGTATGGAAACTCAACATTATCCAAACACACCAAATTGTGATAAATTTCCATCCGTAATTTTGTTAAAAAATAAAAAATACTACACCAAAACTAGTTATCATTTTGATACAATTGAATAAAATAATATTATCAATTTATTCAAAGAGATAATATTTTCTCTGAAATCCAAGAACCTATTTCTGACGTAGAATAAGCATTTTTAGACAGAGCTAAATCTTCAGAGAGAATAGATTCGTTTATACATAAGTCAACTGCTTTTCTAATCATCTGAGATTCTTCAGATAGTTTGAATGATTGCTCAAACATCATTGCTGCTGAAAGAATTGTTGCAATTGGATTTGCAATATTTTTTCCTGCTGCTTGAGGGTAAGATCCGTGAATGGGCTCGTACAATGAAGTTTCTGAACCAATAGAGGCAGAAGGCATCAAACCCATGGAACCAGAAATAACTGATGCCTCATCAGTTAAAATATCTCCAAATAAATTAGCAGTAACCAAAACATCATACATGTTTGGTGATTGAATTAACCTCATTGCGACAGCATCAGCAAACTCATATGAAACTTCAATATCCTTGTAACTATACTCCATACGCTGAATTGTTTTTCTCCACAATCTTGATGATTCTAAAACGTTAGCTTTGTCAACACAGCATAATCTCTTATTTCTCTTCCTTGCCAAATCAAAACCAACCTTCGCTAATCTTATAATTTCTTTTTCTGAATACAAACATGTGTCATATGCTACTTTGCCATTCTCTTTCGTCCCTTTTTCACCAAAATAAATTCCGCCTGTAAGTTCTCTTACAAAAACAAGATCAGTTCCGATAATTCTATCTCTTTTTATTGGGGATTTCTCGAGAAGAGATGGAAAGACAAAAGTTGGACGAATGTTTGCATATAAGCCCAGTTTTTTTCTCATTTCCAATAAACCTTGCTCGGGTCTTACTTTTGCTGTTGGGTCATAATCATATTTTGGATCTCCTAGAGCACCAAAAAGTATTGCATCAGCGTTAACACATATTTTATGGGTTTGTTCAGGGTATGGATTACCAGTAGCATCAATAGCTGCTGCGCCAACTAAGGCATAATTCCATTTAATTTCATGACCAAATTTTTTTGAAATTGAGTCGCAGACTTTAACAGCTTCTTTTATAATTTCTGGACCAATTCCATCACCAGGTAATACTGCAATTCTAAGACATTTCATTATTAAATGATATTAAGCATTTTTTCAGTTGCCTTTATTGCAGACACTGTTTGATCTGAATCTAAACCTCTTGTAGTAAACTCAATTGACTTATCATTCCAGGTAATGAAAGTTTCACACAATGCATCTGAATTACTTCCAGGAGGTATTGTAACTTCATAGTCAACTAGCTGGGGTAACAAAATATTATTTTTTTTGTAAACCTTTTTAATGGCGTTCATAAATGCATCAAATTGTCCATCACCGGTTCCATTTTCAATAAAAGTTTTTTTATTAATTGTAATTTCAATTTCAGCAGATGGTGGAGAGTTCTTTTTGTGGCTTAATTCATAGGAACTAATTACTGTTTTGTATTTATAATTTGAACTATCGATTACATCGGAAATGATATATGGAAGATCCTCAATAGTAACTTTTTCCTTTTTATCACCAAGTAAGATTATTCTGTCAGTAACTTTTTCAATTTCTTCATCTGATAAAGTAAGGCCCAATTCATCTAAATTTTTTTTAATATTTGCCTTCCCAGACATTTTTCCCAATGCATATTTTCTTTTTCTGCCAAATCTTTCAGGAAGCAAATCATTAAAGTATAAATTTTTTTTATTGTCACCATCAGCATGTATGCCAGCTGTCTGGGTAAACACGTTATCCCCGACAATTGGTTTATTTACTGGAATTCTAAATCCTGAAAAGTTAGAAACTAATTTGCTAACCTTATGTAGTGATTTTTCATTTATATCAATTTTATAACCATTTAAAAAATCATTGACTACTGCCACTACGCTAGCTAATGGTGCATTTCCAGCCCTTTCTCCCATTCCATTCACTGTGATATGAATTCCATTACATCCGTTTTGAATACTTTCAATTACATTAGCTACACTCAAATCATAATCATTATGAGCATGAAAATCAAAATGTATGTTAGGAAAATTACCTGTCATTTCTCTTATGAATTCTTTAGTTAGTTCGGGTGTCAAAACCCCTAGGGTGTCAGGAAGTAAAATTCTATCTACATTTTTTTCAGAAAGAAATTGTACCATATCCATGACATAAGATTTGGAGTTCATCATTCCATTACTCCAATCTTCTAAGTAAACATTATTTTTAATACCATTATCCTCAGCATACTGAATGACATTTGAAATATCTTGAAAATGCTGGGATGGTGTTTTTTTTATTTGGTTTTTTAAATGATTTATTGATCCCTTTGTTAAAAGATTTTGTGTTTTTGCTCCAGCTTTTTCCATCCATTTTATGGAAGAACCCCCATCCACAAAACTTAAAATTTCAATTTTTTCAAGTAAACCTAAGTCCCTTGCCCAATCAGTAATTAGTTTTACCGCTTTCATTTCTCCTTCAGAAACTTTAGCAGATGCAATTTCAATCCTATTTACATTTAATTCTTCCAATAAAAGTTTAGCAATGGATAGTTTTTCTTTGGGTGAAAAAGAGATTCCTGAGGTTTGTTCCCCATCTCTAAGCGTGGTATCCATTATTTCAATTTTTTTATAGCTCATTGTTTGAATTTAAAAGGGAATTTTTTTTGAAAAATCAATAATTTCATCTCTAATATTTGCGAGATAATCAATATCATCAAGTCCATTCATCAAATTATTCTTTTTATGTGAATTGATTTCAAAATATCTTTCAAATTCTTTTTCATCAATAAGTAGTTTTTGATTCAGAAGATCAACAGATATTTCGATGCTTGGATTTTCAAATACTAATTCTAAAATATAATCTAAATCTTCTTGTTTAACCCTCAAGGGTAAAACTCCTATATTCAAACAGTTATTTTTAAAAATATCAGCAAAGAAACTTGAAATTACACATCTAAATCCATAATCGTACATAGCCCATGCTGCATGTTCTCTTGAAGATCCAGAACCAAAATTTTTTCCAGCTAAAAGAATTTTTCCACTGTAAATACTGTTGTTTAGAACAAAGTTTTCGTTTAAATTATCGTCACTATCATATCTCCAATCACGAAAAAGATTATCCCCAAATCCTACCCTTTCTGTTGCCTTTAAAAATCTGGCAGGAATTATTTGATCCGTATCAATATTCTCGATTGGTAAAGGTACAGCAGTTGATTTTAATATGTTAAATTTTTCGTAGGCCATCAGACGTTATAAATATTTTCTTGGATCGGTAATTTTTCCTGTAATCGCAGCTGCAGCAACCGCTATTGGACTTGCTAATAATGTTCTTGATCCTGGACCTTGTCTACCTTCAAAGTTTCTGTTTGACGTACTAATTACATATTTACCAGCCGGAATTTTATCATCATTCATTGCAAGACATGCTGAACACCCTGGTTCTCTTAACTCGAACCCAGCATCATTTAAGATTTCCAGTATACCTTCCTCTTTAATTGAATTTCTTACTTTGTGCGAGCCAGGCACTAACCATGCAATAACATCATCTGCTTTCTTTTTTCCTTTAACAATATTGGAAAACGCTCTAAAATCTTCAATTCTTCCATTTGTACAACTTCCTAAAAAGACATAATCTATTTTTTTTCCAATCATATTTTCACCCTCTTGAAAATTCATATAATTGAGTGAACGCTTGTATGATTTTTCATTATCAGATTGATCTGTATAATTTGGGATTTTATTCAAAATACTAATACCCATTCCAGGGTTTGTTCCAAAGGTTATCATCGGATCAATTTGACTACCATCAAAAGAAATATCTTTATCAAAGTTAGCATCCATGTCTGAGTGGAGAGAATTCCAGTATTTGAGTGCATTTTTCCAGGTATTACCTTTTGGTGTAAACTCTCTGTCTTTTATATATTCAATTGTTTTTTCATCAGGCGCTATCATACCTCCTCTTGCACCCATCTCAATACTCAGGTTACAAACTGTCATTCTTCCCTCCATGGACATGTCCTCAAAAACTTTTCCTGCATATTCTACGAAGAAACCGGTGGCTCCAGATGCTGAGAGTTTTGAAATAATAAATAGTGCAACATCTTTTGGTGTAACACCTTTTTGTAATTTACCATTAATTGAAATTCTCATTCTTTTGGGCTTTTGTTGCATAATGCATTGAGATGATAAAACCATTTCAACTTCAGAAGTACCAATTCCAAATGCAATAGCTCCAAAAGCACCATGCGTGGATGTATGTGAATCTCCACATACAATAGTAGTTCCGGGAAGAGTTATCCCATATTCTGGGCCAATCACATGAACGATTCCGTTTTTTTTATGGCCTAGACCCCAATACGATATATTGTGTTTTTTTGCATTTTCTTCCAACGCTAACAATTGTTTTGAAGACAGAGGGTCCTTTACTGGAAGATGCTGATTTAATGTTGGTGTGTTGTGATCAGCAGTAGCAAAAGTTTTTTTTGGAAATAAAACCTTTAGGTTTCTGTTCTCTAAACCTCTAAATGCTACCGGGCTTGTTACTTCATGAACCATATGCCTATCGATAAATAAAACATCTGGTCCATCTTTAATAGATCTCACAACATGTTTATCCCAAACTTTATCAAAGAGAGTTTTACCCATCAATCCTTATTTAGCCTTTAAAATTTGTAATACATCTTTATCATCAACAACCTTGTTTTTATCAGCAACTTTCAAAAATTTTGAATAAGCTTTGTCTAACTCATCTTTCGACAATTTAAATCCAATGCTTTTAGCTTTGTGGGATAACGCAGCTCTTCCACTTCTTGCTGTCAAAATTATATTGGATCCAGCTGCACCTACTTCAATAGGATCAATAATTTCATAAGTGATTCTAGATTTTAGCACTCCATCTTGATGAATTCCAGAGCTATGTGAAAATGCATTAGCTCCAACTATAGCCTTATTAGGCTGTACATTGATACTCATAGTTTCAGAAACTAACTTACTGATTTCACATAAATATTTGCTATTTATAGATGTTTCATAACCCAAATTTTTGTGTTGTTTTAAAATCATTACAATCTCCTCAAGTGAAGTATTACCTGCTCTTTCTCCGATGCCATTAATTGTGCATTCAATTTGCTGGGCACCATTTAATATTCCAAAAATGGAGTTAGATGTAGCTAAACCGAGATCATCGTGACAATGACAAGAAATAGTTGCCTTGTGTATATTTTTAACATTATTAACCAAGAATTTTATTTTTTCTCCGTATTCGTGAGGTAGACAATATCCCGTTGTATCAGGGATATTAATAACTGTAGCTCCTGCCTCGATCATTTTTTCACAAACTTGTGCAAGAAAAACATTGTCCGTACGACCAGCATCTTCTGCAAAAAATTCAACATCTTCAACAAATTTTTTTGCATATTTTACAGCTTGAAACCCCTTTTCAATTATTTTTTCTCTGGTGGAATTAAATTTATGATTTATATGCGTGTCTGAGGTTCCAATCCCTGTATGTATTCTTGGGGACACAGCCTTGTTCAGTGCTTGTGCAGCACATTCAATATCCTTTGGATTTGCTCTAGCAAGTGCACAAATCTGAGAATCTTTAATGTTTTGAGAAATAGTCTGAACTGAGTTAAAGTCTTCAGGGCTAGAAATAGGAAATCCAGCTTCAATAATATCAACACCTAGTCTCTCCAGCATTTTTGCAATTAAAAGCTTTTCGGAGGTATTTAGTTTTGCACCTGGTGTCTGTTCACCATCTCTTAAAGTTGTATCAAAAATTTTAATATTCTTACCCATATTTACAGATAAAGCATAAGGGTAAAAGTAATAAATTATATCAATTTAACTAACTTAATTTTTTTTAATAATGATTATTATTAATATGGTAATATATAAATATAAAATTATGATTTTAATAAAAATATATGCTTTAAATTAAGAAATCATTAAAAAGTCATATTCCTAAATTAATATTAATATTTTTACAATTAGTTA
The DNA here is from genome assembly GCA_902602415.1 of uncultured Bacteroidota bacterium. Taxonomy (GTDB): domain Bacteria; phylum Bacteroidota; class Bacteroidia; order Flavobacteriales; family Flavobacteriaceae; genus MED-G13. The sequence goes on along the minus strand of CACKQW010000014.1, from coordinate 15,723 downwards.
AATTATATAATTTACTGTGAAAAAAATTAACAAAAAAAATCTTGCAATAACATACTTCTTCTTTGGTTGTTTGACAATGTTGGGGCAAGGGTTGATGGGAGAAAAATTTGATACAACGAGACAGGACACTTTGAGAGGAAGTATCACAAATGAAAGAAGTTGGTGGGATTTAACCTATTATCATTTAGACATAAAAGTTCAACCTGAAAAAAAATACATCAGTGGTTCAAATACTGTTGGATATAAGGTTTTAGAAAGCAAGAAATTAATGCAGATTGATCTACAGGAACCAATGAAAATAACATCCATTACTTCCAAAGGAAAAAAACTAAAATTCTTTAGAGAGGGCAATGCCTACTTTATCAAAATGAACAAAAAACAAAAAGTTGGTGAGGTAAATTATATTAAAATAAATTATGAAGGAAATCCCAAAGTAGCTGTAAGAGCACCATGGGATGGTGGCCTATCTTGGGAAAAAGACCAAAATGGCAATCACTTTATAGCTACTTCTTGCCAGGGCCTTGGAGCAAGCGTTTGGTGGCCTAATAAAGACCATATGTATGACGAAGTTGATTCCATGCTAATTAGTGTTAATGTTCCAAAAAATTTAAAGAATATTTCAAACGGAAGATTAAGAAAAGTTACTTCAAAAAAAGATCAAACCACTACTTATGATTGGTTTGTTAGTAACCCAATTAATAATTATGGAGTTAATATTAATATTGGTGACTATGTGGGTTTTTCATCAAAATTTAATGGGGAAAATGGTTTATTGGATATTGATAACTATGTTTTGAGTTATAATCTAGAAAAAGCTAAAAGTCATTTCAAACAAGTTCCAATGATGATTGAAGCTTTTGAATATTGGTTTGGACCTTATCCTTTCTATGAGGATAGCTTCAAAATTGTTGAAGTACCTTACCTTGGAATGGAACATCAAAGTTCGATAACCTATGGAAATGAATTTAAAAATGGGTATTTAGGCAGAGATCTCTCTGGGACAGGATGGGGTTTGAAATTTGATTACATTATCATTCATGAAGGTGGACACGAATGGTTTGCAAATAATATTACCTACAAGGATATTGCTGATATGTGGATTCATGAGGGTTTCACTTGCTACTCCGAAAACCTATATGTTGATTATTTTTTTGGTAAAGATGCATCCGCAGAATATGTTATTGGAACAAGAAAAGGAATTTCGAATACAAAACCAATCATTGGGCCATATGATGTTAACAGAGAGGGATCAAGTGATATGTATTCCAAAGGAGCAAACTTATTACATACCATTAGACAAATTGCTGATGATGATGAAAAATGGAGAAAAACTTTGAGAGGATTAAACAAAACATTTTTTCATAAAACTGTTACTACAACAGAAATAGAAAACTTTATTTCTAAATCCTTAAATATTGATTTGAGCTCAGTTTTTGATCAATATCTTCGCGATATAAGGATTCCAGTGTTAGAGTATGAAATAAATAATGGCTTTTTAAAATACAGATGGAATAACGTGATTGAAAATTTTAGGATGCCAGTGAAAATAATTATTAATGAGACCCCTTTACTAATTAATCCTACAAAAAACTACAAGAAAATTGCCTTCGACTCTAATAAATTAATTGTTGATAAAAACTTCTATGTTTTTTCAAAAGACTTATCTAAAAAGGAGGGCTTTTAATTTTTTGACTTTGGCTTAGAATGAATTCTTAATGGTTCAAAAGTTGGCTGTGCATTCTCAATTTGCTTTCCAACTCCCTCAGGGGTTAATAATGCTTGTTTAACCCTTTTCCCCAACTCGATTTTCAAAGAGTCCATAACTAGTTGATAAGAGGAATTATTAGATAAATTATGTGATTCACCTTTGTCAAATTTATGATCATAAAACTCATAATAAGTTTCATTTTTATAGTTCCATTTAATAAGTCTAAATCTGCTTGTTTTGATGGAATAACCCTGCGCTAAATTTCCGTTAAGATAAACTTGCAATTCAGAAAGAGCACTGTACTTATTAATTTTCTTTTCTTTGGTTAAAAATGGTTTCAAACTTTCCCCTTGAACAAATGATGGAGTTTCAAATCCTAATAAATCGGTGATTGTCTTATATATGTCAACTAATTCCACAGGAGTTGTCATTTCTTTCTTATTTGATAATATTCCAGGACCAGCAATTATCAGGGGAACCCTGGTTGATCTGTCATATAAAGTTTGCTTTTGCCAATGACCTTTTTCTCCTAAATGATAACCATGATCAGAGGTAAAGATTACAATTGTATTTTTATCCAGTCCAGTTTCCTTTAATTTATCTAATACTTTTCCAACCTGAGCATCCACAAAAGATGTTGTTGCATAATAAGCATGCTTTATTGTTTTTTTTAGATTTTTATCCAGGTTAATTTGTTCTTTTCTCGCTCGCAAAGACTTTTTCGCTGGATCTGAAACGGTTAGCAGAAAATCATCTCCATTTGATGGTACTTGAATCTCCTTTTCATCATACATAGAGAAATATTTTTTGGGAGCTACAAAAGGAATATGAGGTCTATATAATCCAAAGGCTAAGAAAAAATTCTCTTTGTTTTCAGAAAATTTTTCTAATAAACGAATTGTTTCACTAGCCCCTATTCCATCCGTTTGCTCTTCATCAGATCCATCAGAAGCATACCAACTTAGTGTTGCACCATCAAAAACCTCTTTAACTTTATTTAATTTGTATTCTTCTAACTTATCCCTTCCATAAGGATTTATTGTTTGATCCCAAGTGTAAAAATCATCATGACCTGCAGTTCCAATATCTCTGGGGTTATGATAATGGTAAATTTTTCCTACTCTAATAGAATGATAATTATTCATTTTAAATGTTTGACCGATAGTGATTACTTCTGGAAGAGATTGCCTTAAATAGAGACGTAATCCTTTTGACTTGGTTTGATCCGGGTATAAACCTGTCATCATAGAAATTCTAGAAGGGCTGCACAATGGATACTGAACATGCGCATTTCCAAAAAGAACACCTCTTTCAGCCAATGCATCGATATTGGGGGTTATTACTTTTTCATTTCCATAGGCTGAAATATCACAATTTAAATCATCTGCAATAATAAGTAATACGTTTAATTTTTCTTTTTCCTCATTTGCTGATGAAAAAATTGTGATGAAAAAAATTAAAAATAGGTTAATTATGACCTTAAACATTTTTAAATTAGTTTAACTTTCAAGAGTTTTCCGAATTTATGAAAAAAAAAGTCTGTTTAAGTATTCTTTTACTTTTTATTTCTTTCAACTTTTCTGCACAAGATTTGAAATGGATAGGAACGGAAAATAATGATTTTTTTAATGAAAATAATTGGCAAGATCTCTCTAACGGATTACCCCCAGAGGCGAATACATTAAATCCCGGTCAAGAAATTATATACAATCTTTATTTAACGTGTAACACTATTGCAGAAGGAATTATAATACTTGCGGATGAAAAACATCTTTTTCTTGAAAATGGTGAGTTAATCACAAATAAAATATTAGGCTTAGGAAATGTGAGTTTAAATGAAAATGCACATATAATTGTCGAAGAAAGCTTAGAATTCAATGAAACTACTTTTTATTTTATTTCCTCAAATTCCTCATTAACATTAAAAAATAATTCTCCCACAAATTCTTATGAAAATTTAGAATATTTTTATGTGAGTGGTAATTCTGCAATTTTGAATGATAATATCAAAATTGATAATTATTACGGTGGAGCATTAATCAGACCCTTAGATTTTTCCCTTGCCCCATTACAATTATTCTCAGGAGATTATTTAACAGGAAACTCAACTAATATTAATCTTTTTGAAGTTTTTTCCGGTGATAATATTCCTAATAATTTTAATAATTTAACAAACTCCTTGACTTTAGAGAGGGGATATATGGCCACTTTGGCTACCAATGATGATGGAACAGGAAAAAGTAAAGTTTTTATTGCTTCGGAGAGAAAAATTATAATTAATGCGCTTCCTACCTATTTAAAAAATAATATTTCTTTCATTCGTGTAATCCCCTGGAATTGGGTTAATAAAAAGGGAACTGCTGGGGATATAACCTACATGAATAATGATTGGTTTTACAGATGGAGTAATACTGGTGAATCAGATTTAAAACGTGAATACGCACCCATGGTTTGGGGAAGAGGGGCTGCAGATGAGCAAGAAGATATAGATATTCTTACCTCCAAAATAAAATCAACTCATGTTTTGGCCTTTAACGAGCCAGATAATTGTAATGATCAGTCTGGTCAATACGGAAATATGTGTGTTGTAGATACAGCCTTTACATTTTATAAAAATTTGACAAAAACCGGAATGCGATTAGTATCACCAGCATGTAGACAAGATCAAGTATTTTCTTGGTTGAATGAATTCAATCAAATAACACAAGAAGAAGAAGTAAGAATTGATGTCATTGCTGTTCATTGGTATGACTGGAATTCTAACCCACAACAAAATCCAAACGCAAATCCACAAGACGTTTTTTACAGATTCTCAAATTATCTTGAATCGGTATATGATTTATATGGACTTCCTATTTGGATAACCGAATTTAATGCAAATAGGTATAGGAATGAATGGGTGCATCGACAATTCTTGGAATTAGCACTACCCTACTTAGAAAATTTGAATTATGTGGAAAGATATTCCTTCTTTCCACCTGTAACTGGTGTCGCTGATTTTTTTGATGAAAACAATAATTTAACTTGGATTGGTGAACTATATCATGATTTTCAATCTAGTCCATCTTTGCCAAATGAGAGCTACACGATGACCAACAATATTTCTGATGTTGAATTGGAAAATAATTATGAATATGATTGTGATCCTGACCTTTCATTTCTTTCTGTAAATGATTTAAACAGCTATAGTTTTATCTATCCAAATCCAGGTGAAAACTATATACATATAAATTCTAATAAATTAATTAATCAGATTTTATTGTTGGATAGCCAAGGGAAACTAATTAAATCTATTGAAGCAACTAAAAAAATTGATATTTCATTTTTAGAAAATGGAATTTATCTTTTAAATGTTGATGGCAACATAATAAAATTCATAAAAAAATGAAGAAATTATCTTATTTTGCACCTTGTTTCGACTTAAATATTATATTTTCAGTTTTATGAAAAAGTATTTGCTATTATTAACTATCACTTTTTTTGTTTGTAATGAGCTATTTTCTGAAAATAATAAAAAACCTAACTTTTTATTTATTCTTGTTGATGATCAACCATTTGATGCTGTTGGTTTCTCTGGAAGATATCCATTTTTAAAAACTCCCAATATCGACAAATTAGCTAATGAAGGAGTTAATATTAAAAACTTTTTCGTAACTCAGTCAATTTGTTCTCCTTCCAGAGCAAGTTTTTTGACAGGAACCTATCCACACATTCATGGTGTAAATCAGAATAATAAACATGTTGATCCCGATTGGGATAACAATGTTCCCTATTCAAAATTGTTACAACAAAACGGATATCATACTGCGCATATTGGAAAAATTCACATGGCACACAAAAGAGGTATGGATCATATAAGGCCAGGATTCGATTATTGGTATAGTTTTATTGGTCAGGGAGACTACTTTAATCCCATGGTAAATGATAATGGTAAAGAAATTCAGGAAGAGGGATATATTACAGATATTTTAACCAATAAAGCTATTGACTGGCTCAGCAATAAAAGAGATCGATCAAAACCTTTTATATTGAATTTATGGCATAAGGCCGTACATGAAAAACATCTGCCTGCACCAAGACACAAGGATCTTTTTAGAGGATTACCTCTCCCAGAACCGCCACATGGTACACACAAAGAAACCTTTGAAGGGAAACCTGAGTGGCAAAGACGAAAGACTTTTGGATTTCGGTGGGATAAAAATAAAGAAATACCTAAAGTTTTGAAGGAAAAGAAATGGCCAATAAATAAATTCAAAAACATGCAACTTCTCAGAAGTTTAATTGCTGTAGATGAATCTCTAGGTAAAGTAATAAAAGTGCTTAAAGATTTAGGAGAATTAGAAAACACAGTTGTTATATACAGTAGCGATAATGGTTATTTTATGGGTGAACACACCTACAGAGACAAAAGATTAGCATATGAAAATTCAATGAGAGTTCCGATGATAATAAGATATCCTAAAATGATTAAAAAAGGCTCTTCCATTGAAGAACAATGTTTAAATATTGATGTAGCTCCTACCATATTAGATTTAGCTGGTATTCCACAACCAGATAATATGCAGGGAGAATCTATGGTGAATTTATTAAAGGGTAAAAAAGTTAGAAAATGGAGAAAATCTATTTTCTTTGAATATTACAAAGATGATGCATGGCCATTTGCTGGTCCTAATCAGGTTGCTATTAGAACTAAAGAGTTTAAATTAGTAGATAACTTTTTAGAGAACGATATAGATGAACTGTATGATCTATTAAATGATCCTGGTGAAATGAAGAATTTAATTAATGATGAAAATTTTGATGAAATCGAGGAAGATTTGCGTAAAGAATCTGAAAGATTACAAAAAAAATATAAATATAACCCAGACAGAGACTGGTGGCTAAGAAAACAGATTAAAAAAAGAAAATGAAATGAAAAGACTACTAACATTTGTTATTTACCTTTTTCCATTTTTTATTTTATCTCAAGAAATTGACTTAAATGGAAATATCATTGAAAAAGAAACCGGATCCCCCATGTCAGGTGCAACTATTCAAATTGTAGGTTCCGATATCGGGGTTGTTTCTGATTTTGATGGTAATTTTTCAATTACTATCAAAATAGGAGAAAAAATTAAAGTTTCTTATGTTGGTATGAAAACGATTGAGATTCCAATTATCTCCTCACCTATTAAGATTGAAATGGAAACTGACTTAAATCAGTTAGATGAAGTGATGGTAAGCGTTGGTTATTTTGATATAAGTGAAAAAGATTTATCTGGATCCATTACACAAATAAAATCTGAACAGCTAGAAAAAAACAGAAGTAGTTCTGTAGAAAGCATACTCCAAGGACAAGTTTCCGGACTGGTTGTTTCAGAAAGTTCAGAGCCTGGTGGCGGCTCGGGAATATCTATTAGAGGAACTAATTCCATTTTAGGTGGAACTCAACCCCTATATGTACTAGACGGAATTCCTGTAGACCCTATTACTGATGCTGAAGGAAATAGTGGATCTGGTCAAGCACAAAGTTCCTTGAGCTTTATTAACCCAAATGATATTGACAAAATTGAGGTTTTGAAAGATGCTGCAGCAACTGCTATTTATGGTGCAAGAGGTGCAAATGGCGTAATATTGATTACTACAAAAACGGGAAATAATGAGGACGGAAAAGATAAAATCTCTATTAGTTATGAAAGTTATATTTCACAAGTTAGAAGGAATATTGGCGTTCTTGATGGACCTGGTTTTGAAAGATATATGAATCAAAGAATTTTAAACCAAATATGGAAAGATATTACCAATCCAAATCCAATTCAAGCAAGACCTGAAGGTATTTATGATGGATCTCAAGAAATTAATTCTCTAAATTATCCAGAGTTGATGGAATACAATCTGCCCTTTCTCGAATCATCTGGAATAAATACAAATTGGCAAGATGAGACTTATGATATTTCATTAAGTGATAAGTATAATTTGAATTACCGCGGGGGAGATTTTAAAAGAAATTTGACTATTGGTGTAGGATTACATGATCAAAAGGGGGTTATCATTAATTCTACTAATAAAGTGATCAATTATAATATGAATGCAAAAAGAAAAGCATTTAATGAAAAAATTGACGTGTATTCAAAAACGTATTTTACGCATAAAAAAGGAAATGCTTCGTCAGTTGGAAATGGTCAAATATTTCAGCAAAGAGGTGTAGTTTCACAGGCTTTACAATTTCAACCAACTTTTTCATTATTGGAACCTGGTCAAGATGATGATATCTATGCTTATCTCAATGAAGGGAATATCATATCAAACCCTTACACACTGGCTAAATTTGTTGTAGATATAAAACAATCCACATCTTTCAGGCAAACTTTACAATTAGTTGGTAAAATAACACCCAAGCTGACCGCTACTGTAAAAGGATCCTACAATTATCAAAAAAGTGTAAGGGATAATTATTATCCTTTAAATACAACTAGAGGAAGAAATACAAACGGGGAAGCATCACAGGCATATTTAGAAAACAGTAAAATTTATGCGGAAACAAACCTCCGATACAGAAATAAATTTGGAATGCACAGAGTGGATGCGACATTGGTTGCTACGTATGAGAAAAATGATGTGAGATCCATTTTTAACAAAGCCAGAGGCTTTGGAAGCGATGTTACAAGTTTTTACAATTTTACAACAGCTGAGGAAATATTAACTCCTCTCACTCAATTCAGAGAGGTCGGATTAATATCATCCTTGTTCAGAGTTGGATACAATTACAATAGAAAATATTTTGTTGATCTCAATGCAAGAGTTGATGCATCCTCTAAGTTTGCTACCAATAAGAAAAGTGCACTTTTCCCGTCTATTGCACTCTCTTGGTTTGCATCAAAGGAAAAATTCATGAAATCATTGAATATTATTAACAGTTTAAAGTTTAGATTATCCTATGGAAAGATTGGTAGCAATCCAATTTCTCCCTATCAATCCCTTGCACTCATGACTGGAATAAGATATAATTTTAATGATGAAATTGTTACTGGTTTTTATGAATCAAATTTAGCCAATGATGATTTAACATGGGAAACTACAGATCAGTTTAATTTTGGGGTTGATCTAAGTTTATTTAAATCTAAAATCAATTTTACAATTGATGCTTATCATAAATTAACGCATGATTTACTTCAAAATGTTCAATTACCACCCTCCAATGGCTATGTAAGTAGGGTTGATAATTTTGGTGAAGTTGAAAATAAGGGAATTGATTTTAATCTAAACACCGATCTAGTAACTGGAAAAGACTTTTCATGGAATTTAAACGCCAACTTCGGTTTAAACAAAAACGAGCTAAGAAAATTAAACTCAAATTTAGATTTTCAGCTTGGTCCATTCGTTGGATTTAACCAAGCATACCCTATTTTATTTAAAGTTGGTGAACCATTAGGTATTTATTGGGGAGCTCAAACAGATGGAATCTATGCTGACTGGGAAGAGGCTTTAAGTTCTGGAATTTCTGGGGCTGCCCCTGGTGAAATAAAATATATTAATCATCATATTGATTTAGATGAATCCGGAAACCCCTCTGTGATACAGGAAATTAACTTTGATGATTATGTGAAAATCGGTGATCCAAATCCTGATTTTACCTTCTCATTTACAAATAATTTTTCCTACAAGAAATGGGATGCAAGCATTTTATTTACAGGCCAACAAGGAGGTGATATTTTTTGGGTAGATTCTTGGCAACTGAGCGGTTTGCAGAAAACCACAAATGTTTTATCATCATCCTTTGAGGACTCATGGATTGCACCGATTGCATTTGCAGATGGAGCTTATTCTTACGATCCATCCATAGGTAATTTATCGAATGCATCTCATCCTGCTGCTATTCTTGACACTGGTTCAAGGGCTATTTCCTCAGACAGGAATATTTTTGATGGCTCATTTTTGAGGTTAAAAAATATAAATATTGGATATACTTTTGATTTCAGTGATGGAAGAAATATGAGACTATATTTTTCTGGTCAAAACTTAGTGGTTTGGACGGATTATCCAGGTTATGATCCTGAGGTGAGAACCTACACGAAGAATCCCCAAAAAAGAGGCGTTGATTTTGGGACGTATCCAGGAACAAAAACTTACTTATTAGGATTAAAATTTAATTATTAAAATATGCTTTACAATAGAAAAAACTTGAAGTTGTTACTTACGCTAGTGATTTTGTCACTTTTAGCGTTTTCATGTAGTGAACTAGAAGAACAACCTTTTACACAACCTAATACCGAAAACTTTTATCAAAATGAATCCGATGCTATTTCAGCTTTGAATGCAGCATACGCTAGACTGAAAAGTGGAAATGGGTATTATAGACAACAATTTCTACCCACTCTATTTGCATCTTCTGATCAGGGATTATCTACATATTTGTATAAAGAATTTAAAATTGGGTCGGTTACATCCACCAATCAAAGCCTTATTAATCTTTGGAAAGAAATCTATATTGGAATTCGTGAAGCTAATAATGTGATTGTCAAAGTTCCTACTATTGATATGGATGAAAACCTGATGAATAGAATTGTTGGAGAAGCAAAGTTTTTAAGAGCCTTACACTATTTCAATTTGGTGAGAGGCTTTGGCGAGGTTCCCTTGAGAACGATGCCTGTTGAATCTGGTGAGGATGAAGGTCTTCCTCTATCTTCGATTGTAGATATTTATGATGTAATTATTGATGATCTTATCTATGCTTCTGAAAACTGTTGGGCAAGAAATGAATCAGGATTAGAGTTAGGAAGGGCTACCAACACAGCCGCTCACGCACTGCTTGCCAAGGTATATACAAGAATTGCATCATGTAAAAGAACTGCCGAACAAGGAAATGAGGGAAATAGCCTTTATCTTGCCTTCCCTGAGTCTTACCAAACTTATTATCAGTATGCAAAAGAACAATGTGATGCAGCTTTAAACGGTAGTGGTTACGCACTAAAAACAAATCTTGCAGATTGGGTTTCCATTTTTGATGCAGACAATGGAAATAATGAGGAAATGATATTTGATATTCAAGGATCATCACTTTCCGGTCAAGGTACGGCAGTTTCCAATTTATTTACACCAAGGAATGCCGGACTCGCTGGCAGTGGTTTTGGAGGTAACAATAAACTCAAGCCTATTTTTATAAACAACAGAATTGATAAATATGATAATAGATTTCAGTTTTCTATCATTAGAGAATATGAAACTGCAACCAGATTTTTTAATTTGAATCAATGGTCAACTGGTTATGTTCCTTCTGATGAAAATGGAAACACGTTTGGAACTCTGTGGCAAGTGTGGACAGCTAAATACATTGATACAGAAGCAACAACTGAGTATACAAGTAGACAAAACTGGCATGTAATTCGCCTGGCTGATGTACATCTTATGAGAGCAGAAGCAATGGCTGAAATTACAGGAAATCCTGCGGATGCTAATGAGAATATTAATATCCTAAGAAACAGAGTTGAAATGGAAGAAATAGATTACACAGGAATGCCTTTTGATATTTTTAGGGAGCAAATTTTAAGAGAACGAGCGGTTGAACTATACATGGAGGGACATAGGTTCTTTGATCTTACCAGATTTGGTTATTATGATGAGTATTGCAGATTAATTTATGGTGATGTTGAGGGAGCTAGACAGCCTGAAGACTATTTCTGGCCAATTCCTATTACCGAGACTTCAACAAATAGTCAAATTGATTAGTTTTTTAGTAAAACAAGAATTTTGCATGAGATCAATTTTTCTATTGATTTCATTATTTTTTATTTCAAATTTTATTTTTTCAAACAACGAAAAATCGAAAGCACCTAATTTTATTTTTATCCTTGCTGATGATCAAGGATGGAACGGAACATCGGTAAGAATGAATGATACTATCCCCTATTCAGCTAGTGATTTTTATGAGACTCCAAATCTCGAAAAATTAGCAAAAAAAGGAATGGTATTTTCCAATGCCTATGCTAGTGCCCCTGTCTGTGCGCCCAGTAGATACAGTATTCAATTTGGCCAAACACCAGCCAGATTACAAATGATCCGTGTTGGAATGAATACTAATCACATTGATCATAATAATACTATGAGTTTAGCTAAAGAGATTAAAAAAGCAAATCCTCTCTACAAAACAGCTCATTTTGGAAAATGGGGTATGGATAGTAGTCCTGAAGCTTTTGGATATGATGAAAGCGATGGTCCAACAAAAAATAAAGATGGTTATTTTAATTATAATTCTCGTGAATTACAATGGGGAAATAATTTGAGTGAAGACCCAAAAAAAATATTTAGTATCACAGATAAAGCAATCAATTTTATTGAGAAGAATGTTCAAGAAAATACACCTTTTTATATGCAGATCTCTCACTACGCTATTCACTCCGATTTAATGATGCGCAAAAAAACATTTGAAAAGTATTCAAAAAAAGTAAAAGGTAAAATTCATAACAATATTGGTCTTGCAGCCATGACTGAGGATTTAGACGATAGCATTGGTTTTGTTATAAAAAAACTAAGGGAATTAGGAATTGAGGATAACACCTACATTATTTACTCTTCTGACAATGGATCCGTGCCTGTGATAGTACCCAGAAGATATTATGAGCAATCCTATAACTACCCTCTCTCTAGAGGTAAGTGGGATGCAATGGAAGGAGGAATTCGTGTGCCAATGATAATCAGCGGACCAAACATTGAGCCCAATTCTTTCAGTGATACCAATATTTCTTTCTCGGATTTATTGCCCACAATTATTGATATCATTTCCTCGAAAAAAATTAAAGACAAGTCCCTTGACGGGGGTAGTTTTAAGAAGATTTTATTCGGTAAATCCAAAAAAATTAAAAGAACTACTAAGGGTTTAATTTTCCATGTACCCTATGAAAATGGAATTGCTTTGAAAAGAGCACATTCTGCAATTATTCAAGACAATTACAAGCTTATCAAATTTTATGATAATAATGAGATTCAATTATTTGATTTAGAAAAAGATATATTCGAAAAAAATGATCTTTCCAAAGAAAGATTTAAAATCGCAAAAAGATTGGAAGCATCTTTAATTGATTATTTATCTGCAGTCAAAGCTCCAAAATGGCAAAGAGGAATCACCTGGAAGCAAAAAACATTGAAAAAAATTAACTCATTTCATTAATTTCTTAATTATTTTTCAACATTTTTCTCAATTAGTTAGCAAAATTTTAAATACTTAAAATAAACACACATTATTTGTTGCGTAATTGACAAAAATTACTATCTTGACAAGCTATTTATTTTTTTAATGAATAAATTCTACATTTTATTTTTTTCTTTAATGTTTTCGTTAGGTGTTTTTGCACAGGACGGAGTACAGGAAAGAGCAAAAAAAATTGCTGATGAGATGACTATGGTTATGTCTTTAGATGATGTATTGTCAGAAAAGGTATATATCATTCAACTCAAAAGGTTCATCGATGCTCAAAGAATTCGTAAAACATACAGTGAGGATAAGGAGCAGATGCGATTAGAATTAAAAAAGCTCTATAATCGATTATGGGGTAAATTAAAAGGTGTTCTTGGTGATGAAAGAATGGAACTTTGGAAAGAACACAAAAGAAATATCTAGAAATTTATAATTATAAATATTAATAAAATCAAAATAAATGATGAAAACTACTCAATTTTTAACTAACATAAAATTTTGGCAGAGCTCATTAGTAGCACTGCTTTTTTTATTTAGTTTTACAGTAAATTCTCAGAGTGTTGGCGACGATCTTATGGCCGCATCAAATGGTGCATTATCTACTACAAGTGATGATGCAGTGAATGGTGTTGATGGCCAAGGTGGTGGTTGTGTTCCTTGTGGATGGTCTGGAGCAGCTGGTGTAAACTACGCTCCTACTACAGGTGGTCATGGCCCAGTACACTCAGGAGATAGAATGTGGAAAACATTTGCTGGTAATGGTGGTAATGGCGAGTTTGTAAATCAAGTATTTACAGATATTGCTGCTGGAACCTATACCCTTACGTTTTACCACAGGTGGACCAATGCTGGTAATTTAGATTACTCTGCAGGACCTGGTCCTCAAGTAACTTTTAAAAAATCTGACGGTAATTCAGGATGGCTAGACGGCTATGCAGCTGAAGTTCCTCAAGGAAATATCGGCGCTAATGCTGAGTGGACAGCAAATGTTCACACCATTGAGGTTGCTGAAGCAGGAACCTACAGAATGCAGGTTTATAAAAACGGTGGTACGAATGCAAACCCAAATCCAATGAATGGAAGTTTGCATTTAGATACATTTAGTCTTGTTTACGACGCTGAACCAGCAGTTCCTGACTGTGAATTTTCAATCGTACTTTCTGACTCTTATGGAGACGGATGGAATGGAAACTCTCTAGACGTATTAGTTGCTGGTGAAGTTGTATTAGATGATATTACTATTGCTTCTGGAAGTAGTGCTACATATAGTTTTGGAGGACAAAATGGTGATGTAGTAACAGTTGTCTATGATGACTCTGGATCCTACGATGGTGAAAATTCTTATGAAGTCTTTGATAATCAAGGAAACTCTGTAGTACAAAATAGTGGTGCTGGAGGAGGATTTTCTGATCCTGGGCCATCAGGAGCTGAATTTCAATTTGACTGTGCTTCAGAATGTGAATTTACCCTTGTCCTTGAAGACTCTTACGGAGACGGATGGAATGGGAATTCAATTGTCCTTAACATCAATGGTGTAGATTTAACTGAAGAAACTATTACTACTGGATCTACTTCATCTTATGTATTCGGAGTTAATTCTGGTGATGTTGTCAGTCTTATATATAATGATGCTGGATCATATGATGGTGAAAACTCTTACTCATTACTAGATAATGCTGGTAATGTGGTTGCTTCACAAGCTGGATCTGGTGGTGGATTTTCGGATCCTGGTCCTGCAAGTACAACTGATTTAGCTGTTGCTTGTAGTTATGACCCTGTGTCACAACTCGAACTTATTGGAGTTATGGACTTTAATGTTAGTTCCGTACCTGACCCAGCTGATGCTGATGGTGGTAATTATGGAGGTACTGACGGAAAAGCACTTCACTTAGTAGCTCTTGCTGACATTGCAGATCTTTCTGCTTATGGAGTTGGAACTGCAAATAATGGTGGTGGATCTGACGGAGTAGAACATGTCCTCTCTGGATCTGTTTCTGCCGGTGATCACATCTTACTTGCAAGAAATCCTGCAGCAATTGATGCCTACATTGGCACAAGTGGTTTTGCACACATTGAAACTGTTTCTGGTGGTGGTACTAGTGCTGCTGGTGGTAACGGAGATGATGCTGTAGAATTATTCATGAACTTTGTTGTTGATGAAAATGGTAATGTAACCGATGACGGTTTTGCTTTTGCTGCATATGGTGATGCAAATGATAACTCAGGTTTAGCTGATACGGAAGATTCATGGGCATATAAAGTTGATGGTGTGTGGACTGCTGGAGCAGCTCAATGTACTGACAATACTTCATCTTCTTGTGAATCATCTTGTCCTTATCCGTTTATTGCGGATGCATGTCCATTTGTACCTACTGTAATTGATGGTGCAGCTTGTCTAGACTTTGAAGGAGATTCAGCTACTGACGGCTGGAGATTCCAAGACTTAGGTGGTGCTGATTCAGATTGGCAACTTGATACGCCAGCTCTGAATGGTGACAACTCACTTGGTCATGGATATTTTCCATCTTCAATTGCATTCCAGGATATAGCTGTTAGTCCGACATTCAATACTTCAGCAATGACTGATGCGCAGTTGAGATATAGTGAGTACATGAACTGGTCTTCTTATGGAACAGCTAATTACGTAATGTATACATTAGATGATCCTGCTACACTAGACCCAGCTACTGCTAATGTTGTGATTCTTGACTCTGAAATCAACGCAGCAGCTGAAGATACTTGGGTAGAGAGAGTATTCGACTTACCTGAGGCAGAACAAGTAACATTACTATTTTACTACGTTGGAACAAACGGTCACGATTGGAATATCGATGATGTGTGTGTA
>CACKQW010000013.1 GCA_902602415.1 uncultured Bacteroidota bacterium | reverse complement strand
TTTGTTCAAAAACAGGTGAAAGCCATCTTTACCACAGAGCTTATTGGAGCGAAGGTAAACTCTACTACAGAGGTAAAGTATTAATTGACAACACCACTGTAGCAGAATCTGAATCGTAATTTCTACTTCTTAATTACTTTATAACTTAGACTTTCCTGGGTTTCCACGTCCAGTGCATTCACTATATAGGTAGCATTGGAAAGATGTTCCATGTTAATGGAATTCCCAACAAGCTCCATGACTTTGTTGCCTAAAATATCAAATACCTGAATTTCATACGTTTTTTCTGAGTTTAGCGCCACCTCAGATGTGGTTGGGTTTGGAAACAGCTTCACGCTATTATCCAGTTCCGCTTCACTATAGCTAAACGTAGATCCGGACGAGGAGTATTCATGAGCATACACAATTACAAACGAGTTTGTTAGACCGGTATTAGTACCATTACCTTGGAAATAAAATTTATACCCCTCAGGCAGAGCGGTATAGTTAACAGTAAGACCATTGTTAATAGGCGCAGTTCCGTCGGGAGACACCCAAAACCAGGTGCCATTCGTGTTATATATATTGCTAAAAGTTATAAATCCACCTTGGGGGACGGTCAATGCATTTTCCAGCCCATCTGCATCCATGCCTTTGAAAATGACAACCTCTGAAACCGGGTTGCTTGCATAAGCATAATCTTGCGCATTCATGGCGAGTGTAATTAGCATCATTGTTAAGGTAAATAGTTTTTTCATATTCTAAATATTAGTTTCAAAAATTTAATTATTCGTAAAATATAAATATCATCAAAAAAGCCCAAAAAAGCATCATTTTTGATCATTTTTGATCATTTTTGATCAAAAAAGTACTAAAAAGTGCCAAAAAACACTGTTTTTTGATCAAAAACGAACTTTATTTAAAATTGAGAATTTGACATATATATTAGTAATTTAATTTATGACCACTTTTTATCAAAAATGCTCACTTTTTGAGTGTTTTTGACCATTTTTGCTCATTTTTTTGACATTTTTGCTTGTTTTTTGGCAAAAAACGACGAATTTTGATCATTATTAAATTCATATTATGCGAATTAAAGAAATACAAAGCCTTATTAAGTTCGTTGCTAAGTCAGGCGCTAGCGAGGTTAGTTTGGAAATGAAAGATGTAAAAATTACTATCAAAACATCTAATGATAAAACACCAGTTGTCATTTCAACCCCTAATATACAATCTCCCCCACCCGCTGAGATTAGCGTAGTCCCCCAACAACAAGCCGCTCCACAATTGAGTGAATCAGCACCTATTACTCCATCAGCTGCAGCTGAAGAGGAGTCTAATCTTATAACCGTTAAGTCACCAATTATTGGCACTTTTTACAGAAAGCCTGCACCTGATAAACCTGTTTTTGTTGAGGTTGGAGATACTGTTTCAGAAGGGTCAGTACTTTGTGTGATAGAGGCTATGAAACTTTTCAATGAAATTGAATCTGAAGTAAGCGGTAAGATCGTGAAAATTCTCGTAGACGACTCTAGCCCTGTTGAATTTGACCAACCTTTATTTTTAGTAGACCCATCTTAATACACGGATATGTTTAAAAAGATTTTAATTGCCAATAGAGGTGAAATTGCATTGCGTGTTATACGGACTTGTAAAGAGATGGGTATAGCAACCGTTGCAGTATACTCTACAGCGGATGAGGAAAGCATACATGTAACTTTTGCGGACGAAGCGGTATGTATTGGCCCTCCTTCCAGTCAGGACTCTTACTTAAAAATATCCAATATTATAGCTGCGGCTGAAATTACAAATGCTGATGCCATTCATCCAGGATATGGGTTTTTGTCGGAGAATGCGAAATTTTCTAAGATTTGTGAAGAACATGGCATAAAATTCATTGGCGCCTCTCCTGAGATGATCAATAAAATGGGAGATAAAGCAACTGCGAAAGCGACAATGATTGAGGCTGGCGTACCCTGTGTTCCAGGAAGTGCTGGTGTTATTGAATCTTTTGATCACTGTAAAAAGCTTGCTAAAAATGTAGGGTATCCGGTCATGTTAAAAGCTAGTGCTGGTGGAGGCGGAAAAGGAATGCGTGCTGTTTGGAAAGAAGAAGACTTAGAGGATGCTTGGAATTCTGCTAGACAAGAATCTAAGGCAGCTTTTGCGAATGACGACATGTATATGGAAAAATTAATTGAAGAGCCCAGACATATTGAGATTCAAATTGTCGGAGATTCAAAAGGAAGAGCCTGTCATCTTTCTGAAAGAGACTGCTCTATCCAAAGAAGGCATCAAAAGCTAACGGAAGAGGTGCCATCCCCCTTTATGACAGACAAACTAAGAGAAAAAATGGGTGAAGCGGCTATAAGAGCAGCAGAGTACATCAAGTATGAAGGGGTAGGTACGGTTGAGTTTTTAGTTGATAAGAATCGTAAGTTTTACTTTATGGAGATGAATACTAGAATACAGGTTGAACACCCAATTACAGAACAAGTAATTGATTATGACTTAATTCGGGAGCAAATTAAAGTTGCCTATGGCGAGAGGATCTCAGGAAAGAATTATTTACCACAATTATTTTCTGTGGAGTGTAGAATCAACGCAGAAGATCCTTACAATGATTTTAGACCTTCGCCAGGAAAAATAACTAACCTGCATATTCCTGGAGGACATGGTGTGCGAGTAGATACCCATGTCTATGCTGGCTATACAATTCCCCCTAATTATGATTCCATGATAGCCAAATTAATTACCACTGCGCAAAGCAGGGAAGAAGCCATCAATAAAATGAAAAGAGCACTAGACGAATTTGTGATTGAAGGAATTCATACCACTGTTCCATTTCACAGAAAGTTAATGGAGCATCCATCCTATTTAGACGGAAAGTATACTACTAAGTTTATGGAAGATTTCTCAATGGAGGATTAAATGAAAAAAATTGTTGTTTTAGGCTGTGGTTTAGTAGGCAGAGTAATCGCTGAGGATTTATCTACAAACTTTGATGTAACATCTGTTGATTTTTCACAAAAAAATCTGGACAAAATTTCTGTTAAAAAAATTAATAAAAAGTGCCTAGACTTACAAGATCCTAATCAAATAAAAAATGTTGTAAATGACTTTGATTTAGTTGTTGGCGCACTCCCAGGAGACATGGGGTTTGAGACAATGAAGCAGGTTATCTTGACCAAAAAGGATATTGTTGACATATCATTTTTTCCTGAGGATCCATTTGCATTAGACAGGCTAGCTAAAGAAAATAATGTAACTGCAATTATGGACTGTGGTGTCGCGCCCGGGATGGGAAATATCATTTTTTCTTATCATGACCAGAGCATGCAAATAAGTGATTATGAATGTCTTGTTGGAGGGCTCCCAAAAAATAGAGAATGGCCCTTTGAATACAAAGCTGTTTTCTCCCCTGTAGATGTAATAGAAGAGTATACGCGGCCTGCAAGGTATGTGCACAACAGTCAATTAGTTGTCAAAGAGGCACTTTCTGAGACTGAGCTAATTGATTTTGATGGTGTTGGAACATTAGAGAGCTGGAATTCGGACGGCCTGAGAACACTAATTGATACCATGAAGCACGTTCCAAACATGATTGAGAAAACGCTCCGATATCCCGGTTGTGTTGAGTATTTAAAAGTATTGAGGGCTTGTGGCTATTTTTCCAAGGATGAAGTGAATGTTAATGGTAACAAAATCAGGCCTATTGATCTAACAGCAAAATTACTTTTTCCGCTGTGGGAAATGAAGGAAGAAGATGAAGATTTCACGGTGATGAGAATTAAAATTTCAGGCGAGGAGAAAGGTGCTAAAGTTACTTATACCTATTATTTGTTAGATAAGTTTCAAAACAAAACAATGTCTATGGCAAGAACAACAGGCTATACATGTACAGCTGCTGTCAATTTATTGGCTGAGGGAATGTTCTCAAAAAAAGGGATATCTCCACCCGAGTATTTAGGGGCGCACTTCGATTTTATAAATAATTATTTAGAAAAGAGAAATGTAATTTATCATGTTAAAAAAGAACTTGTATAGCTAGCTAACAATTCTCCTTTCAATTCTTGACGATAAGTTTGTCAAAATTTCATAAGAAATTGTTCCAACACTTTCGGCAAAGTTCTCAGCTGTGTTTTTATCGTCAAAAATTATAACCTGATCACCCTCGTTTGCCACAGTTCCGTTTAAATTAACCATAATGACATCCATGCATACATTTCCGATAATTTTACATTTCTTGTTGCCAATTATTACATAGCCCCCTTTGTTAAAGGACCGACTAATACCATCTGCGTGCCCTAATGGAATAATACCTACCTTGGTTTTTTCTTTTGCAACATACGCTCTATTGTAGCCCACTGATTCTCCTTTTGAAACCTGAATTATTTGAGAGATGGTGCTAAGTAGCTTGTGGACAGGTTTTAGAGTAGTAGAAAGCGTATTTGAAAAGCCGTACAAACCAATACCGCATCGTACCATATCAAATTCAGATTCAGGATAATTAATTATACCAGAGGTATTAGACATGTGAAGAATAGGTTTGTGACTTAACTTAGGTAAAATTTTTTCAATGGATTTTTCAAAGCTTGTAATTTGTTGAAGGGTAAATGCTTTTTCATTTGGATCCTCGCTGGCAGACAAATGAGAGTAAATAGATTGAACAAAAAATCTGTTAGAATTTAACATTAGCTTAAATGCCTTTTCAATTTCATCTTCTTTAAATCCAATACGATTTAGGCCTGAATTAATTTTAAAATGTATAGGATAATTCGAAAGGTTTTTTTCATTTGCATATGCAATAAATGTATTTAAAAAATGAAAAGAATAAATGCTAGGTTCCAGCTCAAAATTAGTAATTTCATCAAATGATCCAGCTTGTGGGATAAGGACAAGTATGGGAGTTTTTATACCAGCATTTCTTAGTTTAACTCCCTCACTCGCATATGCTACAGAAAAATAATCAACTCCGAGTTCATCTAATTTTTTAGCGACAGCAACCATGTCAGAACCGTAACCATTAGCTTTAACCACAGCCATAGTTTTAGTCGTTGGCTTTACTAAAGATTTAATTTTATTAAAATTATATTCGAGTGATTGTAAGTTGATTTCAAGAACAGTTTTCAAGCTAGTTGGTTTTACTTTTTTTTCTTTTGTTTTCTCTTGAAATATGCGGCTCTACTCAGGGGTTCATATTCTGCTTCTTTGCCTAAAACAATGAGGTCGCTACTCTTTGTTTTCCTGTGGCTGTATTGAGCTAAACCTCCGGTTTCGGGGCATATTGCATGCACTTTTGTGACATACTCAGCGGTAGCCATTAAGTTTGCCATCGGCCCGAAGGGCCTACCCTCATAATCCATGTCCAAACCAGCCACTATAACCCTTACCCCGTTGTTAGCCAAGCTATTGCACACCTCTGTGATTTCGTCGTCAAAAAACTGTGCTTCATCAATGCCAACCACTTTGCAGTTTTCAGCCATCTTGTAAATTTGATTTGCCTTTGACACCATTTCGCAAGGGATGATGGAGTTATCATGTGAAACAACTTTGTTTTCCCCATCCCTAGTATCAACTTTAGGCTTAAAGATAACAGGTTTTAGTCCTGCAAATTGAGCTCTTTTAATTCTACGAATCAGCTCTTCAGTTTTTCCGGAAAACATAGACCCACATACAACTTCAATCCAGCCTGTTTGTTTGTCAAAGTTTAAAGTATTTTCAAGAAACATTTTGTAAATTTAGAAATGTTGATAGCTTATAATAGTCCTAATTTAAAGCAAATAAATTTAGCAAAAAAACAAGCTGATAATAACGTAAGATAAATATAATTTAAAGATTTTCAATGAGTAAGCTATTTATTGTTCCAACGCCAATAGGAAACCTTAAAGATATTACAATTAGAGCAATAGACACTTTACAGACTGTTGATATAATTTATGCCGAGGATACTCGCATATCTCTTAAGCTTTTAAGCCATTATGAAATAAGCACGCCAATGCAATCTTTTCATATGCATAACGAGCATGCTAAGATTAATAATATTGTAAGAAGTTTTAAGCAAGGCAAGACAGCAGCTATCATCAGTGATGCGGGAACACCAGGCATTTCTGATCCTGGATTTTCATTAGTTAGAGCATGTATTGAAAGTGATATTGAGGTGGAGTGTTTGCCTGGGGCAACAGCACTAATCCCAGCGCTGATCAATTCTGGTTTTCCGTGTGAAAAGTTTTCTTTTGAGGGATTTCTCCCCGCTAAAAAAGGAAGAACTAAAAGATTAAAAGAAATTGCAACACAGCAAAAAACAATGATTTTTTACGAATCTCCACATAGACTCATTAAGACATTAGAAGATTTATCAGAGTACTTTAATGGAGAAAATCTAGTAAGTGTTTCCAGGGAAATTTCAAAGAAATTTGAGGAAACTGTTAGAGGGACATTATTACAAGTAATTGACCATTTTGAAAAAAATAAACCTAAAGGAGAATTTGTGATTGTCCTTTCAACGAAATAAAAATATGAAAACAAACACAGTGATTACAAACTGGAAAAAGGACACGACACAGTTTGATTGTATCGGTCCTAATGGAGTTTCCACTATTCTTGGAACCTCAGAAGAAGGAAAAGAAAAAATTTCATCTCCCAAAGCTATGATGCTTTCTTCTCTAGCTGTTTGCTCTGGCTTGGACATAGTAGCCATTTTAAAAAAAATGAAAGTGGAACTAGAGGATTTCAAGATTAATACTGTCGCCAGACTAACGGAGGAGCACCCCAAATACTATGATGAGGTAACTGTAGTGTATCATTTTTTTGGAAGTGAAATTGAAAAAGATAAGGTTGAAAAAGCTGTTGATTTGTCAATAACTAAATATTGCGGGGTTATGGAAATGTTTAGAAATTTCTCAAAAATAAAAACTGAAATTAAATACAATTAAATTGTTAGAAAACAAGAACAGGCACGAAAATGATAGCAGAATTAGCTTTGATGAAAAAGAGCATAATTACTTTGTTGATGGAGAAAAAATCAATTTTTCGGTAACAGCAATAATTGACAAATTTTTTGTTGAATTTGATAGTGGCTATTGGGCAAAGAGAAAGGCAGTAGAAAAACTGACGCGAGATGGAGTTGTTATTGATGAAGAATCTTTAACACAAGCAATAAATGATATATTAAACAAGTGGGAAGAAAAGAGAAAAGATGCTGCTGAAAAAGGCACACTTTTACATGAAAAAATAGAAGATTTTTATAATGAAAAGTTTCATCAAGACTACCCAATTGAATTTTCGTTTTTTAAAAATTTTCATGACAAATACCCAGCTCTAACTCCTTACCGAACTGAGTGGAGAATATTCGATGCTGGAGCATCTATAGCAGGAACCGTCGATATGGTTTATAAAAAAAACAACGGCGATGTATTTATTTTTGACTGGAAGCGCTCTACAAAGCTGGTTGATCAGCAAGGCAATTTATTATTAAAAGACTTTAAATGCGGATTAGAGGGCCTATCACATGTTGAGGACAACAGTTTTAACAGATATGCTCTACAGCAGAATGTATATAAGTATATTTTAGAGGCAAATTACGGAGTTAAAGTAAGCTCTATGAACCTACTGGTATTGCACCCAGATTATAAAGACTTCGTCCATCTACCAATTCCAGAGATGCAAAAAGAGGCAAAATATTTGATTGAGCAAGCAATAGAATTAAGTAGATAATTTGACAGAAAAACTAGATCCATACGCGGCATTACGTTTTCGAGAATTTAATATTTTTCTTGTAATAAGATTTATATTGGTTTTTGGCTGGTCGATGCAGTTTATAATAGTTGAATGGGAAGTCTATAGTCTTACCAAAGACCCTTTATCGCTTGGACTCATTGGATTAATAGAGGTGATTCCCGCAATTTCAATGGCTTTATTTGCTGGACACATTGTTGATCAAAGAGAAAAAAAACGATTATTTGTGTACTGTGTGACGGCATTTTTTATTGTCGCTGCAGGCTATTATTTTATTACCAGCCCTTATGTTTATGACAATTATGAAAACGCGCAAATATTATTTGGTATTTATATTTTAGTTTTTCTAGGAGGATTTATTAGAGCGTTTATAGGGCCAACTATATTTTCATTAGTTGCTTTAATTGTGCCAAAAAAGGTATATCCCAACGCAGCAACTTGGAGCAGTTCAACGTGGCAGCTAGCCATTGTGCTGGGGCCAGCATTTGCAGGATTTTGTATTGCATGGATCGGAGTGCACAATTCCATGGGAATTGTCCTTGCCACTATTATTGTAGGACTGTTATTAATTGGCTTTATTAAAAAGAAACCCATATTAAATCCAAAAATTGGAGAGCCAATTTTTCAAAGCCTGAAGGCGGGAATAAATTTTGTGTACAAGACTAAATCGATTCTTGTTGCATTGTCTTTGGACATGGTCGCAGTATTGTTTGGAGGCGCTATTGCACTACTTCCAATCTATGCACAAGATATTCTTGATGTTGGCTCAGAAGGTTTTGGAATTCTAAGGGCGGCACCAGCTGTTGGGTCTGTTTTAATGATGGTAGCATCTGCGCATATTCCGCTTACTAAAAATGCTGGCAAGAAACTTCTTTTTGCAATACTCTGTTTTGGGCTATCGATTATTTTATTTGGAGTTTCGGATATATTTTGGCTTTCAGTATTTGCCTTATTTATGTATGGCTTAACCGATGGTGTTTCTATGATTATTCGTCAAACGATATTGCAGCTAAAAACCCCGGACGAGTTTAGAGGAAGAGTTGCCTCAGTAAATTCAATCTTTGTTGGATCTTCTAATGAGTTAGGGGCATTTGAAAGTGGAGTGACAGCAAAATTGATGGGGACAGTTCCTGCTGTTGTATTTGGGGGTGTAATGACAATATTAACGGTTGGCTTTACCTCCATTAAATTTCCTAACTTTAGAAAACTAGACTTAACAAAAGATATGAATGAGTAAATACTTTATAATTTTATTTGCACTTTTATTCCAGGTCAATTTATTTGCTATTAATTCTGACACCCTTGACCTAGATACGGTTCAGCTTAAGAGTGTTTTGATTAACCAAAGTAATCCAGCTTTAACTGTTTCTAAGATTTCGTATAACGAAAATGAAATTAGACCGATTAATTTTCAAGATGCAATTGAATTTTCACCTTCCGTATGGATAACAAATAGTGAAAACCAAGCCCAGGATAATCGAATGTCCATAAGAGGGTTCGGTGCTCGGTCTGCTTTTGGGATTCGTGGAATTAAAATTGTTTTAGACGACATCCCTCTTACAACACCCGACGGTCAATCGCAAGTTGATAATATTCCTTTTGATTTAATTCAAAATATTGAAATATTAAAAAGTCTTTCTTCAACAAGGCATGGAAATGCCTCTGGAGGGGTAGTATATGTAAATACATTTTCAGAGCTTTCTTTGGTTCAAGGAGTTCGTTCAAAGCTTTCTTTTGGCACTCATGGCCACAAAACAAAGGAAGCTACTTATTCAAAAAAAAGGGATAAATCTTCCACAATTTTACGCATATCCCAGGCAGAAAGTAATGGATACAGAGGTCACAGTGGTTATAAAAATAAATCATTATTTTTTAAGCACACGATAGATCTAGAAAAAGTAAAATTAAAAATTAATTCTCTTTATTTTGATAGCCCCTATGCTTATGATCCCGGAGGTTTGACGATCGAATCTGTCAATGAAAACAGGTCTCAAGCAAGAGATAGAAATGTTTTATTTAATGCTCAAGAGTCAGTAAAACAGCTACAAGCTGGGCTCGCCTTAGATTGGAAAACTGCAGCAGGAACTGTGAAATCAAGCTTATATTATAGCAATAGAGATTTTATTGGGTTGCTACCATTTACAAACGGCGGCTATGTAGAGCTTAATAGAGATTTTGCAGGTTTGGAAATGAGCCTAAACAATAGTTTTAATGAATTTGAGTGGACGCTTGGCGCATCCGTGCAGAGCCAGGCAGATGACAGAAAAAGGTTTCAAAATAATGAAGGAGTAAAAGGAGAAATGGCTATGGATCAATTAGAATCATTTGATTCATATGGGATGTATGCATTAGGATCATTGAATAAACCAAAATATAGTCTACAAGCTGGAGTTAGGTTTGATGTACATCAAATTTCTATGAATGATAATTTTGGTTTGGACCAGCAGTATGTTGATTACTCAAGCAGGCTAAGAGCCTACTCCCCAAATATTGGGTTTACATATAATCTTAACAAAAACGATGAGTTATATGCAAATTACGGCAGCTCGTATGAAACTCCTTCTCTAAGCGAGTTGTCTGCAAATCCTGATGGGTCTGGCTTTAACAATCAATTATCTCCTATGGTTTCCAATGGATTTGATATAGGGTATAGAAAGTCGAATCGAAGACTTTCATACAGTTTTACGGCATTTCATATTGAGACAAAAGATGAGATAGTCAGATATGAATTAGAAGGTTTTGAAGGTATGAATTTTTATAAAAATTTAGGTCTGTCAAATAGATATGGTATTGAAGTAGAAGGAAGCCTCATGTTGGGAAAGCACCATATTGTTAAGGCCTCACACACACAAGCTAAATATGAATTTGAGAATCAAGGATTAAAAGGAGAGCTTGCAGGAATTCCTAAATCTAATGTTGAGTTTGAATGGGCATATAATAAAAATGGATTCTATTTTAAGTTAGATTTCAAACAAGTTAGCTCCATGTTTGCAGACAACAACAATGAAGTTAAAATTCCTTCTTATGCACTTGCAAATATTGCAGTAAAAAATAATTTTAACATAAAAGGATTTTCATTAAACCTTGGCTTGCAGATAAGAAATTTATTTGATGAAAAGTATTATGACAACATCAGAACGAATGCTTTTGGAAATAGATTTTACGAGCCCGCATCTCTTAGGCAGTTCATTTTTTCTGTTAATACCACCTTTTAACAATGAGGATTACAATTTTATTTATTCTCCTTTTTACACCCTTTGTCAGCTCGCAAGAATTCCCGGAAATGAAAGTATATGTAAAAAACAGTAAAATGGAAAAGGGGTTCAGGATCTTAAAAACCACAGTGTCGGATTCATTGCTGTTCAAAGAAAAGTATAAAGACAGCGACTACACTTTAGATTATGTGCTAAGATACTATTATGCTACAGCGATAGACTTATCATGCAAAGAAAATGAACTACTTAGCATGAGCGGGAAAAGGTTTTTACTGGAATCAAAAGAGCCAAGTTCAATGGTTGAAGAGGTGATGGAGTTAATTGGAAATATGTATTTTGGGCAAAGTGAGCACAAAGAATTTATCAAAAAAATTCAAAGAAATTAACCCTGATATTTTTTTAGAGATAAGGATTTCCCATCAAGTTCAGCAAACGTAAAGTGGGTAATCCAATCACCAAGATTAATATATCTTGAGGAGCTATTTAATTTAACATCCAAAGGTAAATGTCGATGACCAAAAATAAAAAAGTCATAATGCTCAGACTCAAGTTTTCTTTTACAATATTTTGTTAGCCACTCACTTTCCTCATCAATGAATACTGCGTCTTTTTCTGCAGACATAATTTTATTTTCTTTTGACAAAAATTGCCCAAGACGTACGCCTACATCAGGATGCACCCATTTGAAACACCAGATAAAAAATTTATTTGTGAATATTTTTTTCATCCATTTATATGACCGGTCACCAGGCCCAAGCCCGTCACCATGTCCAATATAAAATTTAACTCCATTCATTGTAAACTCTTTGGGCGAGCGAACAATTTCCATACCTATTTCTTTCTGAAAATAGTCTTGAACCCACATATCATGATTTCCAGTAAAATAATAAATTGGTATGCCTGCATCACAAATTTCAGCAAGCTTTCCAAGAGTTCTTGTAAAGCCCTTAGGTACAACTTTTTTATACTCAAACCAAAAATCAAAAATATCACCAACTAGAAATATTGCATGCGCATCTCCTCTTATTTCATTCAGCCATTTTACAAACTTTTTTTCTCGAATTAAACTATCCGTGGAATTTGGTGTCCCCAAATGATTGTCTGAGGCAAAATATACTTTTTTATCTTTAGGAATTTCCATAAGCATGTAAAGCAAAGATATAGAAAAGATTAATTATCCTCAGCAAACCATTCTGAATACGAGGTTTCGGTTTCTTCTAATTTTAAGGAGTGAAGCGTAATATCTTTTGGAAGATTTGCGGATATTTTTTTGGAAAAATCCACCACCATTTCTTCAATGGTAGGCTGATAATTAGTAAAAACAATTTTATGGCCATTTTCAATCAATGTTTCAGCGAGTTGTTTGTGTGGGGAATTTTTATTTACAATTAGTGAGTGATCAAATTTATTGACAATAGTGGTATTTACAATTTTTTTTAAATCACCAAAATCCATTACCATTCCAAGCTTCACATTTTTCGGATTGCTTATTGGTTTACCAATTACAGTAACAAACAAATTATAATTATGTCCATGTATGTTTTTACACTTACCGTCATAGCCAAACAAGGCATGCGCTGCTTCGAATCTAAATTTTTTGGTAATTCTAACTTTTGACATTATAAAATTTTGAGCACCAAATTTACACCTTTTGTGAAAGTATGCTAAATGTTTTTCTGAATTTTATTATTAAGGGAACGGCTCGGGCAATAATCCAAAGAGTAAAAGCGTAAAAAATTCCATAAAGCTCAAGACCATAATAATCAAAGAGCAATAGAGATGGAATAAAAATTATTATTGTAGAAAATAGCAACACATTTCTCAAATCCTTCATCCAGCCTATTCCTTTGAACATGCCATCAAAAATAAATGCTATAGAACACAGTGGGAATATTATTAAAACAATCCAAAATATTTTATAAAACTCATTAAGAACAGCTATGTCATTATTAAAAATTTTTCCAAGAGGATAATAAAAAATAAAACCAATGAGGCACATCACT
The DNA here is from genome assembly GCA_902602415.1 of uncultured Bacteroidota bacterium. Lineage (GTDB taxonomy): Bacteria > Bacteroidota > Bacteroidia > Flavobacteriales > Flavobacteriaceae > MED-G13. The sequence goes on along the minus strand of CACKQW010000013.1, from coordinate 17,670 downwards.
ACCCCAACCAGTATTCCAATTTTAGAAAGGTCAACACTTAATTTCAAAAGAGATTTAAATGATTTTTGCCCATACAATTTGCCGGAAAGAATAGTTCCCGCACTTGAATATCCATCTATAATGAAAGCGACTAAAAACCAAAGATTAATCGCTATTGTGTAAGCGGCAATAAACTCATCCCCATACTTTGTAGCATAGGCGTTGCAAAAATACAGAGTAATATTTAACGCTATGGTTCTAATTACTAAGTTCCCAAACATGCCCAAGAATAATTTTATTTTTGGGTTAAGCGGGAACGTTAATTGGAGACTAATTTCTGTTTTTGTGTACAATAATATGGTTGCAAGAGCCGCCATGGAAACTTGTGCAATTAAACTGGCATAAGCAGCTCCCTTTAGAAACATTGGGTCAATTATATCTGTAATTCCATAAACTAATATAATATCCAACACTATATTTATAATAGTTCCGCTAATAGCAACAAGCATGGGATAATAAGTGTTTTGAAGACCCCTAAAAATTCCGAATACTCCAATAGTGAAGAGAGTAAAAGGTAGTCCCCATACCCGAATTTGAAAATACTCTACGCTGAAATCTAATAATTTTCCGCTAGCATTGTAAAATTTAAAAAGGCCTTCTGCATTAAAAAATGTCAAAAGAATTATTAGCATACTACAACTTACTATTATAAAAATTCCTTGTGCGGGAAGGGATTTTACTTCGTCTATTTTGTTTCTCCCAAGAGACTGAGAGACAAGAGAGGAGATAACACTACGGGTCTGCCCAAAAACCCAAATTAACATAGATATAAAGCTTCCCACGATACCAACAGCACCTAAGGATATTGTTGCATTCTCTGACATATTACCAACAACAATAGTATCGGTAATAGATAAAATAGGTTCTGCAATTCCAGAGATTAGCGCAGGAATTGCTAATTTTTGAATGTTAGAAATGCTAATATTATTTTTCAAAATAATAATTCATAACAATGAAAAGGATGCTCACTTTGTAAGGGGAAGTAAATGTCCTCTAATTTAATATAACCTCTTGCCTCATAAAAATTTTGGTTTACCGTATTTTGTGAGAAAGTATCTAGCCTTATGGAATCAATTCCATCTGATTTTGATTTCTTTTCTGCAAAGTCCATTAGCTTGCCGCCAATACCTTGTTTTTGATGGCCAGGTTCAACCGCCAAGCGATGAATATACACAGAGTTTTTTCCATTGGTTTTCCAAGAAACTTTTCTATATACCTCATCCATTAAAGAACATATTGAAATACATCCAACAACCATATCATTTATACAATAAACATACAACTCACTATTACGGATATCCCTAACAAAGGACTGTCGGTCTGGGTAATGCTCATTCCATTGAAAAACTTTTCTTGATTCCATTTCTCTTGCACATAATCTCGTAATTTGTAATACCCTATCTAAATCTGACACTTGAGCTAATCGAATCATTTTTATTGAATAAAAAAACAAATTTAAATCAATTACTTATGAGAAAATAAACTTAGGGTTTAAACTTTGATTTAAAAAATACTAATAAGACCATTCCAATAGCTCCAAATAGTAGGATTGAACTGCTGTTTTCTATTAAGAATTCTAAGAACAGAAAGACAACACCAATTATGATTGACAACAGAAAAACAAAAAACAACCTGTTATAATTGTTTGAGTTAAAAAAACTATTCATGTATGCAAGTTATTAAAAAAACAATAAGAAAATTGTTTGTTGGCCAAGCCATAATAGCTGTCAATAATTGAATAAAAACCTGTTTTTATTTAGTTTTTATCAAAATTCAATACAATTTTTAAAAAACCCGAAAAAAAACATGCTCTTCATTTAAAAATTCATTATAATTATATAGATAATTAAACTATTACATAATATAAAAAACTAACCATGAAGAAAATTCTTATTCTTTTTGCTTTAATTCCTTTTTTTGTTTTTTCCCAGTCTAAAATCGTAACAGGAACTGTTAATGATGAAAATAATTTACCACTTGTTGGGGTAAACATTACTGTTGATAATTCAAATATTGGAGCTTTGACAGACTTTGATGGAAACTACACAATTAGTATCCCCTCAAATTTGCCCAAAAAATTAACTTTTTCTTATTTAGGCTACACGACCCAGGAAATCGATGTTTCAGGAACTGACAATATGAGTATTATGATGATTCCTGACCTTACTCAGCTTGAAGAAGTTGTAGTTGTTGGTTATGGATCAGTACTTAAAAAAGATTTGACTGGCGCCTTGTCAACGGTTGAGGTCGAAGATGAGGTAGCAAATCAATCAAATTCAATTGATCAACTACTACAGGGAAGAGCTGCTGGGGTTCAAGTCGTTCAAAATGCTGCAACACCTGGCGCAGGTATCAGTGTTAAAATTAGAGGAACAAACAGCTTGAGAGGTAATAATGAGCCATTGTATGTTGTAGATGGTGTTATTATCTCATCTGCAGGCGAGGATGTTTTACCTGCTGGCGTAGGTAATCTTGGCCAGGAAAGTCAAAATGGACTTGCTGGTATAAACCCAAGAGATATTGAAAGTATTCAAGTTTTAAAAGACGCATCAGCTACTGCAATTTATGGTTCAAGAGGTGCTAATGGAGTGGTTGTTATTACCACCAAAAAAGGAATGGAGGGTAAAGTAAAAATTGAAGGCTTCTCAAATAGTTCAGTTCGAATGATAACTAAAAAATATAATGTTTTGGATCCCTATGGATTTGCAGAATATGCAAATGAGGTTAATGCTAATAATGGTCTAGGTCCAAGATATTTTGTTGATGGCCTTGACATATATGGCGTTGAGTCAACAGGTGTAGTTGCAGGCACGCCAGCGCAACTATTTCATTGGCAAGATGAGGTGTATACAGAAGGAATTAGTACCAAGGTTGGTGCATCAGCGTCGGGAGGTACTGACGGAGGCAATTATTACATTTCTGCTGGATTTGATAATCAAGAAGGTGTTGTCCCAACTTCTTCTTTTAAAAGTGGAGACATGAGAATAAACTTCAATCAAGACCTAAATGACAAGTTAAGATTGGAAGCTAGAATGAGCGCTTATTTAAGTTCAACTAATTTTGCTGAAGGGGGAGATTTAATTGGAAGCGCGAATCAAAGTTTTATTAAAAATCTTATTTCCTTTAGACCGATCATTACTGAGGAGTTTGAAGATTTTGGTGAAGATTTAGATATTTCCAATCCATATTCATGGATCAATGATTTTAAAGATATTTCTAAAGAAAGTAGATATATTGCGAATTTAGCACTTACTTATAAACTGCCTATTCAAGGCTTAAGGTATCAGATTAAAGTTGGGGGAAATATAAGAGAAAAAGAACGAAGAAGGTTTTTTGGAACAACTACTTGGCAAGGAAATAATGCCAATGGTTCTTTACAGATAACCGGTTTAAATAACTCATCATTTCAAGTGAACAACTTTTTAAGGTTCAACAGAACTTTTAAAAGAAAGCATAGAATCAATAGTGTTTTAGGGGTAACATATGATGTAAGAAATGTATTAAATAATATATATGCTGTTGAAGACTTTGTTACTACACAATTTACAACAGAAAATCCTGCCTTTGGACAAGTTACTACACAGCCTCTAACTTTTATAAAAGGAGATCAACAGATATTTTCTATTTTAGGAAGATTTAATTATGCATGGGACAATCAGTTAATTATGACTGCAACATTTAGAAGAGATGGGGTGTCAAAATTTGCGCAAAACAATAAGTATGGTTTTTTCCCATCTGTTGCTCTAGCTTGGCAAGTGGACCAGTCTGGCCTCTTGGATAACACACCATTAGATGAGTTGAAAATTAGAATGGGATGGGGGCAGATTGGGAACCATGGAATTGGATCTTATGGAACTTTGTCTAATTATGGTGTTTCTAGTAATCTTTACGGAAATGCGTCAGGCGGAACTAATGTGCCTATCGCTTTACAAAATGTTGCAAATCCAGATTTGACATGGGAGACTACAGAGCAGCTAAACTCTGGTTTTGACTTTGTCAGTACAAATGATTTTGTTTCAGGCTCATTAGATATTTACACAAAAACGACTAAAGATTTATTGCAAAGGTCCAATATTCCTACTTCCTCTGGATTCCAGAGTATTTTGGTAAACAAAGGGGAAATTAAAAATACTGGTGTAGAGCTTGCGCTTGATTTCAACATAATCTCCAAAGAAGATTTTAATTTTAGTGTAGGAGGGAATATCGCATGGAACAAAACAGAGATAACAAACCTTGAATCACAGGCTCTTGAAGATTTTTATGTTGATGGAATTGCAGAACCAAGAAGGTTTTATTTTGGAGACAATATAAGTAGAGGTAACATATTTAAATATCCAGCAAATGTGTTTGTTGAGGGTGAAGAAACAAGTATGTTCTATGGACTTGAAACGGATGGCATATATCAATCGGATGATGTTTTACCTGAGGTGTTTGGATCTGCGGCTGTTCCAGGAGATGTTAAAATTGTTGATCAAAATGGAGATGGGATAATTGATTTAAAAGACAGAACTTTTATCGGCAACCCAAATCCAGACTATGTTTATGGTTTTAATTTAAACTTTAATTATAAGAGGTTTAATGCAAGAGTTTTATTTAATGGAGTATATGGAAATGATATTGCAAATGGTAATTTACTACAGCTTGATAATGCAGAGGGTCTTATCTATTTAAATATTTCTCCTGATGCATATTATAATGCCTGGAGACCAGATGCAGAAACGAATGTTTATCCAAGAATTGGATATACTACAAATGGTCAGCCTGCCATGACTGATAGAATCATTGAAGACGGAAGTTATTTAAGACTAAGCAATTTAACTATTAGCTATGATTTTGACGTAGATAAAATAAGATCTATAAGCAATTTAAAAATGTTTGTGGCTGGGCAAAACTTATTTACTTTAACTGATTACAGTGGATATGACCCAGAGATTTCAAGCTTTTTATACAACGGTCTAATTAATGGTGTAGATTGGAATGGAAGAGCTAACGCTAGAACTTTTGTTCTTGGTCTTAACATTGGCTTTTAACTTTTTAATAAATTAAATTCTAAAAAAAATGAAAAATTTTAAAATAATAATATTATCAATTTTATGTTTTGCTTTTACAGCATGTGATTTAGATGAGGATCCAATATTTTTGGACGGAAATGCAGTCTATTCGGATATTAATATTGCTAAAGGCGCCCTGGATGGAATTTATCAAGCGCTTACAAGCTACGGGGCTCAAGAGCAAAGGATTTTTGTTGTTAATGGTTTTTCTGGTTTGTTTACTACAGGGAAAAATGGAGGGAATAATGTGAATAATGTCAACAATGCAAATCTGTATTCGTTAAAGCCTACCTACGATATTGACTCTCAAAATACTTGGAGTGGCTTGTATGCAGCCATTGCTAGATGTAATGGTGCTATTGACAATGTTGTCACTGTTGCGGAACCTACATCATCCGATGAGCTCGGATTTAACGACATAGCTGGACAAGCTTACTTTGTTAGAGCATGGTCATATTTTTCTCTCACTAGACTTTGGGGAGATATACCTTTATGGACAACATTACCAAATAATGAAAACCTTCACTTAGCAAAATCAACTTCAAAGCAGGTTTATGCTCAAGTTGTTGAAGATGCTCAAATGGCAATTAATTTAATGAATGGAACTACGGGTGAAGGATATCCAAAGCAATTTGCAGCAAATATGTTATTAGCAAAGGTTTATATGACACTTGCAACCAATCCAGATTTGAGAGAGGATGGGTTGTCAGAAATGGATTATTGGCAGTTAGCTTATGATCAAGCTATACAGGTTTATGGTCAATATTCATTGGTACCTGATTACAGCTCTTTATTTACAGATACAAATGAAAATTCTGTAGAGTCTATTTGGGAGCTTCAAATCAGTCAACAGGCAGCTAATTCACAAATGGGCAGAAACTTTACTCCTTGGAAATATAAATTAGGGCAGCATTTCGGGTGGTTTAGAGTACATGCAGATGTTTATGAGCATCATGTGTATAATTATCCTGAGGACCCAAGACTTGATGGAACTTATTTACACTCCTATAACCGTGCTGATAATGGAAATCCAGTTACAGTTTATCCAAGTGATCCAAATAGAAATTCATTTAATAAAGCACATCCTTATTTGTTTAAATTCACTGAGAAAGATACACAACACAGCAATCAATATGGAGATCAAAATGTTATCATATATAGATATGGTGAACTGCTAATAATGTTAGCGGAAATATCAAATGAGCTTAATAATGGGGAACAGCTAGGATATATTAATGAGCTTTTAAACAGAGTGGGTATGACTCCTCAAATGGGATATTACGGAAGTCAAGATGAGTTTAGAAATGCAGTTATGTATGAGTATAGATTTGAGGTATTAGGTGAAGGGGAAGATGCTCATAATAATCGAAGAAGAGGATTTGACTATTTCTTGAACAATACTATTTTGTTCCATAATTATAATCCACTTCACAATCCAGCGGTTGATTTAACATTAAGTGAAGATGAATCGCAGGTTATGAATCTTTTAATTCCTTTGGTTGAAATCAACTCAAATAATTTGATTGACTAATTTGAAAAACCTACCTTTAAAATCAAATTTTAGGGTAGGTTTTTTTAATTAAAATTAACAGGTATTAAAAAATTATTATTTTTTTGTTTCTTTCTAGTCCTTAATTCTTTTTCACAAAATCAATTACCATTAGAAAATGGTTTTCTTGAAGATGTTGAAGAAGATTTATTTCAAAATTGGACATACATTTCTAATAACGGAGCGGATGTTGCGTTTTCAGTAGTTTCTGATGCTTTAGTTACAGGAAGTACAAAGGCGCTCAGTGCACAAGTTAATACATTGGGAGCAAATGGCTGGCATGCTAGTACAAAGAGTGGTAACTTCCATGTCACTGGGGGGCTTGAATACACAGTTACTTTTTACGCAAAAATTGAAGGGGCTGATTCTAGACAAGTAAAAGTTGTTTTTCAGTCTGAAGTAAGTGGTAGTTATCAGGGCCAAAATATTTGGATTACCAATGAATGGAAAAGGTATAGCCATACGTTTACTGTTGAAAACTCGAGCGATCAAAATTCCGTAAGATTTTGGTTTATGCAAGATGGAGTAACTTATTTTTTGGATGAAGTAAGTGTATCGCCGGGAAAAAGAATTTTATTCGATCAGGAAGCAAAATATCAGACAGTTGATGGATTTGGTGCAGGTATCAAGAGAAGAACAGAACAATTATATTCATTAAACGATTCTTTTAGACAACAAATTGAAGAATATTGCTTTCAAGATTTAGAGGTGAACATGATACGATTTTTTGTATACCACGACCTGGAGCCTGAAAATGACAATGATGACCCTTACTCATTAGATGAATCCCAGCTAGATTGGACCAGGTATGATAGTGAGCCTGGAAATTGGCGGACAAGATATGTTGGAGAGGCTTTGCAAAATGCTTTTGACTTAAGTGTAAATGGTTTCGATCATGTAATAGGCAATTGCAATAGTGCACCACCATGGCTAAAAACGAATGGTCAACATAACGGAGGAGGGACCCTAATCTCCGGCGGTGAAGCAGAGTTTAGCGAGTTTTTGATAGCATTTATAAACGGAATGCAGGCACGTTATGGAATTGACGTAACGGCTATTTCCCCAACTAATGAACCCGACTATGAGGTTGCTTATGAGTCCATGAATACCACACCATCTGAGCTGTCGAGTATATTAACAAATCTCGACGCAAGGCTTGCAAATATGGGATTAAATGACATTAAAATTGTTTCCCCTGAATGTTTTAGGGTGGAGTCTCAAAACCAAAATACTTCAGCAACGAATTACATAAACGAGATGTTTCAAAATGAAGCTGTGGAAAATGCTGTTGATATAGTAGGCACCCATACTTATGCAGACCCAAATCACAATGCTAATTGGAGTTCATTAAAGGATGCAGCAAATAGTAAGCCGGTTTGGGTAACTGAATCAGCATCATTGCACAGTATGGATCAGTCAATGACTGACGCGGCAAATTACATTAAGTGGATATTGAGAGGCTTTAATGAAGGAGGTATGACAGCGTATATGATGCATTTGTTTTATGAACAAGCAGACGATGATGGGTATTCGAGCCTAGTTGCTTGGACACCTGTTGGGGAAATAATTTTACCAAAGAGATATTACACCTTCAAGCATTTTTCTAACCTTGTAAAAAAAGATTACCGTGTCGTTAAAAATAATTCTCAAGAATTACAAAATAACATTTACGTTGGGGCGTTTATTGCTCCGGATGAGTCAAAGCTTGTGCTTCAAGTTTTTAATCAAGGATATAATACAGAGCTTTCTATTGATATTCCAAAAAAAGCTACATCGATGACCCGTATTCTTACTGACAATGGAATACAAAACGAGTTCACCGTTGTGGAAGAGACATCGTTAAATTATTATGACAGATATTTTACAGCCTACCTGCCTGAATTGTCATTAACGTCTTTTGTTTTCGATTTGGATGGAACACTATCAAGTGATCAAATAGAAATAAGTCGAAATTATAGTTCTTTGTTTGAATTATACCCAAACCCCTCTGATTTCAACACAAATTTAAAGTTTGAGGAAATAGGAGATTATAATATTATTATTTTGGACCTAACTGGTAAAAAAGTTCATGAGTTGAATTTAGAGCAAGTTTCTGAACACAGTTTAGATATCTCAAGCTATAAGAAAGGAGTTTATTTTGTGAAAGTGTCAAACCAAAATAATTTGGTCTCAACAAAAAAATTAATTAAAAAATGAGCGCCCAAAAAAGGTTTTATTTAACAGTGTTATTAATTGTTATCTTTTTGGGTATTACAAGTGTTACCTCATTGCTTCAATCAGGAAATAATGAAGATCAACCAAATATTATTTTCTATTTAGCGGATGATCAAGACCAGTTAGATTATGGAGTATACGGGAACCCTAACGTAGTTACAACGAATGTTGATAAGCTAGCTAGTGAGGGTATGAAGTTTCTTAACTTTTACTCTTCACAAGCTATTTGTGCCCCTAGCAGATCACAAATTTTCACAGGAATGTACCCTGTTAAAAATGGGTGCATGGCAAATCATATTGGCGTGAAACCAAATATTCAAACTATAGCTTCTTTATTAAAAGAATCTGACTATGAGGTAGTATTAGCAGGGAAAAGTCATGTTAAACCAAATAGTGTATTTGATTGGACTCATTATTTTCCAAAAGTCAATAACAGATATTTGCCTCTAGAAAAAGTAGATGATTATTTGCAAAATGCGAAGAAACCATTTTGCTTGATTTTAGCTTCTGATTTTCCTCATGGACCCTATCCAAAAAACACGAAATACACAAAGTCGGATATCTATAAACTTCCTTATGACCCTAATTATATTGGTAATCATAAGCCAGGTTATTATCAAAATATTGAAGATGATAATGATCAGCTAGGTGAGGTTTTAAAAATGGTAGATGAGCATAATTTAAAAGAAAATTCTTTATTTATTTATGCATCTGACCATGGGCTTTCTGGAAAATGGAGTTTGCAAGAGCAGGGACTAAAAGTGCCTTTCATTGCGAGATGGCCGTCAAAAATTAAAGCAAATTCAACTTCAGAAACGATGCTTAGTTTGGTAGATGTTTTGCCAACTATTTTAGAAATAACAAATACTAAAATTCCTGAGGATATTGATGGCAGAAGTTTTTACCAAACTTTACAAGGAAGTAAAGAAAAAGTAAATGATTATTTGTTTGGAGTTTCTACAAGACAAAATATTAGAGGCTGTAAAATTTTCCCTTCTAGGTCTGTGAGAGATTCACGATATAAATTGATTGTTAATTATAATTCCATTGAAGTTTACAAATCTAATTTGGGTAATAATGAAGTGGTAAATGCATTTATTGAAAGCTCAGCAAAATCTTTTCCCGATATCCCTCATTATGAGTTATATGATTTAAAGAAAGATCCCTATCAGCAAGAAAATTTAGCGAACAAAAAAAATTATAGTAAGCAAAAAAAACATTTGTTGAAAGTTTTATCAAAATGGATGAATGATCAAAATGATTTTATAATAAATAACCCAGCAACTTTAATAAAGCCAACTTTACATCCTCTAGACAAAAATTCAAAGTGGAATACCGTTCCGGAAAAATTAGTTGGTAAATTAAAAGAGGAAGATTATGCCAGACTACATTATTAATAGAAAAGTTTTATTATCAGTATTTGTTTGCTTACTAACACTTTCCTGTGTTACTGAAAAAAAAGTAGACAAGCCGTTAAATGTTGTGTGGATTAGCTGTGAGGACATGGGCCCCATACTAGGTGCTTACGGAAATACAATAATCAAAACTCCCAATTTGGATAGATTAGCAAGAGAGGGGGTCCTTTATAAAAATGCGTATTCAACTGTTGGTGTTTGCGCGCCAAGCAGGTTCTCTATAATTACAGGAATGTATTCTGCCAGACTTGGTGCTCACAATATGAGAACGGGCGATTATCATAACTTTAAAACACCCGAAGAGGTTTCCTATAAACAAGATATTGGAGTGATAGACAAAGCTGGTGTGAATATACCCCAGTACGAAGTGGTCCCCCCCAAACATGTGAAGCCATTTACAGAAATTTTAAGAAGCAATGACTATTACTGTGCAAATAATTTTAAGTGTGATTATCAATTTAATAGTCCGTTTACTTCCTGGGACGAGGTTTCTTCTACTGTTAGCTTTAGGGATGCCCCTAAAGACAGACCGTTCTTTTATGTATGGAATTCACTATTAACACATGAATCTAGAATTTGGCAAAGGAGTAACGAGGCGTTAACAGTGGCCCCTCAAGATGTCATTATACCTGATTATTTTCCCGATATTCCTGAGGTTCGTATGGATATTGCTAGAAAGTATTCTAATATTGAAGCAATGGACAAAAAAGTTGGCGAGTTGTTAAGCCAATTAGAAGAGGATGGCTTATTAGAAACTACAATAATTATGTTTTGGAGTGATCACGGTGGCAACCTACTTCGTCAAAAGAGGGCGGTTGGGAATAGTGGGTTAAATGTTCCTTTAATTGTTAGATATCCGGACAAGAAAATGGCTGGTAAAGTTGAAGACAGAATTGTTTCATTAATGGATTTAGCCCCGACTGTATTGTCTCTTTTAAATATTGAACCACCTGCACATTATGATGGAAAGGCATTTGCTGGCCCATTTGAAGACCAGCCCAGAAAATATGCTTTTGGTACTGCGGATAGGTTTGATGAGAGTACAGATATGCAAAGATCTGTACTGGATGGCAGGTTTGTATATATTAAGAATTTTATGCCTGAGCTTCCTTTAATTTATAGAAATAAATATCGTGAAAGAATACCAATGAATTCAAAATTAATTCAAATGGATAGCCAAGGAGAATTGGATGGGGATGCGTCCTACATCTTCATGAAAACCAAAGAAGTGGAAGAGCTATATGATTTACAAGAGGATCCTTATGAAGTTAAAAATGTAGCGACGAACCCTGAATATATGGACAAGTTAGTTGAGTTAAGAAATGCTCTTTCCGCATGGCAAATTGAAATTGACGACAAGGGGTTTTTACCTGAAAATGAAATTGTAAAATCCTTTTGGCCTGACATGAAACAACCAGTAACTGAAGATGTGGTATTTTCATTGAACAGCGACGGGTTGCTAAGTTTAACTACAGTTACCCCAGGTGCATCCATTGGATATCAATTGGATGAAAATATTGGAAGTAATAGCTGGGAGTTTTACCACAAGCCATTGAGTATTAATGAAGATCAACAAATTGCCGCGAGAGCGATAAGAATAGGCTTCAAAGCCTCTAACATAACTCTAAATCAAAATTGATGAAAACACAACAATTGATCTTAATATTATTTTTTGGGTTAGCCCTTTTTACCGGATGTCAAAATGAAGAAACAAAACATAATATATTATTCATTTCTATTGACGACTTAAAGCCTAGTATTAATTCTTACGGGGATTCAAAAATGATTACGCCAAATATTGACAAACTTGCTTCTGAGGGTGTACAATTTAATAATGCTTTTACCAATATTGCAGTTTGTGGAGCGAGTCGTGCTAGTTTAATGACGGGAATTCGCCCTAGCGAAAAAAGGTTTAATGATTTTTCCACTCGTGCTGCTAAAGATGTTCCGGATGCAATTTCATTAAATGAACTTTTTAAAAATAATGGATATGAAACAATTTCCTATGGGAAAATTTATCACCACAATGATGATTTTGGTGAGCATTGGACAGAGATTGGTGAAAGAGCTGAGCAAGCTGATTTTCAAGATCCAAAAGCTATAGAGATGAGGGATAATGCGGAGCGGGGTGAGTATGGCAAAAAAAATCCTATCATTGAGTACCCAGAGGTCAGTGACTATGCTTATCACGATGGCAAAATCACGCTAAAGGCTATTGAAAAATTAAAGGACTTGAAAGAAAACAAAAAACCTTTCTTTCTTGCAATTGGATATGTTTCTCCACACCTGCCCTTTATTCAACCAAAGAAATACTGGGATATGTATGAGCATGAAAAAATTGAGTTAGCCGATAACCCCTTTCAGCCAAAAAATTCACCCGATATTGCAATTGAGGCGCAACACAATTCGGCTGAGCTTAGAAAAAATTATTTAAATATTCCTGCTAATGGCCCGCTTGGTGACGATTTATCGAGAGATCTAATTCATGGTTATTTTGCAAGTGTTTCTTACATGGATGTATTAATTGGAGAATTAGTAGATGCCCTTGATAATCTCGGCCTCAGGGACAACACCACAATTGTACTGTGGAGCGATCATGGGTATTTTTTGGGGGAGCATGGTTTTTGGTGTAAGCATAGCACATTCTATGAGGCAGTACATGTGCCCCTTATTATATCATCTTCAAAGTTTTCCAACAATATTCCAACGGATTCTTTTGCAGAGCTTGTGGATATTTATCCAACTTTGTGTGAGTTAACTGAAATAGAGGCGCCTAGTTATCTTCAAGGCCAAAGTTTAGTTTCAGTTTTAGAAGATTCATCTGTTGAGTTAAAAAAAGAAATTTACACAAGATACAAACAGGGTGAGGCGGTCATAGATAAAGATTATTCATACACAGAGTTTGTTGAAAATGGACAATATCTTGGAAATATGCTTTATGACATGAATAATGATAGAAAACAAAATGAAGATATCTCAAAAAAATCAAGTAATTTAGAATTGGTGAAATATTATAGTCAGAAGTTAAAAGCAATGAGAGCTTTTGTTGATCAAGATCCAATTATTAATTAATATGAAAAAATACATTTTTAGAGTCATTACCACGGTAGCTATATTGATTAGCTATGGAGCTTTCTCACAATCTGAATACTATGTTTCTGGGTCACTTGGATCCGATTCAAATGCTGGGACTGAAAGTGCTCCATTTCAATCCATTAATAAAGGGATTTCGATGCTGAATCCTGGAGACACCGTGTATGTAATGGAAGGTGTTTACACCAATAATAATTTTGGAACAGTCGATCCCTCTACCAATACCAATATGAGTAACCCTCATGTGGCAACTGTGAATAAATCAGGAACTGAAGATGCTTATATTACCCTTAGAAACTATCCAGGCCACACACCAAAAATAAAGTTTGACGGCAGAGGAGGAATTATTATTTCAAATAACATGAACTATATAATTATTGAGGGATTCGAAGTGGAAGGCCCCTCTCAAGATATTGATTATTCAATGGCGATTGCAGACAGGGAATATAAAATTCTGTGTGCGGAAGATGGTGATAGCTCTACAAATTATAACAACTCTTACTTTGGAGGAAAGGGAATTTGGGGAGGTTATGGAGCTCATAAGCACGTAATTATTAGAAATAATATTGTACACGACACACCTGGTTCAGCCATAAGATTTAATGATAGTGACTACATTACCATAGAAGACAATATTGTTTACAATTCAAATTGGTGGACTTCCTCTGCGTCTAGTGCGATAGTTTTTGCCGAGACAATTTCAGAAGATGGAGATAATGGTAGTAATATAAAAATGATCATTCGCGGGAATCTAGTATATAATAATTGGAATAGAATCCCTTTTTATGTTACCCAGCTTCCGGATAACTCGGGAAACACAAATCCAAATTATGGGACTGCTAGTTACAACAACATATTGGATGGTCAGGGTATCTATGTAACGAGAAGTGATCCTGGTTATAACGGCACTTTTCTTTTTGAGAATAATATTTGCGTGAACAACGGTAAGAATGGAATTAACTTTGATCATTCTCAGTCAGCCTCTGCAATTTATCAAAACAACACACTATACTTTAATGGGGTTCACGAGATTATTCAAGACCTTTCTGTTGAAGAAGGGAACCCAGCCCACAGAGGTCAAAAGGTTGGGGGGATCAAGGCAAATAATGTTAAAAATGCTACAGTGGTTAATAACATTATCATGACTAGAGATAACCAATTTTCTGCGCTCCAACTTAATAATGTTAGCGGTACAAGAGTTGCCGTCAATAACCTCTTGGTAAATGGTAATTATGCTTGGCCAGCAAACGAACAAAACAATTTAATAAATTTAGACCCAATGTTTACAATGGCGCCCAATGAAGTATTGGGTGAAATTGATATTGCAACAACAGACTTTACGCTTTTGGAGGGCTCTCCAGCTATAGATGCTGGTAACCCAAGTTATGGGCCTGAGGATGATTATGATGATAATCCACGTCCAATAAGTACAACGGGAATTTCCTCGACTACTTTTGAAGATTCCACAGGAGGCTGGTCATCTTTTGGCGCTACTATTGAAATTAGTGAGGATACAGCACTGACAGGGGAAAAGAGCCTGCTGACTAAGGATAGAACTGCAAATTGGCATAGCCCAAGGCTTGTTTTAAGCGGCATGATGACAGTGGGGGAAACGTATACTTTTAATGTATGGGTCAAATTAGCTGAGGGAGAAACAGGAAACTCACAAATAACGATAAAAAATACGGATACAAATCAGTATGTTAACGTAACCGATCAAGTTCAGGTTTCCGATCAAGAGTGGACCTTGGTTAGTGGAGATTTTACTTATGAACAGGAAAATAATATGTTTGTTTATGTTAAAGGCCCCTCTGTTGTAAATGGTGTTGGAGCTGAGTATTACATAGACGATTTTTCTTTAGTTGTGCAAGGTTCTCCGCCCGTTGATTTTAATTCTTCGGGGGATATTATTGATATTGGAGCTTATGAATATACTGAAGAAACGATTGATACCACTCCTCCTGTAATCACACTTAATGGAGATAATCCAATGACCATTGAATGTGGAAGTGGATTTACAGATCCTGGTGCATCGGCAATAGATGATGTTGAAGGAAATATATCCGTAGATATTTCTAATGGTGTTAGTGCAACTGAGGTTGGAACGTATGAAGTAATTTACACTGCAACAGATAGTTCTGGGAACACTTCATCCGAAATAAGAACAGTCGTTGTGCAAGACACTACCCCACCAGCTCTGACGTTTTGGCCTTCGTTAGGTGGATGGCTTCAGTTATATACTGTAATAGAATTGGGATGTGAAAATTATAACCCTGAACCCGTCATCGGTTATGATGATGATAATTGTGGACCCATTGAAGAAATTGTACCGTTTATTACGGGAGATGAAATAGATTGCAATACTGTAGGATACTATACGCAAACATACACCGTAACAGATGACTATGGAAATTCTTCATCTCTTGAAATTACATTCCAAGTTATTGATCCACTTTCTATTTCGGAAAGTAACATTGAAAATGTAACTCTATTTCCTAATCCATCTTCTGAAAATATCTTTATTAAAAATCTTAAGGGTGATGAACTAATTACTATGTATGATCTCTTGGGAAGAGTCGTTGAAATACCTTTTCAAAACATTGAAAACAACAGTGAAACGCTTGCGGATATTTCCTCTTTAAAAAGAGGATTATATTTGGTTGTAATTAGTGATGTAAGCAATAATTCAAAGAGAACAATTTCTGTTATTAAAAACTAAAAATTTCCAACTTTTTTGTAATCGAATTATTTCTTATTTTTATAGTATTCAATAAACTAACTTAAATGAACTTTGTAAAGCTTTTCTTGTTTGCAATTTTTACAACTCTCTTTTTTGTTGAGTTAAATGCTCAGTCAGAGTTGATGTTAAAAAACTCAGATATTGAAGGCGTAAGTGCTGAAGGTAAATTCTGGTGGTGGAACAACAGCGCTAGAAATGGCGCGGATGCTACCTTTTCCATTGAGGATTTTGACACAAACCCTGGTAGCGAAAAAGCGTTAAAAATTGAAACGCATAGACTTGGTGATAAGGGATGGTTTTTAAGTACTCAGTATAACCAGAAGTTTAAGGGTAAAGATGGGGAAAAAGTAACAGTCGTTTTTCATGCGAAAGAGGTTAACGGAAACGGGAAAATAAAACTTGTTCTACAAAATGATATCAAGGGAAGTTTTCAAGGCAAAGACTTTAAGTTAAGTAAGGACTGGACTTCGTACACTCATGCTTTCACTGTGAAAGGAAAAAGTCAAAATAATCAAATTAAGTTTTGGTATATGACTGAAGGTGCTACATTCTTATTGGATGACATTAAAATTTTTAAATAAATACTAACAATAAATAAAAACACAAATTATGAATAAAAATTACTCAATCGTTATAGCTTTAATGATGTTTTTCAATTTTAGCTTATTCTCTCAGGATTTACCTCCATGGGATTTTAACGGAACGGATCACGGATTTGTAGCAAGTAACTATACAACACTTGCCGTTGGCGACTCTTATTTAACATACTCAATTAATAGTCCAAATGAGGATGGTAACGGTGGCTCTTCCAATCCAAATTTAAAAATTAGTAATGTTGAGATTGATACTAGCCCCGGTACTTACTTCGCTGTAACAATGCAAAACCTTACTGCAAACACTAAAGTTGTTGTCATCATAAATAAAAACGGGAATAATACTTATACTCCTTTTGATGGTATTAGTCCAAATGATGAAGGTTTTGTAACGCACTACATCAATGTGGGTGGTAGTGCCAACTGGAATGGAACTGTTAATGAAGTTAATTTTAGATTCAAGCAAGGAGGAGGAGTTAACAACAACGTATATTCAGGTGATATCTTGATTGATCACATTGAGATAGTTGATGCAATTCCATCCACGCCTAGAACGGATTATACCTTTGATGATCCCTCGGATGCGGAAGGCTTTATTGGTGGTAACGGTGTTTCTTTATCACAGCCAAATGCTGGGTCAATAGTAGCAAACATCAGTGCAAACAGCCCTTATCCAAAATTTGAACAAAGTGGAGTTTACAGTGTAGATGCGGATGCTTATAAATATGTGGAAATTAATTTAACAAATAATTCTCCTAAAAACAGGGTTACTTTTGTATCTCCAAATGGTGGGAACCAATTTGCTGGCTCTGATATGGTGCCAGGTGAGCAATTAATATATTTGAACCTTTCTGAGATGACCAACTGGAATGGAACTTACGCTAATTGGTGGTTACAATTGGTTGAAAGTGCTGGTGAGGGGCCCCCTTTACCTTCAGCAGGTGAAGTTATCATTGATAGAATTTTGTTTACGAAC
>CACKQW010000012.1 GCA_902602415.1 uncultured Bacteroidota bacterium | reverse complement strand
ATACATCCATTTGAAATATTATTATCAATATTATTTTTTTCTAAACCTAGCCCCTTCATCCAATTAAAATGGGATTCATATCTATCAATTGGATTTCTAAGAATAAAAATAAATTTTGGATAAGTTTTATAATGTTTTTTGATGTTTTTGATAAATGAATCATGAAACATATATGCTGTACTTGATTCGCCGTTCAAAACAGATTTATTTGTAAATAAATTCTTATAATTTGATATTTCCAATTCTGAAAAATCATTATGTTTTTTACTTTTCCAATACCCTGGTTCTTTGATTTTTGACATAGAAATTTGCGGGTGTTTTTCGAACAAATCATGTAGAGTTGTTGTTCCGCATTTAGCTGCACCGGGGATAAAGAAATCAGGCAAAAAATGTTTATCTAGTCTTCCCAAGTTTTAATATATTTTGTAGCAATTTTTTCAAAGTCATGGTTTTTTTCAATAAATTTTCTTGCGTTTACTGAAATATTTTTTAGCATTTTTGGATTTTCTATTAGCCAAACTAGTTTTTCAACAATTCTGATGCTATTAGGTACTGCGTTAATAACGACTGTATCCTCTTTTATATTATATAGCTTTAGCCATTCTTCTTCTGCACCAGTAAAAACAATTTTACCCATTGCCATTGCCTCTAATGCGTTGTACCCCTGATCATATGCATAGACCATATCCAGTAGGATATCACATTTTTTTAAATTTTCTAGGTGTTCTATATATGGAAGATCATATGTTGTAATAATACTAATTTTATCTTTGAATTTCTCATCAATAATTTTTAGAGCTTCTTCAAAAAAACTGTTT
This sequence comes from uncultured Bacteroidota bacterium, assembly GCA_902602415.1. GTDB lineage: Bacteria > Bacteroidota > Bacteroidia > Flavobacteriales > Flavobacteriaceae > MED-G13. Next base: position 37,944 of record CACKQW010000012.1, on the reverse strand, counting down.
CCTTTTTTTATTTTATTACTTGAATTAATCGCATGTAAAATCGATATTTTTTTAGATTTATTAATTCCATAATATTTAATTTTTTGAGTATTTATTGGATTTGGAATCATTCCTAAATACTTTTTTTTATTTAAATAAGGAATATGATAATCTAAGTCTGAGCTTATAATTCCTTTGATATTTTTCTGTACAAACTTTCCTAAAGCTAAATAATTTTCTTTGTCATATTTTAAAATTGGTTCATACTTCTTTTTCAAGCTTGCGTCCTCAAATAAAGGGGTTAAAATTGAATACTTTAATTTTTTGGACATAGCATGTTTTACACTTACGCTGTCAACACCACAACTAAGCAAAAAAATATTGTTATTATTTTGAAATATTTGTTTCAGAAGTTTGATCTCTAATAAAGGTGATGTTTTAAATGAGTTTTCATTAATTAGTTGAACAACATCAAAACCACGTAACTTTCTTAATATTTTTTTGGCTCTAAAATAAATTTCAATATCAAACATATTAATTTTAAATATTTTCATGAATATCCTTGCTATCAGGTTAAATAATGAGTAATCTGCTAAGTGAGATTTAATTAAGATATCAGTTTCATATTTTTTAAAACCATCTCCATTACCAACCAGTAAAACTTCATGTCCCATATTGAGAAGAGCTTGCTTTAGTGAATTATGTAAATTGCTATATTCTCCTAAGAGTAAGATTTTCATTATATTGTATAGTATCCTATTTAATTAAAATTTTGATGTTAAATCAAAGCAAAAAAAAACCAATATTACAATTACTGATTTCTTCAAAAGGTAAGAAAAATTTTAATTTTTTAGATGAGATGTTTCATAAATGTGATGCTGATCAATTTAGTATTTTATTAGTTGATCAGACCAAAAGAGAAATAAATTTCAAACCTTTACACAAAAAATATTCGTTTGTTTATTACAATATTCCATCCAATGGTTTATCAAATAGTAGAAATTTCGCAATAAATAAATCTGATGCTGAGATATGTTTAATTTGTGATGATGATGTAGTTTTTGAAAAAAATTTTGCAAATATTATTATCAAATCATTTCAAACTGAAAAAAATGCTGACATAATCACTTTTAGAGCAAATAATAAATTTAACAAACTATTTAAAAAATACCCAGATAAAACCATTCATAATTATAACACAATTGCTTATATAAATTCATTTTTAATTGCATTTAAAAGAGTTAAGATAATAGATCAAAAAGTTTTTTTTGATCCATTATTTGGTCTTGGATCTGTATTTCAAACTGCTGATGAATATATTTTTTTAAGAGAGGCATTAGATAAAAAATTAAATCTGGTAGCTTCAAAAAAGATTATCTTAACACATAAAGAACTTAGTTCTGGTCAAAATGCTGGAAGTGACAAAATAATATTTGCAAGATCTGCAGTTTTTAGCAAATATTATGGGAATATTGCATATTTAAAATTGATACATCATATATCTCTACTTTTAATTAATGGTAAGATTAAATTTCATGAAATTATTGTTAAGTTTATAGCTGGATTAAATGGAATAAAAAAGTATAAAATTATTAATGAGTAATATTAAAAATTTAAAAATAATTAGTATTCCGAAAATCTCTGATCCTGAGGGTAGAGGAAATCTTTCATTCGTTGAAAAAAATATAATTCCATTCAAAATTAAAAGAGTTTACTATTTATATGATGTTCCAAGTGATGGCTCAAGAGGAGGCCATGCTCATAAAAAGCTAAATCAATTTTTAATCGCTTTGAGTGGTAGTTTTGATGTTATAGTTGATGATGGATCTTCAAAAAAAACATTTACATTAAATAAGCCAAACAAGGGGTTATTTATACCCAATGGAATTTGGAGAGAAATGGAAAATTTCTCTGCTGGAGCGATATGTCTTGTTTTGGCTTCTGATTATTTTGACGAATCTGACTATTTTAGAGATTATAAAAGATTTATTCAGTTTAAGCATATTTAATAGAACATAAATATCTCAATCGAAATATATCAAATAAAATAAGGTTAGGATTTTTGGTATTTATTTTTTTGAAAATGAATTTTTCAAGTGGATTAGTAATTGTTAAAAAGACTTTGCACATTTTAAGTTTATCCAATATGGAGAATGCTCTAAGTATGGATATACTATTTTTTCTTAAGTTCCCATCTGAGTAATTTTTATATAGATTTTTTAACGCGTCTTTGGATTTTAGAATAAATTGTTCATTATCATCATTAATAGAAACTATAGTGAAATTATCAATATGACAAATTGAAATATTATCATTTTGAAGAATAGAACCAATGATATAATCATTTCCATATGATTTATATTTAATCTTTGAATAGCAACTTAAAAAACTAGATTTTTTAGCCATGAAGTTTGTTGAAATTATATATTTATAGGGCTTTTTTTTTCGAACAGGGGAACTTTTGGTTTCTCTATGTTTAGCAAATTTATTTTTAAGAGAAAATTTTTTGTTCTCATTATATTTAAACTCATTTCCCCCAAAAACAAAATCTGAGCTACCAATTTTGGATATATATTTTTTTAAATAATCATTTTTTTTTGGCTCAGAATCAACATCAAGAAAAATAAGCCATTCGTATTGAGCTTTTTCAGCGAGAAAAATCCTATTTTGAATTCTGCCTATATTTTTTTTTAGTTCTATAAATTTTGAATTGGTTAGTAGATTTATTTTTTGATTTTCCTCATTTTTTAAAGAAAATGATCCATCATCAGAACATATTATTTCAAAACTAACATCGAGTAAAAGAGCTTGTTTTTCTAATTTTAAAGCAAGTGGGTATGCATTAAAATTATAACATGGAATTAGGACAGAAATCATTTGTATATATTTTCCAATTTTAAATTTTTCTTTTCAATAAGTTCAATGTTACCATTTGTACATTTCATGAATCTGTTTCCATACTTTTTTAATAACTCAAAATCATGCGTTGCAACTAATATTGTATTACCATTTTTATTAATTTCTTTTAAAATTTCCATTATTTCAATACTGCTCACAGGATCTAAATTTCCAGTAGGTTCATCAGCAATAATAATTTCGGGATTATTAAGTAAAGCTCTACAAATAGCAACTTTTTGGGTTTCGCCACCAGATAATTGGCTAGTTAGTTTATTTTTCAATTTGGTTATATGGACTTTTTCTAAACATTCCATAATTCTTTCTTCTATTAATTCTTTCTTTTTCCAGCCAGTTGACTTTAATACAAATACGAGATTATTGAACACATTTCTGTCATTTAATAACTTAAAATCTTGGAAAATTATTCCGATTTTTCGTCTTAAAACGGGTATTTTATCATTTTTTAACTTACATAAATTAAAATCAGATATAAATGCATCACCTTCAATTATTTTTTTTTCTCCATATATTGACTTTAATAAAGATGATTTTCCAGAACCAGTTTTCCCTATTAGAAATACAAATTCTCCCTTTTCAATGGACATATTAACATCATTAAAATACTTTTGGCTATCAATTTGAATAGTCACGTTTTTAAAATCAACTAATTGTCTTTGCATTTTTTAATATAAAAAGTATTTTTTTCTTAATTTTTTAAATGTATCAATTCCTTCCTTCCATTCCTTTTTGATATCATCACTGCTTTTACCTAAAACAATATTCTTTTTAAGATTCTCATTACCAGAAAGTTTAACAAAATAACTATTAAAAAAGTTAGTTTTATTATTTGAACTATTATAGGCATCAATAATATAGTTAAGATTAATTTCATTCAAAACTTTTTCTGATCTTAAATCTTTTCCAAAGCATAGAATATTTTCATTTTTCGGATATTTAGATCCAATATTTTTTTTTGGTGTAAAATAGAATTCATTTGTTTTTTTATTAAGATTAGGGCTACCATAAATCTGAAATTGTAGATTAGTTCCCCTACCAACACTAACATTTGTGCCTTCAAAAAGGCACAGAGAGGGATACAGGTTAATTGCTTTAGAATTAGGTAAATTTGGTGATGGAGCTATGGGTAGTTCATATATTTCATTACGATTGTAATTTTTTAATTTAATTACACTTAAGTCTGCTTTTGTATTAAGACCCAACCAATCTTCTCCATTAATCATTTTTGCGTATTCACCAATTGTCAAGCCATATACAATAGGCACAGGGTGTAATCCTACAAAACTTTTATTTTTGAGATCTAATATTGGCCCATCAACATAATGTGAATTTGGATTTGGCCTGTCAAATACTATAATTGGAATATCGTTGACGGAAGATGCTAACATCGCATAGTGTAGTATTGAAAGATGTGTGTAAAACCTAACTCCTACATCTTGAAGATCAAAAATTAAAATATCAATATCCTTTAGGTCTTCGGATTTAATTTCACCATAATTTCTTTGTTTTCCATGCAATGAAATAATTTGTAATCCAGAATCCTCATCAATCTCGTCATTTATATTTTCACCATTTGGTTTGGTGCCTCCAAATCCATGCTCTGGTGCAAATATTTTTTTGATGTGATAATTTAAACTTATCAAACTATCAACTAGGTGGGTATATTCACCATTATCTTTAAAAATTACTGATGTATGATTAGCAATGATACCAATTCTTTTATTTTTGATAATATTTTGATATTCTAATATTTGGTTTGCGCCAACAATAACATTAGATTTATTTCTTTTATGATCACTGCCGAAAGAAAAAACGGAAATTGACAAAGCATAAATAATAAGATGTTGAATCTTGAGCATTTTTTAGCGAAACGAATAATTAAGAGTATTCCCAATAAAAATACTATTTCAGTTCCAATAATAAAAATAGGAATTTCCGCAATTTCTTTGAGTCTAATTATAATTGTTTTTTCAATGGCGGTTACTAATGGAATGCAAAATGAAATCAAGGATAAAATATATTCATTAAACGGGTTTTTAAAAATTCAGAGTTATGGAAACTTTGAATTAGGATCGAAGCCAATGCCTATATCTCCCGATAGTATATTACTTTCAAAAATTATTCAAAAACCAGAGGTTCAGAAAGTTGAAAAAATTATTGAGGAGTTTTGTATTGTAAGAACATTAACTGAATTTGATGCAATAATTTTCAAGGGTGTTAATTCAAATTATGATTTTTCAAGAATAAAAAAATATATAATCCGGGGAACTGCTCCAAAGATCAGTAATAAATATTCAAAAGAGATTTTAATTTCAAAAAGTACAGCAAATAGACTTAATGTTGATTTGGATCAGAAAATCGAAATTTTATTTTCAAGAGAATCACAAAAAAAACCTTTTATTTCAGTCTTTACCATCTCTGGTATTTTCGAGACTGGGTTCAAAGAAATGGATGAAACGTATTTACTTGGGGATTATACTCATATTCAAAGAATAAACAATTGGGAAGAAAATGAAGTTGGATCTTTGGAAGTTCATTTAACAAGTCTCTTCAATAATGAAAATTTTTCTAATGAAATATATGATGAAACTAGCTCAGATTACGATATTGTAACAACTTCTGATAAATTTTTTTCTGTATTTGAGTGGATTAAATTATTTGACAAAAATAATTTAATCATAATTTTCATAATGAGTTTCATTGGAGTGATCAACATTATTTCAATAATTATTATTTTAATTTTAGAAAAAGTTAATTTAATAGGACTTATGAAAGCGCTTGGTGCTACCGATAATTCAATTAGAAAATATTATTTATTCATCGCTTCTTTTTTAATCTCAAAAGGGTTAATTTTTGGCAATTTATTTTCTGTACTAGTTATCTTTTTTCAAAAAAAATTCAAAATAATTAAATTAGATCCTAGTATTTACTATGTTGATTTTTTACCACTTGAAATTAGTTTTATGGATTTTGTTTTTGCTAATTTTTTAGTGTTTATTATTTGCTTAATTTCAATTTTTTTCCCAGTTAATGCAATTTCAAAAATAGTTCCAAGAAGTACAATTAAATTTGATTAATCGAAGTAAAATATAATTCTTATAATTTATATTTGTTACTAAATGAAATACTTTGATAACCTTACTGAATTAATTGGAAACACTCCAATGGTAGTTTTAAATAAAATTACCAATAAGCTGCCATGTAAAGTTTATGCAAAGTACGAAACTTTTAATCCTGGAAACTCTGTAAAAGATAGAATTGGGTTGAAAATGATTATTGATGCTGAAAACAAAGGTTTGTTGAAACCGGGCGGAACTATCATTGAGGGAACCTCGGGAAACACGGGCTTGGGTTTGGCAATTGTTGCTATTACAAGAGGGTATAAATGTATTTTTGTAACATCTGACAAGCAATCTCAAGAAAAAATTGATATTCTTAAGCTTCATGGAGCCAAAGTTGTTGTTTGCCCAACTAATGTAGAAGCTGATGATCCAAGATCTTATTATTCTGTCTCTAAGAAACTTGCAGAAAAAACTCCTAATTCGTGGTACGTAAATCAATATGATAATCCGAGCAATCCAATGGGACATTATGAATCTACAGGCCCTGAAATTTGGGATCAAACAGAGGGTAAGGTAACACACTTTGTTGTTGGGGTAGGTACAGGAGGCACAATTTCAGGTGTTGGAAAATTCTTGAAAGAAAAAAATAATAAAATAAAGATTTGGGGTGTTGACGCATATGGCTCTGTTCTTAAAAAATATCATGAAACTGGAATTTTTGATAAAAATGAAATTTATCCATATGTTACAGAAGGCATTGGTGAAGACATGATTCCTCTGAATATTGATTTTGATGTAATAGACGGATTCACTAAAGTGACTGATAAAGATGCTGCTTTATATTGTAGAAAATTATTAAAGTATGAGGGCATGTTTCTTGGAAATTCTGCTGGTGCAGCTATAAAAGGGGTATTACAGTTAGCCGACGAGTTTAATTCAAATGATCTGGTTGTGGTTTTATTTCATGATCATGGCAGCAGATATTTAAAAAAAATTTATAATGATAATTGGATGCGTGAGATGGGTTACATGTAATTTAATTTTCATAAATCTATTTTTTTCCTCATATTGTCTTCTATTAAATTACTTACTATGAAAAGATATCTTTTGTTAATTATTATTCTTTTAAATTCTTTAAACTCAAATGCCCAAGAGATTGGATTAGATCAAAGAATTGATGAAGCTTTCCAGCCAATTTCTGATATTTTTAGTAAATATGTCTTTTATCCAGTTTCACTACCATTTGGAGATTATCCGTTTGTAATTTATTTTCTTGTTGGTAGTGCTTTATTTTTCACCATATATTTTGTTTTCCCAAATATTAGGTATTTGATGACAGCTATCAATGTAGTAAGAGGTAAATATGATAAAATTGAAAAGACCAGCTCCAATGAAAATGATGGCGAAGTTTCTCATTTTCAAGCATTAGCAACAGCAGTTTCAGGTACTGTGGGAAATGGAAATATTGCTGGTGTTGCACTGGCTATTGCGTTGGGAGGACCTGGCGCAACCTTTTGGATGATTATTTGTGGTTTACTTGGAATGTCTACAAAATTTGTAGAGTGTACGCTTGGTGTTTACTACAGAGATGTTGATGAAGACGGAGTTGTTTATGGTGGACCTATGTATTATATCAGTAAAGGATTAAAATCCAAAGGATTTAAAACTTTTGGTACAATTGCTGCGTCTTTCTTTGCAATTTTTTGTATTGGAGGTTCCTTCGGAGGAGGTAATGCTGCACAATCTAATCAAGCAACAATTGTAATTAAGAACCTATTGGGCTTTGAGTCAACATTCGCTGGTGCAGTAATTGGAATTATTTTGGCAATTTTAGTCGGGATTATAATAATTGGTGGAATTAAAAGGATTGCATCCGTAACAGAAAGAATCGTTCCCATTATGGCACTTTTTTACATTTTAGCATGTATTTATATTTTATTGGTAAATTTTTCATTTATTGATGATGCTATTGCATTAATAATAAAAGAAGCTTTCAACCCTAGCGCTGTTGGAGCTGGTGGTATAATCGGAGTGTTAATGATTGGTTTTCAAAGAGCTGCTTTTTCAAACGAGGCTGGTGCAGGTTCTGCTTCAATAGCACATTCTGCTGTAAAAACTAAATATGCTGCATCTGAGGGCTTAGTAGCATTACTTGAACCATTTATAGATACAGTTGTTATTTGTACCATGACAGCACTTGTAATTATTACTTTTAATTCTACTGGTGCATTTGTTTATGGAGGTGATGGAATGGGAGGAGTTTTGATCGATGGTGTTGTTTACGAGGGTGCAGGAATTACTCAAAAAGCATTTGCTCAATATATTCCGGGATCTGATATATTTCTTACAATAGCCGTGGTACTATTTGCTGTTTCAACTATGATATCATGGTCTTATTATGGATTACAGTCTTGGAAATTTTTGTTTGGTAGAGGTAAAGCAGCAGATTTAACTTATAAAATTTTATTTTTAGTGTTTGTTGTGATTGGTGCAGCTGCAAGTATGAACTCAATTTGGGCTTTTTCCGATGCAATGATTTTTGCTATGGTATTTCCAAATATGATTGGTCTATATTTCTTATTTCCTATTGTAAAGCAAGAATTAAAAAAATATTTACAAGCAATAAAAAAATAAATTTATTTTCTTTTCATACAATAAATATATTTTTAGTTTATATTTGCCATGAATTTTAAAGAAAGGAGGTTTGTAATATGCTAATAATTCCAATTAAAGACGGAGAGAACATTGATAGGGCATTAAAAAGATTTAAGAGAAAGTTCGATAAAACTGGCCTCAAGAAATCATTACAAACCCGTAAAGAGTTTATCAAGTCATCCGTTAAAAGAAGAGCTACAATTCAAAAAGCTCAACATATTCAAAGACTGCGAGACCAAGAAGAAATCTAATTAATTCCTTTTTTTCTTTCACATACTTGTTCTAAATTTATATTAGATAATATTGATTTGGATAAATTCTTCGAATATTTAAAAATTGAGAAAAACTATTCTCAAAAAACCATTGTTGCGTATCAAAACGACATTAACTCATTTAAAAAATTTATTAATGATGAATTTCAGCAGTCATCTTTAAAAAAAGTTAATTATTCTCAAATCAGATCCTGGATTGTTTTACTAGTTAATAAAGGAATCTCAAACAAGACAATCAACAGAAAAATATCCTCTCTGAATAGTTTATATAAATTTTTAAAAAAGGTTGGAATCAATAAAAATAATCCGTTAGATCAGCACAAGTCATTAAAGACAAAATCAATTGTTCAGATTCCATTTTCAAAATTAGAGGTTTCAAATGTATTAGCTTCTGAAAATTTCGGAAAAGATTTTGAAGGTATCAGAGATAATTTAATTTTAGAAATTCTTTATTGTACCGGAGTTAGAAGGCAAGAATTAATAAATTTAAAGCTAAATAATATTGACTTATCAAATAGGAGGATTAAAGTTTTAGGGAAGAGGAATAAGGAAAGATATATACCAATTTTAAATAGTATGGTTCAATTATTAAATACTTATTTAGAGGAAAGAAATAAACTTAATTACATCAAGGATGTAGATTTTCTGTTAATAACAAAAAGAGGTAAAAAAATATATGAAAATTTAGTCAATAGGGTTACCAAAAAGTATTTCTCTAAATATTCTTCAAAATTAAAAAAAAGTCCACATATATTACGTCATAGTTTTGCAACGCATTTATTGGATAATGGCGCTGATTTAAATTCGGTTAAGGACCTTCTTGGGCACACAAGTCTTGCGGCAACTCAAATTTATACAAATAGATCAATAGAAGAAATCAAAAAAGTTTTTAAAAAAACACATCCAAGAAATAAGTAAAATTTAGTTTTTCTTTCAGGTAAAAAAAAATATAATTTATTTTTATTGAAGAAATAAATATTTACATTTGCATTCCGCAAAATGCGGGGTTTTTTTTAAATAAAAGCCGATGTAGCTCAGCTGGCTAGAGCAGCTGATTTGTAATCAGCAGGTCGTGGGTTCGAGTCCCTCCATCGGCTCAGTTCTTTAAAATATTTAGTTCGGGGAGATACTCAAGCGGCCAACGAGGACAGACTGTAAATCTGTTGGTTTTTACCTTCGCAGGTTCGAATCCTGCTCTCCCCACCAAAATGCGGGAGTAGCTCAGTTGGTAGAGCGTCAGCCTTCCAAGCTGAATGTCGCCGGTTCGAACCCGGTCTCCCGCTCTTTAAATCACTAGCCGGTGTAGCTCAGTGGTAGAGCGCTTCCTTGGTAAGGAAGAGGTCCCGAGTTCAATTCTCGGCATTGGCTCATCTGTTAAAAGCCATTTTCAACTATCTTTTTTTCTTAATTAAAGGTCAAATTTAGGTCAAATGTAAAGTGGCGTTTTTTTTGTATTTTGCTTGAACCAAAAAGATAATAGAATAAACTAATTAATATGAAAAAAATTCTGAAATGGGGTTGTATAATTTTTTTTGTTATTCCGATAATCTTAGGAATAATTTTTTCTTTTTTTACAGATGAATTTGAAACAGATGAAACTATTACTAATGAGCCAAAAAAGGAAATTCAAAAAGAAATACCAACACAAAAAAAACAGACAAAAAGTAATGCCTCCACTATACTAACTTTAGACTACAGTGTATTGCCAATTGAAAAAATTGGTTTAAAAACACAAAATAGGGCAACACAAAAAATAATAGTTAAATCAAGTGAGAAACAATCGGAAGAAATTTTAAAACAAACCGCTCTTAAGCATTGGAAAGTTAATTCATATAAAATGTATGATGAGCTAACTATTTATATTTTCCTCAACAATATGGATACTACAAATCGACCTTACTCAATTGTTGAATTGGATAAAACTGGAAAAATAACACAATTTGTAATAAATGAGTTTTTTACTGAACCTATTGAGGAAAATGATTTAGTTGACATTGAGATTGAGGAGGAATCTAAAAAAGATGAAAACCCATTAATTTTCGAAGTATACAATACATTTGATGTAGATTATAAAATTCAAGCTTTTATTGATATAATTAACATTGAAGGTCGAGCAATGTATGAAGCAATGCAAAAATATCCGGATCCCAAAAATTGGCAATCCGAGTTAGAATACCAAAGAAAAATCAAGGCAAAATATGAGTTAAAATGGTATAAAAAACAAAGTTGGTGGAAAAAAATAAAAAAAGACGTAAAATCTGCCGATAAAATTAAGTTTAAAATAGTCGGTTATATGATGAAAAGAAACTGGTTAAATAAATTTGAGAATGACCCAAGAAGAATTAAATATAAAGGAATTGACTTTTAATCAACATACCATATTAAAAAGTTTAGATTAACAAATGAGTGTCAGCTGACCTTTTCCTTTAAAATATCTTGATTTATATCCTTATATCTTCTTTGGTAAGGAAGAGGTCCCGAGTTCAATTCTCGGCATTGGCTCAAATACTATCCAATATAATTATCTCAAATATTTACAAAGAATTGAAGGGTATATCATCACAAGATTGCCAGTTATAATTCTCTCTGTGTAAATATTGAAATCCTGCTAATCCTGCATTGTCAGAATTCTGACCAGCTATTGTAGAGTATCTCATAACACTGTCACAGCAAAAGAATTCCATACCAAATTCTACCTCAAAAGGAACATTAGGAACACCAGAAGTAACATTTAGTCTATATGTTCCATTTCCTAAATTTTCCCAAGTACCAATAGTACTATCATCACCACTAGCACCATTTAAGTCTTCAAAAGTGCCGTCTGAGTTAAATATAATACAACATTGTATATCACTCTCTCCAGTCCATTCATTATCAGCTTCATTATAATATTCATCATAAAAATATTGCCAAGATCCAATAATTGGTTCAGATGTGTTGTTACAATCAGTGTAAACTTCATTATTAGTTTCTGAATTACACGCTAAAAGCACAAAAATTAAAATAAAGTAAAAAAATTTGTTCATGTTATAAGATTTTTGATATTGCATAAATGTAAAACTAATAAATAATATTTTCTCAATCGATTTCGTTATTGAAAGTTTATTGATGTTAAAACTTTAAGAAATTTCTAAATTTTTTAAAAATATTATTATTTGATTTAATTTTAATTGAGAAATTATCAATATTAGTTTTTTTTTATAAATCTGATTTATTTTTTTTACCTAAATATTAATTTTATCTCATGAAAAAAATATTAATTTTACTTATACCCTTACTTTCTTTTTCTCAAATTAATTTACCTATAGATTTTGAAAATAATCAAATAATTAATCAGGATTTTATTTTTTTTAATGGTGGTTCAGGTTATGTTGTCTTTAATCCTCAGGTTGATGATAATAACCCAAGTGAAAAGGTTGGTGTTATAATCCGTGATGGAGGGGATATTTGGGCAGGTAGTTATTTAGAACTGGATGATTACCTCGATTTTTCTGAAAATACAACCTTGAATATGCAAATTTTATCTCCTTACCCTGGTTTGTTAGTAAAATTTAAAATTGAAGGTGATCAGGGAGATTTTCCCTCTGAACCAGCCACTGAAAGGGATGCTTACACTACTTCTTCAAATCAATGGGAAACATTATCATGGGATTTCTCTGGAGAAGCATCAAACACATATAGAAAACTTGTATTGATGTTCGATTTTGGAAATATTGGTGACGGATCCTTAGATTCAACTTTTTATTTTGATAATATTTTTCAGTCCGATCCTAGTGAAGGACTTGTTCAAATGGATTTACCTGTAACATTTGATGATCCTAGTGTGTATTATGTTTTAACAGATTTTGGAGGGAATGGTCCGTCTACAATTCTAGAAACAGTTGATGGTAATTACGCTAGAGTTGAGAAAAATCCAGGTGCCGAAAGCTGGGCTGGATTAACAATTGGGTCTGGAGCTGGATTTTTAAATCAAATTCCAGTTAGCAATACAGATACCAAGATTTACGCTGATATTTATGTTTCTGGAACTGATCAGATAGGGATTCCCATTAGACTAAAAATTGAAAATTCTAATGATCCAACCCAATCTGTAGAAACAGATAGTTTTACTACTTTAAGTGGGGAGTGGGAAACAATGGAATTTGATTTTTCCAATCATGTGGATGGAACACAGGAGCTTAATACAAATTTCTATTTTAATAAAGCATCAATTTTTTTCAATTTTGGTAATCCAGGAAATCAAAACACTATATTTTATTTTGATAATGTTTTTTTTGGATCTCCTTTAAGTATTCAAGAAAATGTACTATTGAGTAATTTGATATATCCCATTCCTTCATCTGGAAATATTTTTTTAAATAGTGATATTGAATTTGATGCTATTATTTTTAATTCAATTGGTGAGCAAGTATTTAAAAAGAAAGTAAAGAAAGATATGGACATTAGTAAGCTGGAAAAAGGGATTTATTTTCTGCACCTTTTTGATGGGGCAAATAATTCTATACATAAAATAGTAAAAGACTAATAGGGAGAACCTTACTTCTTTTCATGGATACAGCATTCTTCATCATTACACGTGCAATACTTTAAATTGTAAATGTGTAAAAAAGATAAAAAAGAAGCTGATAAATAGGTCAATATTTCTGGTAAGTGCATTAAATGTAATCCTTCACTAATAATTAAAAAAGAAAGTATTGACCAAGAAATAACTATTAACAACTTAACAGTGTTATTTGTTGAGTTTTTTGCTGAATAATACACTGCAATTCCAGAAACGGTGATAAAAAAATAATTAATTATTTGCCAGGCAAAAGGCACATCATGACCAACATGCACAGTTTGAGTTTGGGAAAAGAAAATAAATGGAGTCGCAAAGCAGTGCAGCATGCAAAGTATATTTGATACAACTCCAACTTTATCAGAATATTTAATGGATAAATTCATAATGATGTGCGAAAATAAATTTTTTTTTCTCTAAATACAATAAGTGAATTGAAATTTATGTCTTAAAACGGATTATTTTACAAGATCACCTTTGAGTTTAGTTCTGAGTGAGGTAGCACCCATTAATAATTTATCAATTTCATAGGCAGCTTCTCTTCCTTCAGAAATTGCCCATACAATTAAAGATTGGCCCCTTCTGTTATCACCAGCTGCAAAAATTTGATTGTCCGAAGTCATATATTTAGAGGTAATAGGCTTATTGAAAGAGTCTATTTTAATATCAGATCCTGCAAGTACTTTGTCTTCTGGACCAGTGAAGCCAAGAGCAAGCAAAACGAGATCACAGTCCCAAATTTTCTCGCTATTTTGTTTTTCAACAAGCTCTTTTTCTCCTTCAGGATTGGTAATCCACTCAACTTCTACTGTTTTTAATCCAGTAAGCTTACCTTCTTTATTGCCAATAAACTCTTTAGTCATTATGGACCATTTCCTGTTGCTTCCTTCATCATGAGATGAGCTTGATTTTAGGGTAAATGGCCAGTATGGCCATGGGTTATCTTTTGTCCTTGTTTTAGAGGGCTTAGGCATAATTTCAAAATTTGTTATGGATTTGGCTCCTTGTCTTACGCTTGTGCCAATACAATCAGATCCTGTATCACCACCACCTATAACAATCACATTTTTATTTTTTGCATTAAGATGCTCTTCTTTAGTTCCAAGTGAGTCAACAACTAGGTTTTGTTTTTTTAAAAAATCCATAGCTTGAATAACACCAGAAAGTTCTTGGCCTTTAATAGGTAAATTTCTTTTAATTGTTGCTCCCGTACATAACAAAACAATATCAAATTCTTTTTTCAATTGCTCAATTGTAATTTGTTTGCCAATTTCAATATTTGTTTTAAAAATTACCCCTTCTTTTTGCATGATGTCAATTCTTCTATCAATGACATTTTTTTCAAGTTTAAAATCAGGAATACCATACCTAAGTAATCCTCCTATTTTTGAATCTCTCTCATAAACTTCAACTAGATGACCAGCAAAATTTAATTGTTGTGCAGCAGCAAGACCTGCTGGTCCAGAACCTATTATAGCAATCTTTTTTCCTGTGCGTTTTTCAGGTGGATTTGGCTGAATCCAGCCATTCTCAAATCCTTTTTCAACAATATTTTTTTCAATTAACTCAATGGAAACGGGCGGATTGATAATACCTAGAACACATGCAGCCTCACAAGGGGCAGGGCACAACCTGCCAGTAAATTCAGGGAAATTATTAGTTGTATGTAAAATTGATAACGCTTCTTCCCATTTCCCTTCGTGAACTGCATCATTAAAGTCCGGGATCAGGTTTCCTAAGGGGCACCCGCTATGACAAAATGGAACGCCGCAATCCATGCACCTACTTCCTTGTTCTTGAATTTTTTTATCAGAGGGTTTTACGGTAAACTCTCTAAAGTTTTTAATTCTAGATTTGACAGAAATATATTTTTCATCTAATCTGTCAAATTCGCTAAATCCTTTCAGTTTTCCCATTATTTATTCATCAATTCAGCAATTTTCAGTTCCTCAATTTTTTTCAGTGCATTCTTATACTCAGTAGGCATTACTTTAACAAATAACTTTCTTGCTACATCCCAATCAGATAATATTTTTTCTGCAATTTCACTATTTGTGTTTGAATAATGATTTTTAATCATATTTAGTAATTCAATGTAATCGTGATCATCTAATGATTCAATTTCAATCATGTTCATATTAAAATTTTTTTCCGAAAGAGATTTTTTATAAATGTATGCGATACCACCGCTCATACCAGCCCCAAAATTTCTTCCAATAGACCCTAGAATAACCACCTTTCCACCTGTCATATATTCACATCCATGGTCCCCAACCCCCTCAACAACTGCAGTTGCTCCGGAATTCCTAACACAAAACCTTTCTCCAGCTATACCATTAATGTAAGCCTCACCATTGATAGCACCATACAAAGCAACATTTCCTGTAATAATATTTTTATGAGACTTGAAGGTTGCATTTTTGGGTTTTTTAACAACTAAAGTTGCACCAGAAAGTCCTTTACCAAGGTAGTCATTTGTATTTCCGTATAATGAGAATTTTATTCCTTTAGTTGTAAATGCACCAAAACTCTGTCCAGCTGATCCATAGAAATCAATATTAAGTGTATTTTTTGGGAGACCTTTTTCACCATACAGTTTTGAAATTTCGTTACTAATGATCGCCCCAACAGCTCTATCCGTATTTTTGATTTTGTAATCTAGTTGTAATTTGATTTTCTTTTCAATTGATAGTCTTGATTTTTTTAAAATTTTAAAATCAAGTACATTTTCTAAATTATGGTTTTGTTTTTCTGTATTTCTGATGGCAATTTTTTCATTAAGATCTGGTTTATATAAAATTTTATCAAGATTAATGCCTCTGAATTTATATTCCTGGATATCCTCTTTCATTTTAAGAAATTGACTTTTACCAATCATTTCGTCAATTGTTCTAAAACCTAGTTTTGCCATTATTTCTCTTAGTTCACTAGCAACGAAATACATAAAATTTATCACGTGTTCAGGTTTACCTTTGAAGTTTTTTCTTAGTTCAGGGTCTTGCGTAGCTATTCCTACTGGACAGGTGTTTAGATGACATGCTCTCATCATAATACAACCTGAAGCTACCAGAGGAGCTGTTGAAAAACCAAATTCTTCAGCACCCAATAAGCATGCAACAGCAACATCCCTACCTGTTTTTAATTGACCATCACATTCTATTTTGACTCTAGATCTTAAATCATTCAAAACTAAAGTTTGTTGTGCTTCAGCAATACCCAACTCCCATGGGAGTCCTGCGTGTCTTAAAGAAGTCAGTGGAGAGGCACCAGTTCCTCCATCATATCCAGAGATCAATATGATATCTGCTTTGGCTTTCGCAACTCCTGCTGCAATTGTTCCCACTCCAGCTTTTGAAACTAATTTTACATTGATTTTTGCATTTCTATTGGCGTTTTTGAGATCAAAAATTAGTTGAGCTAAATCTTCAATAGAATAAATATCGTGATGTGGGGGAGGAGAAATTAATCCAACGTAGGGAGTAGAATTTCTGACTTTTGCAATCAAAGGGTTTACCTTAGGACCGGGAAGGTGTCCTCCTTCTCCAGGTTTTGCACCTTGTGCCATTTTAATTTGGATTTCATCAGAATTGGTCAAGTAATTAGAGCTAACACCAAACCTTCCTGATGCGACTTGTTTTATTGAGCTATTTTTCTCGCTTTGAAACCTGATACTATCTTCACCACCTTCACCTGAATTACTTTTACCGCCAATAGTATTCATTGCGATAGCTAAGTTTTCGTGTGCTTCCTTGCTTATCGAACCATAAGACATTGCACCGGTTTTAAACCTTTTAACAATTTCGGTCCATGGTTCTACTTCATCAATTGAAATTGGGTCATGATTCACAAATTTCAACATTCCTCTAATTGTCATCAGTTGCTCATTTTGATCATTAATTAAGGATGCATATTTCTTGTAGGCTTCGTAATTCTCTAGTCGAACTGCATTTTGTAAATTAGAAATTGTAGAAGGATTAAACAGATGGGCCTCACCATTTCTTCTCCATCTGTAATCACCACCAACATTTAATGATAAATTATTTGAAGAAAATGCAAAATTGAATCGATCTGATATTTCTTTTTCAACTATGTAAAGTCCAATTCCTTCTATTCTAGTTGGAGTGTTTTTAAAGTATTTATCCACAAACTTTGATCGAAGTCCAAGTGCTTCAAAAATTTGTGATCCTCTGTAAGAATTTAACGTTGAAATACCAATCTTATTCATGATTTTCAACACACCATTTGCAATAGCCTTGTTGTAATTCAAGATTGACTTTTCAATAGTATTATTTCCAAACTTTCCCTCACTGTGGTGATAAGAGATAACTTCGTTAACCAAATATGGATTAATTGCACTGGCACCATATCCGAATAGCATTGAAAAATGATGTGGCTCTCTTGGTTCTGCTGATTCAATGATAATACCAAATTTTGATCTTTTGTTTCTTCTGATCATAGACTGGTGAACATACGAACAAACCAGTAAAACAGGAATTGGTGCTTTTAGGTCATTAATATTCCTATCGCTAATAATTATAATATTACAACCTGAGTCAACAGAATATTCTACTTCGTTTACTATATTTTCAAGAGCTTCTTCTAATCCGTTGTGCCCCTTCTTTATTTCATATAATGCGCTTATTGATCTTGACTTAAAGTCCTTATGTTCAATAGATTTAATTTTGTATAGATCCTGATTTGAAATTATAGGATTTTTAATAGTTAATTTTTTTGCATGATTTGGAATTAACTCAAAAATATTTTCGTCACTTCCTATGGACATACTAGTATCAGTGACTATTTCTTCTCTAATTCCATCTAGTGGGGGGTTGGTTACTTGTGCAAATAATTGCTTAAAATAATTATATAATAATTGTGGTTTTTTTGATAGTACTGCCAAGGGGGTATCAGTTCCCATAGATCCAATAGGTTCTTTACCTTTTATACACATGGGAAGAATGATTTTTTTTATGTCTTCTTGCGTGTATCCAAATACTTTTAATCTTGTTTCAAAATCCGTTGCTTCATTATTTTGAAGGCTTTTTTTGTAGGGAATTTCAGAAAGATTCAAAGTATTTTCATTATTCCACTTTTTGTAAGGTAGTTTTGAACAAATTTTATTTTTTATTTCTGTATCATTAACGATTTCTCCGTTAACCATATCAACAAGAAACATTTTACCTGGTTCAAGTCTACCATGGTACTTAATATTTTTAGGTTCAATGTCCACAACACCAGTTTCAGAGGACATGATAACATATCCATCATTGGTTACCGTATATCTAGACGGTCTTAGGCCGTTTCGGTCTAAAACAGCTCCAATATAATCACCATCAGTGAAAGGTATTGATGCTGGGCCATCCCATGGTTCCATAATATTACTATTGTATTTGTAAAATGCCTTTTTCACATTAGACATGGAATTATGCTTTTCCCATGCTTCAGGAACTAGCATCATCATAATTTCAGGTAAAGACCTACCTGAAATCAATAAAAGTTCAACAACCATATCCATGGATGCTGAATCAGATTTTCCTGGTAAAATGATAGGTAAGACTTTATTTAGATCATCCTTGCTGATCAAAGGAGAACTTAACAGCTCCTCACGTGCTTTCATCCTGCTTATATTGCCTTTTAATGTATTGATCTCACCATTGTGACACATGTATCTAAAAGGTTGGGCAAGATCCCATGTTGGAAATGTGTTTGTTGAGAAACGTTGATGAACAAGTGCTAATTTAGTTACGAACAATGGGTTTTTTAAATCTAAATAGAATCTATCAATATCCTCTGGAATTAATAGACCTTTATATATGATAGTCTTTGTACTTAAGCTTGAAAAATAAAAATATTGTTTTTGAGAAAGTTCAGACTTATAAATTTTATTTTCTGCAATTTTTCTTGCAGTATATAGTTTGGCTCTAAATAAATTGGCATCATCAATTTTTTTGATAAATACCTGCTTAATCACTGGTTGGCAAGTACTTGCAACTCTTCCGACAGCCCTACTATCAACTGGCACATCTCTCCAGCCTAAAATTTCTAAGTTTTGTTTTTCAATTTCATTTTCAAAAGTCTGTCTGCAAATTTTATTTTGTTGCGCTCTTTGTGGTAAAAAGACCATTCCTACAGCATAGTCACCTTCATTAGGAATTTTAAATTCACAAACTTTCTTGAAAAAATCATGAGGAATATCTATCAGGATTCCAGCACCATCTCCGGTTCTTCCATCAGAACTAACAGCACCTCTGTGCTCTAATCTTGTCAAAATATTAAGAGCTTTATTTATTATGTCATTTGATTTGATTCCATTCAGACTACAAATGAAACCAGCACCACAATTTTCGTGTTCAAATATTGGATTGTAAAGCCCTTTTTTTAACATGTGATTATTAGTAATTTGGAAAAAAAAAGCGCCAAAAGGCGCTTTTTTTCATATAATATAATTGTTTTATAGACTAACTCCGACAGCTACATACATAATATCAGTGTCAGGGTTGTAAATTAAGCTTCCAGAAAGAGGTAGACTAAAGTCTTCAGTAATCTTAATATCTTTACCAGTTGATAAAGATACATTTACAAGAGCAAATTCACCATCTACGGAATATCCTGCATCACCAGCACCAATTGCAACGTCAAAACCACCCAATGGATAACCTACTTCAACATAGGTGTCTTCACCATCAAAAAAGTAAGCTCCCATAATTGAAAAGCTTCCAAGCGTTGTTCCGATCGAACCTTCAAGACCAGTTAATGATCCTCCAGCAAAATCAAGCGCTCCATCAGTTGTAGCTCCAGGAAAATAATAGTTTGTTACTGCTAAATCAAAAGACCCAATTGAACCAGAAACATAAAGATCTAGTTCAGATAAAGAGTTGTCATTTAAAGCATAGCTAGACCATACCCCAACTTCAACAGGACCAACTTCAGTTGACATTGATGGTTGTATAGAAAAACCTCCTAAGTCAGCACCTCTCCATATGTACTTATTTGTCATGTCAACACTAATTGATTGAGCGATCGAAGCAGCACTAAATAGTAAAATAAATAATGTAGTTATTTTTTTCATTTTATTTGTTTTAGTTAAAATTATTAATTGGCGCCAAATTAAAAAAAAACTTCAGATGGGGCATTCAATAATTTAAGAATGAGTAAATTTTTGAAGATATGATAAAATTAAGGGGTTAAAATTATGGATTTATGAAAAAAAACTTTATAAACAGCATTTTTACTCATATTATCTATCATTTTCAAACCTTCCCCAATTCCCTCCACCATCATAATCATTTTGATCATAGTTTTTTGTTTCAGGGTTCTTCATTCTTTTCCTTTTTTGATCATCATGTGATTTTTTAATCATATATAATAATCCACTCATATACAACAAAAAGATGACAAAGCCTACTATAAACATTAATGGACTAAGCATGTTATTTTTCTTTGTTATTAAAATCTTTTCTTCTCTGACGAATAGCAATTGCAAATAATAAAATTGTTCCAGGCCAATGAGCTGAATATTGAGCCTCGGCAATATTTCCCGATAGGCCTAGTGAGATAGAATAAATCATGCATATAAATGCTATTATAATAGGATAATAAACTTCAAGTATTTTTTTCATTTTAATTTAGTTTTAAATAGCTTCTTCCGATAATCAAAGCAGCTGTTATTATAATTATATTTTTAATTATGTACTGACCCTCCAGAGTTGGTAGCATTGGATTTGAGTTCTGAAAAGTGATTTCAGGTAAAATAACCAAGGGCATAAAAGTCCCAGTCATCTGTAAAAACATTAAAACCATTGCTATTAGTGTGGTTTTTTTACTCAAAAAACAAATTCCGATTAACATTTCCCAATACCCAATAACGATAGTCCAATTTTCTGGACTAAGAAATGGCATCCAAAATACAGTGTCAATGATTAGTTCGGAAGCAGGTGATAAGTCTAAAACTTTTAATATACCAAACCAAAAAAATATTATGAATAATGGAATTCTTACCAAATAGTCGTTAGTGTTAAACTTGTAAAGCATATATTTTATTTTTTAAGATCTGAGATAATATCTTTATGAACGGTTCTCAAGTATTTTTTTCTTTTATTTTCTGAAATGAATGGAACAGACCAAAATTGTTTAGTTTTAAACCACAATGAAGGTTTCCAGCCAAATACAAAGGTATAAACGCCCATAACTAGTCTTAGTTTTACGGAATTTAGGTACAATGTTTTGACTGGTAGGGCAGGAGCACCATGAGTAATGTAAGTTCTGACAATTTTATCTTTTAAAAATGGTTTTGGGTAAGCATAAGTTTTAGTTATATTAACAAACTTATAAGCAAAACCAGGTGTAAGAACTTCATCAAAGAAAATTTCGGTCCTTGGAGTTAAACGAAACCACCATACGGGTGAAATAATATACATTCTTTCACACCAGGTTACAAGATTTTGATAATTAGCAATCACCTTATCACGGGGTCTAGTAAAGCTGTCTCTGTATAAATCTATTATTTCTAATTCTTGTCCAGAGTTTTCAATAAGGTCTTTTATGGTCTGAAATATACCATTATAACAAAATGAATTTACATCGGGGTGTCCTACAACAATTAAATTTTTCAAAAAATAATTTATTTTAAATTTAACAAATCCTATGCCACTAAATGCGCTAATGTTGATCCTATTCTGAACAACGGCACAAAAATTGATCATTAATCACATTATGAAATGGTTGATTTCAATTCATGAAAAGATATTTTCAGAGCTCAACGTCAGGCTTTTTGAAAAAAATATAATGTTCTTAGCCATTGGTGGGTTCATTATCCACCTGATACTAATATTATTAGAAACCCAATTAGGAGTTGAAATTTTCTCAGGAAAAACAAATTTATCATCAAATCCCATTTCTGCCCTTTATACACCATTCACTTTCATTCTAGTTTATGAAGCTTTTTTGTTAATTTATTATCTGCCAAGATCTTTCACTACATCTGTTGCCAAAGAGTATGAAATTATTTCATTAGTATTGATTAGAAAAATATTTAAAGATATTCCAAATTTAGATCTTAATAATAATGATTTATTAAATTCCAATAACATTCAGCTCCTTTATGATCTTTCTGCAGTAATCATAATTTTTTACTTGATTTATTTATTCAAAAAAACTTGGCATGATATTCCCAAAAAGGAAACTAAAAAAAATCTCGAAAAGTTCATTTCTTATAAAAAACTATTGAGTGTTCTCCTTTTACCGACACTAATCATATTATGTATTTATAATTTTACTGATTGGTTTAATTCAGTTTTTTATTCCACTGACCCATACTCTGGTAATTTAGACGGAGTGTTTTTTAAAGATTTCTTTACGATTTTAATCCTTGTAGATGTTTTAATATTACTTTTATCACTTCAATACACCGAAAGATATTCGCAGCTTATAAGAAACACAGGTTTTATTATTTCAACTATTCTCCTGAGACTTTCCTTTGGAGTTGAGGGTTTATTGAGTATTGTTCTTCTTTTACTTGGAGTAGTTTTTGGTTTAATTATTCTCAGAATTTACAAACTTGCAGAAAAAGCGTATTAACGAACAACTTCAAAAAACAATTAGAAATGCTTTTCATCATTTAAAAAATGATGAAGTCATGGACTATTTAATAAAAAATTTAGGATCTAAATTAGATTGGTCAAACAGGTATAGTGATGATTATGCTTTGTCCATTTCAAATTTAATAATTGAGCAGCAAATAAGTTTCAGAGCGGCCATTACAATAAAAAAACGTTACCAGAATCTTGTTAAAAATTTAGACTACAATCAAATTTTGAATCTTGAAAATGATAAAATTCAAAAAATTGGCTTGTCATTTAGAAAAGTTGAATACATCAAAAATACTTATAAATTCTTTTTGAAAAATTCGATTAAATTTGAGAACCTAAGCAATGATGAGGTAAATAATGAATTAACAAAAATCAAGGGAATTGGTGAATGGACAGTTCAGATGTTTTTAATTTTTAATTTTTTTCGTCAAGACATATTTTCAAAAAAGGACCTAGCTCTTTTAAATAGCATAAAAAAAAATTATTTTATTGAAGATTTAACTTCAAAAAGACTGGATTATTTTATCAACAAATGGAAGCCTTTTAATTCAATAGCGAGTTTACTTCTTTGGGAGTCAGTGGAAAGAGGTGTTTTTTTTAAAAAAAAGCTAAAAAATTCAAAAAAAACTGTCTGATATGACTCTCAAAAAAAAAAAAGATAAATAAATTGGTTATTTACACTTAAAAAATTATATTTGCGCTCATTTTAAAAGCAACTAAATAAAATAATTATGGCAAAGGAAAATTTTGATCGTTCGAAACCACACTTAAATATTGGTACTATCGGACATGTGGATCACGGTAAAACAACACTTACAGCAGCTATCACAACGGTGCTCGCTGAAGCTGGACTTTCTGAAAAGAGAGACTTTGATACTATTGACAATGCTCCTGAAGAAAAGGAGAGAGGTATTACAATTAACACATCGCACGTAGAATATGCAACTGAAAATCGCCACTACGCTCATGTTGACTGTCCTGGTCACGCTGATTATGTTAAAAATATGGTTACTGGTGCTGCTCAAATGGATGGAGCTATTCTTGTTGTAGCTGCAACTGATGGCCCAATGCCACAAACTCGTGAGCACATTCTTTTAGGAAGACAAGTTGGTATTCCTAGAATTGTAGTTTTTATGAATAAAGTTGATATGGTTGATGATGAAGAACTATTGGAGCTTGTTGAGATGGAAATCAGAGAACTACTTTCATTTTACGAATATGATGGAGACAATAGTCCTGTAATTGCGGGTTCTGCATTAGGCGCTTTGAATGGTGAACAAAAATGGGTTGATTCAGTTATGGAATTAATGAAAAATGTCGATTCTTGGATTGAGCTTCCCAAAAGAGATATCGATAAAGATTTTCTAATGCCAATTGAAGATGTATTCTCTATTACTGGTAGAGGAACAGTTGCAACTGGAAGAATCGAAACTGGTGTTGCCAATACAGGAGATGCTGTAGATATCATTGGAATGGGAGCTGAAAAACTAACATCTACTGTCACAGGTGTTGAGATGTTTAGAAAAATTTTAGATAGAGGAGAAGCTGGTGATAATGTTGGAATACTTCTCAGAGGTATTGAAAAGACAGATATAAGCAGAGGTATGGTAATTTGTAAACAAGGATCAGTTACACCTCACCAAAAGTTTAAAGCTGAAGTTTATATTCTTAAAAAAGAAGAGGGTGGACGTCATACGCCATTTCATAACAACTACAGGCCACAGTTCTATGTAAGAACTACTGATGTTACGGGAACAATTTCTCTGCCATCTGGAGTTGAAATGGTAATGCCTGGTGACAACCTTACAATTACTGTTGAATTGATTCAGCCGATTGCGATGAATGTTGGTTTACGTTTTGCTATCCGTGAAGGTGGTAGAACAGTTGGAGCTGGACAAGTAACGGAAATTTTAGACTAGTATAAAACCCAAATATAATGCAAAGGTATTTTGTTAATGTACAAAATACCTTCGCTTATGTTTACGGGTTTAGCTCAGTTGGTAGAGCACTGGTCTCCAAAACCAGGTGTCGGGAGTTCGAGTCTCTCAACCCGTGCAAAATATTATTAAAATGTCAGAAATAGTTAAATACTTTAAAGATTCTTACAACGAACTAAGGAACTTTGTTAGTTGGCCAAGTTTCAATGAGGGTATTAATTTAACAATTTTGGTAGCAATTTTTTCAATAATATTTTCATTAATTATTTGGGGTCTAGACTCTGTTTTTAGCAGACTTATAAAGGAGTTTTTTAATCTTATGAATTAATTATGTCAAACGATAATTCAAATTTTAAGTGGTATGTAGTTAGGGCTGTTAGTGGTCAAGAAAATAAGATCAAAACTTATATTGAAAATGAAATTTCTCGTGTTGGAATGCAATCTTTCATTGAAGATATTTTAGTTCCACAAGAAAAAGTTGTTCAAATTAGAAATGGTAAAAAGGTAACCAAGGATAAAACTTATTTCCCTGGGTATATAATGATCAAGGCAAATTTAACTGGTGAGGTACCTCATATCATTAAATCTGTTACTAATGTTATTGGGTTCCTTGGTGAAACAAAAGGGGGTGATCCAATACCACTTCGTCAAAGTGAGGTTAATAGAATGTTAGGTAGAGTTGATGAATTAGCTTTACAAGAAGACTCAAATGTAATTATTCCGTTTATTCATGGGGAGAATGTCAAAGTTATTGATGGTCCTTTTAATGGATTTGATGGAACAATTGAAAAAATTAATGAAGAAAAAAGAAAACTTGAAGTTATGGTTAAGATTTTTGGTCGAAAAACACCGCTAGAACTTAGCTATATGCAAGTAGAAAAACTATAAATGTTACAAATTGATGATTTTATTGCTTCCATTAATAAAACCATCGAAACCTAAATTAATAGTATGGCAAAAGAATTAGATAAGATATTAAAATTGCAAGTTAGAGGAGGGGCAGCAAATCCATCTCCACCCGTAGGACCAGCTTTAGGTGCTGCAGGTGTTAACATAATGGATTTCTGCAAACAATTTAACGCAAGAACACAAGATAAACCAGGTAAAGTTCTTCCTGTGGTTATTTCTGTTTACAAGGATAAATCTTTTGATTTTGTTATAAAAACACCACCTGCTGCAGTTCAATTACTTGAGGCTGCTAAAATTAAAAAAGGATCAGGTGAACCAAACATTAATAAGGTTTCAAATGTTTCTTGGGATCAGGTAAAGGCAATAGCTGAAGATAAGATGGTAGATTTAAATGCATTTACTATCGATTCAGCAATGAAAATGGTTGCTGGAACTGCAAGATCTATGGGTATAAATGTAAAAGGTGGTAATCCACCCAAATAGTTAATAATGGGAAAAATTTCAAAAAATAGAAAGGTTTCTGAATCAAAGATTGATAAAACTAAGTTGTATTCCTTAGATGAGGCAAGTACTTTGATAAAGGAGATTTCAACTACCAAGTTTGATGCTTCAGTTGATTTGGCTGTAAGATTAGGTGTTGATCCAAAAAAAGCAAATGAAATGGTTAGGGGTGTTGTATCCCTTCCGAACGGGACTGGAAAAAATATGAAAGTTTTAGCTTTAGTTTCACCTGATAAAGAGGAGGAGGCTAAAAGTGCGGGAGCTGATTTTGTTGGACTAGATGAGTTTATTGAAAAGATTAAATCAGGTTGGACTGATGTCGATGTAATAGTTACTATGCCAAGTGTTATGGGAAAGCTTGGGCCTCTAGGTAGAATTTTAGGACCAAGAGGTTTGATGCCTAATCCCAAAACAGGAACTGTCACTATGGATGTTGGAAAGGCAGTAAGTGATGTAAAAGCTGGAAAAATTGATTTTAAAGTTGACAAGACCGGAATTGTACATGCTCCAATTGGTAAAGTTTCATTTAGTCCTGATAAAATATCGGGTAATGCCAATGAGCTGATTCAAACATTAATTAAGCTTAAGCCAACATCATCAAAGGGTACTTATATTAAAAGTATTTTTATGTCCTCAACAATGAGCCCCAGTTTAGCTATTGACACAAAATTTTAATCAAAATGACAAAAGAAGAAAAATCGATAGCTATAGAAAAAATCAGTGATATCTTAAAGTCAAATCAAAATATTTATTTGGCTGATATTTCTGGTTTGAATGCGCTACAAAGCTCAAGCTTGAGAAGGATGTGTTTTAAGGCTGGTGTTAAACTTTCGGTAGTTAAAAACACATTATTGGAAAAGGCAATGGTTAGCTCAAATAAAGATTTTGGAGAACTCAAGGATACACTTAAAGGGAACACATCTATCATGATTGCTGAATCTAGTAGTGCTCCTGCAAAGGTTATTATAAATTTCAGAAAAAAATCTGAAAAACCAATTCTCAAGGGCGCTATGATTGAGGAGGATATTTATTTGGGAGATGATCAATTAGAAATTCTCTTTGCAATAAAATCTAAAGAAGAATTGATAGCAGATGTTATCTCATTACTACAATCACCCGCTAAGAATGTTATTTCTGCACTGAAATCCAGTGGAGGAAAGCTTTCAGGAATTTTAGAAACCCTTTCAAAAAAATAATTTAGAATAATATTAATAAGTAAATAAAAACAGAAAAATGGCAGATTTAAAAACGTTCGCAGAACAATTAGTAAACCTCTCAGTCAAAGAAGTAAGTGAGTTGGCTGATATATTAAAAAATGAGTATGGTATTGAACCAGCAGTCGCCGCTGTTGCAGCTCCCGCTGCATCTGGAGCAGCTGGTGGTGGAGATGCTGGGGAAGAAAAATCAGAGTTCGATGTTGTCTTAAAGGCAGCAGGTGGGTCTAAATTGGCTGTGGTTAAGTTAGTAAAAGAACTAACTGGGCTTGGTCTTAAAGACGCAAAAGAATTAGTTGATGGCGCCCCTAAAACCATTAAAGAAGCAGTAAGTAAAGATGAAGCTGAAGGATTTAAAAAATCCTTGGAGGAGGCTGGAGCTGAAGTAGAACTGAAGTAAGTCTTTATAAAAATTTAGATATCCTGTAAATTTATTTTGCAGGGTATCTATGCTTAATTAAATAGGTTTTAATATTCATTTAAATAATTCACATGTCCAATAATTTAGAAAGTAGAATAAATTTTTCATCTATTAAAAATGCTAGTAAATATCCTGATTTTCTAGACATACAAATTAAATCCTTTAAAGATTTTTTTCAGCTAGAAACCAAATCTGATGAAAGAGAGAGTGAGGGGTTGTTCAATACTTTTCAGGATAATTTTCCAATTTCGGATGCAAGAAATCAATTTGTATTAGAATTCCTTGACTATTTTGTTGATCCACCAAGATATTCTATCCAAGAATGTATCGAAAGAGGACTAACTTACAGCGTTCCCTTAAAAGCTAGGCTAAAATTGTATTGTACTGATCCTGAACATGAAGATTTTGAAACTATTGTTCAAGATGTATATCTTGGTACAATTCCATACATGACCCCTAGTGGAACTTTTTGTATAAATGGAGCTGAAAGAGTCGTTGTCTCCCAGTTGCATCGTTCCCCTGGCGTATTTTTTGGTCAATCATTTCATGCAAATGGTACAAAGTTATATTCTGCAAGGGTGATCCCGTTTAAAGGATCATGGATTGAGTTTGCTACAGATATAAATAGCGTAATGTACGCTTACATTGACAGAAAGAAAAAACTTCCTGTAACTACACTATTTAGAGCTATTGGTTACGAGAGAGACAAGGACATCCTCGAAATATTTGATCTTGCTGAGGAAATTAAGGTTTCTAAATCAAATCTTAAAAAGTTTTATGGAAGAAAATTAGCTGCACGTGTCCTAAATACTTGGCATGAAGATTTTGTTGATGAGGACACTGGTGAAGTTGTTTCAATAGAAAGAAATGAAATTGTTTTAGACAGAGATACTGAAATAGATAAAGAAAATGTTAACGAAATAATTGATTCTGGCGTAAAGACAGTTTTAATACACAAGGAGATTTCTCAACAAGGGGAGTATGCTATAATTCACAATACACTACAAAAAGATCCCACTAATTCCGAAAAAGAAGCTGTTGAACATATATATCGTCAGTTAAGAAATGCTGAGCCACCTGATGAGGAAACCGCAAGAGGGATTATCGATAAATTATTCTTCAGTGATCAGAGATATAATCTTGGAGATGTTGGAAGATATAGGATGAATAAAAAATTAGGGTTAGATATTGGAATGGAAAAGCAAGTCCTAACGACAGAGGATATAATTACAATTATTAAATATTTAATCGAGTTAATAAATTCTAAAGCTGAAATTGATGATATTGATCATTTATCCAACAGAAGAGTAAGGACGGTTGGCGAACAATTATCGTCTCAGTTTGGTGTTGGATTGGCTAGAATGGCCAGAACAATTCGTGAGAGAATGAATGTTCGTGACAATGAAGTTTTTACTCCAATTGACCTAATCAATGCTAAAACTTTATCATCTGTAATTAATACATTTTTTGGAACCAACCAATTGTCTCAATTTATGGATCAAACCAATCCATTGGCAGAAATTACTCACAAAAGACGTTTGTCAGCTTTAGGTCCGGGTGGTCTTTCTAGAGAAAGGGCTGGATTTGAAGTAAGAGATGTTCACTACACACATTACGGCAGACTTTGTCCAATCGAGACTCCCGAGGGTCCTAATATTGGTCTAATTTCGTCTTTGAGTGTATTTGCAAAAATTAACAATATGGGATTTATTGAGACCCCATATAGAAAAGTCAAACAAGGAAAAGTTGATTTAAGCTCTGAGCCTATTTATTTGAGTGCTGAGGAGGAGGAAAATAAATTAATTGCTCAATCAAATATTAATGTTGATAAAAATGGAAAGATTTTAGATAGTAAGGTTATTGCTAGACAAGAGGGTGATTTCCCTTTAATTGAGCCAGAAAATGTTGATTACACTGATGTTGCTCCGAACCAAATTGCCTCAATTTCAGCTTCTTTAATTCCCTTTTTAGAGCACGATGATGCAAATAGAGCACTAATGGGGTCTAATATGATGCGTCAAGCAGTACCATTAATGTTGCCACAGTCTCCAATTGTTGGAACTGGTTTGGAAAAACAAGTTGCATCGGATTCTAGGGTCTTAATCAATGCTCAGGGCGACGGGGTTGTTCAATATGTTGATGCAGATAAAATTGTTATAAAATATTCAAGAAATAAAAATCAATCGTTAGTAAGTTTTGACTCGGAGATCGTTACATATAATCTTACTAAATTTAAAAAAACAAATCAGGGAACTTGCGTCAATTTAAAGGCTATCGTTTCAAAAGGTGATAATGTTTCTCTTGGTCAAGTACTTTGTGAAGGTTATGCGACTAACAATGGGGAGTTAGCTCTCGGTAGAAATATACAAGTTGCTTTCATGCCTTGGAAAGGATATAACTTTGAGGATGCGATCGTAATTTCCGAAAAGGTAGTTAGAGATGATGTTTTTACTTCAATTCACATTGATGAATACTCAATAGAAGTCAGAGACACAAAACTTGGCAATGAAGAATTAACAAATGACATTCCTAATGTTTCTGAAGAGGCTACTAAGGATCTTGATGAAAACGGGATGATACGAATTGGTGCGGAGGTTAATGCGGGTGATATATTAATTGGTAAAATTACACCAAAGGGCGAGAGCGATCCCACCCCAGAAGAAAAATTGCTTCGTGCAATTTTTGGTGATAAGGCTGGTGATGTTAAGGATGCATCCCTAAAAGCCCCACCATCATTAAACGGGATTGTTATTGATAAGAAGTTGTTTGAAAGATCTGTAAAGGATAAAAGAAAAAGAATACAAGATAAAGAAGATTTAGCCTTGCTAGATGAAGTCTATGACAAAAAGTTTCTTGAGTTGAAAGAAATCTTAGTAAATAAGCTTTATTCAGTTTTAAATGGAAAAACATCACAAGGTATTTTTAATGATCTTGGCGAAGAAGTTTTTCCCAAAGGAAAGAAATTTAGCTTGAAAATGTTAAATTCAGCTGACGATTTTGCACATCTTGTTTCTACTAAGTGGGTCACTGACAAAAATAGCAATCATATTGTCTCTCAGATATTACACAACTACAAAATAAAGGAAAATGATCTTCGGGGATCTTTAAGAAGAGAAAAATTTACTATTTCAGTTGGTGATGAATTGCCTTCTGGAATATTAAAATTAGCTAAGGTTTACATTGCCAAAAAAAGAAAACTGAAAGTTGGTGATAAAATGGCTGGTAGACACGGAAATAAGGGGATAGTTGCAAAGATTGTAAGGGAGGAAGATATGCCATTTTTAGAAGACGGAAGGCCGGTTGATATCGTCTTAAATCCTTTAGGTGTACCCTCAAGAATGAATATTGGTCAAATATATGAGACTGTTTTGGGTTGGGCTGGCCTTAAACTTGACAAAAAATATTCAACCCCCATTTTTGACGGTGCCACGCTTGATCAGATAAATTCAATCACCGACGAAGCTGGCTTACCTAGATTCGGTCATACGTATCTTTATGACGGTGGTACAGGTGAAAAATTTGATCAACCTGCAACTGTTGGTGTTATTTACATGCTAAAATTAGGCCATATGGTTGATGATAAAATGCACTCTAGATCTATTGGTCCATACTCACTTATCACGCAGCAACCTTTGGGTGGTAAAGCTCAGTTTGGAGGTCAAAGATTTGGAGAGATGGAGGTGTGGGCATTGGAAGCATATGGCGCATCAAGTACTCTTAGAGAAATTTTAACGGTAAAGTCTGATGATGTTGTTGGTCGGGCAAAAACTTATGAGGCAATTGTCAAAGGTGATACTATGCCAACTCCAGGATTACCAGAGTCGTTTAATGTGTTGATGCATGAGCTGAAAGGACTTGGTCTTGACATTAGATTAGAGGAATAAACTATTTAAATATTAAAAATGCGTAGAATAAAAGAAAATACTGCAAAAAAATTTAATAAAATATCGATTGGACTTGGTTCTCCAGAATCAATATTATCTAAATCGAGAGGTGAAGTTTTAAAACCTGAAACAATAAATTACAGAACACACAAACCTGAAAGAGATGGGCTATTTTGCGAAAGAATTTTTGGTCCTGTCAGAGACTATGAGTGCGCTTGTGGTAAATATAAAAGGATTAGATATAAGGGAATAGTTTGTGACAGATGCGGGGTTGAAGTTACCGAAAAGAAAGTTAGAAGAGACAGAATTGGACATATTAATCTTGTTGTTCCTGTTGCACACATATGGTATTTCAGATCTCTTCCAAACAAAATTGGATATTTACTTGGATTACCCTCAAAAAAACTTGACATGATCATTTATTATGAGAGGTATGTTGTTATTCAGCCAGGTATTGCCAAGGATTCAGAAGGAAATGGTCTAAATAAAATGGATTTTTTAACAGAGGAAGAATATTTAAATGTTCTTGACTCAATCCCTAATGAAAATATGTATTTGGAGGATAGTGATCCTGAAAAGTTTATTGCAAAAATGGGTGCTGAATGTCTAATTGAGTTACTTTCAAGAATAAATCTTGATGATTTATCATACGAGCTTAGAGACAAGGCAAATAATGAAACTTCAAAACAAAGAAAAACAGAAGCCCTTAAAAGACTACAAGTAGTAGAATCTTTTCGTGAAGGTAATTTAAATAGACAAAATTTACCAGAATGGATGATTATGAAAGCAATTCCTGTAATTCCACCTGAGCTAAGGCCATTAGTTCCACTAGATGGTGGTAGATTTGCTACTTCTGATTTAAATGATTTATATAGAAGAGTTATCATACGAAATAATAGGCTTAAAAGGTTAATTGAAATTAAAGCACCTGAAGTAATTCTAAGAAATGAAAAAAGAATGTTACAGGAGTCAGTTGATTCTTTGTTTGACAACACCAGAAAATCATCTGCAGTTAAAACTGAGTCTAACAGACCATTGAAGTCTCTTTCGGATTCTTTAAAGGGAAAACAGGGTAGATTTAGGCAAAATCTACTGGGTAAAAGAGTAGATTACTCTGCTAGATCTGTAATTGTCGTAGGTCCTGACCTAAAATTATTTGAATGTGGTTTACCTAAAAATATGGCAGCAGAATTATACAAGCCATTTATAATTAGAAAACTAATGGAGAGAGGTATCGTTAAAACCGTAAAGTCTGCAAGAAAAATTATTGACAGAAGAGAGCCAGTTGTTTGGGATATTCTTGAAAATGTTTTAAGAGGCCACCCAGTCCTATTAAATAGAGCACCTACTTTACATAGATTGGGAATACAAGCATTTCAGCCAAAACTTATTGAAGGAAAAGCAATTCAATTACACCCATTAGTTTGTACTGCCTTTAACGCTGACTTTGATGGTGATCAAATGGCCGTACATTTACCGCTTGGACCTGAAGCTATTCTTGAAGCTCAATTGTTAATGTTAGCTTCTCACAATATACTAAATCCAGCAAATGGATCTCCAATTACTGTTCCATCGCAAGACATGGTTTTAGGTTTATATTACATGACAAAACAAAAATTATCAACAGAAACAGAAAAAGTAATTGGTGAAGGCCTCACGTTTTATTCCCCTGAGGAGGTTATTATTGCTTACAATGACAAAAAGGTTGAGCTTAACACTACTATTAAAGTTAAAACAACTGATCTTGATGAAAAAAATAAACTGCATGATGTAATTATTGAAACAACTGTTGGAAGGGTTTTGTTTAATGAAAAAGTTCCAAAAGAGGCTGGTTTCATAAATGAGGTTTTAACAAAAAAATCACTTAGAGATATAATTGGAAAAATTTTAAAGGTCACGAGTGTGCCTGAAACAGCTATATTTTTAGATGAAATTAAAACTTTGGGCTATCAATTTGCATTTCAAGGTGGTTTGTCATTTAGTTTGGGTGACATTATTATACCAAATGAAAAATTTGTTATGATAGACGATGCAAATAAAAAAGTTGACGTGATTAGATCAAATTACAATATGGGGTTAATTACAAACAATGAAAGATACAATCAAGTTATTGATATATGGACTTCAACTAATGCTGAATTGACTGAGCTCTCAATGAAAAGAATTCGGGAAGATCAGCAGGGCTTTAATTCAGTTTATATGATGCTAGATTCTGGTGCACGAGGATCCAAAGAACAAATTAGACAATTAACAGGTATGAGAGGTTTGATGGCAAAGCCTAAAAAGTCAACAGCTGGTGGAGGTGAAATTATTGAAAATCCAATTCTATCAAATTTTAAGGAAGGGCTTTCTATTTTAGAATATTTTATTTCAACACATGGTGCGAGAAAAGGACTAGCAGATACAGCATTGAAAACTGCTGATGCAGGATATTTAACCAGAAGACTTGTTGATGTTTCACAAGATGTTATTATTACAGAACATGATTGTGGTACCTTGAGAGGAATATCTGTATCATCTCTAAAGAAAAATGAAGAAGTTGTTGAAAATTTAAAAGACAGGATTGTAGGAAGAACATCTTTACATGATGTATATGACCCAATAACTGGTGATCTTTTGGTAAAATCAGGTGAACTCATTGATGATAATATTTCTCACACAATAGAATTATCGTCTGTTGAGTCAGTTGAAGTTAGATCCGCGTTAACTTGTGAATCTAAAAGAGGTATATGTGCAAAATGTTATGGACGTAATTTAGCTACTGGTAATGATGTTCAAATGGGTGAAGCTGTTGGAGTTGTTGCTGCTCAGTCAATTGGTGAACCAGGAACTCAGCTAACATTAAGGACTTTTCATGTTGGTGGTATTGCTGGTAATATTTCTGAGGAAAGTAGTGTCATCGCCAAATTTGACGGAAATATTGAAATTGATGACTTAAAAACAGTAAAAGGAAAGAATAATAATGGTGAAGATGTTGATATAGTAATTTCAAGAACTGCTGAAATAAAAATATCCGATCCTAATACAGGGCTGACCTTGAGTAATAACAATATTCCCTATGGTGCTCAGCTACATATAAAAGGCAAGAAAAAAATTAAAAAGGGAACACTAGTATGTGAATGGGACCCATACAATGGAGTTATAATTTCTGATTTCTCAGGAAAAGTAAAATTCGAAAATATTCAACAAGGAATCACTTTTGAAGTTGAAATTGATGAGCAAACAGGATTTCAAGAAAAAGTAATAATTGAATCTAGAAATAAAAAATTAATTCCAACATTGCATATTGTTAATTCTAAGGATGAAATTATTAGATCCTATAACCTCCCTGTTGGTGCTCATTTAGTTGTTGATGATAATGAAAAAATTGGTATTGGAAAAATTTTGGTTAAGATACCTAGGAAATCAGCAAAAACAGGTGATATAACTGGTGGTTTACCGCGAGTAACAGAGTTATTTGAAGCTAGAAATCCTTCAAATCCAGCTGTTGTTAGTGAAATTGATGGTGTTGTTTCATTTGGTAAAATCAAGAGGGGAAATAGAGAAATTATAATTGAGGCAAAAACTGGTGAAGTAAGGAAATATCTTATAAAACTTTCAAATCAAATTTTAGTTCAGGAAAACGATTTTGTGAAAGCTGGAACACCTATGTCTGAGGGTTCAATTACACCAAATGATATTCTGAACATTAAGGGTCCATCGGCTGTTCAGCAATATTTAGTTAATGAAGTTCAAGAAGTTTACAGGCTTCAAGGTGTGAAAATTAACGATAAGCATTTTGAAGTTGTGGTTAGACAAATGATGAGAAAAGTTAAAATTAAAGATTCAGGTGATACAATATTTTTGGAAGATCAGCTAGTTCATAAATCTGATTTTATTGATGAAAATGACAATATATTCGGAAAAAAAATAGTTGAAGAATCAGGTGACTCTCAAAATTATAAAGTTGGGCAGATAATAACATCAAGAGATTACAGAGATGAAAATTCAATCTTGAAAAGAGAAGATAAAAAATTATTGATTGCTCGTGATGCTAACCCTGCTACCGCTACACCGATTTTACAAGGGATAACTAAGGCTTCTCTACAAACGAAATCATTTATTTCTGCTGCTTCATTTCAAGAAACAACAAAAGTTTTAAATGAATCCGCTGTCAACGCTAGGGTAGACTACCTTGATGGTTTAAAAGAAAACGTAATTGTTGGTCATAAAATTCCTGCAGGAACTGGATTGCGAAAGTATAATGATATCTTAGTTGGTTCAAAAGAAGTATACGATGATTTAATTCAATCATCTACAAATGATGATGAAGTAAATATTAACTAATAAATATTTAAATGTCTAAAGAAAAAAGTAGGAAAATTAATATTGAAATTGATGAAAAAACCTCTGAAGGAATTTACTCTAACTTAGCAATTATCAATCACTCCGCTTCAGAATTTGTTATGGATTTTATATCAATAATGCCAGGTTCATCTAAGAATAAGGTAAAATCAAGAATTATAATTACTCCACAACATGCTAAAAAACTTAGAAAAGCATTAAATGATAATATTGATAGGTTTGAACAGAACTTTGGATCTATCAAAGATTATGAAAACCCAAAATTTCAGTTAAATTTTGGGCCAACTGCAAAAGCATAATCTAAATATATTAGGTTTATAAATTATCCATTATTATTTTTGGCTTAATGCAAAACAAAGTTATTCTAGTAAATTCTAAAGATCAGAAGATAGGACTAATGCACAAGTTAGAGGCACACGTTCGTGGAGTTCTTCATCGTGCATTTTCGGTTTTAATTTTTAACAAAAAAGGTGAATTATTAATTCAACAAAGAGCACTTAATAAATATCATACCCCTGGTCTTTGGTCTAATACTTGTTGCAGCCATCAGATGGATGGTGAAACAAATATTGAAGCGGGAAAGAGAAGACTGTATGAAGAAATGGGATTTGAAGTAGAGTTATTTAATTTTGACTCCTTCATATACAACGCATTTTTTGAAAATGGATTAATTGAGCACGAATTTGACCATGTCTTAGTCGGGAGATTTCAGGGTAATCCATCAATAAATAAAAATGAAGTTAATGATTATAAATGGATAACATTAGATAAATTACAGAAAGAGATCAATACAGTACCTGAAAATTATACAATTTGGTTTAGAATTATTTTTAAAAAATATAAATTATCTTTAAAGAAATGGATGTCACAGTAAGTAGAAAAGCACACTTTAATGCTGCGCACAGGCTTTACAATAAAAATTGGTCGGATCAAGAAAATAGCAGTGAATTTGGTAAATGCAGTAACCCAAATTATCATGGTCATAATTATGAATTAATTGTAAATATCACAGGAAAAATCAATGATGTAACTGGTTACGTTTATGATTTAGGAAAACTTAAGAATTTAATTAAGGTTGAGATTGAGGATAGACTAGATCATAAAAATTTAAATTTAGATGTTAAGTATTTTTCTGAAATTAATCCAACTGCTGAAAATATATGTGTTTATATCTATAATCTTCTTCGAAAAAAAATTGAAGATGATTTTAAAATTTCTGTAATTTTATTTGAAACACCACGGAATTTTGTAAAATATCCAGCTGATTAGTGTTGAGCTCCTACGAAAATATTAAAAATGAAGTTAAAGATCTCGGTTTTTCAATCATTGATGAAGATTTTGATAGGCCTTGGGGTGGTTTTTTTAAAATTGATGAAAGACAATCTCAAAAATTTGTACACACGCTAATCTCCAAAGAAATTAATGTAAACCAATTAAAAATAAGTCCAAAAATTTTAATTGTAGAACCAAATCAAAGGTTGTCTTGGCAATTTCATAACAGAAGAAAAGAAATTTGGAAGGTACATAGAAATAATATAGGTGTTATTAGATCCTTAACAAATTTTGAAAATGATATGATTTTAAAAAAGGAAGGTGAAATTATCCATTTTAAAGCTCAAGAAAGACACAGACTTGTAGGTCTGGATAAAATAGGAGTCGTTGCTGAAATTTGGATTCATACAGACTTGAATAATCTATCGGACGA
>CACKQW010000011.1 GCA_902602415.1 uncultured Bacteroidota bacterium | reverse complement strand
ATTTAGAGCACCTTTTTTATTTTCTTTCAGTCATAGCAATCAAAAAAGCATATTCCATCGCAGTTTCTTTATATGCTTCATATCTCCCAGATGCTCCACCGTGTCCAGCGTCCATATTACAATACATTAATAGGGGTTCCTTATTAGTTCTTTTTTCTCTTAGTTTTGCAATCCATTTTGCAGGTTCAAAATATTGTACTTGTGAGTCGTGGTAACCAGTGGTGATAAATAAAGCTGGGTAATCCTTTTCTTCCACCTGATCATATGGCGAATAGGAAAGCATGTATTCATAAGAATCTTTATTGTTAGGATTCCCCCATTCATCATATTCAAAAGTTGTTAATGGTATGTCATCATCAAGCATAGTAGTTACCACATCAACAAATGGAACCCCAGCAACTATTCCTTTAAATAGGCCTGGTTCCATATTCATAACTGCTCCCATTAATAAACCTCCAGCACTCCCCCCCATTGCATACAAATTATTTTCATCAGCATAATTGTTTTCAGCTAAGAATTTTCCACAATCAATAAAGTCCCGGAAGGTATTTTTCTTATTAAACATTTTTCCTTCTTCATACCAATTTCTTCCTAAATATTGGCCACCTCGAATGTGTGCAATTGCATAAACAAATCCACGATCTAGTAAACTTAATCTAACTGAGCTAAATCTAGGATTTATAGTACTACCATACGATCCATATCCATATAATAATAATGGATTTTTACCAGATTGAAATAGGCTTTTCTTATATACTAGTGATATCGGAACTTTTTTACCATCTCTTGCTGTTGCCATTACCAATTTGGATTCATAATTTTCTTTTTTAAAATTTTCATCTAAAACTTCATTCTCCTTCAGTACTGTTTTCTCTTTGGTGAGTAAATCAAAATCAATAACCGAGTTTGGCGTAGTTAAAGAAGAGTAGTTGAAACGAAATTTTTTATTATTAATATCTGCATTTACACTTGGGCTTATTGCAAACACCTCTTCATCAAAATCAATAAAATAATGTGAGTTATCCTCAATCGAAATTACTTTAAATCTTCTTTCTCCATTTTCTCGCTCAACTAGTACATAGAAATCTTTAAACACCTCAACCCCCTCAACATACACTGATTTTCTATGTTCAATATATTCTGTCCAATCACTAATTTCTGTTTTGCCCTCTCGACAAGTCATTATTTTAAAATTTTCTGAATTGTCGCTATTTGTTCGAATGAGCCATTTATCATTTGCATGTGAAATAGAAAACTCCAAACCATCAACTCTTGATTGAAATAGTTTAAATTTTTTATTTGGTTCATTTGCATTTAAAATCCAATACTCATCAGAAATGGTTTTTGAGCTACTAATAACAATATATTTTCCTGATTTAGTTTTGTATGAATTTAAATTAAAGGTTTCATCTTCCTCGAAAAAAACTTGCTGGGCTTGACCATTATACAAATTGAACTTGAACACTTTTTCATTTCGCAATGTCTTAATATTCTTTTTATCATAAAAAACAGTTTTATTATCGTTAGCCCAGGAAACACCTCCAGAAGTATTAGTTATGGATTTTCCAATTTCTTTTCCAGTTTCTAAATTGATAAATTTTATTGTATATAATCTTCTGCTTAATGTATCGTAAGAATATGCCATAATTTTATTATCAGGGCTAATATCAATACTGCCCACCCTATAATATTCAAAACCCTTGGAAAATATATTTACATCAATTAAAACCTCTTCTTTAGATTTTAATTTTTTTTTCCTGCAGTAAATGGGATACTGTTTTTCTTTTTCAAATCTCGTATAATAGAAATAACCATTATCATAATATGGCACACTGGAATCATCATCTTTGATTCTGTTTTTAATTTCACTGAAAATTTTATTTTCAAGATTTTTATAATCACTCATAAAATTATTTCTGTAATCATTTTCTTGACGCAAATAATTTAAAACATCCGGATTATCTCTTTCACTCATCCAATAGTAGCTATCAATTCTATCATGACCGTGATTGGTTAATATGGTATTAATTTTTTTTGCTTTTGGTTCTTTTAACATTTGTTTTTCCATAGTGCAAGATTGGGTAAAAATTATAAGTAAAATCAGGATTCTGTTCATTGTTAATGAGTAAAAAGATTTTTAGATATCAAGAATAGAGCCAAAAAAATCTTGTCGCAAATTTAGGAAAATGACTTCCATTTTAATTATTTTTGAATACTAATTTTTCCATTTTGACAGCAGAATTTATTCTTTACATATTTCTTTTCTTGGTAGCTTTAAATTATATTTTCAGCTCTGTTTTAGAATTTTTAAATACTAATAATTGGAAAAATAATATTCCAGAAAATTTAAAAGATTTCTACTCAAAAGAGAAATATTTACAGGCGAGAGATTACAAGATTGAAAAAGGAAAAATAGGCTTAATTAGTTCCTCCATTAGTTTTCTTGTAACAATATCCTTTTTGATTTTTAGCGGGTACGGTATGCTAAGCGAATATATTCTATCTCATAACGTATTTAATAAGTTTCATTCACAATTTTTCTTCACTGCTCTTTTCTTAATAAATTTCATTATTGGAATTCCAATTAGTTACTATTCAAATTTTGTAATTGAACAAAAGTTTGGTTTTAATAAAATGGATATCAAAACTTTTGTTCTTGATAAATTGAAAAGCTTTGTTATTTCAATTGTACTAATCTTTGCATTGACAAGCCTTGCAGTTTTTATTATTGATTATTTTTCATCTGGTTTTTGGATTTGGCTATGGATTAGTTTATCGTTGCTAATGATTTTATTAAATATGTTTTATGCCGATTTAATTGTACCTATTTTTAATAAACTAACTCCACTTGAAAGTGGTGATTTGCGATCAAAAATCGAAAAGTACTCCTCAGAGGTTGGATATTCTCTGAAGAATATTTTTGTTATCGATGGCTCTAAAAGATCTACCAAAGCTAATGCTTTTTTTAGTGGTATTGGTCCAAGAAAGACGATCGCTCTATTTGATACTCTTGTTGATAATTACACAGATGAGGAATTAGTTTCAGTTTTGGCCCATGAAGTTGGACACTATAAAAAGAATCATATTTTAATATCTATGTTTTTAACAATTTCCCAATTGGCTTTAATTTGTTTTGTATTTGAACTTTGTTTAGGTCAAAATTTAATTGCAAATGCACTAGGATCATCTACCATGAATTTTCATCTTGGTATTATTGGATTCAGTCTATTATATTCACCATTATCTCTTGTAACCGGAATTTTTATGAATATGCTAAGTAGAAAAAACGAATATGAAGCAGATGATTATGCTAAAAACACCTCCAGTGGATCAGCATTGCAATCTGCATTAAAAAAATTATCTGCGGATTCTCTAAGTAATTTGTATCCGCATCCTTTGTATGTATTTGTTCATTATTCACATCCACCTTTATTAAAAAGGTTGCATGCATTAAATAAAAAACCTCACTAATGTGAGGTTTTATTTTCTAATTTTTGAATAATCTTTATCTTACGAAGCCATCGGCTGAACTTCTAAAATCAATTACAAATCCATTATCTGAGCTAAACTTTTTAAACTCATCAGAAGCTGGACCTGTCACGATAAATTTATTTATTGAAAATAAATTGAAAAATCTTTCAAAATAAGGGCTTGACATAAAATTTTGAGCATGCATAACAGCAGATTTACTATCAATGTATTTTTCATACAGGGTCACAAAACTACCATCCTCTGAAACAAAATACCCATACTCTAAACAAAAGTCTTCAGTGTTGATTACATTTTCTGTGATTTCTTTCGCAAAAAGATTAAGATCCTCACTAGAATCTGCATTCACAGCTAAGTCAATGATAAATGTTATTTCTTCTGAATCTGCATTCTTAATCACTGTAGATTTTGCACTCTCTGATTCAACGCTAGTGCATGACATTATCATTAGGGATAATGAGAAATATATTAGTTTTTTCATAATGTGTATTTTATAATTATTTTAATTTAAACATTCTCCTTCTGACCAATTTGAAATTCCATTAGCTGTTGCATGACAATCATTTGAATAAGTTACATTATTACAACCACAAACAGGATCATAAACTTCAAGACAAACTGCGTTTTGATCAATTGTTCCAATATTACAATTA
The DNA here is from genome assembly GCA_902602415.1 of uncultured Bacteroidota bacterium. Classification (GTDB taxonomy): domain Bacteria; phylum Bacteroidota; class Bacteroidia; order Flavobacteriales; family Flavobacteriaceae; genus MED-G13. The sequence continues at coordinate 35,447 of CACKQW010000011.1, read as the reverse complement.
TCATCTTCATTACAACTAAAAAAACATAATAGAGTGGCAGAAAGAATTAGCTTTTTCATGCGCTAAAGTTAATCAAATTTAGAATATATTTGTAAATCCATTAAACATTCAAATTTAATCGGAAAAGGGTCATTAACTCAGTTGGTTCAGAGTGTTACCTTGACAGGGTAGAAGTCACTGGTTCGAATCCAGTATGACCCACTTTTTTATAAAAAATTAATTTTTATTTTTATATTGCAAAATTAATTTATAAACCTAAAATAATATTTAAATGAAAAGAGTAATAATTTTAACAGTTGCCATTTTATTTGCCTCTTGTGCAGGTGATGGTCAACACCCAGATTTTGAGAAAAATGTAGAATTAAGTAAGAAGTTTTTTCAGCTTCATGGGGAAGAGAACTACAACGAAATGAAGGATATGATGCACGATGACGTTAAGTGGACAAGTCCAAAGTATGGGGAGGGTATTGTTGATAAAGCAACTCAACTTGGATATGTAAAGATGTATCAAGATCTCTACGAGGACATTAAGTTTACCGCTAACTATTGGTTGCCAGGTGTAGATACACTGACACTTAAAAATGACGGTAGTGTAAGGGTTTATGGCAGCTGGACAGGGAAGCATTCTGAAACTGGAAATGAATTCGATTTAGGATCTTATCATACATTTGCTTGGGATAAAGATGATAAACTTGTTGGGGGTGGAGATTGGTTTGATCTGACTGGATTTGTAATGGAGTCAACTAAGGCAGAAAGTACAGAAGAATAAATTTAAAAATCAAAGCGCCCACGGGCGCTTTTTTTAATTGTCCATTACAATTTCTTTATTACTTAATATATTTTCCAATCTAATTATGATTGGGGTAAGCTTAATTACCCAATTTGTTACGTATCCCTCATTCATTGAAATTGATACTAGTAGGTTTAGAAGTTTTCATAAAAAATATTCTAATACTATGTTTTTTATAGCTGGACCAACTATGATCATGGAAGCTATTGCCTCATTTTTCTTGTTAATTGATTCATTCAATTACACTACTCTTGTATCTTTCTTTTTTTTAATCTTAGTGTGGATACTAACTTTTTTTAAAATTGTTCCTATCCACAATAAAATTTCAATTAACCCAAATATTAAACTATTTGAGAGACTTATTAAGCTCAATTTAATTCGAACCATTTTTTGGATACTTAAGTTTCTTTTACTCTTATTGATTTTTCTTTTTTAGTTTTTATACTTTTGCCAAAAATTACACTGAATTAAAATGAGAAAACTTTCAAAGAAGGAAAGGTTTAATGAAAAAGTTCTTTCCAAGTATAATATTTACAATAGTATTTTCTCAACTCTCCCATATGAAAATATATACAATACTGGATATATGCTTCCGTTATTCTCTGAATTGTGTACAAACAGTTATGAAAAAAATATGGATCCAGAATCCATTGTAGAAAGCTTTTTTAATCAATACTGTAGTGAGTATTCTGAGAAGGACAAATTCTCCTTATTATTTAAATTTATTCAATATGTTGAAAGACAAATCGTACTTTTTGATGCGATTGAAGATGCAGCCTTTCCTGAGATAAATAACCTTGATGGAATAGGGACATTAAGAGGTATTAAAGAATTAGTGGAGTCATTGGATAAGAAAAATGATTTAAAAAAATTCTTAATAAAAGCTAAAGTGAGGCCTGTTTTAACAGCTCATCCAACTCAATTTTACCCTGGATCAGTACTTGGAATAATTACGGATCTTACTTTTTCAGTCAAAAAAAATGACATACAAGAAATAAAGAATTTATTGTCACAGCTGGCAATGACACCTTTTTTTAAAAATAAAAAACCAACACCTTATGATGAAGCAGTTAGCCTATCATGGTATCTAGAAAATGTTTTTTATCATTCAATTGCTGAAATATATAAGTACATTAATAATAATATTTTTGACGGAAATTTTAAAAATTTTGACTTGTTAAGTCTAGGTTTCTGGCCAGGTGGTGATCGAGACGGAAATCCTTATGTAACTCCCAAAATTACACTCGATACAGCAAAAAAATTAAGAAGTGATATTATAAAAAATTATTATAAGGATATCAGAAAGCTGAGACGGAAATTAACATTTAAGGTTATAGAAGATATTATTATTGATATTGAAAAAAAACTTTATGATAGTATTTTTATGTCTACTCAAAAACCAAAAATTTCTCTTGAAGAATTAAAAAGTAAATTAAGTTTTATTAATGAAACATTAACTGTTTCGCATAATTCTATATATTCTGATGAAGTGCAGCAAATAATTAATAAGGTTAATATTTTTGGTTATCATTTTGCATCTTTAGATATAAGACAAGACTCAAGGATTCATTCTAATATTTTTGACTCAGTTTTTAGTCAGGGTTATTTAAAATCTAGCATGAAACAAAGGGAGTCTTTATTAGATAAAGTTTTAAAAAATGGATTGACATTAAACAATACAAGTAAAATTTTAACTTCCACCTTAAAGTCAATTACGGCGATGAAATCAATACAGTCCCATAATGGAGAAAAAGGATGTTATCGATATATTATTAGTAACACACAGACCTCTAATAACATACTTGAAGTTTTAGCTCTGCTAAAATTATCAGGCTGGAAAAAACCATCAGTAGATATTGTACCTCTTTTTGAAACTATTCCGGATTTAAAAATTTGTGCTGAAACAATGGAAAAAATGTATAATAATTCTTTCTATATGTCTCATTTACAAAAAAGAAATTACGAGCAAACAATTATGTTAGGTTTTTCTGATGGAACAAAAGATGGAGGATACTTAACTGCTAATTGGAGTATTCTAAAAGCAAAAGAGTCTCTCACAAAGATTTCAAGAAAATACGGAGTGAAGTTAAAGTTATTTGATGGAAGAGGAGGGCCACCATCAAGAGGAGGAGGAAACACGCATCAGTTTTACAGCTCTTTAGGAAGTTTTATTGAATCCGATGAAATTCAGCTAACTATTCAAGGACAAACTATAAGTTCTAATTTTGGAACTTTTGAATCTTCACAATATAACTTAGAGCAATTATTAAGTTCTGGTATTAAAAATGAGTTGATAAATGATCAAAATTCACTTTCAAAACAGAATAGAAATACAATTGAAAAACTATCTGAGATTAGTTATGAAAAATATCTAAGCTTTAAAAATCATGAAAAATTTCTTCCATATTTGGAAAAAATGAGTACCATCAAGTATTATGCAAAAACTAATATTGGTAGCCGTCCGTCCAAAAGAAATACTGATGGAAGTGATGAGTTTAAGTTTGAAGATTTAAGAGCAATTCCCTTTGTTGGAGGCTGGAGCCAATTAAAACAAAATGTTCCTGGATTTTTTGGACTTGGATCTGCAATTTATTTTTTTCAACAAAAAAATGATATTAGTAAAGTTAAAAGGCTCTACAGAGAAGTTCCATTCTTTAGAGCACTCGTTTCAAATAGTATGATGAGTTTAACTAAATCCTTTTTTAAACTGACAGCTTATATGAAAGATGATCATGAGTTTGGTGATTTTTGGAAAATTATCTTTGAAGAATATCAACTTACCAAAAAAATGCTCTTAAAAATTTCCGGTTTTAAAAGTCTTATGGAAAATGAACCTGCTAATAAACTTTCCATTCAAACAAGAGAAAAGATTGTATTACCACTGATTACTATTCAACAATACTCTTTACAAAAGATTCAAAAAATAATTTCCAAAGGAGAAAGTAAGGATTTAAAAACATATCAAAAAATTGTAACTAGATCTTTATTTGGCAACATTAACGCCAGTAGAAATTCTGCTTAATAAGCATAATTTAGAATCTCACCGCAAATTTTTAGAAAAAATGCTTCAGAAAGTTTAGTCTGATATTTTGCAGAATTATATTCTAAATTCGCATTTAACAGGTTAAGTTGGGCTTTTCTAAATTCAATCGAGGAAATACTACCTATATTATATTTCTCTAAGTTCCTTTCAAAGTTATCTTTGTTGGTTTCTACATTCTTTTTTTGCACCTTGAGAATATACAAATTGTTAAAATGTGTGTCGTAAGCATTTTTTAATTCATTTTTTAGCTTTAGAATAGTATTTTCTTTTATAATTTCACTGTTTGCAACATTAAGTTTTGAATTTTTGTTTGCTACAATTTTTTTTCCACCTCTAAATATATCCCAACGCAGATTTATACCAGCAGAAAATCCATCAGAAACACTTTTATTGTAAAAAGCATAAGGGTTATCATTTATACTTTCATTCCATCCATATGAACCGATTAATCCAAGAGTTGGTAAATAAGAAAATCTTGTAATTTTTTGATTGATTTTTGAAAGGATTACCTCTTTCTCTTGAATTAAAAATGTTGTATTATTCTTTATACCATTTGAATAAAGTTTGCTTATTTCATTATCATCTAAAAACTCAAAATTCGTATTGGTTGAATAATTATCTAACGATTCATAATTCATGATTAAATTCAGATCGCTTTTGGCATTTACCAATTTTTTTATGGTGTTTAATAATCTTATACTATCATTGTTCATGTCTACTTCAGCATTTAAAACTTCCAGATTATTTGATTGTCCATATTCAAATTCTAATAACTTTCTTTCTAACCTTTTTTTAGAAATATCTAGTGATTTTATAATAAGGTTTTGCTGTTCCATTAACCTGCTTACATCAAAATAAATTGAATATAGTTGCAGAATGGTATTTTCAATTATATCCCTAACTTCCAGCTTAGTTTTTGAATATAACTCCTTGGATTTTCTGTAATTATATTTTCTTCCGCTCGCATCAATCAAATTATAATTCAATGAAAGCATTGCAGAATTGTTATCAGTTTTAGTATCATTTAAGGAGCCTGAAATGCCATTGGGAGTTTCAATTTCTATGTTTTGTGTAATCTTATTTATCTCAGATCCTAGCTGAACAGAAGGAAGATAATTATTATTTAAAATACTCGCATTATTTTTGGAAATTTTCTCAATGTTTTTAGAAATTTTTATATCCAAATTATTTTTAAGTGTAGTTTCAATAGCCTCAGAAATCGTTAATTCTTTTTGGGAATATAAGTTTACACTAAAAAAAAGGGATATTAAAAATACTGTGATAAACTTTTTCATCTTTTTTGCCTTAATTGTTCAACAATAGGAGCCTCCACATCTCTTTTGTTGGGTTTTATACCAGAATATAACCATGTAAAGTTTACCTTCAGGGAGTTTGTAAAGGATATTAAAATTGGAAGTAATATTAGCGTTAAAAATGTAGCGTATCCAATTCCATAAGCTATAGAGATTGCCATTGGTTTCAGTAGCTGTGCCTGAAAGCTTTTTTCTAGTATAATTGGAGCAAGTCCAGCCATGGTTGTGATAGAGGTTAAAAAGATAGCCCTAAATCTTTCTTTGCCAGCTAAAAAAATTGAGTCATCAAAACTCATTCCTTCTCTCAGATTTGAATTAAATTTTGATATTAATACCAATCCATCATTTACAAGAATTCCGATAAGAGCTATAATTCCTAGAAGAGAGATGACATTAATAGGAAAACCATGTAAAAGATGTCCCCATGCTACAGTTGTTAAGCTAAAAGGAATTAATAGCAAGAGTAAAATAGGTTGACTGTAAGTTCTAAAAACAAATCCAATGGTAATAAAAATCAGAAATAACGCAAGAGGAAATATAATTTTCGCCGATTCAATTGTTTTATTTGCCTCTCTGTACTGACCCTCAAATGAAACTTTTAATGATGGGTATCTATCTTTTAAAACAGGAATGATATTTTCTTGAATACTAAAAACAATATCGGATGCACTATCACCCGGATCTAATAAGTTAGCATTTATCTGAATTTCTCTGCTACCATCTAAGTGATTGATAGATACTTCCCCTCTTTTGATACTGTAATCAGCTATTTCATTCAATGGGATTCTTTTTTTTTCTGGGGTGATAATTCTAATTTCTTCAAGACTTTTTATTAAAGATCTTGATTTTTGATCATATCTAATCCAAACTTTTATTTCATCTTCACCCCTTTGAAATCTTTGTGCTTCAACTCCAAAAAAAGCAGCTCTAACTTGTTTCATCACACTTGCGTAACTTAGTCCCAAAGAATATGCATTTCCATTTAATTTTATATCAATCTCTTTAATTCCTTCTGGATCATTACTTGAAATATCAGCTAATTTTGGATTTTTATTTAGCAACGACATTAAATCATATTTTGCACTTTTTAATTCATTTATGTCTTGACTTAGTAAAGATATTGCCACTGGACTTCCACCAAAGTTTGCTCCACCATCAACAATAAATTTTTCTACACCAATTATTTCTCCTGTTCTTTCACGGATTAAATTTGCAAGATCAGGTGCTTTAATTTCTTGGGGTCTATTTTCACTATCAAGAAGATAAATTTCAAGTGACGCAGTTGATGAACCACCTACATCTTCAAAACCTTTAACTATTGCCATATTATCAGCCGAGCTTCCAATATTTTTTTGGATATACTCAATTAGATTTCTATCATCATTTTGCATATATTTTTTTTCATATTCCTTGCCAATCTCTCTGGCATGATTTTCCACAACTGAAATAATGGAATCTGTATATTTCACATTTGTTCCCATTGGCATTTTTAGATCAACTGTAATTATATCACTCGCAATCATGGGAAAAAAAGTAACCCCGATAACACCACCAAATACAGAGCTAATCGTTAACATAAGAGCAGCAATGAAACCAGTAAAACTCACAAATCTATTTTTTAAAGCAAACTTTAGAGTTGGACTATAAATTTTATCTCTCAACCACCTCATTAACTCAAAACCTTTGTTGTTAATTGATCTCATATAATTGAAAAATTTATAAACTAAATTTTCTTGTAATTTATTTTTTTTCTTCAGAGCTTTTGAGTGTGCTAAATGAGAAGGTAAGATAATTAAAGCCTCCACAAGTGAAACGATTAGGGTTAAAATCACAATCATTGCTACCTCACCAAAAAAGTTTCCAATATCTCCAGCTAATACTAATAGTGTGGAAAAAGCAATAAGGGTTGTAAGGATTGCAGAAACAATTGCAGGCATTACTTCTAATGTTCCATCAACTGCTGCTTGCTCAGGAGTTTTTCCTTGCTCATAATGTCTAAATATATTTTCAGCAATAACAATTCCATCATCTACAAGTATCCCAATGACTACAATCATTCCAAATAATGACATCAAATTAATGGTGATATCAAAGTTTCCTGCAAATATTAGCATTCCTAGAAATGAGATAGGTAAACCAAAGGCAACCCAAAAAGCAAGTCTGATATTTAGAAAAATAGAAAGAAAAATTAAAACGAGAAGTATCCCGATTCCACCATTTTCTAGTAAAAGGTTTGTTCTTTGCCTTAATACAATGGAATAATCTTTTAATGCTGTTAGCTTTAAGTCACTATTAATTTTGTTAAAATCTTCGATGTACTTATTAATCTTCTTTGCAGAATCCATCATATCCTCATTATTTGTGCTAGTAACAGTTAGAATCACTGCCTTATTGTTTTCAACATAGGATCTAAGCGGTGTTTCTGAGAATTGATCTTTAATAACTCCAATGTCAGATAATTTTATTTTTTTTCCGTTATTATCAGCTCGAATTATAATATTTTGGATTTCATTTGAATAATATTTTTTATTATTTGCTCTGATTAAAAATTCTTCTTTGCTGGTTTTGATATTTCCACCAGTTGCCAAAATATTTGAGTTAGAGATTGCTAAAACAATTTCCTCAAATGATAAATTATACTTAATAAGATCTTTTTCGCTTAATGATATTTCTATTTCTTCATCTGGGAACCCTGAAACAGAAACCTGAGAAATACCATCGATATTTCTCATATCTTTTTCTATATTTTTAGAAATATTTTTTAAAGACTTCAAATCAATATCTTTTCCGCTTACAGAAAATATCATGGTGGGTTGCTGTTCCTCGATTTTAGTAACAACAATAGGTTCTAAATCAGCTGGATATGATGAAACTTTATCCACAGCATTTTTAACGTCAAATAAAATAGCTTCAATATCAAAATCTTCATCAGTTTCAATAATTATGCTACCAAAATCTTCACGTGATGTAGATGTGACTCTCACTATCCCAGGAATTCCTTTTAAATTGTCTTCTATTTTATAAATGACCCCCTCTTCAATTTCTTCCGGGGAAGCTCCAGGATAAACTGCATTTATAGAAATGAATTTAGAGTCGATTAAAGGAAAAAATGATGATTTTAAAGAAATTACACCAGAAATACCAAAGACAATGAAAAACATAACTAAAATGTTTACTGCTTTCGGGTATCTTACAAAATAAGAAATTATTCTCCTCACTAATTAGAAGTTTTGATCTTCATTCCTTTATAAATTCCAGGGATATTTGAAGAAATTATTTTTGTTTTATTTTCAAGGCCAGAAATTATAACTGACTCATCATCATAATAAATTACGTCCACTTCTCTTATTCCGACTCTGTTGTTTTCCTCAACAACGTATACGTATGAATCGTTAAATAAAACCGATCTTGAAATTTCAAAACCTTCGCCAGAGAAATTCAATGGAATTTTTGTTTTGATATACATTCCATCCATTAAATCTTTACCATATATTTTAACATGTACACCTATTGTTTGGGAAAAATTATCAATATTTGTGTCTACTCTTTCTATCTTTCCAGTAAAATCTCTGTCATTGATTTTGAAATTAATTTTCTTATTAACACTTATGTTTCTGGAGTATTTTGAAGGCATGCTAAACGTAACTTCAAAATTTTCATTACTAATAAATGTACCCATTGGAACACCTGGATTTACCAGTGAACCTTCAGAAATATTTGTTTTTGATATTGTGCCATTGAAGGGAGCTGTAATTGTATATTTTTTAAGTCTTTTTTCTAAACTCTTAGTTTTAAAAAATGTTGCTTCAATACCTTTACCAACCAAATAGTATTTCTCTTTATCGGACATTGGTGTAGGTAGATCTGAGATATTTTTATTAACATCAAAGTTTTTAAAATATTGATCCCAATTACTAAAGTTGTTGCTAAAGTCCATTTTAATGTCAGGTAAAACTTTAGCTATTAAATTTTGTAATTCACTCCTTGCTTGTTTTACAGATGATAAAAATTCCTCAGCATTAATGGAAATTATCACTTCACCTCTTTTAAAATTTGCTCCCGGTTTAAATTTATTATTATTGAAATTTATTTTTCCTTGAACTTCAGAAAATATATCAATTTTATTTAATGATTTTATTCTTCCATCGGTAGTAATTTCAACAGGGTTTGTAGTGTTATTTACAAGAACAATTGAAACAAGTTTTTCAGTTTCAGTGAGGGAGCTTTCTTCCTTTTCTTTTAGGCTCAAAATTAGGCTGGAAGCAAAGTAAGCAATAGTTAAGATTAAAATTCCCGATCCAAAGGATATAAAATATTTTTTCATGACAAAATAAGGGCAAATTTAATACCAAATGGCCATTATTTTCTTTATACTGCAAATTATTTTAATTTATAAATTAATTATGACCTTCCAAAAAGAAATCACACTCAGTCCTCACGCTAGAGGTTTTCATTTAATTACCAATATCATTGTTAATGAACTGCCGCAAGTATCGGGAATTGTACATCTTTTCATTAAACATACTTCGGCAAGTTTAACAATTAACGAAAATGCTGATCCAAGAGTTAGAAGGGACTTTGAGACACATTTTAATAAAATGGTCCCAGAAACCGCTACTTATTTTGAGCATGTTTGTGAAGGGACAGATGATATGACATCCCATATAAAAAGTAGTTTGTTAGGGTCAAGTATTTCTTTTCCAATTAAAAATGGAATACCGCAGCTAGGAACCTGGCAGGGAATATATTTATGCGAGCATAGAAATTTAGGTGGTAATAGAAAAATCATTTTAACTGTTATAGGTGGTTAACAATTTTCTCTAATTCAATTCCTCTTGAGCCTTTCACAAGAATACAAGAATTTTTTATAGAAAAGGATTTCAAGTGATCAATTAATTCATTTACATTCAGTTTAGAAATAAATTCTTTGGGAAAGTTTGTTTTTGAAAATATCTCCCCTACAATAAAAACTTTTCTAAAATCAATTTTTTTACAAAGATTAATAATTTTTTGATGATACTGTATTGTTTCTTTACCTAATTCAAACATGTCTCCAATAACAATAATTTTATTTTTTTCATCTGAATTTGAAAAGTGAATTAACGCAGCCTCCATACTACTGGGGTTAGCATTGTAGGCATCAAGAAAAATCTTATTGGTTGTAGTCTTAATTATTTGCGATCTTTTATTTTTAGGATTGTAGCTTTTAATTCCTTTATTTATTAACTCACTTGAAACATTGAAATACTCTCCAACTAAAATAGCAGCCATAATATTTTGGCAATTGTGAATTCCGTAAAGTGAACTCTTGTAATTTTCACCATTACAATTTAATTTTATTATTTTTTTATATTCTTTTATTGTGTATTTGATATTTCCTTCACGTAAACCAAAGCTAAATTTATTTTTATAGCCCTTAAGTTTCATATTTTGAGTTTTGTCATCATGGTTATAAAAAATGGTTCCAGTATTTTTAAAAATGTATTCATAAAGCTCAGATTTACCTTTTACAACTCCTTCAATACTGCCAAAACCCTCGAGATGGGCATTTCCGAAATTTGAAATATAGCCATAATCAGGCTTACTAATATTACATAGGTGATTAATCTCGTTGAGACCACTTGCACCCATTTCAAGAACTGTAATCTCAGTTTTACTATTTATTCTCAGAAGGGTCAAGGGCACACCAATATGATTGTTTAAATTCCCTATTGTATAAATCGTATTGTATTTTTGTGATAAAACTGAGTTTATTAATTCTTTAGTGGTAGTCTTTCCATTACTACCAGTTATTGCTAAAATTTTTGAATTCATTTTCATTCTGTGAAAATTTGCAAGATCAGAAAGTGTATGAAGACAATCTTTTACCACAATTATTTTTTTTGAATTTACTTCTATTGATATTTCTTCATCTACTATTGCATAAATAGCACCCTTTTTTATTGCTTCCTTTGCAAATTTATTTCCGTTAAAGTTTAGTCCTCTGATTGCAAAGAAAATATTGTTTTTCTTAATGGTTCGTGTATCAATACTAACTCCGCTTGAATTTAGAAATATTTTATAGATTTTATTTAGTTCCATTTTCACTAAAAATAAAAAAAAACCCCAACTAAAATGTCAGGGTTTTTAAAAATATATATTTAAGTAATTTAATTTCTTCTTTTATTTTTTGAAAGTGTTTTTTCTCCAAGTCTTGACATAGCGCATCGGAAACCTATGAAGTCGGTAGCTTGGTCCTCAGGATAAAATCTTCGTTGAGCTGGATCTAACCAATAAGCTCGGTCTTTCCATGAACCACCTTTATATACCCTGGCTTGATCATTGACTAGAGTTGTCCTTGTTTTGTCAGGATCATAATCAAATTCGTCATTACTTGTGTCTGCATCAGCATAGTTAGGAGATTTATACATTGTACGTGTTTCAATGTCTTCATCTTCTGCCCTGGACTGTCTACGATCTTCAGGTTTGTAATTTCTTGAGGATTGATAATCACCATCTCTAAAATTAATATTGTATCCTTTGTTAAATTGTGTCCTGAATCGAACATCAGAGTCTTCAATGTCGGTAAGTTCAATTTCTCCGGGTAGAGTTGTTGCGATTCTTTTACCATTTGGAAGTGTTTTATATTTCGCCTCAGTAGCAATTACAGCTTTACCGTCTTCACCTATTTTAAATTTTTTATAATCATTACCCCTAAAATAATTGAAGTCATTAAACTCATCGTCAACTATTGGTCTGTAAACATCAGCAACCCATTCTGCAACATTACCTGCCATGTCATAAAGTCCGTAAGAATTAGAACTGTAAGCCGCAACTTTGTTGGTAATATCTGCACCATCATCAGACCAACCAGCAATTCCACCATAATCACCATCGCTTAATTTAAAGTTTGCAAGTAAATCACCTAAATTTTTTCTTTTACCACTTCTGGTATATTGTCCTTGCCAAGGGTATTTTTTTCTAGCCTTGTAAATATTAAAGTCCCTGACTTCAGATAAACCTAAAGCAGCATACTCCCATTCAGCTTCAGTAGGTAATCTAAACTTTGGAGTTATTATTCCAGTTTCTCTATTAGCTGAGGATGGCGCAAGTGAATCGGCAGTTCTTGTTCTTTTACCTCTTAAAACATCCTGGTTACCTCCATAGCTAGCATTAGGATTTAATACATACGTATCAAGACTGAATGAACTTTCACTGTTCACACTGTCTAATTTTGCATCTCTAACTAAATACCCCTCACGTTCTAATAATAATTCTTGGTAACGATCAGATCTCCACTCGGTGAACTCATATGCTTGCACCCAACTAACTCCTACAACAGGGTAATTTGCATATGCTGGATGTCTCAAATAATTATTAACCATATCCTCACTATATCCTAACTTATTTCTCCAAACCAGAGTATCTGGCAAGGCATTGATGTATATTTCTCTTAAATCGGAATTTTCTGGTGGATAATTTCTTTTCAGCCAATCTAAATATTCAAGGTACATCATATTAGTTACTTCTGTAATATCCATGTAAAAAGATTGGATGTGTTGTTGGGTAGCAGAATTATTCCAGTCTCTCATCGGATCATCCTGAACTCTTCCTTTAGTGTAGGTACCCCCCTCAATTAATACCATGTTTGGAGGTGTTTCTTGTCCTTTGAAGTTGGTATTGTATTGGAAGCCACCTTTTTTATCGTTAATGGCCCATCCAGTAGCGGAAGAAACATTTCTATTACTTGAAAAAGGAGATCTATTACAACTTTCAAATAATAACATGAAAGTAAAGCAGAAAATTAATAAAGAGTATATTCTAATTTTTTTCATATTTTATGGTTAATTAAACACAAAAAGTCACCAAATATAATAATTTATGCTCATATAGCAATTTTTTATATTTTTTGCTTTCCTTTATATAACGGACCAACTAACATTATATTATCTTATTTTTGAATTCGCGCTCAAATAATATTGACAAATTAATTTCGTTCAGAAAGTATGAAGTATTTGTTTCTTTTTTTTCTAATCTTTAATTTTTCATTTCTGAATGGGCAGAGCAAATCATTTAATGTTGAATGGTCTGAGGACAAACAACTTGTATCATCAGGTAAAAGTTTTTTAATTCCAAACGCAGAAAACTTTAATGAAAACTTTATAATTGATCAAGAGTTTAAGTTGGTTAATCAATGGGATGAGTCAAATATTATAAATGAAAAATCTGTAAAAGTTTTTGATATTAAATACTCTGATTTTGATATTTCTTTTTATCCTGCTCTTTCAAATATTCCTATCAAAAACAAGGTTGAAATAAACTTAAAAACAAGTAAATCAAGAAATAAGACTTATTCTTTTCTTGAATTTTCTCCAATTGTTAAAATAAATAATAATTATAAAAGAATAGAAAGCTTCTCACTTAAATACTCTTTTGATTCAACCAAAAGTATTTCTGTAATTCAACCACAAAATTCTGTAATGGCCAGTGGATCATGGTATCAGTTTTTTATTGATCAAACAGGTGTATATAAAATTGATAAAAGTTTTTTAAATCAGTTGGGGATAAATACAAATTCACTTGATCCCAGAAAAATTAGAATTTTTGGACATGGAGGTGAGATGCTTACAATGAGAAATGAAGAGAATTTTATGCTGGATCCAATTGAAAATGCAATAAAAATAATTGGAGGGGAAGATGGTATGTTTGATAATGAAGATTACATAATATTTTTTGCAAAAGGACCTGATAATTATAATGTAGAAAGTAATACAAACTTAAATTTATATGAAGATAAAATTTCTTATTTTATTTCAATTGGATCCACTGATGGATCAAGGGTAGAAAGTTTCACAGAACCAAATGAACCAGCAGATTTGATCATAGATAATTACACAAACTATCAATTTCATGAAATTGACGAGCATAATATCGCGCAAATTGGCAGAAGGTGGTTTGGCGATAGATTTGATTTTGATTCAAACAAAACCTTTTCATTTACATTCGATAATTTAATAGTTACAGAGCCAATTGATTTCAATATTTATGCAGCTGCTACATCAGAAGTTTCAACTTCAATGTCGATAAATATTAATGGTTCTAATGCATCAACAATGTATTTCGGTTCAATTGGCGATCCCATATTGGCCTCAGGAGCAAATTATAACTCCGAAATTTATTCAAACTCCTCTAATATTAACGTATCACTCGGCTATAATAATTCTGGTAATCCAGCATCAACAGCATACTTAGACTATATTTCTTTAGAGGCAACCTGCGATTTAATTTATTCTGGAGAGCAATTAATTTTTTACAACAACAATATCAATTCCCAGCCTTCTGTTGTTGAATATCAAATTGGTGGTAATCAAAATCTATTTAAAGTTTGGGATGTCAGTGATATATCAAGTATTTCTGAGATAATGAATTTAAATGAAAATAATTTTTCATTTAAATCAAATTTTTCATCCGAAAATAAATTTATTGCTTTTTCTGAAAGCAATCTTTTAACTCCTACAATCGAATCTAATCCTTTCATTGAAAATCAAAATATTAAACAAACAATTTTTGTTGATATTGAAGGAAATCTCTCTGTACCAGATTATGTAATTATTGCTAGGCAGGATATGCTATTACAAGCAGAAAGATTAGCACAGATTAACAGAGAAAAAAATAATTTAAGTGTTAAGGTTATTGATTTAGAAAAAATATACAATGAATTTGGTTCTGGAAATCAAGATATATCAGCCATAAGAAATTTTATAAAGTATATTTATCACAATCAAAATAATGGCAACAATCTAAAATACCTGTGTTTGTTCGGAGATGCATCTTTTGACTACAAACAAAGGATACCAAATAACACTAATATTATTCCCTCATGGCTGTCGTTAAATAGTTTTAGTTTATCCAGTTCTTTTATTTCTGATGATTTTTATGGAATGATGGATACAGACGAAGGAACAATGAGCAATTCAGATAAACTTGATATTGCAGTTGGAAGAATACTCGCTGACAATACGCAAAGAGCTGTAGTGTTAGTTGATAAAATTGAATCTTATTATTCTGCTGAATCTTTTGGTGATTGGAGAAATAAAATTATAGTAATTTCTGACGATGTTGATGAGCCATGGGAAAATATAATACAATCAACATCAAATGAAATTGCTGATTTAATTTCCGAAAACAAGCCATTCATTAATACAAAAAAAATACTTATTGATGCCTATGAACAACAAACCTCATCTGGAGGTGAAAGGTATCCAGAAGTAAACTCAGAAATTTTAAATGGTATTAAGCAGGGTGCCTTAGTGATAAATTACTTTGGGCATGGCGGTGAGGATGGAATTGCTAGAGAAAGAATTTTTGACAAAATAAATGCAGCAGCTGTAAAAAATCCAAATAGGTTAAATTGTTTTGTCTCAGTTACTTGCGAATTCACAAAGTTTGACAACCCGAATCGAGAAACAGCAGGTGAGTTTTTATACTGGAATGAGGACGGTGGGGCAATTGCATTAGTAACAACAACTAGGCAAATTTTTGTTTCAGTTGGTGTAGAGTTTAATATAACTCTAGAACAGTATTTATTTTCATTTGGTTCTGACAATTATCAATCAATTGCAGAATCTCTTAGATTGACAAAAAATGACCCTGCTATTTCATCTACCAATCAAAGAATGCTTGTTTTCTTTATTGGGGATCCTGCAATGAAATTAGCAATTCCAGAAAAACAAATTAGAATTTCAAAAATAAACGATCTTGAGATCAATAATTTTCAACAGCCTATTAAAGGGTTAGATTTAGTTAATGTTAAAGGTCAAGTATTTGATCAAAATGGTCAATTCCTTGAAAATTATTCAGGAATTTTAACTGCAACTGTGTATGATAAAAATATTTCAAGAACAACATTAGCAAATGATAATACAACTGATGCAAATGGTAATTTGATATTGTTAGATTTTGAAATACTAGGAGAAGTCCTATTTCGCGGAAAATCGTCTGTAGATAATGGAGAATTTCAATTTAGTTTTGTGGTCCCAAAGGACGTTGGGATGGAAATTGACAATGGTAAATTTAGCTTTTATTCAAATGACACTTCAAATAATTTGGACAAAAGTGGCTACAATACATCCATTCAAATAGGAGGTATAAATGAAGATGCCGAAGAAGATAATATTGGTCCAGAAATACAAATTTTTTTAAATGATGAATCTTTTGTTAGTGGTGGCATAACCAATGAAAGTCCTAATTTAATTGTAAAATTATCAGATGAAAATGGTATCAATACATCAAGTGGAGTTGGTCATGATATTGTTGCAACTATAGATTCTGATGATATTAATAGTATAATTTTAAATAATTATTATGAAGCTGATGTGGATGATTATAAAAATGGGACTGTTAGTTACCAATTGGATAATTTACAGCCCGGTTTACATACGTTAAAAATTAAAGCTTGGGATGTTTATAATAACTCATCAATTTCTGAAATTGATTTTATGGTTTTCGATGAGAATGAAAAACTGGTATTAGATAAAGTGTTAAATTACCCAAATCCATTTATTGATTTTACAGAATTTTGGTTCAATCACAATAGTTCATCACTTTTGGACGTTAAAATAGAGATATTTACAATTTCTGGAAGATTAGTTAAAACCATTATTGGTAATACTAACTTTTCTGGCAATAGTAATTTTTCACGTGAGTTTATTTGGGATGGTAGAGATGATTTTGGTGATAAAGTTGCCAAAGGGGTGTATGTTTACAGGCTTTCTGTTAGATCTGAGCTGACAAATAAGCAAACCTCTAAAATTGAAAAGCTTGTGATACTGTAATATATATTTATATTTGTCAAACAAAATTATTTATGAGAAACTATTTTTTTTCTTTTTTAACACTCCTATTTTTTAAAAATTTTCAATCTCAGGAAATTTCAACACAAGTTATTGCTGACCAAGATACTAGGGTAATTACAACTGCAGTTCCATTTTTGTTAATTGCTTCCGATGCGCGCGCAGCTAGTATGGGGGATATGGGTGTCGCAACTTCAGTTGATGCTTATTCACAAAATTGGAACCCTTCAAAATATGTTTTTTCTGAGACTAAATCGGGTTTTGGACTTAGTTATACACCTTACTTAAGTAAATTAGTTAATGATATTTCTTTAACTAATGTGACATATTTTAACAGATTGAATGAAAGAAGTGCATTTGCAGCTAGTCTTACTTATTTTTCATTGGGTGAAATTGAAATTATCCAAAATGAATTTGATGTTGGTACTGTTGAAAAACCAAATGAGTTGTCATTAGATGTTTCCTATTCAATCAGACTTGCAAATCAATTTTCAATGGGTATTGCCCTCAGATATTTGAGGTCGGATCTTCGTTTGCAGAATGTAGATGCAACTGCAAAAGCAGCTGGTTCTTACGGGGTGGATATTTCAGCCTTTTTTCAAAGTGAAGAACAAAGATATGGAGATGTTGATGGTAGATGGAGGGCTGGAGCAATCATTCAAAATTTAGGACCTAAAATTAAATATGATGATTCAGGTAGTGAATCTTTTTTACCTACCAATTTAAGATTCGGTGGAGGTTTTGATTTTTTATTAGACCAATATAACAAAGTTGCAGTTACTGCTGAATTCACCAAGCTACTTGTTCCAACTCCACCAATAACTGGTTCATTTACTGATTACATAGATACTAATGAAAATGGTGTTTATGATTCTGATGAAGATGAGTTTATATCATCTTATGATGGGATTATCTCAGGGCAATCCAATGACGTTGATTTTATGAGTGGTGTATTTCAATCTTTTTCTGATGCACCTGGCGGATTTAGTGAAGAATTAAAAGAATTTACTTGGGCACTTTCAGGTGAGTACGTATATGATGACTCTTTTGCTCTTAGGGTCGGATATTTCAATGAAAGTGAAGAAAAAGGTGCTAGAAAATTTATTTCTTTTGGAGCAGGATTTAAATTTTCAGGAACTAGAGTTGATTTATCTTATTTATTTTCCGCGTCTAAAATTCCGAGCCCTCTTGAAAACACATTAAGATTCTCTTTAATTTTTGATTTTGGATCTAATGAATATTTAGAGTACTAAAACTCAGAAATTTTTATATTTCCTCTTTGCTATCGATCACCAATATGCTACTTTTGTAGATAAATCTATTGATAATGAAAAAAATCACTAAAGACACGTATATTTCCTGGTACCAGGATATGCTTTTTTGGCGAAAATTTGAAGATAAACTAGCAGCTGTATATATTCAGCAAAAAGTTAGAGGTTTTTTACATTTATATAATGGTCAGGAAGCTGTTTTGGCTGGATCTCTTCACGCAATGGACTTATCAAAAGATAAAATGATTACAGCATATAGAAATCATGTTCAACCAATTGGAATGGGTGTTGATGCAAAAAGAGTAATGGCAGAACTCTTTGGAAAAAAAACAGGAACATCCTTTGGTTTGGGGGGATCTATGCATATTTTTTCCAAAGAGCATAGATTTTATGGTGGTCATGGTATTGTTGGTGGTCAAATTCCTCTTGGTGCTGGAATTGCATTTGGTGATAAATATCATGGAAGTGATGCTGTGACACTTTGCTATTTTGGTGATGGTGCAGCAAGACAGGGATCTTTGCATGAGACATTTAATCTTGCCATGTTGTGGAAACTACCCGTTATTTTTATCTGCGAAAATAATGGTTACGCCATGGGTACCTCTGTGGAAAGAACATCTAACAATACAGAAATATGGAAACTAGGTCTTGGATATGAGATGCCTTGTGGTCCAGTTGATGGTATGGATCCAGTGAAAGTTGCCAAGTCCGTAAATGAAGCTATTATCAGAGCTAGAAAAGGAGGTGGTCCAACTTTTCTTGAGATGAAGACTTATAGATATAGAGGTCATTCAATGAGTGATGCACAACACTACAGAACCAAAGATGAAGTTGCTGAGTATAAAAAAATCGACCCAATAACTAAAATCAAAGAACATATTCTTACAAAAAAGTATGCTACTCAGAAGCAGATTGATGAGATTGACAATAAGGTTAAGGAAAAAGTTAAAGAGTGTGAAAAATTTGCTGAAGAATCTCAATTTCCTGACAAAAATATTATGTATGATGCCGTTTATGAGCAAGAAAATTATCCATTTTTAAAGCATAAAATTTAATTATGGCAGAGTTAATTAAAATGCCACGTTTGAGTGATACCATGGAGGAGGGAACTGTAGCATCATGGTTTAAAAAAGTTGGTGATACAGTCAAAGAAGGCGAAATTTTAGCTGAAATTGAAACAGATAAAGCAACAATGGAGTTTGAGTCTTTCTATGAGGGTACCTTGCTATATATTGGCATCAATGAAAATGAAACTGCAAAAGTTGACGCTCCATTGGCAATAATTGGCAACCCTGGCGATGATATTGATTCTATCTTAGCAAATAAAGATAATAGCTCAAATGACAAAAAGGTTGAAAATGTTGAGCCGGCGATTGAAAAAGTTATTGAAACAGAAAAAAAAGAAATTAGTCAACCTCCTTCAGAAAATACTCATGTTATCACAATGCCTAGACTAAGTGATACTATGGAGGAGGGAACAGTTGCCAGCTGGTTCAAAAAAGTTGGTGACTCTGTTGATGAAGGGGAAATACTAGCCGAGATTGAAACAGACAAGGCTACTATGGAATTCGAATCGTTTTACTCTGGAACCCTACTTCATATTGGATTGAATGAGGGTGACTCAGCTAAAGTGGATTCATTATTAGCGGTTATTGGACCTTCAGGAACTGATATTTCCTCAATTTTAGAAAACCCTGTTACCCCTAAAATAGACAACTCAAAAGAAGTTAGTATTGATCAAGAAGATTCCTTAGAACCTGTTTCAGAACCCAAAAAAGTTATTGAAAAAGTAGGAGTTTCGAACAATAAAAGAATTTTTATTTCTCCCCTAGCTAGAAAGCTTGCCAATGATAAAAATATTGATATATCAAAAATATTAGGAACTGGAGAAAACGGCAGAATTGTAAAAAGTGATGTTGAAAATTTCCAAGAGCCTATTGCAAAAACTCCTGTTTCAAGCGTTGAAGAATCATCTGAATTACATGATTTCACTGATGTAAATCACTCTCAGATGAGAAAAGTAATAGCTAAGAGATTAGCAGAATCGAAGTTTTCTGCTCCACATTATTATTTGAATATTAAGTTAGATATGTCTGAAACAATTGCGTTCAGAAAACAATGCAACTCAATTCCAAACACAAAAATATCATTTAATGACATTATTATTAAAGCCTGTGCTGTAGCATTAAAAAACAACCCAAGTGTGAACTCTCAATGGTTTGATGATAAAATCAGATATAATAATTTTGTTAATATTGGTGTTGCGGTTGGTGTTGAAGATGGTTTAATTGTTCCTGTTTTGAAAAATGCGGATAAAATGACAGTGGCAGATATCAGCAAGTCTGTCAAAGAAATGGCTTCACTAGCAAGGGATAAAAAAATAACTCCTGAGATGATTCAGGGTAGTACTTTTACCATTTCTAACCTGGGTATGTTTGGAATTGAAAGTTTTACCTCAATAATTAACCCACCCAACTCTGTCATTCTTTCTGTAGGGGCTATTATTCAAGAGCCAGTGGTTAAAGATGATGAAATTGTAGTGGGCAATACTATGAAACTAACTTTAGCATGTGATCATCGGGTTGTAGATGGTTTGACTGGAGCTAAATTTTTACAAGCTCTTAAACCTCTTATCGAGAATCCTTTATCCATGCTTATTTAGAACCGAAGTATAATGTCAAAGAATATCGTAATTACAGGTACAAGTTCTGGAATCGGTTTAGAGCTAACAAAATTTTTTATAAAAAACAAGCATCATGTTTTAGCTATTTCAAGAAATAACTCAGATTTAAGAAATTTAAATTTGAAAGGGCTTTATGCTGTAGATTTTGATATTACAAATTTTCAAAAATATGATTTGTTAAATAAACATCTTAATAATTTTGAAAATGTTGATGTGCTAATTAATAATGCAGGTTTACTTATTAATAAGCCTTTTGTAGAAACATCATTGGAAGATTTTCAGAAAGTATACTCTACAAATGTTTTCTCTGTCGCCATGTTAACTAAGTTTTTAATAAAAAGAATGAATAACAAATCTAATGTAGTAAATATTAGCTCTGTTGGAGGAGTTGAAGGTACATTAAAATTTTCTGGTTTATCAGCATATAGTTCAAGTAAAGGTGCTTTGAATATTTTAACCGAAATGTTGGCAGAAGAATATAAAGAATATGGAATTCATTTCAATTCATTGGCACTTGGATCAGTTCAAACAAAAATGTTAAAAAAAGCATTTCCAGGTTTCCAGGCAACTACATCTGCTAAAGATATGGCAAAGTACATTTATAATTTTGCAATGCAAGGATATAAATTAATTAACGGAAAAGTTATTTCGATTTCGTCTACTACTCCTTAAATGCAAGAAATTTTTCAAAAAATTCCAAAGGCTTCACTAGAATATGTAAAGGGGCTAATTAAGTATGAAAACATTCTATTCAAACTTAAAAATAATAGAAAAACAAAACACGGAGATTTTTCAGTAAAAAAAGACTTCTCAGTTGAAATTACAATTAATTCAGACATGAATCCATTTAGATTTCTAATCACGCTTCTTCATGAGATATCTCATTTTTTTGTTTACAAGAATTTTGGTTTTAACACTAAGCCTCATGGTTATCAATGGAAAAGCAAGTTCAAAGAGTTGTTGATTCCAGTAATTAATAATGAAGTATTTCCTGATGATATTCTTAGACCTTTGGCCAAGTACGCGGTAAACCCTAAGGCAAGTACCGATACCGATTTGGATTTAAGTATTGCACTTAATAAATATAATGTAAATGTATCATCATATATTTTCGATTTAAGAAAAGGGGATAAATTCAAAGCATTAAATAAAAAAAACTATATTGTTGTAGGAAAAAGGAGGAAACGATATGAGTGCTTGGAAATTGACTCAAAAAAATTATATTTATTTAGCCCTAACTACAAAATAACGAAGATTTTAAATGAAAAATAATGGTAAAGTAAAAATAGCTGTCAGTGGATACTTTGACCCTATTCATGTAGGCCATTTGGAATATTTAAAAATGGCCAAATCGTTGGGAGATATTCTAGTAGTTATTGTTAATAATAATCACCAGTGTATTTTGAAAAAAGGAAAATTTTTCATGGATGAGAACGATAGACTTGAAATAGTTAAAGCCATAAAATATGTGGACGAAGTTGTTTTATCAGTTGATCAAGATAAAACAGTTTGTAAATCATTGGACTTAATAAGACCAAACATATTTGCCAATGGAGGAGATCGTTCTTCTGATGAAGTCCCTGAAACTTCCGTCTGTAAAAAATATAAAATCGAAATGGTTGATGGTCTTGGCAAAAAGATTAGAAGTTCTTCATCCCTTACAGGAATTAAGGAAATAAAATAATTACTTTTTCAAATACATTTTTCTAATCTTTTTATAGAGGTTTGATGAGTATACGAACTCGGTAACCGCTTTATTTTCAGTTCTGAAAATTTCATTTTTATCTCCTTGCCACTCTGTTACTCCGTTCTTTAAAAAAACAATTTTTTGCCCTATTTCCATAACTGAGTTCATGTCATGTGAGTTAATTACCGTAGTAATTTTATATTCTTCTGTAATGTCTTTAATTAAATTGTCAATTACTATTGCTGTTTTGGGATCTAGACCTGAGTTGGGTTCATCGCAGAAAAGATACTTTGGTTGATTTACAATTGCTCTGGCAATAGCTACCCTTTTTTGCATTCCACCAGATGCTTCACTAGGCATTTTATTATTACTATTTTCTAATTCAACTCTCTTTAATACTTCATTTACACGTGTTTTCATTTCCTCCATTTTCATATCTTGAAACATTTTAAGAGGGAACATTACATTCTCTTCAATTGTCATAGAATCAAACAGAGCACTTCCTTGAAAAACAGTGCCAATATTTGATTTTAGGTTCATTTTATCATAATCATCTATTTTATTTAATTCAATATTGTCAAAAATAATTTTCCCATTATCATAATCATGAAGTCCTAACAAGCACTTTAAAAAAACTGTTTTTCCAGCACCAGTTTGACCAATGATTAAACTAGTTTCCCCTTTTTTAAATGAGCATGATATGCCTTTTAAAATTTTTTTGTTGTGAAAAGATTTTTCTAAGTTTTCTACTCTAATCATTATCCTAAAAGCATTTGAGTAATTAAAAAATTAAAGACTATAATAGTTACACAAGTCCAAATAAATGATAAAGTACTTGCTTTACCTACCTCCAATGCTCCACCTTTCAAATAGTATCCATGAAATGCAGGAACTGTAGCAAGAATAAATGCAAATACAAAGGTTTTGATAAATGCATAAGTCATATGAAAGGGAATAAAATCTGTTTGAATTCCTAAAATAAAATCACTCATCGTACTATATCCACCATATACACATGCAGCCATTCCTCCTAGGATTCCAAGAAACATGGCAATTGAGATTAAAAAAGGATATAGCAGAAGAGCAATTACCTTTGGAAAAACCAAGTAGTTTATCGAATTGATTCCCATGACTTCAAGTGCATCAATTTGTTCAGTAACACGCATTGATCCAATGCTTGAGGTTATGAAGGAGCCAACTTTTCCAGCCATAATAATTGAAATAATTGTTGGTGCAAACTCCAAGATAATAGTTTCTCTTGTAGCAAATCCAACTAGATATTTTGGATAAAAAGATCCAGTTGTACTTAATGCTAATTGTATCGTGATAACTCCACCAATGAAAAAGGAAACGAAAGAAATAATCCCTAATGAATTTACAACTGTATCTTCGGTATCTTTTAAAATGAGCTGTTTCATAACCCTCCATTTTGTAGGTTTTTGAAACATCTTTTGTAGCATTATAAAATATTTCCCAATGTTATAGAAAAAATTCATTTCCTCTTATATTTACAGAATTTAATTTACGATAATTTAACATTATCTGAACAACAATTTTTTATTTTTACATCATGATCAGAAATTATATTTTTTTAACTCTCTTATTTTCATTTTTTATTAGTTTTTCAGAAAATGATGATTCAAAACCAAAGCTCATAGTTGCAGTTGTTGTCGATCAGATGAGATATGACTTTTTAGAAAACTTGTCTCATAGATTCGATGATAATGGATTTAACAAATTAATTAATGATGGATTTAATTGTAAAAATAATTTTTTCAATTATGTTCCTACGGTTACAGGGCCAGGTCACTCCTCAATTTCAACAGGAGCAACTCCGATGACACATGGGATTATCGGAAATAATTGGTATAACAGAAAAAAAAATAAATCGGTTTATTGCACTGAGGATAGTAATTACAAAAATATTGGTGGTGACGAATATACAGGAAACAAATCTCCAATGAATATGCTTGTTGAAACATTTGCTGATGTTAATAAGTTATCCAGTAATCACACCAGTAAGACAATTTCTGTTGGCATAAAGGACCGTGGTTCGATCTTGATGGGCGGAATGCATGCGGATGGAGCATATTGGTATTATGGAAAAGAAAAAGCGCAATGGATTTCAAGCACATATTATATGCAAGAATTGCCCAAATGGGTTAAGGAATTTAATTCTGAAGATAATTTAGAAAAGTATTTGGAGGAATGGGCCACTTTTTATGATATTTCAACGTATGATAATTTTGAATTTGATGACAATAATTTTGAAAAGTTGTTTAATGGTAAAGATGATTCTGCCTTTCCGTATGACACTAAATCTTTGATGAAGCATAATGATTGTTTTGATATGATTAAAGAAACTCCCTATGGAAATCAAATGACAACTGATTTTGCCATTCAGGCAATTATTAATGAAAATTTGGGGAAAAGAAATGTGACTGATATTTTAACTATTAGTTATTCTTCTACTGATTATATTGGTCATAGTTTTGGAGTTGCATCAGTAGAAACCCAAGATACTTATATTCGTTTGGACAGAGAAATTGATAAACTATTATCTTTCTTAGATGATGTGTTAGGTAAGAATCAATATACATTGTTTTTAACTGGTGATCATGGAGTTTTAGAAATACCTGCATTTCTTGCTAGCAATGGTGTGAGTGCAAAAGCAATCAGTGAAAAAGAATTGTCTCAAAAAGTTGCAAACCAATTGAATCATGCTTTAGATGTTGAAGTTGATAATTTAATTGAATATATTGATAATAATCAAATTTATTTAAGTGATCATAAAATTGATTTTTATGGGTTAGATAAAATCAACGTAATTGATAAAATCGTAAAAATTTTGGAGTCATTTGATTTTATTACAAACGCCTTCTCCGCGGATTATATTTTAAATACAAAAAATTTAATGGGATATGAAAAGCTAATTCAAAATGGTTTTCACAAAGAAAGAAGCGGAGATATTGCAATTATTTTAGAGAAAAATATAATTTTTTATGATGGAAAAGGTACAACCCATGGCTCTGGTTATAATTATGATACACATGTGCCACTAATATTCTATGGGAAAGGAATAAAAAAAGGCGAAACATCAGAAAGAACTGAAATTCCCGATATAGCACCAACTATTTCAAAATTATTAGGTCAACAAATGGAAAATTCCACTGGAAATATTTTAGATTTTATTTTTGAGTAACGGTTGCATTTATCTTTCCAATATATTGAAGAATATTATCTCTGCCAATGTGTTTAACACTTGAAGAAAGAAATATTTTTGGCAAGTATTCCCAATGATTTAGAAGTACTTTTTTATAATTATTAATTTTAAATTCAATTCCATCATTTGGATTTCCATTTTGTTTAATTTTATCAATTTTAGTGAAGATAATCGCAAAAGCAATATTGTTTATTGTTAACCATTTCATAAACTCAATATCTATTTTCTGTACTTCATGTCTTGAGTCAACCAAAATAAATGCTGAAACTAATTGATTTCTTTTAGTGAAATAGTCAGTTATTAATTTATGAAACTCTTTTTTTTCTGATTTTGAAACTTTTGCATAGCCGTAACCTGGTAAGTCAACTAGATGCCAAATACCATTGATTAAAAAGTGATTTATTAATCTTGTTTTTCCAGGTGTTGAAGAGGTTTTGGTAAGTTTTTTATTGTTAGTTAACATATTGATTAGTGAGGATTTCCCAACATTACTTCTCCCAATAAATGCATATTCAGGAATATTTACGTTTGGGCACTTTTCAATCGATTGATTGCTAACAATAAATTTTGCAGATTTGATTTTCACTTTTTGAATTTTGCTTTAAGCCAATCCAATAAAATTTCGTTAAATTTTTCTGGGTGCTCCATCATTGGTGCATGCCCACATTTATCGATCCAAACAAGATCAGAATTTGGTAGTAAATTATTAAATTCAATACCAACATCAGGCGGAGTTACATTATCATTTTTACCCCAGATAATTAGACAAGGTAGTTTCATTTTTGGTAAATCTTTCGCCATATTGTGTCTGATAGCACTTTTTGCCATTGCAAGGATTTTGATTAACTTATTCCTATCGTTAACAGTTTCAAATACCTCATCTACAAGTTCTTTGTTTGCAACCCTTGGATCATAAAAAACTTCTTCTACTTTTTTCTTCATAACGTTGTAGTCTCCTCTTTTTGTGTATCCGCTTCCCATTCCTTTTTCATAAAGACCAGAACTACCTGTTAAGACTAACCCATTTGCTCTGTTAAAAATTTTGGTATAGTACAAAGCAATATGTCCGCCCAAAGAATTTCCAATTAGAACAAATTTTTTAATCTTTTTGAATTTAATGAATCGATCTAAAAAGCTAGATAATTCACGAACTGAGGTTTTTAAGATCGGTAAATCATATATGGGCAAAACAGGCATTAACACTTTGAATCCCTTATCTTTAAAAAAAGTAATAACTCCGTTAAAATTACTTAATCCACCCATCAAACCATGCAGGATAATTATTGGAAGTCCATCGCCTTCCTCAATGTATTTAAAATCTTTCTCTTTATTAATTCCAAAAACCATATTTCAAAATTAATTAAAAATAAAGTAATAGTTCATATTGATACTAGTTAACATGTAATCAACAATTAGTGTTAATTAATTGGTTTAAATTTTTAACCACCTCATTATCAATTATTTAAATAATATATCAGTTAATTTTATACTTTAAAATCCCAGGTAAAGCTTAATTTTATTAACAAAGTGGTAAAAAGTGGTAAAAAGTGGTATTATTTTTATTAAATTTGAGTTAATCTAACTATTACAATTAAGCTTGAATTATCTGATTGGAACATATGAGTGCAAAATTGATGTCAAAGGAAGGTTATTAATTCCTATTGCATTAAAAAAACAAATTGCAGATTCTATTAGTCAAGGGTTTGTTCTAAAACGAGCAGTTTTTCAACAATGTTTGGAGCTATATCCTATGCAACAATGGAAGGATTTGATTTCTAAAGTAAATAAGTTAAACAGATTCAAAAAAAAGAATAACGATTTTATTAGAAGATTTACTGCTGGATTAAAATTCATCGAGCTTGATAACACAGGAAGATTATTGATTCCAAAAGAATTAACTGAGTTTGCTAATATCAAAAGAGAAATTGTTTTGTCATCATCAGTAAATATTATTGAAATATGGGACAAAAGTAAATATGAAAAAACAATTGATGACTCTAAATCGGATTTTGCTCAATTGGCTGAAGAGGTGATGGGTGATGACGAAAACTAATTATCATACTCCAGTTCTCTTAAAGGAATCAATTGATGCTTTAATAATTGATCCTAATGGAGTTTATGTCGATGTAACATTTGGAGGAGGAGGACACAGTAAGGAAATCTTAAAGCGTTTAACAGAAAAAGGAAAATTGATTTCATTTGATCAAGATCCAGATGCAATTAAAAATAAAATTAATGATAGAAGATTATCAGTGATAAATTCAAATTTTCAATATATGAACAATTTTGTTAGAAACCTTGGTATAACTAAAGTTGATGGCATAATTGCAGATCTTGGAATCTCATCTTATCAAATTGATAATAGAGAAAGAGGATTTTCATACAGATTTGATGCAAAGTTAGACATGAGAATGGACAAGCAATCGGATATTGATGCTTGCAAAATAATCAATACATATTCCATTGATAAATTAGCAACTCTTTTTTCTAATTATGGAGATTTTAATAATTCTTTTCAAATTTCTGATTTAATATGTAATGCAAGAGATAAAAAAAATATTGAAACAACTTTTGAACTGAATAAGATATTGGAGCCTATTTTTCCAAAATCAATTTTTAATAAAGTTCTCTCGAGAGTTTATCAGTCTCTAAGAATTGAGGTTAATAACGAAATAGACATATTAAAATTATTTCTAATTCAATCTTCCGAAATTTTAAAAAAGTATGGAAGATTATGTGTAATTACATATCATTCCATTGAAGACAGAATTGTCAAGAGGTATTTTAATTATGGAAACTTTACAAATGAAAGTACAAAGGATTTTTACGGAAAATCTAAAAAAATATTAAAAAAAATAAATCCTTTGATTACACCATGTAAAAATGAAATTAAACAAAATATAAGAGCCAGAAGTTCTAAACTTAGGGTAGCAGAAAAATTATAATAATGAAGCAAAGGTTAATAAACTTAATCAGGGGTTCTTTTTTAGTAGATGAAAAATATATTTCAAATTGGATATATATTTTTCTTTTCCTGATTTTAGGTTTAGTTATGATTTCTTCATCTCACTCAATTGATAAAAAAGTGTATGAGATTGCAGGATTAAATGATGAGATAAAATCGTTGAGGTCTGAATTTGTAGATATTAGGTCTAGTTTAATGAAGTTAAGGATGGAGTCATCAATTAATGAAAGGTTATCCAAAAAAGGTATTATTTCTTCCAAAACTCCACCTATTAAAATTGTAATTGATGCCACTAACTAAAAAGAATATTACAAACAGGCTTTATTTACTGAGTTTATTCTTAGTACTCATTTCATTTTTTATAGTGTTTAAATTGGTTGATCTTCAAATTTCTCAGGGAGACTATTACATCAATATTTCTGAAAATAGAGAATTTAAAAATATTGAAATACCTGCAAATAGAGGAAATATATACTCTGATGATGGAGAGTTATTAGCAAGCTCAGTTCCAAAGTATACAATTCGTTTTGATGCAGTAGCACCTACAGACAGAGTTTTTGAACAAAATATAAATCTCTTGAGTACTGAGCTCTCTAAACATTTTGATAAGTCTGAACAGTATTTCCTTGAAAAACTCAAAAGAGCGAGAATGAATAAAAATAGATTTGTTTTGATTGCAAGGAATTTGGGATATCAAGAGTTTCAAAAAATCAAATCTTTTCCGCTTTTTGAACTTGGAGGATATAAAGGTGGTTTGATTGCAGAACAATTAACAGAAAGAGACTATCCTATTGGTGGAATTGCTCAAAGGACAGTTGGATATGAAAGATATGATGATTTTGGAAATTCAATGAGACCAGGATTGGATGGAGCATTTGGTCCAAAATACCTAAAAGGTAAAAGTGGAAGTAGATTTTCTCAAAAAATTGGTCAAGGACAATGGAAGCCAGTTTCAGATTACAATGAAGTTGAGCCAATGGACGGATATGATCTGATAACAACACTAAACATTGAAATTCAAGATGCCGTTCATCATGCACTTTTAAGACAACTAGAATTTTTTGAAGCTGATCATGGAACTGCTGTGGTAATGGAAACAAGCTCTGGAGAAATTAAAGCAATATCAAACCTTGGTAGGACTAAAAACGGAAAGTATTATGAAAAACTTAATTATGCAGTTGGTGAGTCTCACGAGCCTGGATCAACCTTTAAGTTAATGGCATTAATAAGGGCCCTTGAAGATAAAAAGATAGACACTTCTCAAATTGTTGATACAAAAAATGGAATCCTTGATTTCTATGGAAGAAAAGTAAGGGATGCAAAAAAAGGTGGATATGGAAAAATTTCTGTTGCAAAAGCTTTTGAGGTTTCATCTAATACAGCATTGGTGCAAGTCATAAATGAAAGTTATAAGGACAATCCTGAGAAGTTTGTCGATGGATTGTTTAAGATGAATTTAAATCAAAAACTTGGTCTACCAATAATTGGAGAAGGTACTCCAAAATTTACTCATCCAGAAGATAAGATGAATTGGGATGGCCTGGATTTACCTTGGATGGCCTTTGGGTATGGAATCTCATTGACCCCGCTTCAAATTTTAACATTTTACAATGCTATTGCTAATAATGGATTAATGATTAAGCCGAGATTTATAAAAGAGGTTCGGCAATATAATCAAACAATCGAAAAATTTGAAAGAGAGGTAATTTCCGAGTCAATATGCAGCGATGAGACAATTAGCATTGTTAAAAATATGATGAAAAATGTGGTTGAGAAGAAACATGGAACAGCTCACAATATCTACTCTGAGGATATTTCTCTAGCAGGAAAAACAGGTACTTGTCAAACCGAGTATTGGAAAGAATCGGGTCTATATATTTCTTCATTTGTAGGTTATTTTCCAGCCGATAAACCCAAATATTCATGTGCTGTTGTGATACATAAGCCCAATAAAAACAAGGGATATTATGGAAATATCGTTGCTGCACCAGTTTTCAAAGAAATTGCACAAAAAATCAACTCTGTAACTCCTCTAAATGAACATTATTCATTTTCGGAAATTGAAATGAAAACATCAGAATCAATGAACAACTTGGTGTTGAATTTAAATAATGAAATAATGCCTGATTTTTCGAAACATGAAATGATGGATATTATTTCTATAGTTGAAAATTCTGATTATAAAATTGAGTTGATAGGAGTTGGGGAAAAGATGAAACAAATTAAAAAACCTGGTTCAAAATTAAAAAAGGGAGAGAAAATTAAATTCAAATTAATTTGAAGAAATTAAGAGAAATATTGAATGATGTAACTGTAAATAATATAGTAGGAGATCCTGAAATAAGTATTCGCAATATTACCAAAGATTCTAGAATGGTAAATGAAGGAGATGTATTTATTTCAATTATTGGAAATAATTTGGATGGAACAAGTTTTATTTCAGACGCCATTAAGAATGGGGCAAAATGTATAATTAGCGAAAAGGAATTTGAAATTGTAAATAAAGAGATCACATATGTATTTGTTGAATCATCGAGAAATAGCCTTGCACTTATTTCTGCAAATTATTATGAAAATCCTTCCAGAAAATTGAATTTAATTGGTGTAACTGGCACTAATGGAAAAACAACAATTGTTGATTTATTATTTAATTTATACGATTCATGCGGTATTAAAACAGGAATTATTTCTACAATAAAAATTGATGTTGGTGATACCACATATAATCCAACCCAAACTACTCCCGATGCTACTCTTATTAATAAATATTTATATGAGATGGTTCAAAATGATGTTAGATATTGTTTTATGGAAGTAAGTTCCCATGGAATTGATCAGTGTAGAACTTGTGGTTTGAAGTTCAAAGGTGGGGTATTTACAAATTTAACTCATGATCATTTAGATTATCACAAAAATTTTAAAAATTATAGGGATACAAAAAAGGTATTTTTTGATAACATTAGCTCTGATGGTTTTGCAATAACAAACTTTGATGATAAAAACGGGTTATATATGATTCAAAATACAAATGCTGAAACATATACCTATTCTCTAAAGTCTAATTCAAATTTTAAAGCAAAATTATTAGAGTCTTCTTTTGAGGGAATGATGATCAAAATTAACAATTCTGAGTTATGGTGCAATTTAGTAGGTGAGTTTAATGTATATAATCTGTTAGCTGTTTATGCTACTGCTAAAACTTTAGGAATGCCAGAGGAGAATCTTTTGAAGGGAATAAGTAAACTAAGACCTGTAAAAGGTAGATTGCAATTTCTTTCAAATAATGATAAGATCGCAATCATAGATTATGCTCATACCCCTGATGCATTGGAAAATGTGATAAGCTCAATAAAAAAAATTAACTCAGAAAAAAATAGTTTAATTACTGTGGTTGGTTGTGGTGGAGATAGGGATAAGAGTAAAAGAGCAATTATGGGGAATATTGCATCCTCTTTAAGTACAAAAGTTGTTTTTACAAGTGATAACCCTAGATCCGAAAATCCATCTCAAATCATAGATGACATTATGGATGGAGTTTCATCTGAAAATTTAGAAAAAGTTACCCGAATAATAGATAGACGTGAAGCAATTGAGATGGCATTAAGAATCGCCAAAAAAAATGATATTGTTTTAGTTGCTGGAAAGGGTCATGAATCATATCAAGAAATTAACGGGATCAAAAATAATTTTGATGATTTTGAGGTAATTAAAAATATTATAAGCTAATTATGTTATATTATTTATTTGAATATTTAGAAAGTCAGTTCCAATTTCCTGGAGCATCCTTATTCAATTATATTTCTTTTAGATCTGCTGCTGCAGTTATTACTTCACTAGTGATTTCAATGCTATTTGGAAAAAAAATTATTGAATTTTTAAAATCCAAGCAAATTGGAGAGTCAATTAGAGATTTAGGCTTAAAGGATCAAGAACAAAAGGAAGGAACACCAACAATGGGTGGTTTGATAATTATATTTTCTACTCTTGTTCCAGTCCTACTATTTACTAATCTAAAAAATATTTATATCATCCTTTTAATACTAACCATGATTTGGATGGGTGTAATTGGATTTATTGACGATTACATTAAAATTTTTAAAAAAAATAAGCAGGGTTTGAGGGGTTATTATAAACTAATTGGGCAAGGTCTTATCGGAGTTTTTGTAGGGTTAACATTATATTTTCATCCTGATGTAACGGTAAAAGAGCAAGATAAAGTATCATATAATAAAATTGAAAATGTAGTTGAATATAAGTCAACAAAAACAACAATTCCATTTTTAAAAAATAATGCATTTGATTATTCAGATCTAATAACTTGGATTCATCCAGATCTTGAAAAATATACCTGGCTTGTTTTTATAATTTTTGTTGTTTTAATTGTTTCTGCAGTATCAAATGGCGCAAATTTAACAGATGGAATTGATGGTTTGGCTGCTGGTTCTTCAGCAATAATTGTGCTTACCCTTGGAGTATTTGCTTGGGTTTCTGGAAATATAATTTTTTCTGATTATTTAAATATTATGTATATACCAAGGGCTGGAGAAATTACAATATTCATTTCTGCATTTGTTGGTTCATTAATAGGATTTTTGTGGTACAATACATATCCAGCTCAAGTATTTATGGGTGATACTGGAAGCTTAACAATCGGGGGAATCATTGCTGTAATTTCAATTGCTGTAAGAAAAGAATGGCTGTTGCCTTTGATATGCGGAATTTTCTTGATAGAAAATTTATCAGTAATTATTCAGGTACTCTATTTCAAGTATACTAAGCAGAAATTTGGTGTTGGCAAAAGAGTTTTTCTAATGTCACCCTTACATCATCATTTTCAGAAAAAGGGACAGCATGAAAGTAAAATAGTAACTAGATTTTGGATTGTTGGGATAATGCTAGCAATCTTATCTGTTATAACATTAAAAATAAGGTAATTTGAAAAAGGTATTAATACTTGGAGCAGGTTTAAGCGGAATTGGAAGTGCTGAATTAGCAAAAAAAAATTCCTTGGACATTCTACTTTCTGAGTCAAACGAAATAGATGCGAAAATAAAATCTAAATTAAAAAAATTAGATATCAAATTTGAGGAAAATTCACACACTAATGCTAAAACTTACTCGGCTGACCTTGTGATCAAAAGCCCCGGAATTCCAGACGAATCAGAAATAATAGATAGTTTGTCAAAAAAAGGTTTTTCGATAATTTCTGAAATTGAATTTGCCTCACTTTTTTCTTCAGCACCAGCAATCGGAGTTACAGGAAGTAATGGAAAAACAACAACTGCAACTATTATTCACAAGTTACTTAGTGATGCAAATATTAACTGCTCAATTTCTGGAAATATAGGAAAGAGTTTCTCCAGTGTTTGTCAAAAAAATTATGATTACGATATCATTGAATTAAGTAGTTTTCAATTAGATGGTATTGTAAACTTTCAACCTAAAATTGCAGTTTTAACAGGAATTAGTGAAGATCACATGGATCGATACTCTAGTTTTCAAAAATATGTTGATTCAAAATTTAGAATAGTTATGAATCAAACAAATGAAGATTACTTCATTTTTAATTCTGATTGTTCAGTAACAACAGAATACATAAACAAAAATAGTATCAAATCGAAGTTATTACCATTTACATTAAAAAAAATAATCGATCAGGGAGCATATTATAAGGACGGTATTATCAATATAATCTCTGGAAAAAATAAAATAAGTATGTCAATAGAGAATTTTAAATTAAAAGGAAAACATAATATTAGAAATGCAATGGCAGCTGCTACGGTTGCAAATCTATTACAAATTAGAAAGGAAACTATTAGAAAAAGCCTTGAACATTTTCAAGGAGTTGAACATAGATTAGAAAAAGTATTAACAATAAACAAGGTAAATTATATTAATGATTCAAAAGCAACGAATATCAATGCTACATATTATGCTTTAGAATCAATGAATAGTCCTACGGTATGGATTGTTGGAGGAGTAGATAAAGGAAATGATTACTCAGAATTAAAAAAAATTGTTTCAAAAAAGGTAAAAGCAATAATATGTCTTGGAGCAAATAATTTGAAAATCATTGATTTTTTTGAAAATTTAGTTGAATATATTTTCGATGTTGATTCAATGGAAGACGCAGTTAATATTGCCTATAAAATTTCTAAGTCTGGAGATAATGTTTTATTGTCTCCAGCGTGTGCGAGCTTTGATTTATTTGATGATTTTGAGGACAGAGGTAGACAATTTAAAAATGCTGTAAGGAAATTATAATGCTAAATCATCTTAAAAATATCAGTGGAGATAAAACTTTGTGGGCAGTGGTAATACTTCTTGCAGTTTTTTCTTTTCTTCCTGTTTACAGTGCTGCTAGTAATTTGGCATATATATCTCAGGGCGGGGACACACTGAATTTTTTATTTAAGCATTTTATTCATCTGTCAGTTGGATTTAGTTTTATGTTTCTAATCCATAAAGTGCCATACAAATATTTTAGTGGAATTTCTGTTTTACTTTTACCAGTAGTTATCGTCCTTCTTATTTACACACTTCTTCAACCATCAATGATTGATTCTCTGTCAAATTCTAGTAGATGGATAAAAATACCTTTTGTTGGATTTACGTTTCAGCCGTCAACGCTTGCAGGCGTT
>CACKQW010000010.1 GCA_902602415.1 uncultured Bacteroidota bacterium | reverse complement strand
GCAATTTCTGCATTTGCAGTTGTAAGATCAAAGACACCAAACCCATCTGCATCAGGATCACAATACTCTAAATTTGAAGGCTCATTTACAACTGGAGGAGTTTCCACTATTATCTCCAGAGTTGTGTCTCCATAACACCCTGTAGAAGGAGTCATATCATCTTCGATTCTTACATAAACTATTTGAGGATTAGTAATATTTACATAAGCTGCAGGATCTTCGATAGCATTGGTTCCTAAGTTCATATCTTCAGCTGTTTCGTGGTAGGTGACAATATTTTCTTCAATAATAGCTCCATCAGGACCTCTCATTATATCTTCGGTCATAATAGAAATATCTATAGTTGTGAAACCATCAGTATCCTCATCACATACAACGATTGGCTGGTCAGGGGGCGTAAATAAAGGTTTTGGTTCAACAGTAAGTGTAAAGTCAATATTAGAAATATAACATCCTGTTACATTGTCTTGAACACGTACAAACAAGTCTACTTGATCTACTACAGTATATGCATTTTCTAATGGATTTACTCCATTTTCAGCATCATCTATAGATGTATGATAGGTTATGGTATATTGATCAGGATTTTGACCGTTTAAGACCTGAACATCATAATCAGATAGCAAAATATCAAAGAATCCTGGGGTCATGGAGCACAAGATTTGATCTGGAATATCAACATAACTTGGCACGGGTAATACTTCTAGAGTCATACTATTGATTCCAAAGCAGTCGTTACCTCTTTCTACTCTTAAATAAATTTCTTGTTGATTTGGCACTTCACTGATATATTCATTTGGCAATTGATTGAGCTCCAATAGTGCATCTTGTTCCGTTAGGTAATAAGTAACTGTCAGTTCACTCGCATCTGTTATATCATTATTTGGATTTGCTACAATTAGTGATAATACATATTCATCTGCATCGCTTAATGTAAAGAGTCCCAGACCATTGTAATCTGCATCTGTTCCATTCATTTCACTGTCATCACAAACTACTAATCCAGCATCATCAGGTATTGGATTAAATACTGTTTCTAAATAGAAGTATGAAGTTGTGTAACATCCGGTATTTATATTTTCTACTCTACAGTATATATTTTGTAGTGGTGTTTCATTCACATATGCTGTTGGCTCTTCAATGGCATTGATTCCAGCATCTAAGTCTTCTTGAGATAAATGGAAGGTAAGTACATAGTTATTAGGATCATCTCCTATAACAATATTCTCTGCAGCTTCTTCCAAGTTATA
Source organism: uncultured Bacteroidota bacterium (assembly GCA_902602415.1). Lineage (GTDB taxonomy): Bacteria > Bacteroidota > Bacteroidia > Flavobacteriales > Flavobacteriaceae > MED-G13. The sequence goes on along the minus strand of CACKQW010000010.1, from coordinate 46,203 downwards.
AATAGATATTCCGTCTTGTACATCATCAATATCACATTGTACTAAGTCAGTATTTTCGATAACATTAGGCAGTGGATTAACAATAATATCAAAGGATCCATAGGTAATACATCCCGTAGTATTTTGTTCCAAAGTAACATATATTGTTTCTGTTGGCTCTGTATTAGAATAAGCAGCTAATTCCTCATTACTTATTGGGTTGGTATTATTTTGAGAATCTAATAATGAAGTAAAGTAAGTTAGTACTACATCTTGTCCATTGACAATTTCATCAGATTTAGTTGTAATATCAAATACTTCTATTAAATCTCCAGGATTCGTGTAATCGCATAATTCATAATCACTTACTTCGATTACAGCCAGCGGATGGACGATTAGATCTTGAGTAGTAGTAGCATAACATCCTGTCTCGTCTACTTCTAGTCTTACATATAGTGTTTGATTGTCTGGGACAGTATTTTGATAATTCACATCTAATACATTGGTTGCATTGTCTGCATCTTCTTGGGATTCGTAGTAAGAGATGGATACACCAGTTTGACCATCAAGAAGCGTTTCATCAAGTGTACTAAGATCGTAAGATCCAATACCGTCGTAATCATCATCACACACTTCGTAAGCAGGGCCTACTAGTACAGTAGGAATAGGGTTGACGATTAGTTGTAGCTCAGTAGAAGTAATACAACTACTTTCATCATCAACCAGTCTTACATATAGTGTTTGCGTATCCGCTTCAATATTGGTGTATAGACCTTCGATAGGATTTTCACCACTTTCTGCATTAAATAGAGTTTCGTGGTAAGAAACAGATATTCCGGTTTGTCCGTTTAGTATTTCCTCTGTTTTTTGAGATAGATCAAAGAAGGAAACAATACCATCGTAATCATCATCACATTCCTCAAGTGGAGTAGGAACTACAAATGATGGTGGGTCAATTGTTACTAAATTAAAGCTCGAAATTGTGGTACACTCTGGATATTCAGGTTCATATAAACTAACAAATACTGTTTGATTGAATGGTGTAATATTCTCATAAAAGTTTAATGATTCTATTGCATTAGTATTATTTATTGCATCTTCTTCAGATTCAAAATAGTTGATAATATAATTTTCGGAGTTAATTTGTTCAAGGATGTTTTGCGTTTGTTCCGTTATATCAAAAATTCCACTTCCATCAACATTAAAATTATCGCAGGACTCAAGATCATTTAATGGTTCTAATTCTATCGGAACATAAAATTCTACATATATCTCATCTGATAAAACACAATCTTCAGATAATGTTGCAACCACACCATAATTTCCAGATTCAAAAATTGATAATGAGGGTGAATTTTCGTCATTAAGAACTGCACCTTCATATGTCCAAACAAATGAAATGTTTTCATTACTCTCATCAATTTGCGTATCCAGTATTACTGGATCTCCTTGACATTCAGATTCACCTGAGCTTACTAAAATATCATCACCTAAATATAATCCAAGATCGAAACTACCAGCTTCAAGGAAAACAGCTGAGTCTAATACAGAGTCTGATGCATCTGCAACAGCAAGTTTTATATGATATGTTTCACCAATAGTTACATCCGCTTGAGCAACAAAAGCAATGGTTCTACCATCATACCCAATATCAGGTTGATTTAAAGGGGTATATCCGTGGAAATATTCTTCATTGACAGCATCACATACATCATTTGCGGGATGAATATTAGTGATTGCAATTGGAATATCAGTTTCAGGGATCACCGCAAGGTTTGTGGTGTTTCCATTAGAGTCTGTTAATAAAAACGCAAACACATCAGAATATTCACATTCATAAAATCCCTGATCGTATTCTTCAGATGCCATAATAAACCTAAAACTCAAATTATTTGAAATAGGAACAAAATCAAATTCAATGGTTGAAGCATTGAATGTTTCTTCACCAATTAAATTACTCAAATCATTATCTCCGGGCCACTGATTATCTCCCGTACTGGCATCACCAATACCTGTATTAGGACCTGATGCTAATAAGGCATTTCCAGTTGATAAAACTATACCCTCACTGAAAGGGAAGGATCCACTAGGCTCAATAAAATGACCAATACCATTTACATCGTTAAAGTCATTTCCACTTGTGAATGTAATATTTGAAACATTAGCGCAAGGGTTATTAATCAAAACATCAGTAACAAGTTCTTCTACAGTGTAGCACACCTCATTAACATATACATTTGGAGTTACTACCTCCGAAAGAACAGGGGTAATGTTTGCAACGATTTCTGTTCGCGGATAATCATCGCATTCTCCAATATCAAAATTAGAAACCCAGTATGTAGTAGTTTCCGAAATTTCAGGATAAAAATTAGTTCCATAGAAAATTGGTTCTCCACCCTCTTGTGAATCATACCAATAAACATCCCCATCTTCATAATCGGAAAATGCAATTAACTCAACCTCATCACAGTCATATCCGTCAAAAGGAGTGGTTTCAATATTAGGAACGGAAAGTAAACTTGTGCTTGATGAAAGATTTAGTACTGGGTCCCCAGGCATACCACCATATTCAACAATATATCCTTTGGGTTGATAAGGACCTTCAAATGCTCCATCATTTAATAAATCGTTCCAAGAGCCAATTATTCCTATAGAATCATCAGTAATATGTGCGTAATCTTCATCTCCTGCTTGGTTTGGTTCAAATTCATTCCAATTAGTATACATACCATCTACTGCACTGCCTGTAAAATTTCCGTTCCAGAAATTAGTTCCAGCTTCAGGTCCAGTAACCCAATTCCATTCTCCTTCCACAATTTGATCACTTGCTCCAATCCATCCAGCTCCACCAATTTGTTCTGCTGCAATTTGATTTTCTTCTGCAGATAAAATTGTTGCTAAATATCCCTGAAGACCATAATATGTTGAATTTTCAGCGGCACTCCTGGCCTGAATCCATGTTATCCCAACTGATTCAAAGTATATGTAATAATGACCTGTTGATGGGAGATAATTCACATTTCCAATCGTAAATGAGAAATATTTATCAACGGGGTTTGGATTCGGGGAGAAGAATACAATATCGTAAACAGCAGCTATAATATCAGAGATAAGTGCTGGTCCACCATTTCCAGCAATTTCTAATTTACCTTCACTGACATTCCAAGTTGTTGTTATTCCTGGGTGACTTCCTGTTAACGTAAGAATATCTTCACCAACAACATATCCCTGAGAAATTTGTACATATAAAGCATCTAATTCAATATCATCAGGGTCTTGAATATTGAATGAGGTTACAATATTTTGCTCCGTTTGCGGACAATAAATTTCATTTCCTTGTGAAGTGATTATTGGTGGGTCATCACCATCCGTACTTATTTGAATTGTCACAGAAAATAGCTCATCACTCTCACACCCCTCAATGGTTTGAGAAGCATATACTGTTTGTCCATTAGAAACAACAAAGCTTTGCTCTAAAATGTTTCCGTTAACTGGTGCATCATACCAAATAATATTTTCACCAATTACAGTAATTTCTGAAATCATAGGCTCAATATCAAATACTTGAATATTATCCCCAGTTACGGCTGGTGTTTCAGATTCGTTTATTGAAACCAAAACAGCAAATAGTTCTTGACTTTCACAATTTTCCAAAGTTTGTGAAGCATAAACAGTCTCACCATCACTAAGAATATAATCAGGATCCAACAAAGCACCATTTTCTGCAGCACTATACCACTGGATATTTTCTCCTTCAACATTAAGGTCAGAAATTGTTGCTCCAATACAGAAATTTTGCTCACTTTCACCTGTTACAGATTCAATTTCAGTGAATTCAACCGATATTTCATCTGATCCTTCACATGAAGATGCATCAACAGTAACTGAATAATTACCTGGTTCTGAAACAAGTATTGTTTGCGTGGTGTCACCAGTACTCCATAAATAGCCATCAAAATCTGATCCTGCATCCAAAATAACTACATCTCCTGTGCAAGCAGTTATATTTTCACCTAATTCAATTTCAAGTGGCTCAATGATAACAGTCAAATCTAGTCGAGCAGATTCACAACCTGAATTTTCATCAAAATTTGAAACATAATACGTTTCTCCGTCTACTAATTCTGTAGTCTCAGGAATTGGAGTTAAACTAGTTTCTGTTTCATACCATATGGCATTTGTAGCTGTTTGCCCAGCTGCTAAATCTACAATAGTTAAATCATCTTGATCACAAAATATAACAGTGTTTTCTGGCCAGTCTGTTTCTGGCATATCTATATTTATAACAGTTATAGTATAGAAATATCTACATAGCGTTTCATATATTTCACCTGCTGATTCATACGTCCAAGCAAGATCAACCCATCCATTTCCAGATTCAGTAGGGGATACTGTAATACTCTCAGAAGTTATATTTTGATCTGAATTCCAAATGTAGCTTACTGTTCCAGCGAAAGGATTTGAAGTAACACTTATTGTTGTACTTTCACCCTCACAGATGATAGGATCAGAAATTGTAATCGTTGGTTCTGGTGCAAAATATTGGAATTCTAGTCTGTCAGCACTCTCACATCCATTTATAGTTTGAGATAAATAATAAAAAGCACCATCTATTAATTGTGTATCTTCATCAAGAGGTATTGTTGAGTTTAATGAGCTATAGTAATTGAAATTTTGGCCCTCAAAAATATTATTATTGTTACCAACAGTAAAGTCACTACAACCAGTTTGAATAGCATTTCCAGTAGGGGCGGGAATTTCGTCACTGGTAGAAACCACATTTAAATCAATTTTTGAAATATTATAACAATCACTTTGTTCAGATTCTACAGTTTGTATTCTAAGGAAAACTTCATCTGAATAAGCAACATCATTTGTGTATGATGTAGGATCGGATATTTGATTCGAATTATTTTGAGCATCATTTGAAGTTGGGTGATAGGAAATCGTGTAATCTCCAAAAACTTTAAATAATCTAAAAGTTATAGTTCCGCTATTATCACTGAAAGGACCAAAGTCCATAAATCCAACATATATAGATGCAGAATCTGCTGTGAAATAATAGTTATAAGTATGGTTCTCAGGATCATATTCATCTGGAGTAGGTCTTAGATTGGGATCATCACAATATAACGAGGTATATATAGAATCATCACATGTGGGCGCTCTTGGTAACCCTGTTGAGGTTAAATAAGCAGCATCAATTCCCGCTCCTGCACCCACAAAAACTTCTCCTGAAATTTCTAATCTGTAATTTTGTCCAACTTCAGTTTCAAAAGTTTCTTGTGCAGCAGATGTTACTTCATGAATAAATTCTCCAACTAATTCATCAGGTGTGGTGTCTCCAATATCAACTCCATCAAAAATTTGAGCTTCAGCAACTGTTAAATCAAAAACTCCAAACCCGTTGTCATCAAAATCACAAACTTCAAGCGCATCTGCAGTGGATAGATTAAATAAGCAATTATTTACAGTAATACTAACTGTTGCTATATTGCTGTCCAATAGACCGTCATTTGCCATAAACGTAAAACTATCATCCCCGTCAAAGAAAAGTTCAGGAGTGTAAACCACTGTATTTCCAGATATTTCAATAGATCCGTTTGTCGGTTGATCAACGATGATGTAGGTAAGCTCATCTCCATTTTCATCTGTTGCTTCTAATGTTATTTCGATTTGTGTATTTTCTTCTGTAGTTACCTCTTGATCAATCGCAACAGGGGGTAGATTAAGGTTATCAGGGTTTGCATAATAACTAACGATTCCACTCATTTCACCAACACTGTTATTATTTCGGCTAGGTATATTGGTAATACTGACAATTTGCTCATGACTGTAGCCGTATAATTGACTATCACCAGAAGCATTTTGATAGGCTCTTGTTAAATTATTTCCATTTAGATAAAATTCAGACTTATAATCTGATACAAAATATTGACCAGTTAGCTCAAGACCCCCTTCTAAGTCATAAATGGACACAAATGTTCTTCCCGTACCGTTATAGTTTTGAACAGGGTAGAATTGTTCACTGGTTACATCAAAATCAGGGTATCCGTAAAATGTTCCTGAAAGTAGTAATCTATTCTCCATTATACTCATCGACATTTGCTCTTCAACCCTGTTTACTGAGCTATTAGCAAATAAGTGTACAGATTGCATAATACCTTGAGCGTTATAGCTTGCAAAAAATGCTCCGATACTTTCTGGATTGGCAAGTGTATAGGTTTCTCCTAAAGGATTATAGTTAATTCCGGTTCCTCTACCTGTTACATAGATTAAATCATTGACAGAATCATATTCAACATTAAATAAGTAAACATCAGAGCCTGTCATCATTGCTTCCCAAGTCTCATTATAATTAGCATCAAGCTTTGTTAAAACACCCGAATAGTTCCAACTGTCATTAAAGTAACTTATATCTCGACCAGCTAAGTATATGTTATCGTTATTATCTAACTCTATGTCCGTAATATACGCTGTAAACGGAACTTCATTTACCAAATTAAAAGTCCCGTTAGCTGAACTAATCTCTAATACTTTTATTGTATTGTTTTCATTCCAGTTAAATTCATTAACCATTGAAACGATAGTTCCATCACTTTTAATAACAATATTATTATCATAATGGTAATTGTTATTGTTACTATATTGAGGTATGTAGTCAGTGTATGTTTTCCATAAAAGATCACCTGTATTACCGTTTAATTTTAAAATTACCTGCTTGTGTTGACTGGTAGGAGAGTCTGTATTTCCTAGCTCTTCCCCGTCACTAAATGTAGCAACTTGCGTTATTCTTCCTGCAACAATAAGATTTCCGTCACCATCGATTTTGATGGCATCAGCATAATCGTTGTAATTTCCTCCAAAAGTATTCACCCATTGTAATTCTCCGTTTTCGTCATATTTCGCGATGTAACCATCTCGATTTCCTCTTGAGTAGATTGCATTTAAGGTGGTGTTATCTTTAAAATTAGAAAAATCATAAAAGTTTCCTACCACATACATATTCCCCAAATCATCTCTTTGTTGATCTTTTAACCAATCTTGTCCCGCATAGTGTGTAGCCCAATTTAGAGCGGCATCTTTTTCAAACACCTCAATAGATATAGTACCGATATTACTGTCAGAGGTTCCATCATTTGCTTTGTAGGTAAATGTTTCATTCCCTGTGAATCCAGCATTGGAAGTGTAAGTAAGAACTCCACCTGCTTGTGTTTCTGTAATTACAGCCGTTCCATTAGTTGGAGCATCAATAATGGTATAGGTAAGCGCATCCCCATCTTGATCGTTAACTTCTAGTTGAATATTTGCAGCAATACCTGTAAAGGCACTCTTACTAGTAGCATTACTAACAATAGGTGCTGTATTCGAAGGAAAATCTTCTAAATCAATAGTATAACTAACGATTCCACTCATTTCACCAACACTGTTATTATTTCGGCTAGGTATATTGGTAATACTGACAATTTGCTCATGACTGTAGCCGTATAATTGACTATCACCAGAAGCATTTTGATAGGCTCTTGTTAAATTATTTCCATTTAGATAAAATTCAGACTTATAATCTGATACAAAATATTGACCAGTTAGCTCAAGACCCCCTTCTAAGTCATAAATGGACACAAATGTTCTTCCCGTACCGTTATAGTTTTGAACAGGGTAGAATTGTTCACTGGTTACATCAAAATCAGGGTATCCGTAAAATGTTCCTGAAAGTAGTAATCTATTCTCCATTATACTCATCGACATTTGCTCTTCAACCCTGTTTACTGAGCTATTAGCAAATAAGTGTACAGATTGCATAATACCTTGAGCGTTATAGCTTGCAAAAAATGCTCCGATACTTTCTGGATTGGCAAGTGTATAGGTTTCTCCTAAAGGATTATAGTTAATTCCGGTTCCTCTACCTGTTACATAGATTAAATCATTGACAGAATCATATTCAACATTAAATAAGTAAACATCAGAGCCTGTCATCATTGCTTCCCAAGTCTCATTATAATTAGCATCAAGCTTTGTTAAAACACCCGAATAGTTCCAACTGTCATTAAAGTAACTTATATCTCGACCAGCTAAGTATATGTTATCGTTATTATCTAACTCTATGTCCGTAATATACGCTGTAAACGGAACTTCATTTACCAAATTAAAAGTCCCGTTAGCTGAACTAATCTCTAATACTTTTATTGTATTGTTTTCATTCCAGTTAAATTCATTAACCATTGAAACGATAGTTCCATCACTTTTAATAACAATATTATTATCATAATGGTAATTGTTATTGTTACTATATTGAGGTATGTAGTCAGTGTATGTTTTCCATAAAAGATCACCTGTATTACCGTTTAATTTTAAAATTACCTGCTTGTGTTGACTGGTAGGAGAGTCTGTATTTCCTAGCTCTTCCCCGTCACTAAATGTAGCAACTTGCGTTATTCTTCCTGCAACAATAAGATTTCCGTCACCATCGATTTTGATGGCATCAGCATAATCGTTGTAATTTCCTCCAAAAGTATTCACCCATTGTAATTCTCCGTTTTCGTCATATTTCGCGATGTAACCATCTCGATTTCCTCTTGAGTAGATTGCATTTAAGGTGGTGTTATCTTTAAAATTAGAAAAATCATAAAAGTTTCCTACCACATACATATTCCCCAAATCATCTCTTTGTTGATCTTTTAACCAATCTTGTCCCGCATAGTGTGTAGCCCAATTTAGAGCGGCATCTTTTTCAAACACCTCAATAGATATAGTACCGATATTACTGTCAGAGGTTCCATCATTTGCTTTGTAGGTAAATGTTTCATTCCCTGTGAATCCAGCATTGGAAGTATAAGTAAGGACTCCACCTGCTTGTGTTTCTGTAATTACAGCCGTTCCATTGGTTGGCGCATCAATGATAGTATAGGTAAGTGCATCCCCATCTTGATCACTAACCTGTAATTGAATATTTGCTGGGACAGCTGTGAAGGCCGATCCGTTTTGATTAACTGAAACCGGCGTAGTATTGTCGGGTACATTACAATCAATAGTAGCTCCTGCATCGTTAATTGTCCATCCAAAATTATTAATAATACTCTGCCTTTCTGAATCAGCTAAACAGTAGAAAACTCCTTCAGCACCAAAAATTACATCAGATTGTAATGTTTGTTGCGACCAACCAATCAAAAGGTTATCGTAATTTTCAAAAGATAATCCAGACTGACTAAACATATTTACCATGCTTGTAACATTACTAACATCCCATGAACCTAAATTCTTATTAAATACATACGCATTGTTAAACATCCAATTCATAGATGTGACAGATGTTACATCCCATTCACTAATATTTTGATTAAAGACAACAGCATTACTAAACATGTATTCCATATTTTGAACACCTCCAACATTCCAAGAACTGATATTGGTATTAAATGTTGAATTTCTGAACATTCCACTCATATCTGTAACACCACTTACATCCCAACTATTAATGACTTGAGCAAAGTTTGAAGTTCCTCTGAACATGTTAGACATATCAGTTACATTAGAAGTATTCCAAGAAGATATGTTCCCGTTAAAGTTTCCAGCATCATGAAACATGCTATTCATGTTCGTTACACTAGAAACATCCCAAGAATTTAAATCTTGGTTGAATACATCTGCACTGAAAAACATTTCAGACATATCAGTGACACTTGACGTGTTCCATGATCCAATATCTTGATTAAAAGAATTAGCGTGACTAAACATCTCGGACATGTCAGTTACATTTGAAACATCCCAGGAACTAATATTTTGATTGAATGCATGAGCTGCAGAAAAAGCCCCAGACATATTTGTCACCTGCCCTGTATCCCATCCACTAATGTCTCCGTTAAAATCATGATTGGAAGCAAATATTTTCTCCATGATTGTTACATTGCTTACATCCCAAGATCCAATATTATGATTAAAAGTAGATCCAAGAAAAGTCCTGCTCATACTTGTGACATTGCTAACATTCCAAGAACTTATATCTTGGTCAAATGGAGTTTCAACAAACATGTTATCCATGCTAATAACATTAGATACGTCCCATAATCCAATATCCTGATTAAATGATGTTGCATTATCAAACATGTAATACATCAGACTTACATTCGATGTATTCCAACCTCCAATATCTTGATTGAATGAAGATGCATAGGCAAACATTCCATGCATATTAGTAACATTACTAGTATCCCACGAACCAATATCTTGATTAAAAGAAACAGCAAAGTTGAACATCTCTGCCATATTTGTAACATTACTTGTATTCCATGATGAAATATCATCATTAAAGTTTTGTTTATTCTTAAATAATTGATACATATCAGTTACATCACTCACATCCCATTCAGAAATATTTCCGTAGGCGGAGATGGCAGCCTCTTGATCAGAAACCCATAAATTAACCGCATCTTGAATATTAGAATCATTGATTTGAGAAAGCCCAATAAAAGGCAAAATCAATAATAACAGTGTGGATAGTTTAATATTCATTCAAGTTAAATGGAAACTCTAAAATATAACATATAACGAATTCTCCCAAATTATATAATAAACATTATAATTTCTGAAATATAAGAGAAGCAGTTATTTTTCTAAATGATATAAGATTTCCTTTGCTAATGAAGCAAAAAATGGTATTCCAACTGATTCATATTCGTAGATATCATCATTAATTATTTTGTTATCATTAACGTACATGCTAGCTGTTAGAATGATTTTTTGATTATCAGAATCAATAAATGCAGTTTCAGTAAGTTGTCCATATGCAGAGCCAACCTTATTGTATATTTTTAGATTGTTATTAATTGTATCATTTACATTTTCATCTCCTCTTACAAAAAATTTAACAAAATTACCGGGATACTTTTCTTCGCTAAGTCCGAGTTTTCTTGGTAATGCGGACATAGCATCCCAAATAAAATCTCTTTGTTTATTTTCAAGCTTAAAAGAATTTTTATTATGGTAGTTTTCAGGGAGAAAAACTTGAGTGGTCATTTCATGTAAATCATTGATTGAAATTCTGTTTTTTTTAGAAAAATCCATCGGTTTTTTTACTAATTCATTCTTATTGTTAAAAAACTTTTTGCCTTTCTTTAATCCATTTATTTGATTAGCATCAATTTCTCGATTAAAAGTCTGATAAGAAATACTGTCCTCTTCAATATAAAAGTATACCTTCTTAGTTTTTAAATTGTCGGAATCCACAACTGAAAGCCGATGAAATATTGTAGTATTTTTAAATCCAAGAGCATTTAACTTACCATTAATATAATCTTGTCCTAAAAATTCAAAAATTCTATTAAAGGATTTATTATCACTAATAACAAACATTTTAAATATTTCATCTCGTAATGTATATTTTTCACTTTCATTTTCCACTCTAAATGGAGTATCTAATGTTATGAATTTCGATTCATTTACTTTTTCTATAGCAAGTAAAGCAATAGGAAGTTTTACGGTACTTGCAGGATAGAAATATTCTTCGTTATCAACATTATATTCATAATCAATATTTCCATCTTTATTTATCACTGTTAATTTGATCTGAATTTTATGATCTTTTAAATTCTTTTTTACGTTAGAGATAGAGGGTTTGGAAGATTTAATTGCAAAATGAATTGGAGTCTTTTTAGATTTACATCCAAGAATTAGTAAAAAAATAATAACAAAAGGTATATTTTTCATGCCTGCAAAACTAAGTATAAATTCTTCATAACTTATCACAAATAATACCAAAGTTTTTGTTACTAAATACCAATCTTTATTACATTTGTTTCAAATTTTTGATTTATGAATTTACATGAATATCAGGCCAAAAAAATTTTAAATAGTTTCGGTGTAAAAATTCAACGTGGCTACGTTGCTACCAGCGCTGAAGAAGCTGTAAACAAAGCCAATCAACTACATGAAGAAACCGGTACAGATTTTTACGTTATAAAAGCCCAAGTTCATGCGGGTGGAAGGGGAAAAGGAGGTGGCGTTAAATTAGCAAAATCCATTGACGAAGTATTATCAATTTCCAATCAAATTATTGGAATGAATTTGATAACCCCTCAAACTTCAAAGGAAGGAAAAAAGGTACATCAGGTATTAGTTGCGGAAGATGTTTACTATCCTGGTCCATCGGAAACAGAAGAATTTTATGTTTCTGTATTACTCAATAGAGCAAATGCGAGAAATATGATTATGTATTCAACTGAAGGTGGAGTGGATATCGAAACAGTTGCTGAGAAGACACCGCATTTGATTCATACGCTTGATATTGATCCAAAAATTGGTTTAACAGAAAATAATGCTGTTGAAGTAGCTACTAATTTAAAGCTGTCAGGTGATGCTCATGCAGATATGACTTCGTTTATTAAAGCTCTTTACAAAGCATACAGTGAGTCAGATGCATCTCTTTTTGAGATAAATCCAGTTTTAAAAACAAGTGATAATAAAGTCCTAGCTGTAGATGCAAAGGTGACTATTGATGATAATGCTTTATTTAGACATAAAGATTATTTAGTAATGCGTGATCTGCGAGAGGAAAATCCCATAGAAGTTGAAGCAAGAGAAGCAGGTCTAAATTATGTTGATTTAGATGGAAACGTTGGTTGCATGGTAAATGGTGCTGGGCTTGCAATGGCAACTATGGATTTAATTAAGCAGGCTGGGGGAGAGCCCGCAAATTTTTTAGATGTAGGTGGAACTGCTGATAGTGAGAGAGTAGAAAAAGCTTTTAGAATAATTTTAAGAGATTCTAAGGTAAAAGCAATTTTGGTAAATATTTTTGGTGGAATAGTGAGATGTGACAGAGTTGCAAATGGAGTTGTAGATGCCTACACAAAGATGAAAGATGAAATTTCTATTCCCATTATTGTTAGATTGGAGGGTACTAACTCAGATCTAGCTAAAAAAATTATTGATTCATCTGGTCTTAATTTTCACAGTGCTATTGAATTCAAAGAAGCAGCCGATAAAGTTCAAGAGGTGTTAAGATCTAGCTGATTTAATTTCCTTCATTTTTTTAATTTGATCTCTGAATGTTGCAGCAAGCTTAAAGTTTAATTCTTTTGCGGATCTTTCCATTTCTTTTCTCAATTCCCTTATCTTTTTATCAAATTCTTTAGGCTTCTCGGGAATAACAAAATCAATGATGTCATCGTTTGGAAGAAGATCAGGTTTTTTGATAAGTCTTTCGGTTAACGGATTTTTAACATGCTTAATGATTGGAGTTGGGGTGATGTTATTTTTTGTATTGAACTCAATCTGTTTTTTTCTTCTATAATTAGTCTCCTCAATAGTTTTATTAATACTTTTTGTCATTCTATCAGCATAAAGGATTGCAATCCCATTGACATGTCTAGCTGCTCTTCCAATTGTTTGTGTTAGAGATCTATGTGATCTTAAAAAACCTTCTTTGTCAGCATCTAAAATTGCTACCAAAGACACTTCAGGTAAGTCGAGCCCTTCACGCAATAAATTAATTCCGATCAAAACATCAAATTCATCATTTCTTAATCCCTCCATAATTTCTACTCTTTCAATTGTATCTATGTCGGAGTGGATATATTTAGATCTTATTTCAATGTTATTTAAAAATCTACTAAGCTCTTCTGCCATTTTCTTGGTTAAAGTTGTAGCCAAAACCTTTTCTTTCAAATTAACTTTTTCTTGAATTTCATCAATTAAATCATCAATTTGATGTTTTGTAGATTTAATAATAATTTTGGGATCTAAAAGCCCTGTAGGTCTAATTATTTGTTCAACTATAATACCTTCGCTCATTTCTAGTTCATAATCAGCAGGTGTAGCACTTACATATATTACTGAATTTTGTAAACTTTCAAATTCCTCAAACTTTAAAGGTCTGTTGTCCATGGCAGCAGGAAGTCTAAAACCATATTCAACTAAATTTTCTTTTCTGCTTCTATCCCCACCATACATGGCTCTAACCTGGGGTATGGTAACATGGCTTTCATCAACAACCATTAAATAATCTTCAGGGAAGTAATCTAAAAGGCAAAATGGTCTTGTCCCTGGTTTACGTCCGTCAAAGTATCTAGAATAATTTTCAATTCCTGAGCAGTATCCTAATTCTTTAATCATCTCCATATCAAATTCGGTTCTCTCTTTTATCCTTTTTGCTTCTAAATTGGACCCTATTTCCATGAAGTAGTCATATTGTTTAATCAAATCGTCTTGAATCATTTTAATTACATCATGGATCATATTTGGACTTGTAACAAAAATATTCGCTGGATAAATTGTAATTCTGTGCATTCTTTCCAAAGTTTCATTTGTTTCAGGATCAAATTTTTCAATTTCTTCTATTTCATCCCCAAAAAAATGAATTTTATAGGCATGATCTGTGTGCGCAGGGAAAATATCAATCGTGTCCCCTGTAATCCTAAATTTACCTTGTTTAAAGTTATCTGTTATGGATCTTGAATATAGACTTTGGACCAATTTATTTAATAAATCTGTTCTTGAAATATTAGAATCCTCTTCTATTTCAATTATACTACTTTTAAATGATTCAGGGTTCCCCATTCCATAAATACATGAAACAGATGCAACAATGATAATATCTTTTCTTCCAGAAAGAAGAGCAGATGTTGCACTTAATCTTAGTTTTTCAATTTCCTCATTAATTGATAAATCCTTTTCAATATATATTCCAGTTGTTGGAATATAGGCTTCAGGCTGATAATAATCATAGTAGGAAACAAAATATTCAACTAAATTTTCTGGAAAAAAATTTTTAAATTCTGCATACAGTTGTGCTGCTAGTGTTTTGTTATGCGCTAAAACCAAAGTAGGTTTATTTACTTTTTCAATTACATTAGCAACCGTGAATGTCTTACCCGATCCAGTTACTCCTAATAAAGTTTGATGATATACATTTTTATGAATACCATCCACTAAATCATTAATCGCTGCTGGCTGATCTCCAGTAGGAATAAATTCAGATTTTAAATTAAATTTCATAAAATATTAAAATCATTTGAGAAAATATCCTTGTCATCATGTGTGAATTTTTTTTTCGGAGGAATTTTGGGGATATCACCTTTTGAAAAAATAAGACTAAAATGAGATTCATTTTTATTTTTGCTTGTCTCGCTGAGTAACTCAATAAAAAAAGTCCACATATTCATAAAATCATAAACGTATAATATACTGGATTCATTATTATTTAATATTTCATGTAAACTAAGTTTTTCCATGGATACGGAATTATCATCAAATGGAACTAATGAATATTCAATCAAAGTATCCCAGTTTTCATCCACGGAGTAAAAAGACGCCATTTCACTTCCTTGTAAATTGAATTCTTTTTTGATGTACTCATGAAATTTTGTTAAGTTAATATTTTTTGATACTTCAAAATCTTTGAACACATCTTCATCATTATCATTGTCAAGAATAACTCTGATTTTATACATCATAATTCAATTTATTTTTAAATGTTATGTTTTGTAGTAATATTAAAAATTGAAAACCAAATATTAAGCTGGCGATAAACAGATGTATAGTTTGTGATCCAAAGGGAAAATTAAAATAAAACATAACTACTCCACTTAAAGCTTCAATAAATAAAAGCACTATCACATAGGAAATATAATTGTTACCAAGATTAAGTTTTTTGTTCAGGTAAAATAATCCAAAATTAACGGCTATTACCACAAGTGAAAATGTTCTGTGGTATTCATAAACCTTTGGAATTTCGTTGAACCACTCAAATTTATCATAGTATACATTTGCCTGTTCGTCTACAAATTGCCTAACCTGTGTGCCAAGAACTATTTGAACTAACGTGAGTATAATTGCAACAAAAAGGAAATTTGTAAAAATCTTATTTTTTTTGATAGTATATTTCGATGAAGAGTTCACCAAATAGATCAAAAGAGCTATTATTAGAAGCGCCATTAACATGTGAAATGTTATTTTGAAAGGAGCTAAATTAGAATCAACTACTGTTTTTCCAAGCCATGCCTGAAAACCCATGCATATTACAGTCAAAATAGAAACAAATGTCAAATGTTTATATTTTTTAAAATAAACAACTGAAATAATTGTAAATAATAATATCGGAATTCCAGATATTGCACCAATCAGTCTATTAATATACTCTATCCAAGTGTGGACAGGATCAAAAATTATATAATCATGTTTTTCGTAAGTATCCCAATTTTTTAAATCAATTAGATCTGAACTATTAAAATTTGATTTTGCTACAAGTAATTTTTCTTCGTTGAAAATTATCATTTCTCCCTTTTTATATTTAGAATTAGGTTGAAATAAAACTTGTGATTGTTCAATTGGTGGAATATAATATCCAAAGCACTTTGGCCAATCAGGACAGCCCATCCCTGAGCCAGTCATTCTCACTGTAGCCCCAGCGAGTATAACTAGGTAAACTAGAACTAGAGAAAGCCTAGTTAAAAATTTAAACTTATTTTCCATTAGAGAGGCCTAATTTATTTCCTTCTTTAATCATTAATTCATAAGCCTGGTGATAATCATTTTCAATAACCCCATCCAAAATAGCCTCTTTAATATTTTCCTTAATAATGCCAATTGTTTTACATGGTTTGAGATTAAATGTTCTCATTATTTCTTCACCTGAAACAGGAGGTTGAAAATTTCTTATGTGATCTCGCTCTTCAACTTCGATTATTTTTTTTCTCACGGTTTTAAAGTTTTCGTGATATTTTTTATATCTATTGATATTTTTTGTGGTAATATCTGCTTCACATAATGTCATAAGGTCATCAACAGATTCATTGGCATCAAAGATTAATCTTCTGACCGCTGAATCGGTTATATAATCTTTAGCTAACACAATTGGTCTAGAACTCATTAAAACAAGTTTTTGAACATATTTCATTTTATCATTCAGCGGCATTTTTAATCTCTTAAACAATTTATATACCATTTTACTCCCCTCAAATTCATGACCGTGAAAGGTCCATCCAACTTTTTTATTAAATTTCTTTGTAGGTGCTTTTCCAATATCATGTAATAGTGCTGCCCATCTGAGCCACAAATTTTTTGTACTATGGCAAATATTGTCAAGTACTTCAAGTGTATGATAAAAATTGTCTTTATGTTTTTGACCATCTACTTCATCAATTCCCTTTAGATTTGTGAGCTCTGGTATAATTAACTCAAGGATACCAACTTTATCAAGTGTAATAAAAGCAATAGATGGTTTGTTTGACATTAAAATCTTATGTAATTCATCAACAATCCTCTCAGAGTTGAGAATTTTAATTCTGTCTCTTAAAATTGACATTGAGCCGATTAGATTTTCATGTATTTTGAACTTAAGTTGTGAAGCAAACCGAACCGCTCTAAAAATTCTTAAGGGGTCATCTGAAAATGTCAATTTTGAATCTAATGGTGTATTAATTATTTTCTCATTAATATCTCTCAAACCGTTATGAAAATCAATAAGTTCTCCGTAGTTATTCGCATTCAAAGAAACAGCCAATGAATTCATTTTGAAATCTCTTCTATCAATATCATCATGAAAACTTCCGGGTTTAATAATTGGATTTCTAGAATCTCTTGAGTAAGACTCTTTTCTGGCTCCAACAAACTCAATTTCGTAATTTTTATATTTTAGATTAGCAGTTCCAAAGTTTTTAAAAATATTCACTTTAATTTTTTTATCTAGATCTGCTGCAAACTTTTTGGCTAAAAAAATACCATCACCAACAACTACTATATCAATATCCTTTGATTTTCGTTTTAAAAAGTAGTCTCTAACAAACCCACCAACTACATAACATTCGATATTGTTTTCAATAGAAACCTTTGAAAGGTTTTTGAAAAAATCTAATTCTACTAACTTATTTAATATCATAATCTATCGAATCTTTAGAATCTCACCATTTTTTTTAATCTTTACAATTGATGATGGTTTCATATTCCGGTTTTTCACTGGCAAATTTACAACATAGTCTACTTGTGATAAAATTTGATCATCAATATCGGCAAATGATTGAGGAAATGGTTTGTTACTAATATTTGCAGAAGTTGATACAATTGGTTTACCCAGTAAATTAATTAACTTTTTACAAAATATATTTTTGGTGATCCTAAATCCCACTTCATTATTTTTTGAAATAAGTAAAGGACTAATATTCTTCGCATTGCTAAAAATCACTGTTGTAGGTCTATTAAAATTGTTAATTATCGAAATTATTTTATCATTTTGTTTTTCAGTGTACATTTCAGCCATTTCTACATTACTAACTAGTGATAACATAGGTTTTTCCATTGATCTTTTTTTTATATTAAATAACTTCTCAATGGAAAGGGTTTTAGTAGCATCACACCCAATTCCCCAAATGGTTTCTGTTGGATATAATATTATTCCACCATCATTAATAATTTTAAATGATTTTTCTACTTCTTTGTCTATTAGTTTTGACATTAGTTAAATATCTTTACTTCAAAAGTAATAATACTATATAAAAAAATGGATTCATTTTTAATTGAATAAAATTATGTCAAAATATATAGGAATTGATTATGGTCAAAAAAAAATAGGTTTATCTGTCACAGATGATAATAAAGTTTTTGCCTTTCCACTTGAAACAGTCAAAAACATTGATTTTTTTGATTTTATTTTTGATTTTACAAAGGAAAATAATGTAGATAAGTTTATTGTTGGTAAACCTATTAGAATGTCTGGAGAAAATTCAGAAATCGAAAGTGAAATCATAAAATTTATAAAAAAGTTAGAAAAAAAATTTCCTAATATTCCAATAGTTAGATTTGATGAAAGGTTTACATCAAAAATTGCTACCAAATCTATTTTATCGGCCGGGGCAAAAAAAAAATTGAGATCAAACAAAGAAATTGTAGATAAAATAAGTGCAACCATAATTTTAAGAGATTTTTTGGAATACATAACAAAGAATTCCTGAGATTTAAATTGTAATTTTGAAAAAAATCTGTATGGTTTTACCAATTTACGCATATGGTCAAAATATTTTAAAGCAAAAAGCATCTGTAATATCATCTGACTACAAAAATTTAAAAAAATTAATCGATGATATGTACGAAACAATGTATGCTGCAAAGGGTGTGGGACTTGCTGCACCTCAAATTGGAAAATCAATTAGATTATTTGTCATTGATACTTCTCCTTTTGATAATGCAGAGTTTGAAAAAGAAACGGGTTTTGAAGTTGGAAGCCTAAAAAAAACTTTTATCAATCCAACCATTTCAAATGAGTCTGGTGAAAATAAAACTCTTGAAGAAGGTTGTTTAAGTATTCCTAATATTAGAGAAAAAATAGTAAGAAAATCTAAAATTAAAATTACCTACCATGATGAAAATTTTAATATTATTAGAGAAGAGTATTCAGGTATTATAGCTAGGGTAATTCAGCATGAATATGATCATATTGAAGGAATATTATTTACTGATAAGATTTCCCCTTTCAAGAAAAAAATAATTAAAAATAAACTTCAAAATATTATGGTTGGAAAAGTTGATGTTGATTATTTTATGAAATACGTAAAATAACTTTGGTATTAAGTAGATATTACAAGGAGTTTAATTATAACTTGAAGTTATCATTTCCAATAATAATTGGCCTGCTTGGTCATACAATTGTTGGTATTGTTGATAACATCATGGTTGGTAAGTTAGATCCTGATAACCTCGCTGCAGTATCTCTCGGAAATAGCTTTTTATTTATTGCAATGTCAATTGGTATTGGATTTTCAGCTGCAATAACTCCTGTAGTAGCTGAGGCTGATTCTCAGAATAATTCAGATAGACTAAGAAAAGCATTTAGTAATGGTTTTCTTTTATGTTTATTTCTAGGCTTTTTTCTGTTTATATCCATTCTAATATGTAAGCCTTTATTAAAATTATTAGGACAGCCTCAAATTATTGTTGAATTAGCAATTCCCTACTTAGATATAGTCGCCTTTTCATTAATTCCTTTATTAATGTTTCAAGCACTCAAACAATATAGTGATGGATTATCAATGACCTCCTATTCCATGTATGCTACTATATTTGCAAATTTGATTAACATTCTTGTTAATTATGTTTTAATTTTTGGAAAGTTTGGTTTTCCCCAATTAGGTATAATAGGAGCTGCAATAGGAACTCTTGTTTCAAGGATAATGATGTTTATAGTTCTTATCTTACTTCTAAAAAAAAATAAGATTATAAAAAATATTACTAAGCGATTTTTTTTAATTAATAAAAAAATAGTTACTAATATAATTTCATTAGGCTTCCCAACTTCTCTTCAAATGCTTTTTGAAGTAGGTATTTTTACTTCAGCTATATGGCTAAGCGGATTACTTGGAGAAGTTACGCAATCAGCAAATCAAATTGTACTTAATGTTTCTTCTTTTACATTTATGGTAGCAAGTGGTTTAGGATTGAGCGCCTCAATTAGAGCTGGAAATCAAAAAGGACTTAATAATTATGCAGAGTTAAAAAGAATATCATTGTCAATACTTTTCCTGGGTTTGATATTTGGATTAATTTTTTCATTATTGATATTTTATATGAGAGGTTTTATACCATATCTATTTGTGGATATTGAAGATATCAATAACTTTCAAAAGAATTTAAGTATCATATCAAAGGCTTCTAAATTATTTATAATAGTTGCCTTATTTCAGCTTTTTGATAGTGCTCAAGTCATAATTTTAGGGGCCTTGAGAGGAATGCAAGATGTTATAATACCCACAATTATAATATTTATTTCTTATTGGTTCATTGGATTTCCTATAAGCTATTATTTTGGAAGTTTTGATCAATTTAAAGAAATGGGAATTTGGTTTGGACTGTTAACGGGGCTCCTTTTTACTTCAGTTTTTTTATATTTAAGGTTTAATCAATTGGTTAATCAAAAAATTAGAAAATGATTAAAAGAATTTTAGAAATTGACAGAGAATTATTAGTGTTTTTAAATAATTTAGGGTCTGAATTTTGGGATCCTGTTTGGTTGTTGATCACTGATAAGCTAACATTTGTTCCAATTTTTCTTTTTCTAATTTACAGGTTCTTAAAAGATTTTGGATTAAAACAAACATTAAAAATACTTTTATCTATTTCTATATTAATTTTATTCACCGATCAGTTTACAAATTTTATCAAAGCAAGCTTCGAAAGATTTAGACCATGTAGTGAGCCAGAACTTTTTGGTTTACTCAGAGATATTGACATCGGATGTGGTAAATATGGTTTTTTCTCTGCACATGCTGCAAACTCCGTAGCCGTAACTTCATATATATTATTCAATTTTAAAAGCTACCGAAAATCTATAGTTTCAATTCTATTATTCTTTTGGGTTGTACTATTTTCCTATAGTAGAATTTACCTTGGAAAACATTACCCATTGGATATTTTCTTTGGATTAATTTTTGGGATTTCTGCAGGATTTATGTTTTCAAGATTATTTTTAAATCTTAGGTTTTTTGAGACAAAATAATTTTTTGATAAGCTTCAAATACATCAACTTTATTTTCGTTAATTTTTTTTAGTTGATTCTTATACTCTTTTCTAACTCTTTCGTTTAAATAAAAATTATCAATAATTGATTGATTAATTATTTCCCTTAGCCAATATTTATTTTGTTTAATTCTATTTTTATAAAAATAATTATTGGTCATAGTAAGTTTAAAATAGTTTGAAATTTTATCCCAAATTTCAATAATTCCATTATTTTCAATTGAACTACAATTCATAACCTCAGGCATCCATTCTGATTCTTTTTTAGAAAAGAGTTTTAGTGCCATTTGAAATTCATTTTTAGCGATAATAGATTTATTTATGTTGTCCCCGTCTGTTTTATTGATTACAATCAAATCAGACATCTCAATAATGCCTCTTTTAATTCCTTGAAGCTCATCCCCAGATCCTGCAATTTTCAATAAAAGAAAAAAATCAACCATCTCAAAAACACTAATTTCATTTTGACCAACACCAACGGTTTCAATAAATATTATATTAAACCCAGCAGCTTCGCATAAAAAAATTGATTCCCTTGTATTCTTTGCAATGCCACCTTGAAAATTTGATGCTGCTGTTGGTCTGATAAAAACATTTGGATTATTAGATAATTTACTCATCCTTGTTTTATCACCTAAAATACTTCCCTTACTAATTCGGCTGGAAGGATCAATAGCTAAAACAGCAATTTTATTATCATCATCATTTAGCAAGTAAGTTCCAAGACTTTCAATGAAGGTGCTTTTTCCAGCACCAGGTATTCCAGTGATTCCAATTCTTATGGATTCACTTTTATCCTTCTTATTGTTTAATTTGCTTAATATTTTATTAGCAAATTTTCGATGCTCATTGTTATTACTTTCAATTAGAGTTATGGCTTTTGCAAGAGTCTTTCGGTTTCCACCAATAATTTCATCACAAACTTGTTCAATATTTTTTGATAAAAAGGACAAAGATTTACTGTTTGTTATTCATGATCCATTCACCACTAGAAATTAAATTCTCAGCATGTTTATACTTTAATTCTTTCATTTCCCCAGTTTTTACATTTTTGATATTGACCCTATCATTTCTTCCAACCTTAGGTTGGGTTCTAACTATTGTTTCAACCTGTTGATTTGAAGCTCTGTTTGTAATAGCTCTGTTTTGCTCTCGTAACTGATCAGAGTTTGGTATTTCTTCTTTTGAAGTGTTTAATTTAACCGGTTTTCTTTCACTTGCTTCTTTAACATTCTGGTTATTTGTAGAAATTTCAGCCTTGAATAAAAACGATAAAATCTCTTTATTGACTTCGTCTAATAATATTTTAAATAATTCAAAAGCTTCAAATTTGTAGATTAGAAGAGGATCTTTCTGCTCATGAACAGCTAGTTGAACAGACTGTTTCAGCTCATCCATTTTTCTGAGATGGTTTTTCCATGAATTGTCTAAAATTGCTAAAGTGATGTTTTTTTCAAAATCAGTGATAAGTTGATCACCACCTGATTCAAATGCTTTTTCTAAATTCGTAATAACTTGAAGTGTTTTAACTCCATCTGAAAATGGAACTACAATTCTTTTGAATTTTTCTCTTTGGTTTTCATAGACATGTTTGATTACTGGAAAAGCTAATTTAGCATTACTTTCTATTTTATTCATGTAATGGTTTAGCACCACTTTATATATTTTTTCTGTTATTTCATTAATATTCATAGATTCAAATGAATCTGCATCAATATCTGTGCTTACCGAAAAATATTTGATAAGCTCAAATTCAAAATTTTTAAAATCATTTATATTTTTGTTGTCAGAAGTGATATTTTCACAGGTATTATAGATCATATTTGAAATATCAATCCTTAGTCTTTCCCCGGAAAGAGAATTATTTCTTCTTCTGTAAACAACTTCTCTTTGTGCATTCATGACATCATCATATTCTAATAGTCTTTTTCTAATGCCAAAATTATTTTCTTCGACTTTCTTCTGAGCCCTTTCAATGGAGTTAGTAATCATAGAGTGTTGTATAACTTCTCCTTCCTTTAATCCCATTCTGTCCATCATTTTTGCTATTCTCTCAGCTCCAAATAAACGCATGAGATTGTCTTCAAGAGAAACATAAAACTGAGAACTACCAGGATCACCTTGTCTACCAGATCTACCTCTTAGCTGTCTATCTACTCTCCTTGAATCATGTCTTTCTGTACCAATAATTGCTAAACCACCTACATCTTTAACCTCATCAATTAGTTTAATATCAGTACCACGTCCAGCCATGTTGGTGGCTATGGTAACTTGTCCAGGCTTTCCAGCTTCTGCAACAACATCAGATTCTTTTTTATGAAGCTTTGCATTTAAAATATTATGTGGGATCTTACGAATTTTCAACATTCTTCCTAGTAATTCACTGATCTCAACAGAAGTTGTTCCAATTAATACAGGTCTACCAGATCTTGACAAATCCGTTACATTTTCAATAACGGCATTATACTTTTCCCTTTTCGTTTTAAAAACTATATCCTCTTTATCATCTCTTTGAATGGGTTTATTGGTAGGGATTTCAATGACATCAAGTTTGTATATTTCCCAAAATTCACCAGCCTCTGTAACAGCCGTTCCAGTCATTCCGGAAAGTTTGTTATACATTCTAAAATAGTTCTGCAGGGTTATCGTGGCAAATGTTTGTGTAGCAGCTTCAATTTTAACATTTTCCTTAGCTTCAATTGCCTGATGTAAGCCATCGCTATACCTTCTTCCATCCATGATTCTACCAGTTTGCTCGTCAACAATTAAAACTTTATTGTTCATTACTACATATTGAATATCCTTTTCAAATAACGCATATGCTTTAAGTAATTGATTTATCGAATGAATTCTTTCTGATTTAATACTAAAATCTCTGTATAACTCATCTTTTTCTTTTGCTTCATCCTCCTTGCTAAGTTTTTTATTTTCAATTTTTGAAATTTCAATACCAATTTCAGGCATAATGAAAAAGTTTGGATCTTCTTTGCCTGATAAAAATTCAATTCCTTTGTCAGTTAATTCAATTTGATTATTCTTCTCGTCTATTACATAATAAAGTTCTTTGTCAATTTTAGGCATTTCTCTGTTATTATCCTGCATGTAGAAATTTTCAGTTTTTTGCAGCAACTGTTTAATGCCTTCCTCACTGAGGTATTTAATTAGTGCTTTGTTTTTAGGAATGCCTCTAAAAACTCTTAATAAGTTAAAGGAACCTTCATCTGTTTCACCGTTTGAAATTTGACTTTTAGCTTGAGAAAGAGTTCCAAGCAGAAACTTCCTTTGTGTTGATACAATCTTTTCAATTTTAGGTTTTAAATTATTGAATTCATGTTTGTCACCCTTTGGTATTGGTCCTGAAATTATCAAAGGAGTTCTGGCATCATCAATTAAAACGGAATCAACTTCATCAACTATGGCATAATTATGTTTTCTTTGCACTAGGTCATCAGGTGAGTTGGCCATGTTATCCCTTAAGTAGTCAAAACCAAATTCATTATTGGTGCCATAAGTTATGTCACAATTGTATGCATTTTTTCTTTCAATAGAGTTTGGCTTATAATAATCAATACAATCCACACTGAGACCATGAAACTCAAATATAGGGGCCATCCATGCACTGTCTCTTTTTGCTAAATAATCATTGACAGTAACTAAGTGAACACCTCTACCTGTCAATGCATTGAGATACACAGGAAGAGTTGCAACAAGTGTTTTTCCCTCTCCAGTTTGCATTTCAGCAATTTTTCCTTGATGCATAGCCACACCTCCAATCAATTGCACATCATAGTGTATCATGTCCCAAACTATATTTTTACCCGCAGCATCCCAATTATTTTTCCACACAGCCAGGTCTTTTTTAATTTCCACGTAATCTTTAGTTTGCGCAATTTTTAAATCAAAATCTGAAGCTTTAACTGAAATATTTTTATTGTTTACAAATCGACTAGCTGTTTCTTTGACAACAGCAAATGCCTTTGGTAAAATTTCCTGTAAGCAACTTTCAGAAATTTGATATATTTCTTCGTTTAGTTTATCAATTTTTGAAAAGAGAGATTCTTTTTTTATAATGTCTGTCTGATTCTCAATTTCTGATTTTATTTTATCAATTTCATAATGAAGGTTTAAAGTTGCATCATGAATTTTTGTTTTAAAATTTATCGTCTCAGCTCTTAACTCGTCATTTGAATAATTAGATACCTCTTGATGAAAAGAGTGAATCTTATCAATTATTGGATTAATTAATTTTAAATCTTTTTTAGATTTATCTCCTACGAAAAACTTTAAAATTTTTCCAATCATTTAACAAAATTTATAGTACTTAGATACATCTATAAATATACAACATGTTTGGCTAATGACAGGTAATAGTACTTAATAAGAAGTCTTAATAGGATCTTTAGTATTCATCTTCATTCCAAAGATAATCATCATCAGTTGGATAATCAGGCCAAATTTCTTGAATGGATTCATAGAGATCACCTTCGTCCTCTATTGCTTGCAGATTTTCAACAACTTCTAGTGGAGCACCGGTCCTAATGGAATAGTCAATCAGTTCATCTTTGGTAGCTGGCCAAGGAGCATCGCTCAAATAAGATGCTAATTCTAAAGTCCAATACATGTCTTATTTTTTTTGCAAAAATAATTTTTTGGTAGAATTGTGCAAGTGATTCTTAAAAAAATAATTGACAATTTACCAATATAACTCTTTGACTTTTAATTTTTTACAAAAATACCTGGATAGCACAAAAATTAAATCGGATAATCTATTAATAAAAGCAAGAATATTAGGGTCTAGTTTTTCAATTTCATTCACATAAGAAATTTTTCTTTCTGCTCTTCTGCATACGCATCTTGTAATATGTAAATATGAGATTAACTTGTGACCACCAGGAATTGTAAATTTAGTTATAACTGGAAGGTTTTTGTCAATCTTATCAATTTCATTTTCAATAAAATCAATATCTCTTTTTTTGATTTTTAGTTTTTCAATTTCAATCTTAGGAATAATTTTATAATCAGCGTATGCTAATAGTGATCCGATTGAAAAAAGTTTTTTTTGAATAATGATAATTATGTTATTTACTTTCTTATCATCTGAAAAATCTCTTATTAAACCTAAAAATGAATTAAGCTCATCTATATTTCCATAGGCATCAACCTTTAAATTATGTTTATGTACAATTTTCCCACCAATTAGTGAAGTATTTCCAGAATCTCCTTTTTTAGTATAAATTTTCATTGATTTAAGTTATCTGCTATTAAATATATCAAATTTGATTGAGAAGATATTTGAATATAAAGCAGTTGATTGATCCCCGATATCTGTTAGAGCATAACTAATTTCAAAGTTTGATAAATTGAAGCCGATTCCAAAGTTAGGTTGAAAGGATAAATTTTTTTCTCCTGAATAGTCTAATTCTTTTTGAAAGTTTCCAGCACTAATTCTTAAAAAAACTAAATCAATGTATCCAATTTCTAATCCAAGTGCAGGATTAATGCTTATTATGCTTGTACTTAAAATATCATTAGTTTCATCAAACATTAAAAAAAGATCAAATGCAGCTAATAAACTGTAATCATTTTCAAAATAGAAATCTTTTGATAGTCCAAGTTGTATACTCGGTATGGTTATTTCTCTTTTTTGTGGTAATGTCTGGTTTTGTCCAGTTATTGCATTTTGAATTTCATTTAATCTACTATCATCAAATGACCAAGTATTGAAAGTAGTTGTTATATCTCTACCCATAATTCCAAAATACCAACCATTTTTGCTTTGATATTGAATTCCAAAATCAAATCCAAAACCCCAAGAGTTAGCAAATTCTCCAATAACTCTTCTCAGGACTTTTGCGTTAATTCCATAGTTTATCCCAATGAAACGATTTTTCCTAGCATATGAGAATAGAAAAGCGTAATCTGCTGCAGAAAACAATTCAATTCTATCATAATCAATATTTCCCTGACTATCGATAAGCTGTGTAGTGTCCAATATATTGTCAACACCAAATCTTATCATTGAAAAACCAATAGCAGATTCTCTGTCGATTTTTTTTGCATATGCTATATAGTTATAATTAGCAATGTTTGCAAAATAATTAGAATGCATAATTGATATTTGAGAATTTTCAACACCAATTAGTCCAGCGGGATTCCAATAGCTGGCGTTTACATCATCAATATTTGATACTACAGCTTTGCTCATAGAAATAGATTTAGCATCAACACCAATATTTAAAAATTCATTTGAATATTTTGAGCTGTTTTGAGAAAATCCACTCAAAGAAAAAATTAAGATTATTAAAATTTTAAATTTCATACTTTAATAACACCATACAATTATTTATATTGTTTTAAAAATAAAACATTATCTGTAATTAATCATTAGTTTTACCATATATGCATAATTCAATGAAAATATTTTCTTTGGCCAATATAATAACTCTTTTAAATCTATTTTTTGGATGTTTAACTGTATTACTTCTCGTAGAAAATAACCTTGAGATTCAATATATTTTTGTTTTAACATTTATTTGTCTGATTTTAGATTTTTTTGATGGTTTAATTGCTCGTTCCTATAATATGCAATCAGATATTGGAATTCAGCTAGATTCATTAGCTGATATGATTAGTTTTGGTCTTGTTCCTGGAATAATAATTTATAATTTATTCATTCAAGCACCATCGTCATCTGTTGGGTCAATTTTGTCCTCAGTTGTTCCCTTTTTTTCTTTTTTGGTTACAATTGCTTCTGCAATTCGTCTAGCAAAATTTAATATTTCTAAATCAAACTCTGATTATTTCAAAGGCCTGCCAACCCCAGCAAATACTATTTTGATTTATTCAATTGCAGTTATTGTTTCTGAAAATAATAGGTATACAGATCTTTTTTTAAACTATTCTTCAATTATATTACTTGTATTAGTATCATCATTTTTACTTGTTTGTAACTTAAAATTATTAAGTTTTAAATTCAATAAATTTAGATGGAAAGGTAATAGACGGAGAATTTTTATTCTATTTACTTCTGCTATATTATTATATATGTTAGGATTTTATTCTGTACCGTTAATCATGACAATTTATATAGTGGTGTCAACTTTTACTTTTTATGGAAAAACTTCTAAATAGTTTTTTTTCTAAGTTCAAAGTTTTTACCTAGATACACTTTTCTTACCATTTCATCATTAGCCAAATCCTCTGGACTACCATGACGTAAAATTTTTCCTTCAAACATTAAGTATGTTCTGTCAGTGATAGCAAGTGTTTCTTGAACATTATGATCAGTAATTAATATTCCTATATTTTTTTTTGTCAAGTCTCTGACAATTTTTTGGATGTCTTCAACGGCTAGCGGATCAACTCCAGCAAAAGGCTCATCAAGTAAAATAAAATTTGGATTTGTTGCTAATGCTCTAGCAATTTCAGTTCTTCTTCGCTCTCCTCCAGATAATAAGTCACCTCTTCTTTTACGTATCTCTAACAATCCAAACTCTTCAAGCAAGGATTCACATTTTTGAATTTGTTCTTCTTTTGAAAGATTTGTTAATTCTAATACACTTAAGATATTGTCTTCAACACTCATTTTTCTAAAAACTGATGATTCTTGTGCTAAATATCCAATCCCATTTTGAGCTCTTTTGTACATTGGGTAATTTGTTATTTCTTTTTTGTTTAAGTAAATATTCCCTGCGTTAGCTTTTATTAAACCAACAATCATATAAAATGAAGTGGTTTTTCCCGCTCCATTAGGTCCCAATAAACCAACGATTTCACCTTGGTTCAACTCAACACTTACTTGCTTTACAACATTTTTACCAGAGTACGACTTTACAAGATTAGAGGCCTTTAATTTCATTCTTTTGTTTTTTTAGCACAAGTTTAGATATTAATATACTAAATTGATACAAAATTATTATGGGAATTGCTACTATGATCTGACTAGCAACATCTGGAGGAGTTATTACTGCAGCAAGGATTAATACCAAAACCAGGGCATATTTTCTGTATTGTATAAGAGTTTTTGGGGTGACCAATCCAATTTTGGTAAGAAAATAAACGATTACAGGTAGCTCAAAAATAATCCCAGATGCTAAGGAAGAGGATCTTACAAGTGAAATAAATGAGCCAAGATCAATTTCATTCATTACTTCTTTCGAAACTTGATATGTTCCTAAAAAATTAACTGAAAGAGGCGTTAAAACATAATAACCAAATAAAACTCCAATAAAAAAGAGTGCAGAACAAACAAATATAAAACCTTTAGAGCTAGATTTTTCGTTCTTTAAAAGCCCAGGGCTGATGAATTTCCAAAATTCATAAAGAATGTAAGGAAAAGAAATTATGAATCCACCGATTATGGATGTCATTATGTGTGCTGAAAATTGGCCAGTCATGGTCCTATTTTGAATGATAAATGGGAAAGTATCAGCGCAAAAGTTTGTTTCAACTCCAATAATTGTAGCTGCTTGACACAAAAATTTGTATGTAGGAAAACTCATTTTTTTTGGACCAAAAATGATTGTATCAAAAATAAAATCTTTCATTATGAAACAAATAAATCCACAAAAGACTATCGCTGCTATGGATCTTATTATATGCCATCTTAATTCTTCAAGATGTTCCAAAAAAGACATGTTGTTAGAACTTGTACTCACGTAGAAATCTTCTTATTATAATTCAAAATTTATTTAATGCAAAAAAACAAAAATTTTACCAAAGATATTCTTTAAAGCAAAAAGATTATCATAATTTAAAGTAACTAAATATTTAGCTTTTAATGAAAATTAATTACGAAAGCTTAATTGATGATACTTTGCTCAAGGTGTTTGGCTTTAAAAGCTTCAAAGGAGAGCAAAAACAGATTATTCTAAGCGTTATTCAAGGTGATAATTCAATGGTAATTATGCCTACTGGAGGAGGAAAATCTTTGTGTTATCAAATTCCAGCATTAATAAAAGATGGAACTGCAATTGTAATATCTCCATTGATAGCACTAATGAAAAATCAAGTTGATAATCTCAGGGGATACCTAGAAAATGAGTCTATTGCCCATGTATTAAACTCTTCTTTGTCAAGCGCAGAAATTAATCAGGTTTTTTTAGACGTGAAAAATAAAAAAACCAAGTTATTGTATATGTCTCCGGAATCTTTTGCGAAGCAGTCTAATATTGATTCTTTAAAATCAATCAAAATTTCCTTTTTAGCTATTGATGAAGCCCATTGTATTAGCGAATGGGGGCATGATTTCAGACCAGAATATAGAAATTTACGACGAATTTTAGATGAGATAAGTCCGAGATCAACAGTAATTGCTTTAACAGCTACTGCAACAGAAAAAGTTCAATTGGATATTATAAAAAATCTTAAAATCCAAAATGCAAAAAAATTTAAATCCTCTTTTAATAGACCAAATCTATATTATGAAGTACGAGTCAAAGATGAAAATGTTAATTATGAACTTTTAAAATTCATAAAAAAAAATGAAGGTAAATCAGGAATTATTTATTGTCTTAGTAGAAAAAAAGTCGATGAAATTTCAGAATTTTTAAAATTAAATGATATTAATGCTATTCCATATCACGCAGGTTTGGAAAAAAAAATTAGAAACCAAAATCAAGATTCATTTTTGATGCAAGATATAGATGTTATTGTTGCTACAATTGCTTTCGGAATGGGTATAGACAAACCTGATATAAGATATGTTATACATTATGATATCCCAAAAAGTTTAGAAGGATATTATCAAGAAACTGGGAGAGCGGGAAGAGACGGTGGAGATGGCCATTGTTTAGCATTTTTCTCAGAAAATGATGTTGAAAAATTAAAGAAATTTATGTCATCAAAGCCAAAAACTGAAAAAGATTTATCAATGTTGCTTTTAGAAGAGGTTGTTGGATATTGTAAATCAACAGTGAGTAGAAGAAAATATATACTTAAGTATTTTGGTGAATACTTTAACTCAACTAATGATGATGGTCATAATATGGATGATAATATTCGGGTTCAAGATTCAGAAAAAACTAATGTTAAAGATGAGCTTGTAACTCTACTAAATCTATTAAATTCTGTAAATTCAATATACACACAAAAAGTTTTAATAAATATCCTAATGGGGGAGATGACTTCGGTCTTAAATTCTCACAATATTGAAACAAATTTCTATTTTTCAAAAGGAAAAGATAAAGATGAAGATTTTTGGAATAATTTGATTTGGCATGCAATAACTGAGGGAATGATTAATAAAAAGATTGAAGATTACGGAAATCTACATATTTCAAGCATTGGATTACAATTTTTAAAATCTCCATTTGATTTTTTTATGCTTGAGAACATAAATAAAATTACTATTAATGGTTCTCAGCATAATAAATTTACTGCTGCAGATAAAGAATTAATTAATTTGTTAAAAAAACTTAGAAAGACAATTTCTGAAAATAAATCAATACCACCATATATAGTTTTTCAAGACATCTCATTAAATGAGATGAGTGTAAAATACCCAACAACTTTACAGGAACTTTCTACAATTCATGGTGTAGGTGAAGGAAAAGCAAGAAAGTTTGGTGAAAAATTTATTACACTAATTAAAGATTATGTAAATAAAAATAATATTGTAAAACCTGACGATATCATTGTAAAAACCTCTGGAAAAAAATCTTCTTTAAAGCTATTTATAATTCAGAGTTTAGATAGAAAGCTTAGTCTGGATGATATTGCTGATGCAAAATCAATCAGCATCGATAAATTAATTGAAGAAATGGAGTCAATTGTATTGTCTGGCACCAAAATTAATTTAGATTTTTGTGTGGAACAATATTTAGATGATGATCAACAAGACGATTTAAAAGAGTATTTTTTGAATTCTGAAATTGATAATATTAATCAATGCATTCTAGATCTTAGTGAAGAATTCGATGAATTTGATATCAGGCTTTACAGAATAAAATTTTTAAGTGATTTGGCAAATTAAAAAACAATAATATTTTGATATATTCGCAAAAAATAAAAAAATGGATGGTCTTTTTGCAACTATTAGCACTAATAAAGGAGATATTAAAATAGAATTATTCTATCAAGAAGTTCCGGGAACAGTAGGAAACTTCGTTGGTTTATCCCTGGGAAAAATCGAAAATAAAGTTAAGAGTATTGGAATTCCATACTATGATGGACTTAAATTTCATAGGGTAATTAATGACTTTATGATACAAGCTGGGTGTCCTCTGGGAACTGGAACAGGAGATCCCGGATATAAATTTGATGATGAATTTCACCCTGACTTAAAACATGATGGTCCTGGTATTCTATCAATGGCTAATGCAGGGCCTTCAACAAACGGCAGTCAATTTTTTATTACGCATATTGATACCCCATGGCTCGATAATAAACATACTGTTTTTGGTAAGGTAATTTCAGGAATGGAAGTTGTAAATACTATTGTCCAAAATGATGAGGTCAAATCCATTAGGATAAATGCTGTAGGTAATCATGCTAATAGTTACGACCCTGTAGCTGCGTTTGATAAGTTTAATTCAGAAAAACAAAACCGAGAAAAAAAAGAGAGAGAAGAATTAGAAAAAAAATTAAAAAAGATTTCTGCTGGATTTAAAAAAACATCATCGGGTTTGCTTTATAAAATAATTGAGAGAAAAAATTCGGTCAAGGCTGAATCTGGAAAAAAAGTAAAAGTGCATTATGAAGGAATGCTTTTGGATGGTGCCGTTTTTGATTCTTCCTTTAAAAGAAATCAACCAATTGATTTTACCCTAGGGGTTGGTCAGGTGATCAAAGGCTGGGATGAAGGAATATCATTATTGTCTGTTGGTGAAAAAGCTACTTTTATTATTCCTAGTGATCTTGCTTATGGAAAATCAGGGGCTGGTGGAGTTATCCCTCCCGATGCTACATTAATTTTTGATGTGGAATTAATTTCAGTAGAATAAATTCATTTCCATTTGATGTTACATCCGATACTAGGTTTTTGAATTTGTGTATTTTCCTTTTCATTTATCAAACATTCTATAGCATTGGAAATATCTTTTCCGTCACAACTTAAACCGTTTCCTGGACGTGAGTCATCTAGTTGTCCTCTGTAAACTAAAAGTAAATCTGAGTCATATAGATAAAAATCTGGCGTGCATGCAGCATCATACGATTTGGCAATTTCCTGTGACTCATCATACAAATAAGGGAAAATATAATTATTTTCTACTGCATTTACTTTCATCAATTTGGGGCTATCTTCAGGGTAATTTTCAACATCATTACTAGAAATAGCAATAAAATTAATTCCATTTTGTTTGTATTTTTTAGCCAAATTTACAATTGTTGCATTTACATGTTTTACATATGGACAATGATTACAAATAAACATAATTAAAGTTCCATTTAAGCCCCTTGTTTCCTCTAAGGAAACCATTTTTTGTGAAATAACATCAGGAAGTTTGAAATTTGGGGCGGTTGTTCCCAAAGAGACCATATTTGAGGGTGTTTTAGCCATTTTTTTAAATTAATATATAATTGTAATTTTACAAAAAAATTCAGACAATGACAGCACATAAAGCCAGTTTAATCAATGCGATAACTTTAATTATAATGGGCATTTGGGGTTTAATCAATATTAATCCGGAAATTTTTAGCGGCATCATAGAGAATAAAAGCCCATTTATTCCAATTACCCTTGGTGTTCTTATCGCTTTATGTAACAATGGAATCAAAACAAGTAATAAGTTAATTGCTCATATTGCGGTGCTGTTAACTATTATTTCTTTTGCTAATCTAATGCCACTATTTAAAGCTATTTCTAATGGCAGAGTGGACGCTGCTGTTAGAGTTTTCCTAATGGTTTTAAGTTCTCTTTTTGCGATGATTTATTTTGTTAGAAGCTTCATTGAAAATAGAAAAAAATCTAATTCATAATATCTGAAAAGAATATAGCATTCATTAAGATTTTATTTGTTCCATACCAAAATGCTCTAAAGTTTGTGTTATCTGTTAAATAAATTATTTTCCCCTTTCCGTTTCCTTTAATCTTAACTACTGAACTTCCTTTAATTAAGTCTAAATTTTCTTTAGAGATGTAACCACTTAGCAATGGATTTTGAGAATAAACAATTGGATTATTGTAACTCTGATTGTCTGGGTCAAGAAAGATTGTAGAATTTCTGAAAATTGGCATTTTACTTCTTGTTTTACCATAGTTGATAGGGTGTGATAGATCTAAAATTGTTTCAAAAATAGCACCTCCAATCACTTGAGCCCCATAAAAATTTGATTTATTTTCAAAAGTTACTTTTTCAGCTACTAAATCTTTAGATTTACTTTTTGTATTCAACATATCATATTTATTCAAAGACTTTAGATTTCCTTTGTATGAAATTAAAGTACCGCCTCTGTCAATCCAGTTTTTCAGTTTTTTGTAAACTTTTTCATTTTCTTTTTTATAATCTGGAAAAATTATGGTTGTAAATTGATCTAAATTTGTATAGCTCAAATCATTAATTTCCAATTTTGTAACTGCAATTGAACTTCTGTAATCTAACAAATGCCAAACTTCACCAGCATCATAAGCATTAACCCCATTCCCTATAATAAGGGCAATCTCTTTTTTATTTATTTTTTTAAAAGAATTACTTCCAAGATCTGGTCCATCAGAATCACCAGATTTTACTGTGTGTATTTCAATATTTAGTTCATTACTAATATATTCAAAAGCACTTTTTATTTTTTTTGATCTGTTTATTTCAAATGGAATCAGTAGTGTCCCATAACTAAAGGACCTATTATTAATTTCAAACTCTTTTGTTGCAACTTTGGTTATAATTTTATTGTTCAGTAAATGATTTAACGCTGCAGGAGCATTATAGTTACACCAATCTATTAAATAAGCATATGCGTTATCTTCAACTTTTTTATATTTTTTATCTTCAATATTTTGCAGCTTCTTACCTAGTTTAAAGTTTGATACACCCATATCAAAATTTAAATCAAAAGCATAAGGGAATGTCCAGGCGGATACATCGTAAAATAAACTATCATTAAAGTTTGTCCGTTTGTCAAATATAGCTTCAATCAATTTGAATTTTTTTTGATTTTTAGGAATTAAGTATGAATTATCACGATTATAAACAATTTTTTTATGCATTATATCATCTTCAAGTTTATAAACATCAATTTCATGTCTTAAAAGCACCTCAGCCATTTTGTCAACTCTGTATGTGTCCGTGTTATCGCCAAAGATGATAGCTTCATTTTTATACTTGTTCGATTCTTTTTTTGAATTTTTAAAAAAATCTAGTTGGTAATTATGTAAATCCTCTTTTAAATCGACTAATGCTTCTAAGCTTGAGAGACTAACAATTAACTGATTTTTAATTGTTTTAGAAAAAGTTAATATACCATTTGCAGAATTTTGAAAGTGTCCTCTAGAACTTGCCTGCTCGAATAAAATTCCAATTGATCCATTAATGTCAGGAAAAGTAGAGCCTTTACCATAGAAAAAATCATCAAATCTCTCCCCGCTAAAATAAAGGACTCCATTATTATCAAAATTTTTTACATGATATTTTGCAATTTTTTTTGTTAGATCTTGATTTGCTTTTGACGTTAATGGGTGGGTTCTACTTTTAACACCAGGCTGGAAGAAGAAAGTAGAATTAGTTTCCATTTCGTGATGATCTGTCAAAATATGGGGAACCCATTTATTAAATGTCTTAATTCTTGCTTGAGATTCGGGATGTTGTGCAGCTAACCAATCTCTGTTTAAATCAAACCAATAGTGATTAGTCCTCCCTCTAGGCCAGGTTTCATTAAATTCTCTGTCATAATTATTTCCATTAGGAGTTTTACTTTTATTGCTATTTACCCAACTTGCAAATCTTTGTAACCCATCTGGATTCATGCAAGGATCAATTAAAATAACAGAATTGTTTAGCAAGTCAATTACAAATTGATCATTTGAGGCAGCTAAATAATAAGCAAGTAATAAACTTGAATTTGATCCGCTGGGTTCATTTCCATGAATTGAAAAACC
Source organism: uncultured Bacteroidota bacterium (assembly GCA_902602415.1). Taxonomy (GTDB): domain Bacteria; phylum Bacteroidota; class Bacteroidia; order Flavobacteriales; family Flavobacteriaceae; genus MED-G13. The sequence continues at coordinate 9,695 of CACKQW010000010.1, read as the reverse complement.
CTGATAAATAATAGCAGGACTATTAGAAATATCTAAAGAATTATCATAAATTTTTTTTCTATTAGAAATAATAGTTTCAATATTAGAATGATTTTTTTCAGAAGTAATTGTTAATAAAATTAGGTCTCTATTTTCATAAGTCTTTCCTCTATTTTCAATAGATACTCTGCTTGATGCTTTGGAAAGTGCATACATGTAGCTTACTAATTTATCATGAGAAACATGCCATTCCCCAACATCGAAGCCAAGAATAGATTGGGGTGTGGGAATTTTTGGATCAAGATTTAATAATTGATCACTTGAAAAATAATATTCTAGATTTAAGGAATCCTGTTGAGCAAATAGATTAGCACTTATTAGAAAAAAAATGTGTATGAAAAGTTTTACGAAACTAATTCTCATTATTTTCATCCTCAACATTTTCATCATCTTTTTTGAAATCCTTTTGATGTTTTTCACTTATAACTTCTTCACCTTTTTCTGAAATGATATAATCAGTCATTTCATCTAGAATATTCTTAAATTCACTAAAATCTTCTTTATACAGATATATTTTATGCTTTTTAAAATGAAATGTACCGTCCTCTTCTGTAAACTTTTTACTTTCGGTAACAGTAAGATAGTAATCTCCTGCTTTTGTTGATCTTACGTCAAAAAAATATGTTCTTCTACCAGCTCTTAATGCTTTTGAATAAATTTCATCTCTCTCCATCTAATAATTGTTAATGTTAATTGCTGTAAATGTAAAAAAAATAAATTTATTGATTTTTAATCTTTATTGTCTGACTGTTCAAGGAAGAGATTTTTGTAATAACCATTAGTATTAATAAGGTCATTATGCTTACCAGTCTGGATTATTTCACCATCATCCATAACAATTATATTATCACAATCTTTAATGCTGCTAATTCTGTGGCTAACAATAATTTTTGAATTTTTATAAGATTTTTTAATTTTCTTTAAAATTTCATTTTCTGTTTTATTGTCTAATGCTGACAAACAATCATCTAGGATTAATATTTTTGGATTTTTTATCAAAGCTCTAGCAATACATAATCTTTGTTTTTGACCTCCACTTAAATTGACTCCTCTTTCCCCTAATAGTGTGTTATATTTGTCATTAAAATTTATTATTTCATTGTGTATGCTGCATATTTTAGAAACCTTTGTAATATTAGTCATATCTGCTTTTTTTGATCCGAATCGAATATTATTTGAAATTGAATCTGAAAATAAAAAGGAGTCTTGATTCACAATTCCTATTTGTGCCCTTAGCTTTTGGATATGAAACTTTTTAATGCTTAAATCATCAATTAAAATTTCACCATTATCAAAATCTAATGTTCGTAAAAGGATATTTATTAATGAAGTTTTTCCAGATCCTGTAGATCCGATAATACCCAAAGAGTTCCCTGCCTCAAGACAAAAATTTATTTTTTTTAAAGCTTTTATTCCAGAATCGTCATATTTGAAGGATAAATTATTAACCTTTATTTTGCCAGAAATAATTTTTGAAATTTTATCATGCTGTATGATATCATTTTTTTGTTTTAAAAATTCGTTAATTCTTTTTTGTGAAGCTTCAGCTTGCTGCACAACAGAGCTAATCCATCCTAATGATGCAACTGGCCACGTCAACATATTTACGTAAATAATAAATTCAGCAATTATCCCTAGCTGTTGGATACTTCCATCTAAGTATTTACTTCCACCTATATAGATTACAAATAAATTACTTATTCCAATCAAAAAAATCATTAGAGGAAAAAACATGGCCTGAATTCTGACAAGATCAATTTGATTGTCCTTATTTAATTTTGAAATTTCATTAAATTTTTTTTTGGTTGTTTCTTGAATTGCATATGATTTGATAATTTTAATTGCAGAAAATATTTCTTGCGAGAAAGATGATAATTTAGAGATGGATTCTTGAACGATTTTACTCTTTTGATTAATTTTTCTACTGATTTTAAATATTGCAAATGAAAGAATGGGTAATGGACATACCGTGTAAAAAGTTAACTCTGGTGATTGTCGAATCATGTAAAATAGGGTTATTGCAATCAAAGTAAATGTATTAATTGAATACATTATCGCAGGCCCAACATACATTCTCACCTTAGAAACGTCCTCACTGATTCTATTCATGAGATCTCCAGTTCTGTTTTTTTTGTAAAAATTCATTGAAAGATTTTGGTACTGAACAAAAATTTCATTTTTCAAATCAAATTCAACAAACCTTGATACATTAATTATTGTTTGTCTTGTTAAAAAAGTAAAAATACCAGCAGAAATGGAAGCTGTTAGAATTAAAAAAATATTTTTTACTAACTCAAATTGAACATCGTTTACAGAAACATTTGTTCCATTTAAATACAGTTCCACAACATTTACGGAATTTCTGATTAGACCGGGAGTGAACAATAATAATATTCTTGCTATAATTACAATAAAAAAACCTAGCAAAAGTCTTTTTCTGTATTTAATCAGATATTTATTTAAATATTTTAATTCTTTCAATTAAGTAGTTTTTATAAATACTATATTACATTTGTGCAATTGTTCTTGTAAATGATAAACCGTAGACACATTCGACTTAAAGTGATGCAATATTTGTACAGTTTTCAATATATTGAAAATGAAGACACAAAAGTACATAAGAAATACTTTAATGATTGCTTTAGCTCTGTAAATTCATTATTTATAATGTATATTTCTCTTATTATTGAGCTTCAAAAAAAATCTCAGAAACAACTAAATATTTCAAAAAGAAGCATTTCGGGAATTCAAAATATGAAATATTTAAGTAAAAACTTTTCTCAAAATTTATTAATAAAGAATTGGACAAATAATCCTATAATTTCTGATCATATAGCAAATAAAAATAACGTAAGTTGGGATATTAATTTTAAATTGGTTGATAGCCTCTACAACGAAATTATTGCTAGTGAAATTTATGATAAATATATTTTAACACAAAACAGCTCATTTGAAGTAGATAAAAAGTTTGTAAGCAATATTTTCTCGGAAATTATAATTCAAAATGATAAATTATATGATTTCATTCAGGACACCAATATTTTTTGGTCTGATGATTTTCCGTTTGTTAATTCATTAGTTATAAAATCAATAAAAAATTCAAAAAATAAATGTTCTGACAACTTATTATCTTTTGAACTATTTTCATCAAAATCTGACGAAAATTTTGCTAATTCTTTATTTGAATTTGCAATGTCTAGACATGAATCCAATTTATTATTAATTAATAAATATTTGAAAAATTGGGATGTTGAGAGAATTGCTAGGATTGACTTGGTTTTGATGAGTCTTGCAATTTCTGAAATTATAAACATCGATTCAATACCAATCAAAGTTAGTCTAAATGAGTATATTGAAATTGCTAAAGACTATTCTTCAGAAAAGAGTAATTTTTTTATTAATGGGGTTTTAGATAAGATTTGCAGAGATTTGAAGAAAAATAAAAAACTAACAAAAGAATAATTAGGTTTGAGACAATAATTTTTTTAGTTAATTTTGAAAAAAAATTAAAATGAAAAATATATTACTTACGACTTTAGCCTTCATTATGTTTCTTAATTGTGGAGACGATCCATTTTCTAAAGTTAAGTCTGAAAATGTTGTTGAAGCCTCAACTAGAGATAATGCACCCTCAAAGTACCCTGTAATGACTTTTGATAAAAAAGTTCATGATTTTGGAACAATTGATGATGGGACACCTGTAGAAACCATTTTTTCTTACACTAACACCGGTGATGCTCCATTAGTAGTTAGTGAAATAAAATCTACATGCGGATGTACAGTGCCACAAGACTGGAGCAGAGCACCTCTTCTTCCTGGAGAATCCTCAAAATTTACTGTAAAATTTAATGGAAAAGGTGCAAATAAAACCTCCAAGACGGTTACGATCAAGGCTAATACTCAATCGGGAAATGAATCTGTGAGAATTACGGCATTTATTAATAAGCCTGGTGTACCTATGGCACCCGGACCGGTAAATAGATAATGATGGAAGGAACCTTGCAAGCAACCCCTTTTATTTTAATGTTTCTGGTCATATATTTTTTTATGATTGCACCACAAATGCGAAAGGCCAAGCGTGAAAGAAAGTTTATTGCAGAGCTAAAAAGAGGGGATCGGGTAGTTATGAAAAGTGGTATGCATGGAAGAGTAAATGATATTAATGCAAAAGAAGGGACTTGCATGATTGAAACTACTGCAGGTAAGTTAAAGTTTAATAGTACTATGATTTCTATGGATGCATCAAATAAACTAAATAAATAGATTTGGTATATTCATGTACAAGAAGATAGTATCACCATTTTTATTTCTTTTTGATCCAGAAAGTGTTCATAATTTTACTTTTATCCTCTTAAAACTATCTTTCAAATTCCCCCTGACTAAGTATATAGTTTCTTTTTTTTTATCCCTTGAAGATCCAAAACTAGAAAAGCAGTTATTTGGATTAAATTTTAAAAATCCTGTTGGTGTAGCTGCTGGATTAGATAAGAATGCAGCACATATTAGAGAATTTAGCAGTTTTGGATTTGGTTTTGTTGAAGTTGGAACAATTACACCTGAACCACAAATTGGAAACCCAAAAAAAAGATTATTTAGATTAGAAAAAGATAATGCAATAATCAATCGAATGGGATTTAACAATGAGGGCCTAGAAAAAATTTTAACAAGACTAAAGAATAATTACGACGTAATAATTGGAGGAAATATTGGTAAGAATAAATCGACACCCAATGCAGAAGCAAAATTAGATTATTTAAAATGTTTTAAAAAACTTTATGACTATGTAGATTATTTTGTAATTAATATTAGTTCTCCAAACACACCAAGATTACGTGAATTACAAACTCCTAATTTTTTGAGAGATTTATTCAAAGATTTAAATATTGAAAGAGCAAAGAGAAAGAAATATAAGCCTATTCTGATTAAAATTTCACCTGACCTTGAAAAAAATAAGATTGATGAATTATTACAAATAATAAAACATTGTAAAATTGATGGAATAGTTGCAACAAATACAACTGTAAATTTTCCAAAACTTGTCTCTAAAAGTAAAAATGAATCAGGTGGTTTAAGCGGTGCTCCATTACAAAACAAAAGTAATCAAATAATATCATACATTTCAAAAAAAACTGATGGGAAGTTGCCAATAATAGGGGTTGGTGGAATACTAAGTGCTAAAGACGCTATCAATAAGCTAAGATGTGGAGCCCATTTAGTTCAATTGTATACAGGAATTATTTACGAGGGACCAGGAATTGCAAAAAAAATTAAAAAGCAAATTTTAAAAGAAATTTAAGTGCGTTGGATTTAGTGGTTGTAGATTTCAAATTAGTATCTTTTTTTATTTCCTCCGTCGCCCTTGCTTTTTCCCCGGGTCCTGATAACATGTTTTTATTTTCATTAAGTTTAATCGAAAAGAAAAAACATTCCTTTTTATTTTTATTTGGTTTGATGACTGGATGTATAGTTCATACAATCGCTCTGATGATTGGCTTAAATTTGATTATTACTAAATTCCCAGTAGTTTTAGATATTTTTAAATTTATTGGATTTGTATATTTGATCTTCCTGTCAATTAAACTGCTTTACACCAAGATTGATTTTAAAGATAATTTTAAAAAAAATCAGAAAATAAATTTTTATATGACTGGTTTTTTAATGAATGTTTTAAATCCAAAGGTGTTTTTGTTTTTTAGTGTTTTTTTTCCAAATTTTATTTTTTCATCTGAAATAAGTTTTTCTTTACAAATACTAATTTTGGGTTTAATCTTTATTATTTCGACATTTCTTGTTTTTTCAATCATAATTTTTGCATCAAACTATATTTCAAATTATTTAAAATCAAATTACTTTTTTAATTCAATAAAAAGCTACTTAGGCTCCATTGTTTTATTTACAATCGCATTATTAATTTTATTTACCTCATAATCTTTATTAAGATTATTTATGTCTATTAAATATTAAAGTTGACTATTAAATCTTATATTTGCATGCAATTAGTTCTATAGTTGCATGAGTTCAATTTCAAAAAAAATAATTTCTGAATCATTAACATATGATGATGTTTTACTTGTTCCGGATTATTCAGAAATAGTTCCGCATGAGGCAAACATAAACTCAATGTTTTCACGAAACATTTCATTAAATATCCCAATTGTTTCAGCGGCTATGGATACAGTTACTGAAAGTAGAATGGCTATTTCAATAGCTCAAGAAGGAGGCATAGGAGTTATTCATAAAAATATGCCCATTAAAAAACAAGCTGAAAAAATCAGAAGAGTAAAACGTGCTGAAAGTGGTATGATAATCGACCCAGTGACGCTTCCTTTAAACTCAACAGTTGAAGATGCTAAAAAAAGTATGAAAGAAAATAGAATTGGTGGAATTCCAATCATTGACTCTGATGGATATTTAATTGGAATTGTAACTAATAGAGATTTAAGGTTTGAAAAAAGAAATGACAGAAAAATAACGGAGATAATGACCAAAGAAAATTTGATTACCGTTGGTCAAGGAACTTCACTTCAAGAAGCTGAAATAATTCTTCAAGAAAATAAAATTGAAAAATTACCTGTTGTCACAAAAACAAATAAGCTTGTTGGTTTGATAACATTTAGTGATATAACAAAGCTTAAGTTAAAACCAATTGCTAATAAAGATAAGTATGGCAGGCTTATGGTTGCTGCTGCAATTGGTGTCACCTCAAACTCAATTGAGAGAGCTGAAGCATTAATTAGTTCGGGCGTTGATGCAATCGTTATTGATACGGCTCACGGACATACAAAAAGGGTGGTTGATCTGTTGAAGGAACTAAAAAAAATACATTCTGAAACAGATATTGTTGTTGGAAATGTAGCAACTGCAGCTGCAGCTAGTTTTTTATTAAAAAATGGAGCAGATGGAATAAAAGTAGGAATTGGTCCAGGTTCAATCTGTACAACAAGAATTGTTGCTGGAGTAGGAGTGCCACAATTATCAGCTATAATGGATGTTTGTAGTGCTGTAAAAAATAAGATTCCAGTTATAGCTGATGGAGGTATTAAATATACAGGTGACATAGTTAAAGCTATTGCTGCTGGTGCATCTTGCGTTATGCTGGGATCAATGCTCGCAGGTACAAAAGAATCACCAGGTGAAACAATAATTTATGAGGGTAGAAAATTTAAATCTTACAGAGGAATGGGTTCAATTGAAGCTATGAAAAAGGGTAGTAAAGATAGGTACTTTCAAGACCTTCAAAATGATTTCAAAAAGCTGGTTCCTGAGGGAATTGTAGGAAGAGTTCCATACAAAGGAGACTTAGTTGAAAGTATTAACCAATTTATTGGTGGTCTAAAAGCAGGTATGGGTTATTGTGGGTGTAAAAATATATCTCAGCTTCAAAAAAAATCTAAATTTGTAAGGATAACAAACTCTGGAATAATTGAGAGTCATCCACATGGAGTTAAGATTACCAAAGAGGCTCCAAATTATTCTAGATAAAAAATTACTATAATTATGAAAACACTTTTGGTTTTTGTTTTATTTACTTCAATTTTTTATTCACAAAATGGAAAAGATCTAGTTTTATTTAAAATAAATGATAGTGAAACCACACTTGAAGAGTTTAATAGAGTTTACAACAAGAATATTGATTTAGTTGAAGATAGCAGTGAAAATGATTATATAAATTATTTAGAACTTTTCATCAATTATAAACTTAAGTTAGCTGAAGCATATGATTTGGGGTATGACCAAAATGAAGATTATCTAGAAGAATATCAGAAATACAAAAATCAATTATTAAAGGGTTATTTGACGGATAGTGAATCACAGGAAAGATTAGTTGAAGAGGCCTATGAAAGAACTAAGAATGAAGTTCAAGTTTCACACGTATTAATTAAAAATAATGATCAAAATAGTGATTCCACAGAGATTTACAATAGGTTATTAGATTTACGTCTTCCATTCCAACAAAAAAATATTGAAACATTTAATAAGGAGTATAACACTGATAAACAATTTATTGTAGAAGATCTTGGTTACTTTTCAGCATTTAAAATGATTTATGAATTTGAAAATGTTGCATACAATACTAAAGTTGGTAATGTTTCACTGCCTTTCAAAACTAAATTTGGATATCATATTCTTAAGGTTACAGATAAAAGAGAGTCTTTGGGAGAGATTTCAGTAGCTCATATTATGATTTATAAAAATACTTCAAACGCAAAAGAAAAAATTAGTAAAATACTGGACTCAATAAATAATGGTCAATCCTTCGAATCAATGGCTAAAATATACTCCCAAGATAAAAGGTCTGCTGCCAGAGGTGGTGTGTTAAATAAATTTTCTGCTGGTCAGATAAATTCAATTCCTTTTGAAAATGCTGCGTTTTCTTTAAATAATATTGGAGATATTTCCGGTCCAATTGAAACCAAATTTGGATGGCATATTATAAAGTTGTTGTCCAAAAATGAAATTAAAAGTTTTGAAGAATTGAAACCATCTATATTAAGTAAAATTAGAAGAGGTGCTAGAAATGAATACATATCAAATTCTTTTAATCAATTTCTGGATGAGAAATATAATTTATCTACAGAGAATATTGATTACAAATTTATTATTCCATTATTAAACAATTCAATAACTAAAAATAATTGGGAGATTAATTATGATGATCAAAAATTTCAACAGCAATTATTTACTGTTAACCAAAAAGCTATTTTTCAAAAAGATTTTCTAATGTACGTTGAAAAAAATCAAAATTTTATTTCAAGTAAAGATTTTAAACAAATAGCAGATAACCTTTTTTCAAGGTTTTATAGAGAAACATTAATTGAAGAATATAAAAAAGATCTAGAAATAGAAAATATTGAATATAAAAATGTTTTAACTGAGTACAGAGAAGGATTACTTATGTTTAATATTATGCAAGAAAAAGTATGGTCAATAGATGAAAAAGATTCAATTGCACTCAAAGAATATTATTCCAAAAACATCAATAAATATGATTCTTTTGAAAATAATAAGGGTAAAATAATCGCAGATTATCAAAAAGAAGTAGAAAATAATTGGATTAAACACTTGAGGGAAACAAATTCTATTATCGTCAATCCAAAAGCTTTAAGAAAATTAAAAAAAATGTATAAATAAGAATTAGTTGATTAAGTTAAAATTATATACTCTTTTAGTTTTAGTTTTATTTTCTTGTAATAATTTCAAAGATGATAAATCTCAAAATATAGCAAAATATAAGGGACAAGTTCTTAAGAAAAGTCAACTTAACGAATTAGTGAGAGATAGCAATTATGAAGATTCAATAATAACAACAAATAAAGTTATTAATGAATGGGCTGTAAACAATATTCTAATTGAAAAAGCAGAATTGAATCTTACCGCTAAAGATCTTAGTTCGCTTGACAAATTAGTTGAAAAATATAAGTCTGAATTATATTCAACAGCATATTTAGATGCTTTAATTAATTCTTCGATTAACTCAGAAATTGACACAACTGAAATTGAAAATTTATACAAGAAAAACATTGACTTATTTAAATTAAAAGATAATATATATAAAGTTGTATTTGTGAAAATTCCAAAAGATTTTTATGATATTTCTGATGTAAGAAATAAATTAAGAAACTTCAATAAACATGAGAAATTTCTTGATTCAATTT
>CACKQW010000009.1 GCA_902602415.1 uncultured Bacteroidota bacterium | reverse complement strand
GAAATAATATCATTGTATGAGGTTAGATCAAAGACACCAAACCCGTCTGCATCAGGATCACAATACTCTAAGTCAGGCGGTGAAGTAGCTGATGGAGCATAAATAACACTAAGTGTAAGACTTGTTGTAGCGGAACAGTTGGATATTAAATCATACACCCTAACATATATTGTTTGTGGATTAGAAATATTTGTGTAATTATTTGAAAGGGGATTATTATTGTTTATTGCATCATTTTGATTAAAAAAATAAGAAACACTGTAATTTGGATTCCCATTAGTGATTTCGGAGTTTTTGAGAGTTAAATCAATCTCAACAAGTCCATCAGGAATATTATCATCGCATACTTCTAAAGGACTTGGATCAGTAATTTCCAATGGAGAATCCTCAGATAAACTAGTAACTTCAACCACTGATGATGAAGGGCAAGCATCATTTGTAGTATACAAAACACTGTATGTCGTCTCATAGGAACCCCCTGAAATGATACCCAAATCAGGATCAATAATTGCACCATCTTCTGGAGATACATTGAATGCAAAAGATCCACCTGGAACCCCTAATATATTAGCAATACCCCCATCACATGTCGCTGCCATCTCAAATAAAGAATTATCTGGTGGTAAACTAGTAACTTCAACCACTGATGATGAAGGGCAAGCATCATTTGTAGTATACAAAACACTGTATGTCGTCTCATAGGAACCCCCTGAAATGATACCCAAATCAGGATCAATAATTGCACCATCTTCTGGAGATACATTGAATGCAAAAGATCCACCTGGAACCCCTAATATATTAGCAATACCCCCATCACATGTCGCTGCCATCTCAAATAAAGAATTATCTGGATTTCCAAAGTTTATAATAACTTCATCAGAAACTTGACATTCTTCATCCACCACAACTACCCGATATTCTCCACTGGTCGAAGATGTAATTGTTAATTGAGAATTTTGATTATCTATTTGACTATTGTTCAAAAACCATTGATAAGTAGCAGTTTCTGATTCATATTGAGCATCTAAAATTAAGGGTAAAGAATCATCACACAAATCGACAATATCTGAGTTAAAAACTTCTTCTGAATTTACCACTTCCGTAATAATATCAACCTCATATGGCGGTTCTTCAACTGTTATTGTAATATCATCTTCAACAACTATTGGGTTACCAGTACATGTAGTGTAGGTCACTTTTGCTGTGTAGGTTTGCGTATCATTAATTGCGATATCAATTTCTGGATTAGTTGAAATGACTTCACCAAAGGAATTTAACCACTCAAAAGTCAGAATAGGTTCACCAGCTGGAGTAAATCTCCAAGCCTCATCCTCTGTAGTCCATGGACTATCTGAACTATTTCTTCCAGGTGGAACAAACCCCTGATTACCGGCATCATTTTGTATTCCAACAGCTGCAACTCCTCCCTGCCAACTATTGCAACTAGGCTTATTTTGGATATAAATATCAATTACGTTAGTTGTTTCATATAACACAATCATATGCGTCGCAAATAGATCAGAACAACTGTACATTTCTACATTATAAAAACTAACTGCTAAAACACGGTTGGGAAATTCCCCAATTATTTCCCATCTTATTTCTTCTGCATTGGATGCTGCAGGATCTATATCATGCACAGGAGAAAATATATTACCCTCACCAATAGCATCTGGACTGTTTGTTGGAATATTATTCGCACTAGAGAAACTATACGCATTACTACCTGAACCTGTATCACTCGAGTTTACGTCAAATCGAACAAGACCATTTGATCCAACTTGAAATTGCTGTTCAAGATTTCCAAAAAAACAAAAATCAAATGGAAGAGCCTGAGGACTATCCCATGCATCATCAATATTTGTATTTACAGAGTTTGATAATCCATTAAAAGGAAAAGGGGGAACAAAAGGAATTTCAACAATATTGTATGTGTTTGTTTCCCCAATTTCTAAGAAATCTGCACTTAATGAAATATTTGTTTCACAAACAATAGAAAAATCATCTCCAGCACTTACATATGGATTTCCTGGAGTTGTTGCACCAACGATGACCTGAATTTCGGAAGTGTTAGATGAGCAATCATTATAATCTGTTATCACAAGTGAAACGTCATATATTCCAGCATTAGAATAAGAAAAACTAACAGCTTCACCAGTAGCAGTAGATCCATTTCCAAAATCCCAGGCATATGATGCATTTTCACTAATTCCATTAGAAAATTCCCCCAAGGCTGTAAAGCTTATATTTTCATCTACATCCACTTCTACGGAACCATTAGTATTTGCAGAAGGATTTGAGGATATTTCTGAAAAGACATCTTGACATGGCTCAAAACAACTAATTACTGCTTCCCAACCACCTGCTTGAGCAGCATTATTACTAAAAAATCTAAAGGTTAGACAACCACTATCGTTACTTGCTATTATAAAACCCGGACCAGAGTTAGAATTTGTTCCAGAATACATATTAATTAATGGTGCGGAAGTATTAATCCCATCATAAATCTCTAATCCATCCCCATTACCGTTTTGAACTGGTTGACTGGTAAAAGAGGTAAAATCTAATTCAATTAATTGTAAATCGTTTTCGGGGCAAATAGTTATTGTATAATCCTCATTTGCAGAATAAACTCCGGCAGGACCACCAGAATCATAAAAATTTCCACTACAAGTATTGATTGTTTGTCCATCATATTCATTTATGTTGTAGTCCTGGGAAAAGGAATCAACAAAAAGAAAAAAAAATACTATGTAAATATATCGGAACATTTTTCAAGTAATGTGGGCTAATTTAATTTATTTTTTTAAAACATATAGTTAGTATGGCTGTCTGATTTGGCATAATTTAAAAAAACTTCTTTATATTAGGCACGATAATTGTTTTTAAAGCTTTAAATTTTAAATATGAAAATAGAAGATAAAATCCTACTCACTGACGAAGAAATTGGAGATAACCATATCTCTACCTCAGATTTTACTCCTATCAGAGATGATGCTTTTGACAAATCTGATGATGAAAAAATTTCAATAATTCAAGAACATGTTAGGGTAATTATGGAAACCTTAGGTCTTGACTTGACCGACGATAGTTTACGAGGAACCCCAAAAAGAATCGCAAAATCTTATGTTAATGAACTCTTCAGTGGATTGAATCCAAAAAATAAACCTAAGGCTTCTACATTCGAAAATAAGTATAATTATGAGGAAATGCTTGTTGAAAAAGATATTACATTATATTCAACTTGTGAACATCATTTTTTACCTATTGTTGGGAAAGCACATGTTGCATACATTTCTAATGGGAATGTTATTGGAATTTCAAAAATTAACAGAATTGTTGAATATTATGCTAAGAGACCCCAGGTACAAGAGAGACTTACTAAGCAAATTGTAAAAGAATTACAAAAGGCTCTCAACACTGATGATGTTGCCTGTGTCATTGATGCAAAACATTTATGTGTTAATTCTAGAGGTATAAAAGATGTTTCTTCTAGCACAGTTACTAGTGAATTTGGAGGAAAATTTAAATTTGATAGCTCAACTAAGGAAGAGTTTCTTAAATATATTCAATTAGATACTTCTTTCAATGGAATTTAAAATGTAATTTTATTACATGCAACTGAATGGCAGTAATAAATTAAAAATCTATAATAGTCTTTCCGGGACAAAAGAGTTATTCAAGCCAGTTTCTAATAATAATTTTGTGGGTATGTATGTTTGCGGACCCACTGTTTACAGTAATGTTCACCTAGGAAATCTGAGAACATTTACTTCATTTGATGTAATTTTCAGATACTTAATGCACTTAGGTTATAAAGTAAGATATGTTAGGAATATAACCGACGTAGGTCATCTCGAAAATGATGATGATAATGGTGAAGATAGAATCAGTAAAAAGGCACGTAGTGAAAACCTAGAGCCCATGGAAATAGTACAAAAATATACTGTTGATTTTCACACTGTTTTAAGGAACTTTAATATTTTACCCCCAAGTATTGAACCAACAGCCACTGGTCACATCATGGAACAAATTGGCTTAATCGAATTGATTGTAGAAAAAGGCATGGCTTACGAAGTAAACGGTTCAGTTTACTTCGATGTAATCAAATACAATAAATCAAATAATTACGGAATTTTAAGTAATAGAAATATTGAGGACCTTGCTCATAACAGTAGAGAATTAGATGGTCAAAGTGACAAGAAAAATCCACAAGATTTCGCGCTCTGGAAAAAAGCAGAACCCAAGCATATCATGAAATGGAGCTCCCCGTGGAGTAAAGGCTTCCCTGGCTGGCATATTGAATGTACAGCTATGAGTAATAAATATTTAGGTGATCTTTTTGATATTCATGGAGGAGGAATTGATTTAAAATTTCCTCATCACGAGTGTGAAATTGCACAGGCGAATGTTTGTTTTGGTACCAATGCAGCAAATTTTTGGGTACATGCAAATATGCTTACTTTAAATGGGTCAAAAATGTCTAAATCATCTGGAAATAATATACTTCCTGATGAGATATTTTATTCTGGTTCCCCCCTACTTTCAAAGACCTTTTCAGAGCCAGCTGTAAAGTTCTTTATTCTTCAAGCGCATTACAGAAGTGTGCTAGATATTAGTAATGAAGCACTTCTTGCATCAGAAAAAGGATTTTCAAAAATTATTGATGCAATCAATATTTTAGAAGCGTTTGAAAAATTTAATGATCAAACAGATTTTAATATCGAAAATTGGAGAGAGAAATGTTATCAAGCTATGAATGATGATTTCAATACCCCCATATTGATTGCAAATTTATTTGATGCAGTGAAATTTATAAATCAGCTTAATAATGGGAAAGCTAAAATTTCAAAATCGGATTGTAATAATCTTTTACAAATATTAAATTCTTTTGTTTTTGAAATTTTAGGTTTAGAAAAAATTACTAAATCCAAAAAAGTAAATGATAAAACGAATGATATTCTTGAAATACTTATAAAGTTAAGGGATGAAGCAAGATTAAATAAAAACTATGAACTAAGTGATAAAATAAGAGATATGTTGAATAATAAAGGGATTGTAATTAATGATTCAGACACAAATTCATCATTCTCTATTAATTAACTTTTAATGAAACTTTTAACCTTTCCATTTATTCTACTTATCAGATTTTATCAAAGTTCTATATCACCTTATTTGCCCGCAACTTGTAGATATCATCCCACTTGCTCACAATATTCAATAGAAGCACTTGAAAAGCATGGGTTATTTTTTGGTTCTTATTTAGCCGTAAGAAGAATATTAAGTTGTCATCCTTGGGGGAAATCAGGTCATGATCCTGTTCCTGAAAAATTTAAAAGAAAATAATATGGAAATTTTACAATTCGTATGGGACCCGACTTCAGAAGGAATTTCAATCTTTGGTAAATTTACAATTTACTATTACAGCCTGATGTGGATGCTTGCCTTTATTCTTGGTTTTTACATCATGCAGATTATTTACAAAAAGGAAGGACTTTCCATGCAAAAGCTTGATTCTCTTTTTGTTTACACAATACTTGGAACAATGATTGGTGCCAGATTGGGTCATGTAATATTTTATCAGTTTGAACTATTTGAACAAGATTTCTTTAGTGTATTTTTACCCTTTAGATTCAACCCAAATTTTGAATTTACTGGATTCAGGGGTTTAGCTAGCCATGGAGCTGCTATAGGTATTATTACTGCCATGTATATTTACAATGCACGAATTCTCAAAAAATCAGTATTATGGATTTTAGATCGAATTCTCATTCCTGTTGCTATTGGCGGAGCCTTCATAAGATTTGGTAATTTTTTCAATTCAGAAATTGTTGGGAAAAAAACTGACAGTATTTTTGGAATAGTTTTTAGCAAGTTAGGAGAAGATTTTGCTAGACACCCTGCTCAATTGTATGAAGCATTTAGTTATATAATAATTTTTTTAATTGTTGCTCATATATATTGGAGAACAGAGAAAGTTAAAAAAACTGGTTATTTATTTGGTCTATTTTTTATCCTTTTGTGGAGTAGTAGATTTATTATTGAATTTTTTAAACAAGCACAAGTTGAAGGAAGAGAGGATTGGATTTGTGGAATGAATACTGGTCAAATACTAAGTATTCCATTTATTTTGATGGGCTTTTATTTAATGTTTAAAAGAAAATAACTTGTATGATTAACATATATAGATTAACAGCGTTTCTTGAGGGCATTTCTTATATCTTGTTGCTATTTATTGCTGTTCCAATTAAATACTTACTAAATGAAGCTTTATATGTAAAAATATTGGGAATGCCACATGGTATACTTTTTATCTTATATATTTTATTTTCAATAATTGCAAAAATCAAATACAACTGGAATTTTAGAAAATTTTTGGTTATATCAATTGCCTCCTTGGTTCCATTTGGAACTTTTTATATTGATAAAAAATACCTAACTAAACTCTAATTAACTTGTATATTTCTTGAGAGTATCCTTCATTATTGGTGTTGCTACAAAAACAGAGGAATATGTTCCAACTAGGACTCCAATGATTAATGCAAATAATAATCCCCTTAAAGAGTCAGCACCAAAAATGAACATCGCTAGCAAAACAACTAATGTTGTAAATGATGTGTTCAAAGTTCTGGACAAAGTACTGTTCAATGCTGAATTAACTGTTTTTTCAAAATCCCACGTGGAAGAGTGTTCTTTTAAAAATTCTCTAATTCTATCAAATACTACTACTGTATCATTTAAAGAGTATCCGATTACAGTAAGAATTGCAGCAATAAATGCCTGATCAATTTCCATACTGAATGGCATATATTTATATGTCAATGAAAAAATTCCCAATACAATCAAGACATCATGAAATACTGCAGCTACTGCTCCTAGAGAAAACTGCCACTTTTTGAATCTGAATAATATATATAAAAACACAACAATTAAAGATCCTAAAATAGCCCAAAAAGATGACTGCTTAATATCATCAGCTATTGTAGGACTAACCTTTCCTGACATCATTTTACCGATATTATTCTCTGCGGACAAAAACTGTTGATATGAATATGACTCAGGAAGAAAGTTTTGAAGAGATTCATAAAGCTTTCTTTGAACTTCCTCATCGGCTGCAGCTGAATTATCATCAACCTTAAATTTTGTTGAAATCTTTAACTGATTTGGAGAACCAATAGTTTTAATTTCAGAACTTCCAAATATCAAGTCTGTTGATTTTTTTACTTCCTCAGAATTCATATCCTTATCAAACCTAACAGTATATGTTCTACCTCCAACAAAATCAATTCCTTCATCTAAACCAGTGGTGAATAACGAAAAAATACCCGAAACAATCAATATACCCGAAATTATATATGTGAATTTTCTTTTGGATAAAAAATTGAATTTTAAGCTCCTAAATAGACCATTTGTAAGAGGAGTTGAAAAATTTAGCCTTGATCCACGACTTACATCCCAATTAATTAATAATCTTGAAATAAAAATTGCAGTAAATAATGAAGTGATAATACCAATTAACAGAGTTGTAGCAAAACCTTTAATAGGCCCTGTACCAAAGGTATATAAAATTAATGCGGTCAACCCTGTAGTTATATTTGCATCTAGGATAGATGAAAGTGCATTTTGATAACCATCTACAATTGAGGGTTTTAGTTTTTTCCCTTTATATAATTCCTCTCTGACTCTTTCATATATTAAAACATTAGCGTCAACTGCAATACCAATAGTCAGAACTATACCTGCAATACCTGGCAATGTCAACACAGCACCTAAGCCGGAAAGAATTCCAAATATTAATAAGATATTTAACAATAAAGCTAAATTTGAATAAACTCCAACCTTTCCATAATAAAAAATCATCCACAATAAAACAAGAATTAGTGCAATTGCAAAAGAAGCTGTACCTGATTCAATAGCTTCTTGTCCAAGAGAGGGTCCAACTTCATCGGCCTGTACAATATCTGCTGATGCAGGCAGTTTACCAGCTCTTAATACATTTGCTAAGTCAATTGCTTCATTCAAAGTAAATGACCCAGAAATTTCACTATTACCCCCAGAAATGGGACCACTATTAACTCCAGGAGCGGAGTATACTACATCATCTAAAACAATCGCAATTTGAGAATTCTGGTTAAAGGCCTCACCAGTCATTTCCTCCCAAATTTTAGCCCCCTTAGTATTCATTTGCATACTTACTGTTGGAGTAATTCCATCAACAGAATAAGATTGTCTAGCATCTGTTACCACAGAACCACTTAGCCTTGGGTTATTTTCTCGGTTACCTTTAATTGCATACAATTCAACTCTTTTATCACCATTTTCTAAAACTTGTGGAATTCCCCATAAAAATTTAGCAAATCTTTGATTTGCAGGAAGTAAAGATCTAACCTCAGGATCTGAGAGGAATTGATTGATGACATCAATATTCTTTGGATCGAATATAGCTATCACAGGGCCACCAGCATATCCTTGTCCTGTGATTAAATCTATTAACGGATTTTTTTCAATTGCTAATGAATCTATTTCAGAACCTAATAATCTCTCTACTTCGCTAACCTCAGAATCTTCTTTTGTAAGCTCTTGATTCTTAGTTTTTGATTTAATTAATTCATTTGCATTTATGATGAAAGGTAAAAATTCTTCACCTCTGAAAGTTTCCCAAAATTCTAACTGGGCAGTACTTTGAAGTAAACTTTTAACTCTCTCAATATCCTTTGCTCCAGGAAGTTCCACCAAAATTCTTCCAGATGTACCTAATCTTTGAATATTAGGCTGGGTTACACCAAATTTGTCGATTCTTTTTCTAAGTACTTCAAAAGCAGAGGTTATGGATTCATCAATTTTTACCTTGATAATAGATTTCACCTCATCATCAGACATATCGAAATTAATATCTTCACTTAAAGACCTGTTTGCAAATATGTCAGGAGATGCAAGTTTCGTTTGCCCCTTTATCTCATCGAAGGAAATGAAAAAATCTTCCAAATATGAATTTTGGCTATTTTTTTGCAATTCTTCAGCATCATCTAAGGCCTTATTAAATACAGGATTAGAACTATTATTAGATAAATTTTGTAATATATCTTTTACTGAAATTTGTAAAATTACATTGATTCCACCCTTTAAATCTAATCCCAAATTCATTGCCCTATCTTTTACTTCACCATAGGAATAATTTGCTATACCAATATCGAAAACATTTTCTGAGGAAATAGAATCAAGGTAAGCATTCTTAAAATCATTCCTTTTTTTATCAAAATCTGGTTCTGAATTTGGAATAGAGCTAATAGCTATTTGATCAACCTCTTTCTCAATTTGATTAGATTTTAAGGTAAAAGAAAGCTGAAAGATGCTTACTAATCCAAATAAAAGTGCAAATAGTTTAACTAATCCTTTGTTCTGCATAAATCTTAGATTTAAAAGTGGAGCAAATATATAATTAAGTTGACGATTTTCAAATTAAAATAATTATCTTATTAATAATTGAATTTGGAAGAAAATTTTAATGTTAAATTAAAGATTTATGTACATTATCGGAATCGGCCTTCCAAGGACAGGAACTACAAGTCTTGCGAAATTATTAAGAAATCTTGGTTTTTCTGGAATGAATTTTTGCATAATTCATGGCAATAAAGAAAATGATTGCATCGAAATAGAAGAAAAAAAATTTTTGGTTGACAACTCAGCATTTAGAAATTTTAGACAACAACTAATAAATAGCAATCAAAATACTAAATTCATACTTACTACTCGGGATAAAAAATCATGGAAACAATCTATCAACAACATGAAAGCAAAAAAATTAAATATTCCTGATGACCTTCCCGATATAAATGTGTATTTTGAAGAGGTAACTGAGTTTTTTAAATCAAATAATTCAATTAATCGCTTGCTAGTAATTGACCTGAACAATATCAATATGGAAAAAATATACAGTTTTTTAGAAATTAAAAATCAAATTAAAACAGGATACCCTAAGGAATTAATCTAGTAAACTATTAGTCTTTTTAACAGATTCGGCACTTTGTTTCAAATGTTCGTACTCACTATCATCAAGATCCAATTCAATTATTTTTTCTATTCCATTTTTTCCCAAAATAACCGGAACTCCAATGCACAAGTCAGAAAAGCCGTATTCATCATTTAATAAAGCCGAGCATGGAAACATTTTGTGTTGATCACAAGCTATAGACTGAACAATCGAACTAACCGCAGCTCCAGGGGCATACCATGCCGAAGTTCCAAGAAGTTTTGTTAAAGTTGCGCCTCCAATTTTAGTTTCTTGTTTTATATTTTCTAATATTTCATCAGAAAGAAAATTTGAAATACGAATACTATTTCTGGTTGCCTTTGAAATTAAAGGTACCATACCTTTGTCACTATGACCACCAATAACAATTCCATCTACATCACTTATAGGACAATTCAAGGCTTCAGCTATCCTAAATTTGAATCTAGCAGAATCTAGAGCACCACCCATGCCAATGATTCTGTTTTTTGATAAACCGGTTTTTTTGTGGACAAGATAAGTCATTGAATCCATTGGATTACTTACAACAATCAAAATAGTATTAGCAGAAAAGTGTATTAAGTTACTACTTACTTCGCTTACAATTTTTGCATTAATTCCAATTAACTCTTCTCTGGTCATACCAGGCTTTCGAGGTATTCCAGAGGTAATTACACAAATATCACTAGCTGATGTTTTTGAGTAATCGTTGGTTGTTCCAATGATTTTAGTATCAAAATTATTAAGAGATGCAGTTTGCATCAAATCCATGGCTTTACCTTCTGCTAAACCTTCTTTAATATCTAAAATTATAACCTCAGAAGCAAAATTTTTAAGTGCTATGTATTCAGCACAACTGGCCCCTACGGCACCGGCACCAACAACTGTTATTTTCATATATGACTTTTAAGCATCTATATTAGCGTATAATGCATTATTTTCAATGAATTCTCTTCTGGGTGGAACGTCATCACCCATTAGCATGGAGAAAATTCTATCCGCCTCAATTCCATTTTCTATGACTACTTTTCTAAGGGTTCTAAACTCTGGATTCATTGTTGTGTCCCATAATTGAGCAGCATTCATTTCTCCTAATCCTTTGTATCTCTGAACCTTACAACCATCACCAAATTTCATCATTATACTATCTCTTTGATCATTATTCCATGCATATTCTTTTTTTGCACCTTTTTTTACCAAATACAATGGAGGGGTAGCAATGTAAACATGTCCATTTTCAACTAATTCTCTCATGTACCTAAAAAGAAACGTAAGGATTAGGGTTGATATATGACTACCGTCTATATCAGCATCACACATGATAACAACTTTATGATATCGTAATTTTTCAATATTTAAAGCTTTACTATCCTCTTCTGTCCCAATGGTTACCCCTAAGGCTGTGAATATGTTCCTTATTTCATCATTTTCAAAAACTTTGTGCTGCATTGCTTTCTCGACATTCAAAATTTTACCTCTTAATGGTAAAATTGCCTGAAATGCTCTATCCCTTCCTTGTTTTGCAGTACCCCCAGCGGAATCACCCTCAACCAGGAATACCTCACATTTTGCAGGATCTTGTTCTGAGCAATCGGATAATTTTCCAGGAAGTCCTCCGATACTCATTACAGATTTTCTTTGAACCATCTCTCGAGCCTTTTGTGCAGCATGACGTGCCTGGGCAGCAAGAATTACTTTTTGAACAATAGTTTTTGCATCATCCGGGTGTTCTTCTAAATAATCTCTTAACATTTCTGAAACTGCTTGGCTCACACATGAGGAAACCTCTTTGTTTCCTAACTTAGTTTTAGTCTGACCTTCAAATTGCGGTTCAGCAACTTTTACAGAAATTATAGCGGTTAAACCTTCTCTAAAATCATCTCCAGAAATTTCGAATTTTAGCTTATCCAACATCCCAGAAGACTCTGAGTACTTCTTTAAGGTATGTGTCAAACCTCTACGAAAACCACTAAGATGTGTCCCGCCTTCGTGGGTGTTAATATTATTTACATAAGAATGTAGATTTTCGGAGTAGGATGTATTGTAAATCATGGCAACCTCCACGGGCACACCATTTTTTTCTCCCTCAAAAGCAATTACGTCCTTCATGATAGGTTCCCTGGTATCGTCAAGAAACTTAATGAATTCCACTAAACCTTCTTTTGAAAAGAATTCTTCTGAAATATAATTACCTTCTTTATCTTTGTTTCTTTTATCTGTTATGGTCATTGTTATACCTTTATTTAAAAACGATAACTCTCTTAATCTTGAAGCAAGAATATCATAACTATATGTATTTATATCTTGGAATATTGATTTATCAGGCAGAAATGTTACAACAGTTCCAGTTTTATCAGATTTCCCTACTTCTTTGACTGGTTCTAATGATTTACCCTTTGAATACTCTTGTTCCCATATTTTGCCGTCTCTGTGAACTGTTGCAACTAATTTTTCAGAAAGGGCATTGACACAACTTACACCAACTCCATGTAATCCACCAGAAACCTTATATGAGTCCTTGTCAAACTTACCTCCAGCACCAATTTTAGTCATTACAACTTCTAAAGCTGACACACCCTCTTTTTTATGCATTCCAACAGGTATACCTCTTCCATTATCTTCAGTGGTAACGGAGTTATCCTCGTTTATTGATACAGAGATTCTATCACAATGACCAGCCATAGCCTCGTCAATTGAATTATCGACAACTTCATACACTAGATGGTGAAGACCTCGTGAACCCACGTCACCTATATACATTGAAGGCCTCATTCGAACATGCTCCATTCCCTCCAACGCCTGAATGCTGTCAGCGGAATATTTTGCTTTATTTTCGCTCATAACTTATTGAAAAATGGTTAGTTAGATAATTGTAATTTTAAAAAAAAATAAACAATCATTTTTTACAATAAATCAAATATACAAAAAACCAATCCCAACAGGTTAAAAACAGCTAATTTTTATAGTATAAGTTATTAACAATTTTGAGGCTAATTACTAGCTTCATATGCATCCTCATGAACTTTTGAAATTGCCCTTCCCGACGGTTCATTCAATGACTTAAAAGCCTCATCCCATTCAAGTGCAATTTTTGTACTACATGCAACTGAAGGTTCTTGTGGAACACAAAGTGCAGCAGTATTTGATGGAAAATGTTCAGAGAACAAGGATCTGTAGTAATATTCTTCTTTGGTTGTGGGGGTTTGAATGGGAAATCTTAATGAAGCCTCTTCCATTTTTTGATCAGAAATTTGATCCTCAACTACTTTTTTTAGAGTATCTATCCAATTGTAACCTACCCCATCGCTAAATTGCTCTTTCTGCCTCCAAACAATTGATTTCGGTAAGTAATCTTCAAAAGCTTTTCTTAAAATCCATTTTTCAATTCTCTCTCCTTTAATCATTTTGTCCTCAGGATTTAAAGACATAGCTACATCCATAAAATCCTTGTCTAAAAAAGGTACTCTACCTTCAATGCCCCATGCGGCTAGGCTTTTATTGGCACGTAAACAATCATACATGTGCAGCTTGTCAAGTTTTCTAACAGTTTCATCGTGAAATTCTCTTGCATTTGGTGCTTTGTGAAAATATAAGTAGCCGCCAAATATTTCATCAGCTCCTTCTCCAGATAAAACCATTTTAATACCCATTGACTTGATTACTCTAGCCATTAAATACATTGGAGTTGAAGCTCGTACAGTTGTTATGTCATAAGTCTCCAGATTGTAAATAACATCTTTAATAGCATCTAAACCCTCCTGTATTGTAAAAATAATTTCGTGATGTATTGTTCCAATGTGATCAGCCACAAGTTTTGCTGCAGCAAGATCTGGAGACCCCTTAAGACCAACAGAAAAAGAGTGAAGCTGTGGCCACCAGGCAGGCTGTTTATCATTTGTTTCAATTCTCATTTCTGAATATTTCTTTGCAACTGCAGAGGTAATTGAAGAATCCAATCCACCTGAGAGTAAAACTCCGTAGGGGACATCGCTCATTAACTGTCTTCTAACCGCTTGTTCTAATGAGTCTCTTAATTTTTTTATTTCTGATTTAGCATTCTTTACACAATCGTAGTCCCTCCAATCTCTTTCATACCATTTAACAAAACCATCGTTTGAACTTAAAAAATAATGTCCAGGTGGAAATAGCTCTATTTTATCGCAAACTCCTTCTAATGCTTTAAGTTCAGATGAAACATAAAAAATTTTGTCTGAGTCCCATCCTATATAAAGTGGAATAATACCCATGTGATCACGAGCAACAAAATATTCATCATTTTTGGAATCGTAAATAACAAATGCGAATATTCCGTTCATTTTATCGATAAAATCGATACCATACTTAGAATACAAAGCAAGGATCACTTCACAATCACTTTTTGTTGAGAATTCATAATTGGGAAATTCTTTTCTTAATTCCTGATGGTTATAAATTTCTCCATTAGCCGCTAAAACATACCTATTATCGTCACTGTAAAGAGGTTGTTTCCCAGATGACGGATCAACGATTGATAATCTTTCATGAGATAATATTGCACTATCATTTGAAAATATTCCGCTCCAGTCAGGGCCTCTGTGTCTTATTTTTTTTGACATTTCCAATACCTGCGATCTTATATTTTTCTTTGCCTTAGTTTCAAAAGCACATACAATTCCACACATAAATTAAAATTTTTAGCAAAAAAAGTAATAATTATTTAATTTATAAATATAAATTATCTTTTAAATTTATATATATAACTTTTTTATTAAATTTTATAATAAATTATAACTATATTACTAAATATTTGAATAAACGATTACGATTTGTAAGCTATAGAATATTAAGATATTTGTGAGTTTGAAGCGATATCTTCCATTTTGGATTTTTTTTTACGAATTCAACAATTAATGGCATCATTTTTTCTTTTTTTCCCCACTCGGGCTGAAGATATAAAATTGCTTTTTTATTTACTTTTTTTGCCTCTTCCTCAGCAAAAATAAAATCATGATTATTATATATTATTATTTTCAGTTCATCTGCATGCTTGTAAGCGTCTTCTATTGGGAGTTTTGCTTTTTTTGGTGAGAGACAAATCCAATCCCAATCTCCGGTTAATGGGTATGACCCTGAGGTTTCAATATGTATTTTTTTATTAAACTTTTTTAACTCTTTTGTTAGGGGATCCATATTCCACATCAAAGGTTCACCACCAGTAATTACTACACAATCAGAAAAATCTAAAGATTTTTTTACTATCTCCTTAACTGTAAGGATTGGATGTACTTTTTCATCCCAACTTTCTTTGACATCACACCAGTGACAACCCACGTCACAACCTGCTGTCCTTATAAAATATGATGCTGTCCCCTTGTGATATCCCTCCCCTTGAATGGTATAAAATGCCTCCATAACAGGGAGTGCCTCACCTTTATCTACAAGCAACTGTATCTTTTTATCAATCACAAAACAAATATAAAAATCTTAATATCTATATTTACCGATGTAATTAAATATTTCTAATGGCTGTTGAATTAACTAGAATAAATAAATTTTTGAGTGAGATTGGTTATTGTTCTAGACGTCAGGCAGATGCGCTTATTGATCAAGGCAGAGTTTATGTAAATCGAAAGTCTGCCAAAATGGGAATGAAAGTTTCAGAGGATGATTTAATAGAAGTTGATGGTGAAAAAATTAATCAATCCAAAAAGAAAAAAATATTTATTGCATTAAATAAACCCAGGGGTGTTGTGTGTACAACAAATTCAGGGGTTGAGGAAAATAATATTATCGATTTTGTAAACTTCTCTGAAAGAGTATTTCCAATTGGAAGACTCGACAAATCAACTACTGGACTGATTCTATTAACAAATGACGGGGAAACCGCAAATAAAATACTAAAAACCGCTAATAACAATGAAAAAGAATATTTAGTTAAAGTTAATAGACCAATTCCTGAATCAATACTAAAAAAAATGAGTGAGGGTGTTCCAATGCTTGGAAAAATTACAAGAAAATGCTCAGTAAAAAAAGTTAAAACCAATCAATTTAAAATCATATTAACCCAAGGGCTAAATAGACAGATTAGAAGAATGTGCGATCATTTTGGATACAAAGTTGTATCGCTACAAAGGATTAGAATTATGAATATTAAGCTTGATTTACCAGAGGGTAAATATAGACTTTTAAACGAGCAAGAAATTAAAGGATTAAAAAAATAAACTATGGCTGAATTAATTGAAAAAAAAAATTTAAAAAATCAACTTAGCAAACTATCAAACAAATGGAGTATAAATGATAAGTTTTTAATTTGTAAGTATGAATTTAAAAACTTCAACGAAGCGCTTTTATTTATGAATAAAGTTGGGGTAAGATGTGAAGAAATGGACCATCATCCAAAGTGGACAAATGTGTACAATACATTAGATATTGAGCTTTTCACTCATGACAAAGATGGACTCACAATCAAAGATTTTGATTTGGCTATGTTCATGGATAAAGAATTCAAAAAAAAATGAATAAACTTACACCATTTCATTTAGCGATTCCAGTTGATGACATTCCTATTTGTAGAAAATTCTATCGTGAAGTACTTGGATGTGAAGAAGGCAGAAGCAGTGACCATTGGGTAGACTTTAATTTGTTTGGACATCAGCTTGTTATTCATTACAAAGAAAAATCCAATGATCAAACACATACAAATTCTGTTGATGGTAAAAACGTGCCAGTACCTCATTTTGGTGTTGTTTTGGAATGGGATACATTTCACAAATTTTCTGATAAATTAATAAAAAAAGGTGTGGTATTTATAATAGAACCATACATTCGGTTTAAAGGTCAACCTGGTGAGCAGGCAACCATGTTTTTTATGGATCCCTCAAGAAATACTCTTGAATTTAAATCTTTCAAAAACTTTGATCAAATCTTTGCAAAATAATTAATCCCATCCACTAGCCTTAATAACCTTTATAAGCTAATAAAGTGTTTTTCAATAGCATAGCTATTGTCATGGGACCAACACCACCCGGAACTGGCGTAATAAAGCTTGATTTTTTTGATACGTTTTCATAGTCAACATCACCCACAATTTTATAGCCTTTTACAGAGCTATCAACTACCCTAGTTATTCCAACATCAATGATCACTGCACCATCTTTAACCATGTCTTCCTTTAGAAAATTCGGAACGCCCAATGCTGAAATAATGATGTCAGCTTGCCTTGTTAACTCTTTAATATTTTTTGTTCTACTATGTGCAAGTGTAACTGTAGAATTCCCAGGATCAGATTTTTGACTCATCAAAATACTTATTGGTCTACCGACAATATCAGAGCGACCAATAACAACAGTATGTTTTCCTGATGTTTCAACCTTATATCTTTTAAGAAGTTCCATAATTCCAAAAGGCGTTGCAGAAATAAAAGTTGGGAGGTTAAGAGACATTTTTCCAAAATTTGTAGGATGAAAACCATCCACATCTTTGTTTGCATCAACTGCCATTAATATTTTTTGGGAATCTATGTGTTTTGGCAAAGGAAGCTGGACAATATAACCATCAATATTCTCATCTTTGTTCAACTCATTAACCTTATTCAAAAGTTCATTTTCCGAAATTGATTCAGGAAGTTTTATTAAAGTAGATTCAAAACCAACTCTTTTACAAGCCCGAACTTTACTGCCAACATATGTCAAACTCGCCCCATCATCTCCAACAATTACCGCCGCTAAATGTGGAGGCCTTAAACCTTTTGCAACAATGTCCTTTACAGATTCTGCAATTTCAGTTTTAATGTCGTTACTTGTTTTTTTCCCGTCTAAAATTATCATCTACCTTTCATATTTTGCATCATTTGCATCATTCTATCTTTACCCATCCCCTGCATCATCTTCATCATTTTACTCATTTGGTTAAATTGTTTAAGTAACTGATTTATTTCTTCAACTGACCTTCCAGATCCTTTACTAATTCTAGTTTTTCTAGAGTGATCAAGTAAAGATGGTAATGCTCTTTCTTTTGGGGTCATAGAATTAATAATTGCCTCAATGGGAATAAAAGAATCATTATTAATTTCTTCATTTGAATTTTTCATCATTTTATTTGCCCCAGGGATCATTCCAACCAAATCCTTCATATCACCCATTTTTTTAATTTGCTGAATTTGACTCATAAAATCATCTAAACCAAACTTATTTTTTGCAATCTTTTTTTGAATCTTTCTAGCCTGTTCTTGATCAAATTGCTGTTGCGCTCTTTCAACAAGCGAAACAACATCACCCATTCCTAATATCCTGTCAGCCATCCTACTTGGATGAAAAACATCCAAAGCGTCCATCTTTTCACCAGTACCAATAAACTTAATTGGTTTGTCAACAACGCTTTTAATTGATAATGCTGCACCACCTCTTGCATCACCGTCCAATTTTGTTAATACTACACCATCAAAATCTAAAATATCATTAAATGTTTTAGCACTATTCACAGCATCCTGACCAGTCATTGAATCTACAACAAATAAAATTTCACTTGGTTTAATAGCCTTTTTAATATTTGAGATTTCATTCATCATTTCATCATCAATTGCTAATCTACCTGCAGTATCAATTATGATTAAATTATATCCTTTTGATTTTCCATATTTAACACCAGCTTTGGCAATTGCAACTGGATCTTGACTATTATCTTCAGAATACACCTCGACATCTAAGTCTTTTCCTAAAATATGTAATTGTTCAATTGCAGCAGGCCTGTAAACATCGCAAGCAACTAGAAGTGGTTTCAAAGATTTTTTCTTCCTCAAAAGTTTTGCAAGTTTTGCCGAAAAAGTAGTTTTTCCTGAGCCCTGCAGTCCAGACATTAAAATTATTGATGGTTTATCTTTAAGATTTATCTCTGAGGATTCTCCACCCATTAAGTCTGCCAATTCATCTTTGACAATTTTTATCATCAATTGGCCAGGTTTCAAATTTGTTAAAACATTTTGTCCAATTGCTTTTTCCTTAACACGCTGAGTAAAATCTCTGGCAGTTTTAAAGTTAACATCGGCATCAAGAAGTGCGCGTCTTACCTCTTTTAAAGTCTCAGCAACATTGATTTCGGTAATACTTCCGTGCCCTTTGAGTATTTGTAAGGCTTTTTCTAACTTTTCTCCTAAATTGCTAAACATATTGTAAAATAAAGAATTTAAAGCTTATAATAAAATTACATTCTATTAACTACATCAATTCCTAATAGGGATAATGCATTTTTAATAGTAATTCCAACTAATTTTGAAAGCTCAACCCTAAATGATTTCTTGTCATCAAATGCAGATTTTAAAATCGGAAGTGACTGATAAAATGAGTTAAAAATCTTAACAAGGTCATATACATAATTAGCAACTAATGCAGGATTATTTGAGCTTGCTGCGCTATGAATAATTGACGGGAATGAGTCGATTTGCTTAATCAACTCCTTTTCCTTTTTTTCTAACTTTTGATTATATTTATTTTTTGATATATCAAAGTTAATTCCCATTAAAATAGACTGGATTCTTGCATAAGAATATTGAATAAAAGATGCTGTATTCCCTTGAAAATCTACTGATTCTTTTGGATCAAAAAGAATCCTTTTTTTAGGATCTACCTTTAGTATGTAATACTTTAGAGCACCAAGCCCAACTGTCTTATATACTTTGTTTTTTTCATCATCAGAAAGTCCATCTAATTTTCCTAATTTTTGAGAAATCTCTTTTGCTGTTCTAATCATCTCTTCCATCAGGTCATCAGCATCTACCACTGTTCCTTCTCTACTTTTCATTTTACCACTTGGTAAATCGACCATTCCATAGCTTAAATGAAATAAATTTTCACACCAAGAAAATCCTAGTTTTTTTAATATTAAAAAAAGGACTTTAAAATGATAATCTTGTTCATTACCAACAGTATAAACCATAGAATTAATATCAGGGTAATCTTTTACTCTTTGCACAGCAGTTCCGATATCTTGAGTCATATAAACAGCTGTCCCATCAGCACGAAGTACAATTTTTTCGTCTAGTCCCTCATCACTTAAATCACACCAAACCGAACCATCATCTTTTTTGTAAAAAACACCAGACTCTAAGCCAGATAAAATAAATTCTTTTCCTAATAGGTATGTATCACTCTCATAATAGTAACTGTCAAAGTCTACACCTAAATTTTTATAAGTTTCTTCAAAACCTTCATACACCCAACTGTTCATTTTTTTCCAAAGCTCTACTACTTCTTTATCACCTGACTCCCACCTAATCAACATTTCTTTTGCTCTCAAGAGTATCGGGGAATTTTGCTTAGCTACTTCTTCGCTTGATCCGTTTTTAATCAATTCCTCAACCTCTTTTTTATAAACTTTATCAAATTTGATATAATAATCCCCAACAAATTTATCCCCTTTTATATTTGTACTTTTTGGAGTTTCTCCATTACTAAAATCCAACCATGCGATCATACTCTTACAAATGTGAATGCCTCTATCATTTATAATTTGTGTTTTATATACTTTTTTTCCAGAGGCTTTATATATTTCAGACATACTATATCCAAGAAGGTTATTTCTTATATGACCAAGATGCAATGGCTTATTAGTATTTGGAGAAGAATATTCAACCATTACAGCATCCTCAGAGACAATATTTGAATATCCATAATCTGAATTGTATTTAATGGAATTAAAGAAATCTAAATAGTATTTATCTGAGATTGAAAGATTCAAAAATCCCGAGACAATATTGAAAGAAACAACAGAATTAGTTTCTATCAAGTAATCACCAACCTTTTCGGCAATTTCTTTAGGGTTCATTTTTAATTCTTTAACTAGCGGAAAAACTACAAGAGTAATGTCTCCATCAAATTCTTTTTTTGTTTGCTGAAGTTCTATGTTTTTAGTTTTATATCTAAATACCTCATTTAAGGCATTTTCAATATTTTTTCTAATGATTTTTTGAATATACATTCTTAATTATCTGTTGTAAATATAACGTTTAATAATATTACTTTTTTGGTAAAAATATTTCAGCTATCATACATCTAGCACTTCCTCCACCACAAACTTCAATTGTGTTAATATCCGAAGAAACAATCCTTGAATATTTATTAATTAAATTTTTCTGATTTTCATTTAAAGAGTTTTCAGCTGACTTACTCATAACCAATAAACTTTCCCCTTTATCATTTAAAAGCTCGAGCATATTCCCTGCAAAATTTTCCACTTGATTTTCAGAAATCTCTATTAACTCTTTTCCTGAATTTTCAATGAAATTAATAACATTGATTCTTTCCTCACCATCATCTATGCAATCTAAACATATTATACAATAAGATTCAGCCAAACACATCATCACATTAGTATGATAAATTGGCAATCTTTTTTTTTCTACATCTTGAAATGAATGGAAACTTACTGGAATATATTTAAAATCTTTACAAAATTTTATAAATAGCTCCTTATTAGATCTTTCAGAAATTGAACAGTAAGCAATTTTATTTTTTCGATCTAATATCATACTTCCTGTACCCTCTAAAAATTGACTATCCTTTTCAGCAAATGAATAATCAATTACATTATTTATTATAAAGCCTTGATTTTTTAAAAAATCTAAAATTTCTGGACGTCGCTCCATACGTCTACTCTTTGCTAACATTGGAAATAAAACAATATCTCCATTTTGATGAGTTGATATCCAATTATTTGGAAAGACGGAGTCCGGTGTTTTGTACATATCATCATCATTATATACGTGAACATCAACATCACTATTTTTTAAATGTAAAACCATGTTTTCAAACTCTTCAATCGCTAACTGAGCTGTATTTTCTTTATTAATTTTTTTTTGATAATGATTATCCATTGAAGTCTCATCATTAAAACCAAAATTAATTGGTCGAATCATTAGTATACTTTTTGCTACGCTCAAAATTATTCTCGAATTAAAGGTAAAGTACTACATCTTAACAAACCACCTTGCTTTGAAATTTCATTATAACTAATTTCCTCGACTGTAATTCCATTTGATCTTAACCAATTATTAAGTCTAGAAAAACTTATTTCACTGACTACAATATTTTGTGAAATTGAAAAAAAATTACATTTTAGTTTATTCATTTCTAATAAGGATATTTCAAAAATATTTTCTTTTTTAAAAGTATTTAAAATCCAATTGTAATCATCCTCAGATAAAAAAGCCTCAGGGCATACTACTAATTTATTTTTTCCCACAGGCTGAAAACAACAATCTAAATGTAAAGCTAATTTTTGGTAATCAGCATCTGACTTGATTAACGAAAATGAAATTATTTTTTTTTCAGGAAAATATTTTTTTATGAAATTAATTGCTCCTTGATTTGTTCTTGCAGTTTTATAATCATCAAATTTGTTTTTCTCACATGTGCCGATAAAAATGTATTCATCATGTAAAATAATATCTCCACCTTCA
The DNA here is from genome assembly GCA_902602415.1 of uncultured Bacteroidota bacterium. Lineage (GTDB taxonomy): Bacteria > Bacteroidota > Bacteroidia > Flavobacteriales > Flavobacteriaceae > MED-G13. The sequence goes on along the minus strand of CACKQW010000009.1, from coordinate 33,874 downwards.
ACGCTACAATTTTTTGGCAAGTATACTAAATCATCATATTTAATTTTTTTAAATAAACCATTCAAACCCTCAATTTCTTTTGATCTCTCTTTTATAGTATTTGAAATAAAAAATTTATTTCCGATAACAAAACCTATATCTCTACTAAAAATCTGATTAACATTTTTTAAAATTGATGGTCTGAAAACATTTATATCATATTTCAAAAAAATCTTATTAAAATAATCCAACTGAGAAATAACATCAACCTCTTTCGGATATGTTCCATTCAAAACATGAAATCTGCTTTTTGGATCATAACATTCATTTGCTGTTGGAACTGAACCCAAACTATTTCCAATTCCTAAAACTACAGCCTTTAGCTTTGATGTTTCATTATTTACATTAAGCCTAAGCATTGTGTAAAATATAAATGATTATTTTTTTGACTTAAAACTTCTTGGAGCTGATCCAGTAAAAAGTTGTCTTGGTCTTCCAATTGGTTCTTTCATTAATCTCATTTCTCTCCATTGAGCAATCCAACCTGGCAATCTTCCAAGTACAAACATAACGGTGTACATATCTGAAGGAATTCCCATAGCTCTATAAATAACACCAGAGTAAAAATCTACATTAGGAAATAATTTACGTTCGATAAAATACTTATCCTTCAAAGCATTTTCTTCCAATTCAGCAGCGATATGAAGTAAAGGGTCATCAACACCAAGAGATTTTAAATATTTGTGTGCTGCTTCCTTAATGATTCTAGCTCTAGGATCATAATTTTTATACACTCTATGCCCAAATCCCATTAATCTAAATGGATCTGATTTATCTTTCGCCTTTTTAATATATTTTTTTGTATTTCCTCCATCCTCTTTAATAGACTTTAACATTTCTAAAACAGCCTGATTAGCACCTCCATGAAGTGGCCCCCACAATGCAGAAATTCCTGCAGAAATTGATGGGAATAGACCGGCATGTGATGATCCAACAATCCTTACAGTTGAAGTAGAACAATTTTGTTCATGATCAGCGTGCAAAATCAAAAGTTTATTAAAAACATCAATTAACTTTTTATCAGGTCTATATATATCATTAGGTTTTTTAAACAATAGATGCAATATCATTTCTGCATACCCTAGATTTTTCAATTTCATAGAGTATTGTAATGGGTAACCATTTTTTTTTCTGAATGACCAACCTACAAGAATTGGTATCTTTCCCATTACTTTCACTATTGTGTCATACATTCCTTCTTTACTTCTAACATAATCTAATGATACATCATCAGGATTAAAGGCCGTTAATGAACTTGTTAAAGATGATAAAACTCCCATTGGGTGTGCAGAGCTTGGAAATGCATCAACAATTTTTTTAACATCATCATTTACTATACTGTTGTCAACGATGTCATCATGAAATCTTTTAAGCTCATCTTTTGTGGGTAACTCTCCAAAAATTAATAGGAAAGCTACTTCTAAAAAAGATGCTTTTTTAGCTAAATCATCAACATCATAACCACGGTATCTTAAAATACCTTTTTCACCATCTAAGTATGTAATTTTGCTTTCACATGAAGCTGTATTTTTAAAACCTCTATCAATAGTTGTAGCACCAGATTCTGCTCTAAGGGATTTTATATCAATGCAAACATCTCCCTCGACTCCTCTGTAAACAGGGAAATCGTAGCTTGAACCATTAATATTTATAGTTGCTTTCTCGGACACAATGAATAAATGAAAGTTAGTCTACTATTTTGCAAAAATACAAAATATCTTCAATAAATTAAAGTTATTTTGAGAATGATTTATTTTTAAAAGGAGATACTTTAAAAGTAGAAATTTGAGGATAAATAGCTTTATTTCCAAGTTCCTCTTCGATTCTTAGCAGTTGGTTGTATTTTGCAATCCTATCACTTCTTGATAGAGATCCTGTTTTAATCTGACCACAATCTAATGCTACAGAGAGATCAGAAATAGTACAATCTTCAGTTTCTCCAGACCTATGCGACATTACCGTTGTAAAACCTGCCTTATGTGCCATATCAACAGCTTCAATAGTTTCAGATAAAGTGCCAATTTGATTTACTTTAATCAAAATAGAGTTTCCAATATTTTCTGTAATCCCTTTTTCTAATCTTTTTGTATTAGTAACAAATAAATCATCACCAACTAATTGGACTTGATCGCCACACAAACTTGTCAAGTACTTCCATCCATCCCAATCATTTTCATCCATTCCATCTTCGATAGAAATTATTGGATATTTTTTACATAATTCAGCAAGATAATTTGCCTGTTCAGTGCTAGTTCTTACTAAACCATTTTTACCTTCAAAAATCGAATAATCATATTTTCCGTTACTGTAAAATTCAGAAGAGGCACAATCTAAAGCAATCATAATATCCTTACCAAATACATACCCTGAATCATGAGTGGCATCCTTAATTGTTTGTAATACATCTTCCGTTCCGTTTAGTTCTGGTGCGAACCCACCCTCATCACCAACACTTGTAGTTAAACCTCTTTTCTTTAAAACTTTTTTAAGCGAGTGAAAAATCTCACTACCTATTTGCATAGCGTGAGAAAAACTATTTGCAGAAACAGGTACAATCATAAATTCTTGAAATGCAATAGGTGCATCGCTATGAGATCCCCCATTAATAATATTCATCATCGGAACAGGTAAAATCTTTGGATCTTTACCTAAATATTGAAAAAGGGAAATATTTTTTTCTTTTGCAGCTGCTTTTGCTACGGCTAATGAAACTCCAAGTGTAGCATTCGCGCCTAATCTGGATTTATTCTCTGTGCCATCAATTGTGATCATCAACTTGTCAATTTTATTTTGTTCAAAAACTGATAGTCCAATAACTTCCTTAGTAATTATATTATTTATATTATTAACAGCATTACTTACACCTTTACCATGATATTTTTTACCTCCATCTCTTAACTCTACTGCCTCATGTTCCCCAGTGGACGCACCAGAAGGTACAGCTGCTCTTCCTCGTATTTCATTTTCCGTTATCACATCAACTTCAACAGTAGGATTCCCTCTTGAATCAAATATTTGACGAGCAAAAACTTTTTTAATTTTAGCCATTATTTATTCTTTGAAATATTATTAATAAATTGATCAAAAAGGTAAGATGCATCATGAGGGCCTGGGCTAGCTTCAGGATGATATTGAACTGAAAAGCAATTTTTATTTTTCATGGAAATACCTGCTACAGTATCATCATTCAAGTGAACATGTGTTATTTGAATATCTTTGTGAGCCTCTGTCTGTTCTCTATTAATTGCAAATCCATGATTTTGAGAGGTTATTTCACCTTTTCCAGTAATCAGATTTTTTACAGGATGATTAATCCCTCTATGTCCATTATGCATTTTGTAAGTCGAAATTCCGTTAGCTAGGGCAATTATTTGGTGACCCAAGCAAATTCCAAATAACGGAATGTTCTTTTTAATCACTTCTTTGGCAATATTCTGAGCATTAATTAATGGTTTCGGATCTCCGGGGCCGTTAGAAATAAAAAAGGCATGAGGGGCCCAATCATTCATTTCTTCAAAAGTTGAGTTATAAGGAAATACTTTAATATAACAATCTCTCTTTTCTAAATTTCTCAAAATATTTTTTTTGATACCTAAATCCAATGCAGATATTTTATATTTTGCAGATTCATTTCCAAAATGGTAAATTTCCTTTGTAGATACTTTGGATGCGAGCTCTAGACCATCCATACTTGGAATCTTAGATAATTCCATCTTTAACATATCAATTTCATCAACTTTAGTTGAAATAGCTGCATTCATTGCACCATTATCTCTAATATAGGAAACAAGTGCTCTTGTATCAACATCAGAAATTGCAACTATGTTATTAGCTTTTAAAAAATCAAATAAGGATTTTGTTTCACCATGTCTAGAATAATTGTATGTAAAGTTTCTACATATAAGACCAGCAATTTTAACAGAGTCAGATTCAACCTCTTCATCTCTGACGCCATAATTTCCTATGTAGGCATTTGTGGTAACCATTAGTTGTCCATAATAAGAAGGGTCCGTAAAAATTTCCTGGTAGCCTGTCATCCCTGTGTTGAAACAAACCTCTCCAAATGCTGTGCCGTCAATACCAATGGATTTACCAAAAAATGTGGTTCCATCCTCTAATATTATAATAGCACTTTTTCTGTTACTGTATTGCATTCTGAAACTAGTTAAACAAAAGTAATTTATAAAAATTAAAAATGTTAATTATACTTAAAAAAAAAAGGGATAAATATCCCTTTTAAATTTTACCTCTCAAAAATATAATCGAGAATCTTCGAAACGTCTTTCTCTTCCTTGAATGATAGTTCATTTTCAGAAATAAAACTATCAATCTCAATTTGTGACTTATTTATGTTTGTGAAAAGCTTATTAATTGATCTTCGATTAAGTTTGAAATACTTGATTGTTTTACTTTTTTTATTTCTCAAAAAGTATTTTTTCTTTCTAACATATCGATCATTTTCTCTGTTGATCATTGGGTTTCCAGATCTTGAAACTAATTTAACTGAAAAACCTTTTAATATGGAAAAAGAATCGTTTTCATATACAACTTGATAGACTCTGTTGTCTTCGTTGTAATAATAATTTTTAAAAACCTTATCATTTACTATAACTTTGTCAATGTTATTAAAATTAAATGAAAATATCGAATCATTTTCACCCTTCGCCTCAAATGCATTTCTGCTCATATTTAGATTTATTTTTTTTACTAAAAATCTATCACCTGAGATTGTTTCAATAATTCCATTGTTATTCCATTCATCAAATAGATAATATGATCCCAAAATCACTTTATTTGGAGGGTTATAAAAAAAAGAAGAACCATAATTTGATGGTTGACCAGAAACTTTAGAGGAAATATCAGATTGTAAATTTGTTTGGGTAAATCCTATAATTGGTAAGAAAAGAATAAGAAAACAAACTCTCATTTTTTAGAATATATAATGTTATTTATTATTTAGAAGATTTTTTATTGTCAGATGAAACTTCTTTTTCATCAGCAGGTGCCTCCTCTACAGCAGGTGCCTCCGCAGCAGCAGGTGCTTCCTCTACAGCAGGTGCTTCCTCTACAGCAGGTGCCTCCTCTACAACAGGTGCCTCCTCTACAACAGGTGCTTCCGCAGCAGCAGGTGCTTCCTCTACAGCAGGTGCTTCCTCTACAGATGAAGAATTATTATTAGATGGTTTAGATTCATTAACATTTTTACTGCTTCTTCTGCTCCTTCTTGTAGATTTTTTCTTCTTTTCATGCGAAAACACATCATTGTAGTCAACAAGTTCAATCATCGCCATTTCTGCATTGTCACCAAGTCTATTACCTAGTCTTATTACTCTTGTATAACCCCCAGGGCGATCCGCTACTTTAACAGAGATCTCTCTGAACAGCTCAGAAATTGCATTTTTTTGTTTGATTCTTGAAAAAACAATCCTTCTGTTATGGGTCGTATCCGATTTTGATTTCGTGATTAGCGGCTCAACAAACCTTTTTAAAGCTTTAGCCTTAGCAAGAGTTGTATTTATTCTTTTGTGGTAAATCAAGGAACAAGCCATGTTTGCCAACATAGAACTTCTGTGACCCTTTTTTCTTCCTAAATGATTAAACTTTTTCCTATGCCTCATTTGTAAAATATTTTACTTTTTATTCTTTTTCTAATTTATATTTTGTTAAATCCATTCCAAAGCTTAGACCTTTCAGGAGAACTAATTCCTCTAGCTCAGTTAATGATTTTTTACCAAAATTTCTAAACTTCATTAAATCATTCTTATTAAAAGAAACAAGATCTCCTAATGTGTCAACTTCAGCAGCTTTCAAGCAATTTAGTGCTCTAACCGAAAGATCCATGTCAATTAATTTTGTTTTTAACAACTGACGCATGTGAAGAGACTCCTCATCATAGGTTTCAGTTTTAGCAATTTCATCAGCTTCAAGTGTAATTCTTTCATCAGAAAACAGCATAAAATGATGAATAAGAATTCTTGCAGCATCAGTTAATGCATCTTGAGGGGTAATGGATCCGTCAGTCACTATGTCAAATACTAGTTTTTCATAGTCAGTTTTTTGTTCTACTCGAAAGTCCTCAATGTGGTATTTTACATTTTTAATAGGTGTGAAAATAGAGTCTACGAAAATTGTACCCAATTGTGCAGATTGATTTTTATTTTCTTCAGATGTAACATATCCTCTTCCTTTGTCAATTGCTATCTCTAGTTTTATCTTAACCTTTGGATCTAATGAGCAAATGACATGATCAGGGTTTAAAACTTGGAATCCAGAAATAAACTTTTGAAAATCACCAGCTGTAATTTTATCCTGTCCAGAGATTGATACTGAAACAATTTCATTATCGACTTCATCAATTTGTCTTTTGAATCTAATTTGTTTGAGATTTAGAATTATCTCAGTAACATCTTCAACAACCCCTGGAATTGTTGTGAATTCGTGTTCAACACCCTCAATCTTTGCTGAGGTTATAGCGAAGCCTTCAAGAGAAGATAATAAAACTCTTCTCAAAGCATTTCCTACTGTTAGTCCATATCCAGGTTCCAAGGGTCTAAACTCAAATCTTCCTTCAAAATCAGAAGATTCAATCATAATTACTTTATCAGGTTTTTGAAAATTTAATATTGCCATAATTTGTTTTATAAATGTTATTTTGAATATAATTCAACTATATATTGTTCGTTAATTTTTTCTGGAATTTGTAATCTTTCAGGAATGGATACAAATACCCCTTCCATTTTTTCTTCATTCCAAGTAATCCACTCATAAACTGTTGTTGAGTTTTTTAGAGAATTAGTAATAGATTCAACTGATTTAGATTTTTCTCTTACAGCAACTGAATCTCCCGGTTTTAATATAAATGATGGGATATTAACAATCTCTCCATTTACAGAAATGTGTCGGTGCGAAACTAATTGTCTTGCACCTCTTCTAGAATTTGAAATACCCATTCTAAAAACTACATTATCAAGCCTTGATTCACAAAGCTGAAGTAAAACCTCACCAGTGATGCCTTTAGAAGCTGTTGCCTTTTTAAATAAATTTCTAAATTGTCTCTCTAAAATACCATAAGTATACTTTGCTTTTTGTTTTTCCATTAATTGAATCGCATACTCAGATTTTTTTCCTCTCCTCTTATTATTGCCATGTTGACCCGGGGGATAATTTCTTTTCTCAAAAGATTTATCATCACCAAAAATTGGCTCTCCGAATTTTCTTGCAATTTTTGTTTTTGGACCAGTATATCTTGCCATAATTATTTATTTTTTTTTGAGTGATTATGAATTAAGGTCAATCCTTCGATAATCAAATATCTCAATTATACTTTCTTCTAAACTCTTCTTCTTTTAGGTGGCCTACATCCATTGTGAGGTGTCGGGGTAACATCAATAATTTCTGTTACCTCAATACCACCATTATGTATTGACCTAATTGCAGACTCCCTGCCATTGCCAGGACCCTTAACATAAACCTTAACTCTTTTTAATCCTGCCTCTCTAGCTACAGTAGCAGCATCTTCAGCAGCCATTTGTGCAGCATAGGGAGTATTTTTCTTGGTCCCTCTAAATCCCATTTTACCGGCTGAAGACCAAGAAATTACATCTCCATTTTTGTTTGTTAGAGAAATGATAATGTTGTTAAATGATGCTACAATATGGGCTTCTCCAATTGAATCAACAACAACTTTTCTTTTTTTAGTTCCCGATTTTGCCATAATAATTATTTAGTTACTTTCTTTTTATTTGCAACAGTTTTTCTTTTACCTTTTCTGGTTCTGGAATTATTTTTAGTTCTTTGACCTCTAAGTGGTAAACCGGACCTGTGTCTTATACCTCTATTACAACCAATATCCATTAATCTTTTAATATTTAATTGTGTCTCAGATCTAAGTTCTCCTTCAATTGTATAAGAACCAGTAGCCTCTCTTATTTTACTTATTTCAGAATCATTCCATTCACTCACTTTTTTATTCTGGTCAACTCCAGCTTTTTCAAGTATTTTCAACGCTCTACTTTTTCCAACTCCAAATATATAAGTAAGAGAAATTACTCCACGTTTATTTTTTGGTATATCAATTCCTGCTATTCTTGCCATAATTATCCTTGTCTTTGTTTAAATCTTGGGTTCTTCTTGTTAATAACATAAAGTCTCCCTTTTCTTCTAACGATTATACAATCTGAACTTCTTTTTTTTACTGATGCTCTAACTTTCATAATTTAAAATCTATATGTTATTCTAGCCTTAGATAAATCATAAGGGCTCATCTCTAATTTTACTTTATCCCCAGGCAAAAGCTTGATATAATGTAATCTCATTTTCCCAGAGATGTGAGCAGTCACAACATGACCATTTTCTAACTCAACTCTGAACATTGCATTAGACAATGACTCAATTATCGTTCCTTCTTGTTCTATTGGTGCTTGTTTTGCCATTTATTTAAGTTTTATATCGCCGGTTTTCTATCACTACCAGATTTCATCAATCCATCGTAGTGTTTATTTAATAAATAAGAGTTAACCTGCTGCATTGTGTCAATAGCAACTCCAACCATAATTAGTAGGGATGTTCCTCCAAAAAATAAAGCCCATCCTGCTTGCACATCCATAAATTTTACAACAACTGCTGGGAATACAGCAACCATAGCCAGGAATATTGAACCTGGTAAAGTGATTTGTGACATGATTGAATCTAAAATATTAGATGTATCAGTTCCCGGTCTTATTCCAGGTATAAAACCTCCACTTCTTTTTAGATCGTCTGCAATTTTATTAGTTGGAACAGTAATAGCCGTGTAGAAATATGTAAATACAATAATTAATAATCCAAATACAATATTATACCAAAGACCAAAAATATCGGAGAATTGAATTACCATCCATTGACCAAAATCTGTGTCTTTCATTATGCTTAGTCCACCAATCAAACTTGGTACAAACATTAATGCTTGTGCAAAAATAATTGGCATAACTCCAGAAGCATTTAATCTTAGAGGTATATATTGTCTTTTACCAACGACATTTCTATCAAATCCTCCAGATGAATTTCTTCTAGCGTACTGAACAGCAATTTTCCTTACAGCCATAACTAGCATTACGGATGCTAAAATTATAGCAACCCAAATTACTAACTCAATAGAAATCATTATTAATCCACCATTTGATTCTGTAACCCTAGAAACCCACTCCTGCACAAAAGATTGAGGCATTGTTGCGATAATACCAACCATGATCAATAATGAAATACCATTTCCAATTCCTTTGTCAGTAATTTTTTCACCCAACCACATGGCAAAAATACATCCTGTAACCAAAATAATTACGGATGAAAAATAGAACATACCACCCTGTCCTAATAAAAAAGCGTCCTGTGGTATTCCAAGGGCAGGTAAAGCAGTTAAATATGCTGGGGCTTGTACCACGCAAATGGCAATAGTCAACCATCTGGTTATTTGTGTAATTTTTTTCTGGCCACTAGCACCTTCCTTCTGTAGCTTTTGTAAGTAAGGGATAGCAATACCCATTAACTGAACTACAATAGACGCAGAAATGTATGGCATAATTCCCAATGCAAAAACTGAAGCATTTGCAAATGCACCGCCAGTAAAAGCATTAAGTAAACCTAAAATACCTTGCTCTGTATTTTCTGCAATAAGACCTAATTTTGTCGAATCAATTCCAGGGAGAACAACCTGAGCGCCAAACCTGTATACAAGCAACATACTCATAGTTAAAAATATTCTGTCTTTTAATTCAGAAATTTTCCAGATATTTTTTAATGTTTCAACAAATTTCATAATTATTTAATTTGAATTGCCTCCCCTCCAGCACTTTCAATTGAAGATTTTGCAGAAGCAGAAAACTTATGTGCTGAAATTTTTAGTTTTGCTTTCAATTCTCCTCTTCCTAGAACTTTGATAAGATCATTTTTACCAACAACACCCAATTTTATCAACAACTTGTGATCCATTACAGTTTTAATCTTCTTTTCATCAACAAGAGATTGAATTTTGTCTAAATTAAGTGGCTTATAATCTATGCGATTAATGTTTTTAAAACCAAACTTTGGAATTCTTCTCTGTAGTGGCATCTGTCCACCCTCGAATCCAAGTTTTTTTGAATATCCAGATCTAGACTTTGCACCCTTATGACCTCTTGTAGCAGTTCCTCCTTTACCAGAACCCTGACCCCTTCCAATTCTTTTCGAATTTTTATTAATTGAACCTTTAGCAGGCTTTAGATTACTTAAATCCATTTGCTTAATTTTCTACAGTTATTAAATGACTAACCTTTTTTACCATCCCTAATATATTTGGAGTTCTATCATGTTCTACTGTCATACCAATCTTTCGAAGCCCAAGTGCAAGCAATGTAAGCTTTTGTTTCTTTGTTCTGTTTATAGGACTTTTTACCTGTGTAATCTTAATTTTTTCCATCTTAGCCATTATATAATTTTTCCAGTGAAATTCCTCTATTTTTAGCAATTGTTGCTGCATTTTTTAATCTCAAAAGAGCATCAAATGTAGCTTTTACAACATTATGAGGGTTTGACGAACCTTGCGACTTTGATAACACATCATTTACTCCAACAGCCTCTAAGACTGTTCTAACAGCTCCACCTGCAATTACCCCAGTACCTGGTGCCGCAGGGATGAGATTAACTCTTGCTCCACCAAACTTTCCTTTTTGTTGGTGAGGTAGAGTACCTTTTACAATTGGAATTCTAACCAAATTTTTCTTGGCATCTTCAACAGCTTTAGCAATTGCACTGGAAACATCTTTAGACTTTCCAAGCCCCTGACCAACAACCCCATTTTCATCACCAACAACAACAATAGCAGAAAATCCAAATGTTCTACCACCTTTAGTAACCTTAGTCACTCTTTGAACTCCTACCAAACTATCTTTTAACTCTAGACCACCTGGTTTAACTCTTTCAATTGTTTTATAGTTTTGATACATATTTAAAATTTTAATCCTCCTTCTCTTGCTCCATCAGCCAATGACTTAACTCTTCCGTGATATAAATATCCTGAACGATCAAATGAAACATTTTTAATTCCTATCTTAATTGCCTTTTCTGCTAAACTTTTCCCAACAGATTCAGCCATTTTTGTTTTATCCAACTTGGATTTAGAAAATTCTTTTTCAATGGATGATGAAGAAGCTAATATACTTCCAGTGACATCATCAACCAACTGAGCATAAATTTCTTTATTACTTCTAAAAACAGAAAGCCTAGGATTTTCCTTAGTACCCGAAATTACTTTTCTGATTCTATTTTTTATTCTATTTCTTCTTTTGTTTTTAGTTAATTTCATAATTATTTTAATTAAGCTTGTTTACCGGCTTTTCTTCTTATTTGCTCTCCAACAAATCTAATACCCTTCCCTTTGTATGGCTCAGGCTTTCTAAATGATCTAATTTTTGCAGCTACCTGCCCCACTAATTGTTTATCATGAGAGGTCAATTTAATAATAGGATTTGACCCTTTTTCAGTAATAGCTTCAACCTTAACCTCATTCGCAATTTGCATAACAATCCCGTGAGAAAAACCTAAAGCAAGATCTAATTTTTGTCCTTGAACAGAGGCTCTATATCCAACTCCTACCAATTCTAACTCTTTGGTCCATCCAGTAGAAACACCAACTACCATGTTGTTTATAAGTGCTCTAAAAAGTCCATGTTTAGATTTGTCTGCCTTTGACTCACTTTTCCTAGAAACGCTTAAAATCCCTTCAGTTTCTGAAATTTCAACATTCGAGTACTCTTGAGATATCTCACCAAGCTTACCTTTTACGGTAATAATATTTTCAGAAATTTCGACCGAAACTCCTTCTGGGATAATTATTGGACTTTTACCTATTCTTGACATTTTTATTATTTTCTAATTAACATAACAAATTATTTCCCCACCAACATTTTCTTTTCTGGCCTGCTTTGCTGTCATTACCCCTTTGGAAGTTGAAACAATTGCAATTCCTAATCCATTCAAAACTCTGGGTAAGTCAGAGGAATTTGAATATTTTCTTAGACCTGGTTTGCTAATTCTTGAAATATTTGTTATCACAGATTCATTATTTTCCTTGACATATTTCAATGCAATTTTAATATTACCCTGAACTATATTATCCTCAAACTTATAACTAAGTATATATCCTTGGTCAAATAGTATTTTAGTTATTTCTTTTTTTAAGTTGGAAGCGGGGATGGAAACCACTTTGTGATTAGCTCTAATTGCGTTCCTTACTCTTGTTAAATAATCTGCTATAGGATCTGTATTCATAATATATTTTTTACCAGCTTGCTTTCTTTACTCCTGGGATTAAACCTTTATTTGCCATTTCACGGAACAAAACCCTTGAAATACCAAAATTTCTCATGTAGCCTTTAGGCCTTCCCGTCAATTTACATCTATTGTGCATTCTAACAGGCGATGCATTTCTGGGCAACTTCTGTAAACCTTCGTAATCACCAGCCTCTTTTAATGCCTTTCTTTTTTCAGCATACTTTTCAACTGTCTTTGCTCTTTTTACCTCACGGGCTTTCATTGATTCTTTTGCCATAGTTATTTTATTCTTTATTATTATTTTCAGAGTCAGGCTTTTCCTCATCATCAGTTTCTTCAGAAATAGGTGCTTCCTCAACTACAGGAACCTCTTCTGAAATAGGTGCTTCCTCAACTACTGGAGCCTCTTCTGAAACAGGTGCTTCCTCAACTACTGAAGCCTCTTCTGAAACAGGTACTTCCTCAACTTCAGAATTATCAACTGAGTCAGTTAGTTGATCAGCAACTGATTTGCTTTTTGATTTTTCACTGTTAACTTCGTTACTTTTCCTTTTGAATGGCAGCCCTAATTCACTTAATAGCTGCAAAGCTTCTTTATCAGATTTGGCAGAAGTAACAAAAGTTATGTCCATACCAGAAATCTTATTAATTTTATCAATATTAATTTCTGGAAATATAATTTGTTCTGTTACCCCTAAGTTATAATTACCTCGACCATCAAAACCAGAGCTCTTTACACCATTAAAATCTCTGACTCGAGGAAGAGCAGTGGTAACTAATCTGTCCAGAAACTCATACATTCTTTCCCCTCTCAAAGTTACTTTAACTCCAATAGGCATTCCCTTTCTTAACTTGAAAGACGCAACATCTTTCTTAGAAATAGTGGCAATTGCCCTTTGTCCAGAAATGTCAGAAATTTCATTGAGAGCATGATCAATTAATTTTTTGTCATTAACTGCAGCACCTACACCCTTTGAAATAACTATTTTTTCAAGTTTTGGTACTTGCATAACATTATCATAGCTGAACTCTTTTACCAGTTTGTCAACTATGCTTTTTTTGTATTCGTTTTTTAATCTTGGTATATAACTCATAATTAAATTTCTTCTCCAGATTTTTTTGAAAATCTTACCTTTTTATCTTTTTCAACTCTGAAACCCACCCTTGTTGGCTTTCCATCAGATGTTACTAATGAAAGATTTGACACATGAATAGGCAATTCTTTTTCAGTTATTCCACCCTTGGGGTTATTTGCATTAGGTTTATTATGTTTTTTTACAAGATTTACACCTTCAACAATAGCTTTATTTTTGACAGAAAAAACTTTCAATACTTTACCCTGAGAACCTTTTTGGTTTCCAGAAATAACTTTGACTAAATCTCCTGTTCTAATTTTTAATTTATTTCTCATACAATAATTATAAAACCTCAGGGGCTAATGAAACAATTTTCATAAACTTTTTATCTCTTAACTCACGAGCAACAGGGCCAAATACCCTTGTACCCTTCATTTCTCCAGCTGCATCAAGCAAAACACATGCATTGTCATCAAATCTTATGTATGATCCATCTTTTCTCCTGACTTCTTTGCTAGTTCTTACAACAACAGCGGAAGAAACTGATCCTTTTTTTACCATTCCATTAGGCGTAGCTGCTTTCACAGAAACAACTATTTTATCCCCAACCGATGCATACCTTCTTTTTGTACCACCTAATACCCTAATAGTCAGAACCTCTTTAGCTCCGGTATTATCTGCAACCTTTAATCTTGATTCTTGTTGTAACATAATTATTTTGCTCTTTCAATTATTTCTACTAACCTCCAACATTTTGACTTGCTGATAGGTCTGGTTTCCATTATTTTTACTCGATCTCCTATTTTACAATCATTTTGTTCATCATGGGCAACATACTTCTTAGTTTTCAAAACAAACTTTCCGTACATTGGGTGCTTAACCTTTTTAACTTCAGCAACCACAATAGACTTCTGCATTTTGTCACTAGTTACAACTCCAATTCTTTCTTTTCTTAAATTTCTTTTTTCCATATTAAAACAGGGTCAATTACTTATTATCTCTTTTAGATATTTCAGTTAATATTCTTGCTATTGTTCTCCTTACAGATTTTATCGAAATTGGATTTTCCAAAGGCGAAACAGCATGAGCCATTTTAAGCTCATTATATTTTTTTTTATTCTCAACAAGTTGCTCCTTCAACTCGTCATCTTTTAATTTTATAACTTCTTGTTGCTTCATAGTTAATAATTAAGCTTCATAATCTCTTGCAATTATGAACTTTGTTTTCACAGGCAGTTTTTGTGCTGCCAATCTAAGTGCTTCTTTTGCAATATCAATTGGAACACCTCCAACTTCAAATAAAATCCTTCCAGGCTTTACTACAGCTGCCCAATATTCAACAGCACCCTTACCTTTACCCATTCTTACCTCAAGTGGTTTTTTGGTAATAGGTTTATCAGGAAAAATTTTTATCCACAGTTGCCCTTCTCTTTTCATATACCTAGTAGCGGCTATCCTTGCAGCCTCAATTTGTCTTGATGTAAGAAAATTAGAATCCAAAGATTTAATACCAAACATACCATTTGAAAGTCTATGACCTCTTCCTGAGTTTCCTTTCATTCTGCCCTTTTGAGCTTTTCTATATTTTGTCTTTTTTGGCTGTAACATTTGTTAATTTCTTTTTCGTCTGTTATTTTTTCCTTGTTTTTTGGATAACCCAACAAGAGGATTTAGATCTCTTTTGCCAAAAACTTCCCCTTTCATAATCCAAACCTTTACCCCAATTCTTCCATAGGTAGTATGAGCTTCGACCATAGCATAATCAATATCAGCTCGGAAAGTTGATAATGGTATTCTTCCTTCTTTATAGTGTTCACTTCTAGCCATTTCTGCACCATTCAGCCTACCACTAATTTGAATTTTTATTCCCTCAGCATTCATTCTCATCGATGCAGCAATAGCCATCTTTATAGCTCTTTTGTAAGAAATCCTATTTTCAATTTGCCTAGCAACGCTTGATGCAACTAGAAATGCATCCAACTCAGGTCTTTTAATTTCATAAATATTAAGTTGAATATCTTTTGAGGTTATTTTTTTTAATTCCTCTTTTAATTTATCCACTTCTTGTCCACCTTTACCAATAATAATACCAGGTCTTGCAGTAGTAATTGTGACTGTAATAATTTTTAAAGTCCTTTCAATTATTACTCTTGAAATGCTAGCTTTAGAGAGCCTGGCATGAACATACTTTCTTATTTTTTGATCCTCAGCAAGCTTATCACCATAGTCATTACCACCATACCAGTTTGACTCCCAGCCTCTAATGATACCTATTCTATTACCTATTGGATTAGTCTTTTGTCCCATTTATGATTTATTTATTAGTTTCTTTAGAGTTTAAAACAATAGTTACGTGATTAGATCTTTTTCTAATTCTATGAGCTCTTCCTTGTGGAGCCGTTCTAATTCTTTTTAACATTGATGCACTATCAACTCTTATTTCTGAAATATATAAGTTAGCATCATCAACATTCTGGTCTTTATTTTTGGATTGCCAGTTTGATAATGCTGACAATAATAATTTTTCTAGCTTTCTGGATGCTTCTTTGCTCGAAAATTTAAAAATATCTAAGGCTTTATCCACATCCATTCCTCTAACAAGGTCAGCAACAATCCTCATCTTCCTGGGGGATGTAGGACAATTGTTCAATTTGGCTATCACAAGCCCCTTGTTTTTATTTTTTAAATTTTCCACCATTTTATTTTTTCTACTTCCCATTTAATACTACTTTTTTCCCTTGTTTTTAGCACCAGCATGACCTCTAAAGGATCTGGTTGGAGAAAATTCGCCCAATTTGTGTCCCACCATATTTTCGGTAATATATACCGGAATGAATTGTCTACCGTTATGAACAGCAATAGTTTGACCAACAAAATCTGGAGTTATCATACTAGCACGTGACCATGTTTTGATAACTGTCTTTTTATTTTCTTGGACATTTTTTTCTACTTTTTTGTTCAACTTAAAGTGAACATATGGCCCTTTTTTTAATGATCTTGACATATTATTTCTTTCTTCGTTCTATAATAAATTTATTACTAGCCTTTGATTTAGATCTTGTTCTGAATCCTTTTGCTGGTATACCTTTTCTAGATCTTGGATGACCTCCAGAAGCTCTACCTTCACCTCCACCCATTGGGTGATCAACAGGGTTCATAGCTACAGGTCTAGTTCTTGGTCTTCTTCCAAGCCATCTATTTCTTCCAGCTTTTCCTGAAACAATCAATTGATGATCAGAATTAGAAACTACACCAATGGTTGCATAGCAATTACTTAAAATTAATCTTGTTTCACCTGATGGCATTTTTATCGTTGCAAATTTTCCATCTCTAGCCATTAACTGTGCATAAGCGCCAGCGCTTCTTACAAGAGTTGCTCCTTTACCAGGTGACATTTCAATACATGAAATCATCGTTCCAAGAGGAATGTTAGATAAAGGCATTGAGTTTCCAATGTTTGGGGCAACAGAGCTACCAGAAACAACTTTTTGGCCAACCTTTAAGCCTTTTAAAGCAACTATATATCTTTTTTCCGAGTCATCATACTCTACTAAAGCAATAAATGCTGATCTATTTGGATCGTATTCGATAGACTTTACTTCGGCATTAATATCATGTTTGTCCCTTTTAAAATCAATAATTCTATATCTTCTTTTATGCCCACCACCCTTGTAACGCATGGTCATTCTTCCATCGTTGTTCCTACCACCTGATTTTTTCATTGTCTTAATTAATGACTTTTCAGGCTTGGAGGCAGTTAATTCAGAAAACTCATTAACAATTCTAAATCTTTGTCCTGGTGTTACTGGTTTTAATTTTCTTACTGGCATCTTGTATTTTTTTTATTGCGAATTAGCATAAAGGTCAATTGTTTCACCATCTTGTAATTGTACAATAGCTTTCTTGTAGGAATTAGTTTTTCCATACTGAATTCCTGACTTGGTATATCTTATCTTACTATTAGATCTAACATTTATCGTTCTTACCTTTTTGACTTTGACACCATAAAAAGATTCAATAGTATTTTTAATCTGAACCTTATTTGCATCTTTTTCAACATGAAAAGTGAAGCAATTTTTTAATTCACTATCATTTGTAGCCTTTTCAGTAATAATGGGTTTAATCAATATTGACATAACTATTTAGCTAAATTTTTATTAATAATCTCCAAGGAACTTTCAGAAATAACTATTTGTTTTGCGTTAAGTATTTTATAAGTACTTAGTTCTGAACATGTTATAACCTCTGGGCCCTCCAAATTTCGCGATGACAAATATACATTTTTATTCAAAGCTGCAAATATAAACAGGGGCTTTTTACTATCAAGATTGAGGGAGTTTATTACCTTGATAAAATCTTTTGTTTTTGGTGACTTAAATTCAAAATCCTCCACTACGGTAATCGCCTTTTCTTTAGCTTTAAGGGATAGTGCAGACTTCCTTGCAAGTTTCTTAAGCTTTTTATTAAGTTTCAAATTGTAATCTCTGGGCTGTGGACCAAAAATTCTACCACCACCTCTAAAAACTCCAGATTTAATACTGCCAGCTCTTGCAGTTCCTGTTCCTTTTTGTTTTTTAATCTTTCTTGTACTACCAACTATATCAGCTCTTTCTTTGGCTTTGTGAGTACCTTGTCTTTGATGTGATAAAAACTGCTTAACATCAAGATACAGAGCATGCTCATTTGGCTCAATAGAATAAATATCTTTGGGAAGCTGAATCTCTCTTCCAGTCTCTTTTCCTTTTGAATTTTTAACCTTAAGCTTCATTACTTTTGTATTAATAAATAAGAATTATTGTGACCAGGAACAGCACCCTTAACGAGCAAAATATTCTTTTCTGGCATAACTTTCAAAACCCTTAAATTCATAACTTTTACCTTTTCAGCACCCATCCTACCTGCCATTTTCATTCCTTTGAAAACTCTAGCTGGATAAGATGCAGCACCAATTGAACCTGGTGCTCTTAATCTATTATGTTGTCCATGAGTAGCTTGACCAACACCAGCAAAACCATGTCTTTTAACTACACCCTGAAAACCTTTACCCTTCGAAATTCCTGAAACATCAACAAACTCACCAACTTCAAAATGATCAACGCCAACACTATCACCCAATTTTAAATCTTCAGCAAATCCCTTGAATTCAGCAAATTTTATTTTTGGATGAGTTCCAGCTTTTCTAGCATGACCGATCAGAGCTTTAGATGAATTCTTTTCAGACTTATCATCAAATCCAAGTTGATAGGCACTGTAACCGTCATTTTCCTCAGTTCTAATCTGTGTTACAACACAAGGTCCTGCTTCAATGACCGTGCACGGAACATTGTTTCCACTTTCGTCGAAAATACTAGTCATTCCAATTTTTTTACCAATTAAACCAGACATATTTTATTTTTTCATTTTAAATAAATAAGGGTCAAAATAATTTAACCCTAAACTATTTTTTCCATTTTTCCATCGCCAATCGCTCAGGACATTTTAACATCAGAGATATACTTCTGATATTTTGTTTTAAACTTTAATCTCTACTTCAACACCACTCGGTAATTCTAACTTCATGAGAGCATCAATTGTTTTAGAAGAGGTACTATATATGTCGAGTAATCTCTTGTAAGAACTTAACTGAAACTGTTCTCTAGATTTTTTATTTACGTGTGGTGATCTAAGCACAGTAAAAAGCTTCTTGTGAGTTGGTAAAGGAATAGGTCCTGTAACAACTGCACCAGTACTTTTTACAGTCTTAACAATCTTTTCAGCTGAATTATCAACCAAACTGTGATCATACGATTTTAATTTTATTCTTATTTTTTGGCTCATCTTTTAATATAATTATGAATCGACTGATCCGTTAGCTTTTTTTATAACTTCTTCAGAAATATTTGATGGAGTTGCAGCATAATGAGAAAACTCCATGGTAGAAGTTGCTCTTCCAGATGATAAAGTTCTCAGAGAAGTTACATATCCAAACATTTCTGAGAGAGGAACATCAGCTTTTACAACTTTTGAACCTGCTCGGTCCCCCATATCATTTACTTGTCCTCTTCTTCTGTTCAAATCACCAACAATATCACCCATATTTTCCTCAGGAGTAATTACTTCCAACTTCATTATAGGCTCCATGATTACAAATTTTGCAAGTTTTGCTGCATTTTTGAATCCAATTTTAGCAGCAAGCTCAAAAGACAACTGATCAGAGTCAACATCATGATATGATCCATCATTTAGGGTAACTTTCATTGAATCAACCTCATAACCGGCAAGCGGGCCATTTTGCATTGCCATTTTAAATCCCTTTTCCACAGATGGGATAAATTCTTTTGGAACATTTCCACCTTTGATGTTTGAGATAAATTCTAAACCTTGTTTACCCTCTTCCGCTGGCTCAACAGTAAAAACAATATCAGCAAACTTTCCTCTACCACCAGATTGTTTTTTGTATACTTCTCTGTGATCAGCCTTTAATGTTATAGCCTCCTTATACTCAACCATAGGTTCACCTTGATTAACCTCAACTTTAAACTCCCTTCTAAGCCTATCAACAATAATATCCAAATGAAGTTCACCCATTCCTGAGATAATTGTTTGGCCAGATGCTTCATCAGTCTTAACTGTAAAGGTGGGATCTTCTTCAGAGAGCTTTGCAAGTGACATTCCTAATTTGTCTACATCAGCCTTGGTTTTAGCTTCAACTGCAATACCAATTACTGGATCAGGAAAATCCATACTTTCCAAAACAATTGGTGCATTTTCAGCGGTTAAACTATCCCCCGTTTTAATATCCTTAAATCCAACGGCAGCCCCAATATCTCCAGCTTCAATTACATCAATCGCATTCTGTTTGTTGGAATGCATTTGGTAAATTCTAGAAATTCTTTCCTTTTTTTCAGATCTGTTATTAAGTACGTAAGAGCCAGCAGGTAGTTTACCAGAGTAAACTCTAAAGAAAGCTAATCTTCCAACAAAGGGATCCGTTGCAATTTTAAAAGCTAAAGCTGCAAATGGCTCATCAACAGAAGGCTTTCTGGAAACCTCCTCATCATTCCTTGGATTTTTGCCAATTATTGCTTCTTTGTCAACAGGTGACGGCAAATATCTACAAACAGCATCTAGAAGAAACTGAACGCCTTTATTTTTAAAAGCAGATCCACAAACCATAGGAATAATTGCCATATCCATTACTGCAGCTCTTAATGCACCGTGAATTTCCTCTTCAGTTATTGAATCCTCATCTTCCATATATTTTTCAAGAAGGTTGTCATCATAGGATGCAACTTCTTCAATAAGTAGTCCTCTGTATTTCTTTGCTTCTTCTTTTAAATTTTCCGGGATTTCAACAACATCAAAAGTTGATCCCATAGATTCCTCATGCCAAACGATTGCTCTATTTTTTATCAAATCAACAACACCTTTAAAATCAGCCTCTTCCCCAATTGGCAAAACAATTTGAACAGCATTAGAGCCAAGCATTTCTTTAACTTGTTTACAAACCATTTGAAAGTTAGAACCCTGTCTATCCATTTTATTAACAAAACCAATACGGGGCACCTTGTAATTATCAGCTAATCTCCAATTAGTTTCTGATTGCGGCTCAACACCATCAACAGCACTAAATAAGAAAACGAGACCATCCAAAACTCTAAGAGATCTGTTCACTTCAACCGTGAAATCTACGTGACCTGGGGTGTCAATTATATTAAAGTGATATGACTTAGAATCAGCAGTTTTTTTACCATTTTCAGTAGGAAAATCCCAATTACAAGTGGTTGCAGCAGAAGTAATGGTTATACCTCTTTCTTGTTCTTGCTCCATCCAGTCCATTGTTGCTGCACCATCATGAACCTCTCCAATTTTGTGAGAGACACCTGTATAATACAAAATTCTTTCAGTGGTAGTAGTCTTTCCTGCATCAATGTGAGCAGCAATTCCAATATTTCTTGTGTATTTAAGATCCCTAGACATATTTTTAAAATCTAAAATGTGAAAACGCTTTATTGGCTTCTGCCATTTTATGTGTGTCAACTTTTTTCTTAACCGCAGCCCCTTCCTCTTTGGAGGCAGCTAGAATTTCAGCTGCTAACTTTTGAGCCATTGATTTTTCATTTCTTTTTCTTGAAAAATTTATTAGCCATTTCATCGCAATAGAAATTTTTCTGTCAGACCTGATCGGGCTAGGAATTTGAAATGTAGCTCCGCCTACTCTTCTACTTCTTACCTCAACATGAGGCATAACGTTAGAAAGGGCGTCTTTCCAAACCTCTAAAGCAGACTTTTCCTCATCAGTTTTTTTACTGTCAACAATTTCAATCGCATCATAAAATATTCTAAAAGCAATAGATTTTTTTCCACTCCACATAAGCATATTCACAAATCTTGTGACCAACTTGTCATTAAATTTTGGGTCTGGAAGTAAAGGACGTTTTTTTGCTTGCTTTTTTCTCATGTTTTGTTAAAGTAGAATTACTTTTTAGGTTTTTTAGCTCCGTATTTGGATCTTCTTTGGGTTCTCCCTTCAACACCAGCAGTATCCAAAGCACCTCGAATAATATGATATCTTACACCAGGTAAATCTTTAACTCTTCCTCCACGAACTAATACAATAGAATGTTCTTGCAGGTTATGTCCTTCTCCCGGAATATATGCATTTACCTCATTACCATTAGTAAGACGAACCCTGGCTACTTTTCTCATGGCAGAATTAGGCTTCTTGGGAGTAGTAGTATACACCCTGGTACATACACCTCTTCTTTGAGGGCAGGAACTGAGAGCTGCTGACTTACTTTTTTTTGTAATTTTAGCTCTCCCTTTTCTTACTAATTGTGATATGGTTGGCATATGTTATATTTTTTCCTCTAATTTTAAGAGGCGCGCAAAGTTAAAAATTTAAATTAATTAATCAAATGATCAATGTTAAATTTTCATATTTTTTTAAAAATTTTGATTTAATCATATTAAAATCAAATATTTAACGTTGGTTCTAGACAGACTCCGAAATGAAAAATCTTGTAATTTTTACAATTTCCCTATTCTTATCATCAACTTATTTAACTTTTTCTCAAAAATTATTTCTAGAGTTTGAGAATTCAAATCGTGAATTATTTGACAACTACAAGGATTTACTGTACAGGATAGATGATTCCATTAAAGTTTTAAAAAAAAATGGATTTAATTTAGCTGAGGTTCAAGAATTTAATAGAGTCGACTCACTCAATTACAGGGTCAAAATAAAAAAAAATTCACAATTTGAGTTTATTAAACTTGCTGCTTACGAAGGTGATTTCTCAGAAAGTGTTAATAAAATCCTAGATAAATACCTACTTAATGACAGAAAAATACCATTAGATTCATTGAATGAATTATTAATTAAGTTATCAGACTTTTTCTCAAGTGAAGGATTTCCTTTTGTAGAAATTAACATTACCTACTCTGAAGTTAAAGATTCAAAAACAATAGAAGGTAGCCTAAAAATTATTTCAAATGAGCCCAGAAAAATCGATGGTTACATTGTTAAGGGGTATGAAAAATTCCCTAAAAAATTCATAGACAAGTTCTTAGGAGTAAAAATTGGAGAAAAACTTGATATTAAAAAACTTAAAAACTCAACTAACTATATAAATTCTTTACAATTTGTTAGACAAAATAAAGAGCCTGAAATTTTATTTACAAAAGATTCCTCCATTGTATATTTATATTTAGATAAATTAAAACAAAATAATTTTGATGGGCTTCTTTCATTGTCAAGCAGCGAATCAGACAGACGAATTTCCTTTGATGGATATTTAAAACTTTTTCTTTTAAACTCACTGAATTATGGCGAAACAATTAAAGTTGATTACAACTCTTTTGATGAGGGGTTAAAAATCCTAAAAACTAATTTCAAAGTACCATATTTTTTTAATTCGGATTTTTCAATTGAGTCTTATTTAAATATTACCCAGAATGACTCAATTTTCACTAATTCAAATTTTTCATTTAAAACAGGCTTAGAAAAAAGGAAATTTAGAAATTACTTAGGCTTAAAAATAGAAAATTCAACAAGTGGATATTCTAACAATTTATATCAAAGTTTTAAAAGTGTGCAATTTTTTTACGAGTTAAATTATCAGCTTTTCAACTTAGACGTAATCAATGGTGATAAAACATTTTCAATTTCAGCCAAATTTTTAATAGGTCATAAAAAACAATTAAATGACAGATTTACAAAAAATAATTTTGACTTTAATATCTTCAAAAAAACTGAGTTATTTCAAAGAACAAGCATATTTTCCAATGCCAGATACGAAAGTTTAGTTTCTCAAAACCTAGTTAATAATGAAATGATAAGATTTGGCGGAGCTGAATCAATAAGAGGGTTTATTGACGAAAGTATCCTAGCAAATGAGTATTTTCTTTCAAGAAATAATGTGAATGTTTCGTTAAACGAGAATTTTTCACTTTTAGGAATAATTGATTATGCTTACTATAATAATGATATTTTAAATATTAAGAAAAATATTTATTCTTTAGGCTTTGGATTTGATATACTCAATACAAATAATTTGATTTCTTTAAATTATACTTCAGGATCAGAGTTTAAGCAAAAATTTACTTTTAAAAATGCAAGATTGAGTATCAATTTTATTTCATTTTTTTGATTTATTTACCTGTAGAAATTATGGAGGATATAACTTAACGTAAAATTTTACAATATTTTATTGTTTTATTAACATTTGTTTAAGATATTTGTCAACTGGACTAATTCAAATTAAATTAAAAATGAAAAAATTGAATAGATTTTTGGCGCTGATCGTTGCGCTTTTCGTGCAGATCTCTTTTGCACAAGATAAAACTGTAAGTGGTAATGTTTCCGATGAAGCTGGTATGCCACTTGCTGGAGTAAATATTATAGTTCAAGGAACTTCAAGTGGAACTCAATCAGATTTCGATGGTAATTATAGTATTATGGTGGACGAAGGTTCTGTACTAACATTTAGCTATGTTGGTTACAATTCTGTCTCTGAGGAGGTTGGTTCCTCCAACAGAATTAATGTAACCCTTTCTGAAGGAGAGGCTTTGGAAGAAGTTTTAGTTACTGCATATGGAATTGCAAGAGAAAAAAAGTCTCTTGGTTATGCCGTCAGCGAAGTTAATTCTGAACAAATAGAACAAAGAACAGAAGGAGATGTTGCGAGAGTACTCTCTGGAAAAGCTTCTGGTGTAGCTATCACTTCTGGTAGTGGTACATCAGGATCTGCAACCAATGTTGTCATTCGTGGTTACTCTTCAATTAATGGTAATAATCAAGCTTTATTTGTTGTTGATGGTATTCCTTTCCAATCGGATACCAACACTCAGGGAGGATTTAACGGAGTTGGATCTTCTAGATTTTTGGACTTAGATCCTAACAATATTGAAAGTGTAAATGTTTTAAAAGGATTAGCTGCATCTACCTTATATGGTGCACAAGGTAAGAATGGTGTTATTGTAATTACTACTAAATCAGGTTCATTGAAGCCTAAAGGCCCTAAGAAAACTGAAATTACGGTTAGCCAATCTTATTTTGTAAATGAAATTGCTTCAATGCCTGACTACCAAAATGAGTATGGTGGTGGTTTTGATCAAGCCTATGGTATATATTACAGTAATTGGGGGCCTGCATTTAGAAAAGAAGGTATTGACGGATGGGGAAATGATCCAAACGGCTCCTTCGATGAAAATGGTACTGTTCCACATCCATACGGTAATGATCCTGTTCTTGGGTCCTCATTCCTTGCAAACTTCCTTGATGGAAATAATGTTTTGTTCCAGACATATGGAGATGCAAGATATGAGTACAAAGCTTACAAAAGTGCGGAAAATTTCTTTAGATCTGGTGGTATTTCTAATACAAATGTAAATGTTAGAGGTGCATCGGAAGATTTGAAATTATCATATAATGTTAATTATGGACATTTGGAAGAAGAAGGATTTACCCCAGGTAATAATTTAAGAAGAGATGCTTTATCAGTTGGTGGTAGGGCTGAATTGTCCAACAGGTTTACTGTAACTGCATCTTTAAACTATGCTGATACTTACATGGTTTCTCCTCCTGTCGGAGCATCTTTTGGTGGAGGTAGTTATGAGTGGTCTGTTTTTGGTAATGTATTTTACACTCCTAGAAGTATTGATTTAATGGGACTTCCTTTTGAAATTCCAGAAAATGGTGGTAGTATCTATTATTACGGTTCTAATTCAATCATTAACCCTAGGTGGTCTGTTAAAAATTCACCAAGAAGTCAGCAGACAAACAGGATTTATGGTAGAGCTCAATTTGACTATAAACTAAGTGACAATTTGAATGTTACATATAGATATGGTTTAGACTGGTTCAACGAAAGAAATACTGCAGGTTCTAACAAAAATGGAGTTATTTTTGACAGTGCAATTTTTGGATTTTTAGCAACTTATGATATCGCTGAAATTAATGTGAATCATTATTTTGGCCTTACCGGTACTTATGATTTAGATGATGAGGTAGGCTTAAACTTTACCTTAGGTGCTACTTCAAATAGAAGTGCTTATGATCTTCAAGGTGTAAATAGTACTGGTCAGATTGTTTTTGGTATTCAAGAACACTTCAACTATGAAAATCAAACGCCTATTAACGGAAAAGGTGCTAGAAATGACCTTGGTGTATTTGGTAGTTTTGATTTTGATGTAAATGAATACTTATTTGTAAATCTTGCATTTAGAAATGATTGGGTATCTAACCTACCAAAAGAGACTAACAGTAAGTTTTATCCCTCTGCAAGTATTGCATTCTTGCCTACTGATTATGATGAGAATTTAAAATCTGATTTTTTAAATTACTTAAAGGTAAGAGGTGGTTATGGTACTTCTGCTAGTTTCCCTGGTGGTTACCCAACTGTTAACACTGTTGGACAATCAACAAATGTAAATGGTGGTGCTTTTGGTGCACTAATAACTAATGCTGTAAGTAACTTTCAGGCGAACCCTGACCTTAAGCCTGAGCTTGTAGAAGAGTTTGAAATCGGTGTAGATGCCGGATTATTTGAAGATGCAATTGCAATCAATGCTTCTGTTTACAAAAGGGAAACTAATGATATGATTGTTAGTAAAGGGCTTCCTACATCCACTGGTTTTACTTCTACGCAGGATAATATCGGTGAGGTTGAGTCTGATGGAGTTGAAATTGATGTTGATATGAACATGTTTAAAATCTTGCCGCTTTCTGTTGATGGCTTGACTTGGAACTCAAGAATTAACTTCACAAAAAGTGAGTCTATAGTTACTAAACAGGAAGATGAGCAAATATTATTTGGTGGTGGTGTAGATATTGGAAATGTCGCTATTGAAGGTTTTCCTTTAGGTACTATTGTTGGTGGAAGAATTGAAAGAAATGACGATGGCGAATATATAGTCAATGCATCTGGTAACTATAATAGTGAATTTACTATTGCAATTGATGATAATGGTAATGAAGTTCCCCTTGGAACAGAGGGTTCTAGACAGGTTAATGCAATTTTAGGTAATCCTGAGCCAGACTTTGTCATGAATTATATCAACAGTATCAACTACAAAAACTTTACTCTAGGTTTCCATTTCCAGCATGTTTCTGGAGGGGATATGTATTCTTCAACTATCGGTGTTCTTCTTGGTAGAGGTAATGTAAGATCTGATAGAAGAGAAACATTTGTACTCGAAGGTGTAAATGCGGATGGATCTCCAAACACAATTCAGATTAATAATTCTCAGTACTATTTTAATAATATATTAATTGGTCCTGCTGAGTTGTCTGTGTTTGATGCGTCAGTTATCAGATTACAAGAAGTCTCATTTGCCTACACTTTTCCACAAGAGTTTCTTGATAAAACACCATTTGGTGAATTATCATTAACTTTTGCAGGTTATAATTTGTGGCATGATGCTTACAATACCCCTGAAGAAGTAAATTTTGACCCTAATGTTGCTGGTGGTGGGATTGGAAATGCAAGAGGTATTGATTACATGAATGGTCCTAGTACAAAAAGATATGGTGTAAGCTTAAAAGCTTCATTTTAATACAAATAATAAAAGTTAAATAATAAATTATGAGAATTTTTAAATATTTTTTAGTCTTCACTTTAATTTCTGGATTTTTATTCCAGTCTTGTGAAACAACCGAACTGGAAGATTTAGCAAGCCCTAATGCACTTTCTCCTAGTGATGCTAGTGCGGATTTGTTATTCAACCAAGCTCAATTAAATTTTTTAAGTGCTATGGGTGATATGCAGTATAATGGAGCAGCTCTTGCAAGGCTTCAGGTCATGAGCGACAGAATATATTACAATGTATTCAATACTGGTACGGTTAGCACTTCCTGGTCAGCTCTATACTCTGGTATTATGCCTGATTTACAATCAATTGAGTCACAAAACGAAGATGGTTTATTGAACTTTCATGTTGGAGCTACAAAAGCAATGTCATCTCATATTTTAATGGGATTAGTTGACGCAGTGGGTGATGTTCCTTGGTCTCAAGCAAATAATCCAACTGAATTTCCACAACCTTTTGTTGATGATGACGCTGAAGTGTACGAAGCTGCATTTGCCATGCTTAATGAAGCGGAAAGTTTAATCAACTCTGCTGTAGGAATTGGTGGGGCTACGGATTTATTTTTTGATGGTGATGTTAATAAATGGATTAAGTATATTAATACATTGAAGTTAAGATATTACTTAACTACAGGTGATTATGCTGCTGCTTTAGCTCAAGATAATGTAATTAGCTCTCCTGCTGATGACATGCAATTTGATTATGGTACATCTGAACTTCTTCCTGACACAAGACACCCATTTTACGCTGGCTCATACACTGACAGTGGTGCTTCTGGGTATATGAACTCATGGTTATTGGATTTAATGGATGGGGATCAGTTAGAATGGATGAATTCCTTTGGTTCGATTGATTACCCTGGAGTTGATTCTTACGGTAATGGAGATCCTCAGAGATTTATTCAATCTGATGATCCGAGAAGAAGATATTATTTCTACAGACAATCGATGACCACCCCTGGTCAAGCAAGTATGTTATGGTTTAGTGGTGCTGGTCCATATGTATGGCCCTTAAGTTTTTCTGGTGCGCAAAATTACACAGTCACAGCTGATGCTATTACATTAGATTGTTCAGTTGACGATCCGTTATTAGTTCCAACACATCTTCAAAATACACCTGATGGTGATAAATTTGACTTAAGAGGTAGATGGTGTGCTAACTTCCTAGGATACTGGGGAAGACATCATGGAGATGATACTGGAATTCCTCCTGATCAGTTCAAAAGGACAACTTGGGGTGTTTATCCCGCAGGTGGTAGTTTTGATAATATGCCAGACGTTTCTAATTATGATATTGAAGCATCTATTTCTGGAACTTCCTCAGCTGTTTCTGGAGCTGTTGGACTAGGCGATGGAGGTGGTGGAGCTGGAATATGGCCTATATATCTATCGTCATATGTTCACTTCATGAAAGCTGAAGCTGCAATGTGGCTAGGTCAACCAACTACTGCTAGAGATTTAATGGAAATTGGAATGCAGCATTCATTTACGAAAGTATTAGGATTTGGTGCTCTTGATGCAAATGCAGATCCAAACTTTCTAGCAACTCAAACAGAAGTTGATGACTTTATTGCTAGTATTTTAACTCAATTTGACAATGCTCCAGCTCTAGATACAAGTTTAGACAACTCAACATTAAATGATAATTTTGGTTATCCTGTTAATAAGTCACAGCTTGATATTCTAGGGGAACAATATTTGGTAGCAATGTTTGGTGGTGCGATGGATGCATGGAACTTCATTAGAAGAACAGGACATCCAAGAACTATTTCTAGAGGTCTAATGGCACCTGATGAGTCTGGTCCTTTCCCAAGAACTGGTATTTATCCTTTTGGAGAAATCAGTGCGAATCCAAATATTATTCAAAGAGAAGATAATAACACCCTTGTATTTTGGGATGCGGGTGTATTAAATCCAGCTAATTAAAACAGATGATTATGAAAAATATATTTAAATTATTATTTACTGCTAGTATTCTATTATTTGCCTATGGTTGTACCACTGATGGTGAGCATTTAGCATCATATGATCACAGTGGAGATGTTGAATATGGAGCAGTATTGAGAACAGTCGATGATATGCCTCAAAATAATCTTATCAATACTAGTTTTGATGATAGTGCTTTTATAGTCACTGTTGAAGAGCAAGATATTGAAGACGGAGGCTTGTTACAAGAAATGAGAATTTCAGCTTTTTTTGATGATTACACACCTGATAACGGAGTTACGGAAGCTTCTGCACTGGTTCAAGCAGTACCTGCTAGTGAATTTTACACTGACACTGAATTCGGTCTTCCAAGATTCGATATTAATGTATCGTGGGGAACAATAAAAGATGTTTTTGGATTTGTTGGTGGTGAATCTCAACCTGGTGATATCGTAAGAATTGAGCTAGAATTAGAATTAACTGATGGAAGGGTATTTGGACCTGAAAGTGCATCTGCTATTATCTCAAGTGGTTTCTTTTCATCACCATTTCAATATAATGCACTACTTGCCTGTTCTCCAATGCCTGGCGAATACTTACTATATGGCTGGGATGGTTTTGGAGATGGATGGCAAAGTAGCGGAATTGAATTTTGCTTAGATGGTGATTGTACTTATTTTACAATCCCTGCTGGAAATTACAATGAAGGATCCATCATAGTTCCTGAAGGAACAAATGAGATGACTGTTTCATGGCCTGGTGATGATTGGCCTGATGAGGTATTGGTTCTTATTGTAGCCCCAAATGGTCAACAGTTTGCTTTTAGAGGCGCTGAACAAAACCTATTGTATGCAAATGGGCTATATGATGAAGACGTTTACGCTATTTCGACATTAATGACACCTGGGTTATTACCAGTTGCCGTTTGTGCTGAATAACACAACTTTTTTAATTAAAAAAAAGCCTTACTTAAACGTAAGGCTTTTTTTTATCTAAGTAAACGTATGCCAGAAATATTTGGAATTAGATCAGTAATTGAAGCAATTAACTCCTCAAAGGATATTGATAAGGTTTTTATTCAAACAGGACTAAAAGGGAATCTAATTGGTACATTAGAATCACTAGTAAGAAAAAATAAAATTAATTTTTCTTATGTCCCAAAGCAAAAACTTGATAGGTTGTCAAAGAAAAATCATCAAGGAGTAATTGCAAGGATATCTCCAATTAAATTGTTAGATCTGAATCAAATCGAGAAAATTATTTTGGAAAAGGAATCACCACTTCTTTTAATTTTAGATCAAATAAATGACGTAAGAAACTTTGGTGCAATTATTAGAACATCAGAAGTTGCTGGGGTAACGGCAGTAGTTATTCAAAATAGTTCCTCTGCCCCCATAAATTCAGATACTATTAAGACAAGCGCAGGTGCAATATTTAATATTCCAATATGTAAAGTCAATCATATTAAGGATGCTATTTACCATTTCAAATCTTTAGGCATATCAATTGTATCTGCATCAGAAAAATCTGAAAAAAATATATATGATACTGATTTAAAAAAACCTGTGGCAATAGTAATGGGTTCTGAAAACAAAGGGATCAATAAATCAGTTTTAAAAATTTCAGATGAAATTGTAAAATTACCTATGTATGGGAAAATAGAATCCTTAAATGTTTCTGTTGCTTGTGGTATTTTTTTATATGAGGCAATTAGACAAAGGATCTAATTATAGAATATCTTTTAATTCCAATAAATCATTAATTTTTAATACTCCACCAAGCTGATGTTCCTTTGTTTTATGGAAATTATAATAAATTGCTTTCATACCTATACTTTTAGCCCCTATTATATCAGCATTGAAATTATCTCCAATCATCACTGAATTTTCTATTATGGCATTGGCTCTTGCAACTGCTTGCAAGAAAATTTCTTTACTCGGCTTTTTAAATCCAACATCTTCAGAAATTGTAATAGTTTTAAAATATTTTGATAAACCTGACTTTTCAAGTTTTTTCCTTTGAACTTCTTTGAAGCCATTTGTAATAATATGCATATCATAATTTAAATGAAACTTTTCAAGAATAGTTAGAGCATTTGGTATTAAATAATTAAA
This sequence comes from uncultured Bacteroidota bacterium, assembly GCA_902602415.1. GTDB lineage: Bacteria > Bacteroidota > Bacteroidia > Flavobacteriales > Flavobacteriaceae > MED-G13. The sequence goes on along the minus strand of CACKQW010000009.1, from coordinate 2,365 downwards.
ATCGGAAAGATGATTAATATAATCTATTGAAAGTTTATTTACTAGATCATCAGAAACATCTACTCCTAACTCTTTGAATGTGTCTGATAATCTGTAAAATCTCAAATGAGACTTACTGACCTTATTTAATCTATATAACTCCCAATATTTTCGATTTATTGGGTGATAGGTTTTTAAAAATAAGGATACATCCACTTTTATAGTATTCTTATTTAGTATTTTAAAAAATGTTAAATCTGAGTTTCTGTCAAAATCCCAAAGGGTGTGATCTAAGTCCCAAAATATGTGATTTATATGCTTCACTTAAGATTTTTTTTAATCTTCTTATAATCAAATCCATTAAAATTTCCTGAGCTCATAAGTAACAAAACAGAATTTGATAAATCAAAAGAAAGCAAAATTTTCTCAAACGATACTAAATCAGTTGCAAGCTTGATTTTGTGATGATTAAATGCATTCATAATCAATTTATGACTAAGTGGCTCAAATCCTTTTATTTCCATATTTTTCTCAGAGAAGGATATCAAACATTCATCTGCATTTTTTAATGTATTTCTGTAGTTTTTAATAAATTTTTGATTTAAACTACTATAAGTATGCAATTCAAAAGCAACGATTAATTTTTTATTTGGATATTGAAGTTTTACAGCATTAACGGTAGCTTTAACCTTACTTGGAGAATGTGCAAAGTCTTTATAAACAAAAGATGAATTTGATTTATAAATTAACTCCAGTCTATTGTCAGCTCCATTGAATGATTTTATTGCATTAAAAAAATCTATTTGATTAACCCCCATTAATGTGCATATTTGCAATGCAGCAGAAATATTTTCAAGATTATGATTTCCAAATAATTGGATGGGAAATAAATCTTTACCAAATTATTTGATTTTCAATCATTGAATAGGGAATCAATTTAATTTTCCTTTTTATGGATTTTACAATCTTACTTAAATGAATATCATTTAAATTGTAAACTAAAATTCCATTATCCTCAATTGTATTAATAAAAGTTCTAAACTGATTACAGTAGTCCTCAAAAGTTTTAAATACATTTATATGATCCCATGCTATTCCGCTAATAACCGCAAAATTTGGTTTATATAAATGAAACTTTGGCCTTGGATCAATGACAGATGAAAGATATTCATCTCCTTCTAAAATGATAAACTTTGATTTCTCAGAAAGTTTTACCATCACATCGAATCCACTTAGTTGGGCTCCAACCATAAAATCAGTTTCAATATTTTGAATTTTTAAGACATGTAATATCATTGAAGTAATGGATGTTTTTCCGTGACTACCGCCAATGACGACTCTTAACTTGTCCTTAGACATTTCAAATATAAATTCAGGATATGAATAAATTTTTAAACCATTTTTTTGTGCTTCTAACAATTCAAGATTATTTTTTTTTGCATGCATGCCTAAAACAATTGCATCTAAATCTTTGTTAATTTTTTTTGGAAACCAACCTTCGCTTTCAGGTAATAAACCGTGCTTAGCCAATCTTGATTTTGAAGGATCTCTAATAATATCATCACTTCCAGAAATTGAAAAACCCTTTAATTTTAGAGCTATTGCTAGATTATGCATAGCTGAACCTCCAATGGCGATAAAATGAATCTTCATTCCTCTAAAAGTATTTTCAGTTTTTCAATTTTATTACTTAGACTTTTGTTTTGTTTTTGACTCTTGAGCAGCTCAATAGATTTTGTTAAATATCTTGAAGAATTATCCTCATTTAATTTAAAATTATTAAAAGCAAGGTAATAATATGCTTCAGCTTTACTTACCCGATCAACATGTGAGTGACTGTCTATATAAATATTTAAATATGAGTTAGATAAAATATAATCTGCATGCGAATCTTTGGAAAGGAATTTAGCAATTAGAAAATTAAAATGGTTGTAATTAAAAAATCCCTCATTTGTTTTAAGAAGATCAATAATTATTCGTTCAGTTTGTGCTGCTTTGTCGTATTCATTAAGATGATTGTGTATATAACTTTTTGATATTAATCCATGTAATTTTGAGATTTTATATATTTCATCTGAAAATTTCAAAGCGAGATCATCATCCCCTCCAAAAAAACTCGGCAGCTCTAATAAAATCTGTACTAATGCCCAACGACTATATATATCACTTTTGTCAATATTTGATGATTTTATCAGGTTTTCTTTTGCACTATTGATCAATGATAAAACTTTGAATGTACTAGCTGATTCAGAGTGCGCTGCCTGTGAGCCACCAAGTCGATAAAGATAATTAGCATTATTAGGATTAATAGCAACTAATTTCTTGTAATAAAAAATAGCTGAATCCCATTTTTTTTGAGAAGCATACGACTCTCCTATTGAAATTA
>CACKQW010000008.1 GCA_902602415.1 uncultured Bacteroidota bacterium | reverse complement strand
AGTGATTTATCAGAAAAATTAAAATTTGATATTTCACGGCTATCAAGATAACCAGTATAGTTTTGATTATATTTTTCAGTGAAATTATATTTGAGTTTGCGATCAATCAATTCAAAAAGTAAAGCAATAGATTTTAAATTTATGTCAATTAGGAACTTTTCTTTTTTTGCAAAAATTTTTTCAAATCGGTTTTCGTAGAATTCAAAATAGGGAGAGCTTCGATAGGCAAATTTTATTGATTTTAAATGTTTTTTTTGCCAATCTGTTTCATTGCAAATTTCAATTTCTTTAAATTTCTGTTTTTTTTTACTAGAATACTTTACGGGTATTGATAAGTTTAATATTCCGTTTGCGTGATATATTGAAGTTCTATTTCTAAGGCTTTGTTTAATATAATTATCATTTACCTCAAACAATATCTTGTCTTGATTAAGAATTTTGGAAAAAAATAAAATATTTGGAAAATAAGTTGGGTGAATGACTAAGCTCATTTTTTATATTTCTTATATAAGAATGAGAAAAGATAATATAATATTATAATTATGATAAAATGAGGAAAATAAGAAGTAGGAACACCTTTTCCATGAACACTTGTAAACATTCTTTCCCATCTAATTTTATCTAAGCCTTTTGCATTGTAATCAATACTAAGCCACTTAAAAATCGGTTTTCCAACTACATGGTCAAACGGAACAAATCCCCAAGCTCGAGAATCCTGAGAATTTCCACGGTTATCACCCATTAGCCAGTAATAATCCTGTTTAAACTTATATTCTGATATTTCTTTATCATTGATGACGATTCTATCTCCATCAATCTCTAATTTGTTGTTTTCGTATACTTCAATTAATCTTTTGTAAACAGAAATATTGGACTTGTTAATTGGAATAGATGAATTTTTTTTGGGAATATAAATAGGACCATAAAAATCATAATTCCAATTGTAACTTTTATCATGTGGAAAAATATTATTACCCCTTACTCCTTTTTCTTCTACATTTCTCTTTACTGAAGAAACATTTGGATGGTTTTTAAGTTTCGAAGCTGAACTTTCACTAATTCCAGCAAAATAATATGTATTATTTAAATTTTTACCTCCATTTATGGTTTGAGGTATTCCAAAACCATCCGTGATGTCATAATTATTGATCATATCATTGGAAGTGAACCTGTATTTTTTTGGTTGAACTAAATATGAAAATTGAAGTTTCGCTCTATCTGGTAAAATATTTTTTTCGCCGTTGATATAAACATAGCCATCAATAATTTCTAGTGTGTCCCCAGCAATTCCAACAGCTCTTTTCACATAATTAGTTTTTTTATCAATGGGTTTGTAATACGATTTGTCAGTGTAAAACATATTCAAATTGGTATCAACAGGCCAGTTAAAACAAACTATTTCATTTCTTTTAATTTTTTGAATTCCTGGAAATCTTAAATAAGGAAGTTCAGCAATAATTGGTAACTGATTTTTGTTTAAATAGGATTTAACTTTAACTATTGGAAGCGTATCATGAACCATTGGAGCCGCTATAGGTGTCATTGGAACTCTTGCGCCATAGTGAAACTTACTAACAAATAAGAAATCCCCAACAAGAAGAGACTTTTCAAGGGAAGATGTTGGAATTGTATATGGTTGAATAAAATATGTGTGAACCAATGTAGCAGCAATTACAGCAAAAATAATTGAACTGGTCCACTCACCATTAGCACTTCTTGGCTTTGTACTTCTATTCTTAATGTACTCTAAATGGGTGAAATAATTTAAATAATAATTGTAAAACCCTAAACTAACTAGAGATAAAAAAGTATGACTGTATGAATTTTTACCAAAGCTTCTTGAAATTTCAACCCAAATGACAGGTATAATTATAACATTGATAACAGGAATAAGCATTAAAAAAACCCACCATTTTGGTCTATTTATAATTTTTAATAAAATTAAAATATTTAATACAGGAATAAAGGCAATATAGGGATCATATGAGGCGCTCTTGTATAATTTCCATGTCCCAACTCCATGCAAAGTACTTACAATTAAAAAGAAAACGATTACGCTATTCATAAATTAATATTTAAAGATAAACCAAAAGAAGAATTAGATTGAATTTCATCAAATTTTATATGTGGTTTAATGGTAAGATTTTCATTTAGGTTATATTGTCTTAGGTGTGCATCAACATTAGCATCAATAATATTGAGAACATATATTCCAATTGTTATTAAAATTGACAACTCTTTATTTCTTTTGTAAGTATTCTGAGCTCTAATTAATCCATCGTTAGAAATTAGTGGATTTGGACCATTACCAAAAAATTCATCATCTGAAAAACCGGCTAATCTTCTTTTGTATGCGTCTCTGTATCTATGATATTCATCATTATTCTTTTGATAGAAAAATATGCTTGTTGCTAGTCCTCCATATACTATGGGGATTTTCCAGTATTTTTTATTGTATAATTGACCTAGTCCCGGGACCACTGCTGAGTAAAATGCTGATTTCGATGGTCCAAGTGCAAATTCTTTCGAATAATTTAATGAATCTTTTTGTGAAAAAATGTTCATATTCAAAAGAAAAAATATTGGTAAAAAAATATTTTTAACCATTTAAATTTTTATTAATTTTTAAAAACTCCTCCAATGAATTGAATGGAATTATAACTTTTCCTGAGTATTTTTTTTTGAAAACAATATTAGATCCCAAAGAATATTTTTTTCTTAAATTTTTTATCGCACTTGTGATTTCTTTTGGATATTTATCATCATCGTTAGATGGAGATTTTTCTTTTTTTAGATCATTAATTAATCTTTCAGTATTTCTTACTGAAAGATTTTTTTTAATGATAATCTCATAAATTTTCATCTGAAGTTTATTATCATCAACATTTATTAATGCTCTTCCATGTCCCATAGAAATAAAATTATCTTTGATTCCGCTTTGAATAATGGGATTTAATTTTAACAACCTTAAGTAGTTACTTATCGTTGATCTTTTTTTTCCAATTTTTTTTCCTAGTTCCTCTTGGGTAAGATTAATATCCTCAATTAATCTCTTATAGCAAATTGCAATTTCTATTGAATCAAGGTCGTCCCTTTGTATATTTTCAATTAATGCCATTTCCAGGGATTCCTGATCATTAGCATCTCTTATATATGCAGGAATCTTTCCAATATTTAGCTTTTTAAATGCTCTAAATCTTCTTTCTCCAGAAATAAGTTGAAATTCATTTTTTGAAATTTTCCTCACCGTTATGGGCTGAATTAATCCAACACTTTTAATTGATTGGACTAATTCATCTAAATTTTCATTGTTGAAATTTGTTCTGGGCTGATTTGGGTTTAGTGAAATTTTTTTTAGTGAAATTTTTGAATAATTTGGATTTGATTTCTCAGAAATTTTTAGGCTATTGTTTGATGGGTCGTTTAATATTGATGATAATCCTCTACCCAGTACGGATTCTTTCTTTTTCATAAATCTATCAATTTTTTGATATTAATTCACGTGCTAAATTTAAGTAATTATTGGCACCCTTACTGCTCACATCATAATCAATTATGCTTTTGCCAAAGCTTGTTGCCTCTCCTAGCTTGACATTTCTATGTACAATGGTTTTAAATACCATCTCGTTAAAATGTATTTTAACTTCTTTTTTAACCTGGTTGGATAGGTTTAATCTAATATCATACATTGTGAGTAAAATACCTTCAATTTGTAGATTCTCATTATGTAATTTTTGAATACTTTTTATAGTATTTAATAATTTTCCTAAACCTTCTAATGCTAGGTATTCACATTGGATTGGAATTATTACTGAGTTAGAAGCAGTGAGTGCATTTATTGTCAGTAGGCCAAGAGATGGAGGGCAATCAATTAAAATATACTCATATATTTCTAAAAGCGGTGAAATTGTATTTTTTAATAAATATTCTCTTTCAATCAGGTCAATAGACTCTATTTCAATCCCTACTAAGTCAATATGTGAAGGGATTATATCAAAGTATTTTAGATTGGTATTTTTTATACAATCATTTACTTCGCAATCATTTTCAATTAAATTATATATTGTTTTGGTTTCAGAATCTATTTTAATTCCTAAGGATGAAGTAGCATTTGCTTGAGGATCAAAATCAATCAATAGTACTTTTTTTTCTAAAGCTGCCAGTGATGCAGCAAGATTGACTGTTGAAGTGGTTTTTCCAACTCCACCCTTTTGATTTGAAATTGCAATTGCTTTTCCCAAGATTAATTCATTTTAAAATAAAATTACGATTAATTGCAGTTATGTGGAGCTAAATATTGTTAAAGTAATTTTAAAAATGTTAACAGAAAATTATTTTTTTTGAAGAAGTAAGTTTAATAGTTTTACAGCAATTTCATTAATATTTGATCCAGGACCAAAAATTGCAGAAACTCCTAAATTCTTTAAAAATTGGTGATCAGCTTTTGGAATAATTCCCCCAATTACAACCATAATTTCATTAGAATGATATTCATTTAAATTAAGGAACAATTCCTTTATAAGAGTTTTATGTCCACCGGCTAAAGACGAAATCCCAATTACATGAACATCATTTTCTATAGCTTGTTTTACCACATCATTTGGTGATTGGAAAAGGGGGCCTATGTCAACATCAAAACCCATATCAGCAAAACTGCTTGCTATAACTTTAGCTCCTCTATCATGTCCATCTTGACCAACTTTAGCAATTAAAATTCTTGGTCTTCTTCCTTGATTTTCTGAAAATTTATCAGAAAGTTGAATTACCTTTTTAAACAACTTATTTTTTTCCATTTTCGACTTATATATACCTGAAATACTTTTTATTTTTGGTTGATATCTGCCATAAACTTTTTCAATTGCGAAACTAATCTCACCAAGTGTAGCTCTTTTTTTAGCTGCTTCTACAGCTAAAGCTAGCAAATTTTTATTATTATTTTTTGCACATAATTCTATTTCATTTAATATTTTTTTTACCTCATCATTATTCCTATTTTTCTTTAACTTTTTAATTTTATTGATTTGATTTTTACATACCAATTCATTGTCTATTTCTAATAACTTAATTTCATCTTGAAATTTTAGCTTGTATTTATTTACTCCAACAATTACTTGATCTGAATTATCAATTTTAGCCTGCTTTTTAGCTGCTGATTGTTCTATCCTCATTTTTGGAATACCTTTTTCTATTGCCTTTCTCATGCCACCAGCTTTATTTATTTCATCTATGTGAATTTTAGCCTTTTTAATTAATTCATCAGTTAAAGATTCAATATAATAACTGCCTCCCCATGGATCAACAGTTTTACAAATTCCAATTTCATTTTGAATGATCAATTGAGTATCTCTCGCAATTTTTGATGAAAATTTAGTGGGTAATCCAATAGCTTCATCTAGTGAGTTTGTATGTAAACTTTGTGTTCCTCCAAAAACTGCAGAAAGTGCTTCAACTGAAGTTCTTGTGATGTTGTTAAAGGGCTCTTGTTCTGTTAAACTCCAACCACTTGTTTGACAATGAGCTCTAAGACACAAAGATTTAGGGTCCTTTGGTTTAAATTCCTTTAAAAGCTCATGCCATAAGAATCTTGCAGCTCTCATTTTAGCAATTTCCATAAAGTGATTCATCCCTATACCCCAAAAAAATGAAAATCTTTTCGCAAAACTATCAATATCTAAACCTTTATTTAGTGCAGCTCTTACATATTCAATTCCATTTGCAAGAGTGTATGCAAGTTCCAAATCAGCTGTTGCACCAGCCTCCTGCATATGATACCCTGAAATACTTATACTATTAAATTTTGGCATTTTCTTAGAAATAAAAGAAAAAATATCAGAAGTTATTTTCATTGATTCTCTCGGGGGGTAAATAAATGTGTTTCTAACCATGTATTCTTTTAAAATGTCATTTTGAATAGTTCCTGAAAGCTTATCAATTTGACAACCTGATTCCTCAGCACAAACAATGTAAAATGCCATGATTGGTATTATTGCACCATTCATTGTCATTGATACACTTACTTTGTCTAACGGAATTCCATCCAATAGTAATTTCATATCCTCGACACTATCGATAGCTACACCTGCTTTTCCGATATCTCCAACCATGTTTGGATTGTCTGAGTCATAACCCCTGTGGGTTGGTAGGTCAAAGGCAATAGATAAACCCTTTTGACCAGATTTTAAATTTTCTTTATAAAACTTATTACTTTCCTCAGCGGTTGAGAATCCCGCATACTGTCTAATTGTCCAGGGTTTATTTACATACATTGATGAATAGGGTCCTCTTACAAACGGACCAATCCCTGCAATTGAATTTAGATGATTGAATTTCTTTATATCATTTTTTTTATAATATCTCTTTAATTCAATTTCCTCATCTGAAAGAAATGTATCATTATTTTCTAAAGATTTTTTTGCTTTTATATTAAAGTCTTTTAAAAAAATATTATTAAACTGTTTTCTTGACACGAATGTGAATTAAAAATTTTCTATTCTTAAGTTATTTCTAAATAAATATGGTCTTTCGATGGATGTATTTTTATTAAAATTTTCATCAGTATATGCATTATGACCAACTAATATTTTATTTTTAGTTTGGTACAATCCAATCTCTTTTTTATTATTTTTTTCTATCTCTTTTGTAATTACCCCAGAAGATAAATTCTTAAAAAAACCTCCATTATTTTCAATTTTTTTAAAAAGATTAAATGATTCTTTCATAATATTTTCTATCAAATAAGAAATATAATAGGATCCCTCACATATGTTATCTACTTTATCAATGTTTGTTTCTTCTTTAATAATTAAGAGTTGTTTGAGCATTAAGTTTTCTGAAAAATTATTTTTGTCATTAAATAAGTAGTCATAAGCTTGGGATTTAATATAATCACAACCACCAAGAATTGCCGACATACATTCAGAGGTAGTTCTAATCAAATTATTATTGTAATTTTTAATTGTTTTATTTCTAATTATTGGCTTCGCTGCAATCACAACATTTGTAATTTCATTTTCATGATGAGAAGTTATCAAATGCCAAAGCCTCCTAATAACTTGGATTTTTGCTATTTCAAAAAAATAATTACCTCCTTGTCCAAGTTCAAAACATATTGAAGATGCTATATTTTTTCCGTAGGCATTTAAATATTCATTACCTATGCCCAACGTATAGGCAACCTCTTGTATTACATTACATCCAATATTTTTAAAGGGGGAGGAGTCTATATTAATTTTGAATTTCTTTCTATTTATTTTTGAAAGATTTATTGTTTTGATATCAAAACAATCGTGACTTAATATTGTTAAGAAAGGATTTGACTCTGTGCTTGAATAAATTTTATTGTCTTTTACAAAACAAAAAAAATTCATTTGATTTTTTGTTTTGGTAACTAGCTGACTTGCTTCATTTATATCTATGTTAAAAATTGCAATATTTTGTATGTTATATTCTCGTATATTATTTATTTCATCCAATGATTTTTTAAAGCTTATATGTTTAATTTCAGCTAATATTTTCCATTTTGGATTTCTGTAGAAGAAAGATTCTTTGGCACTAGAATAAAAGGGATTAATTTTTATACCTTCGATTGATTTTGAAAATATTTCTTTAAATCTTTCTTTGCCTAGATCCTTAATTAGTTTTTGATTCCATATTCTATCAATATTATTTTTTTTCACTCTAGTTATCTATTGTGTCGAATTCAATCAAAAAAATTTCTTCATTTTCTTTTTTCATAAAAAGTTTTTCCCGGGCATACTTTTCAATACCGCTATCAGATTCAATTTCTTTAATGCTAGCTTTATCTTTTTTAATTTCTTTTTTGTAATAATTTTTTTGACTTTCAAGTTTTTTAATTTTTTGGTTTAATTCAAAATGCATTAGCGCTGAATTTGTATCAAAAAAAATCATCCAGACTACAAAAAAAAGTATTATGATTACATATGTTTTTTTTAAAAAATTAAGAATTTTTGAAATCATAATATTTTAATTTTTTTAATCAATTCATCATAGTTTACTTCTTCCTCTGTATTGATAACTATATCACAATACTTTTTGACAGGAATAACATATTTTTTGTGCATTAAATCAAGTCTTTTACTAAAAAGATGAATTACATCCTTTTTACTTCTTCCACGCTGATTAACATCTCTGTTAACTCTTCTTTTAAGTCTCAAATCCCTATCACATTCAAGAAAAATCTTCAAATTGAATTCTTTTCTTAATTCAGAATTTGATAAAATTAGGATCCCTTCAATTAATAAAGTCTTCTTTGGACTTTCTACAACATACTCCTTCTTCCTTAAATGTGTTTTAAAACAGTATTTTGGAACTTTGATTGACTTTCCTAATTTTAAATCATTAATATGTTGATGTAGTAAATTAAAATCAATTGCATTAGGTTCATCATAATTAATTTTTTCCCTTTCTAAAAATGATAATTTAGGATTGTCTTTGTAGTATGAGTCAGATGATAAAAATAACATCTCTTTATTTGATATTTTACTTACAATTGATTGAACTAAAGTGGTTTTACCACTTCCAGTACCCCCAGTTATAGCTATCACATGCATTTACTTAGTTAATTTTACAATTCCAAGATTTTCAACACCAATATAAATGTCACCAAAGTTATCTATTTCAATGGATCTCACTCTACCAATTTCTTCTAATAATTTTTTTTCCTCAATAACATTTCCGTCTTTTATAATACATTGGTGTAAATATTGAAATTTCAAAGATCCAATAAGTAAGCTATTATTTAGACTTTTGTATTTAGATTTAACAACTTTTATTAGCCCAGATGGTGCAATTGAGGGAATCCAATAATGTAATGGGTCAACCATTCCATCTATGGATGTTTTATTGGTAAATTTCGTACCAATATAGTTTATACCATAACTGGCTAATGGCCATCCATAGTTGCCGCCAATTTGTAAAACATTTAATTCATCCCCACCTCTTGGTCCATGTTCATGTATCCATACTTTTCCATCTTCTGAATTAAAAAGCATTCCTTGAGGATTTCGGTGACCATAAGAAAAAATTCCTTTTTTGGAGTCATTTAAATTAACAAAGGGGTTGTCTATTGGAATTCTTCCATCATCATGCAGTCTGTAAATTTTACCCCCATCACGACTTAAATCTTGAGGATTTAGATCCCGATTACCTCGGTCCCCAATACTAAAAAATAAATAATTTTCATTATCAAACACAATTCTACTGCCATAGTGTAAGGTTCTTTTAGAATTAGGAGTTGCTTTATATATTATTTCTTTATCAGTAGCTTCAAGATTTGTTAATTTAAATCTCATAATTGAAGTATTAGATCCTTTTTTATTGTCGTTTGATGAAGAATAAGAAATATATATCCAGCCATTTTTCTCATACTGAGGGTGGAGTTCAATGTCCATAAGACCACCTTGGTTTATTGAAATAATTTCTGGTAAATTTTTAATTTTAGTTTTTTTACCATTATTAAAGTGGATGATTTCACCTTTTTTTTCATTGATAAGTATTGAGTTATCAGGTAAAAATGTAAATGACCAAGGGATTTCAAGGCTGGGAACAACCATTTCATATTTGAAATTATCTTTCTCTGATCTTGTATCCAAAGGAAGGATAAAAATTAAAATAATAATATAAAAGACGTAATATCGCATACCTTGAAGTTACAAAAAAAGTGATCATTAAATAATTCAAATTTGTATTTTAATAAACAATATTTATCTATTTTTGTTTGCAATAATTTTTAAGAATGGCGGAGAAAATAAAGTGTTTAATTATTGGATCGGGTCCTGCTGGATACACTGCTGCTATTTATGCAGCCAGAGCTAATTTATATCCAGTTTTATATCAAGGTATTCAACCTGGTGGTCAATTAACAACTACTACTGATGTTGAGAATTTTCCTGGATATCCTGAGGGAATTTCTGGACCAGATATGATGATTGATCTTCAAAAACAATCTGAAAGATTTGGAACTGATATTAGAAATGGTTGGATCACAAAAGTTGATTTTAGTAATGGTTTAAAGCTTTGGGCTGATAATCACGAACTTGAATGTGAATCTGTAATTATTTCGACAGGAGCCTCTGCAAAATATTTAGGCTTAGAATCTGAAAAAAAATACCTGGAACTTGGAGGGGGAGTTTCCGCATGTGCAGTTTGCGATGGGTTTTTTTATAAGAATCAAGATGTTGTAATTGTTGGTGGAGGTGATTCTGCATGTGAGGAAGCACATTACTTATCTAAGCTTTGTAAAAAAGTGATAATGTTAGTAAGAAAAGATAATTTTAGAGCATCCAAAATTATGCAGGAGAGAGTACAAAAGACAAACAATATTCAAATATTATTTAATACATCGGCAGTTGAAATCAAAGGCGATGGGCAAGTTGTAACTTCAGTGTTAACAAAAAATAATATTACCGGTGAACTAAATGAAATTCCAGCAACTGGTTTTTTTGTAGCTATAGGTCATAAACCTAATACAGACGTATTCAAGCCTTTTCTAGAAATGGATGAAACTGGATATATCATAAATAAGCCTGGATCAACAAAGACTAATATTCAGGGCGTTTTTGTTTCTGGAGATGCAGCTGACCATACTTACCGACAAGCGATAACAGCTGCAGGTACTGGATGTATGGCAGCTCTTGACGCTGAAAAGTATTTGGCTTCCAAGGAAAATTAACTTATAAATGTCCATTTTAAAGAGAAACCCTTTTGGCCACATATTATTTTTAAAAAAGTGGCTTATTCGATTATTAGGTGCTCTTAGCCATATTAGATTCAGAGGTTTTAACGAATTAAAGATTGAGGGATCTGAAATCATCAGAAAACTCCCAGAAAGAAATGTATTATTTATTTCAAATCACCAAACATATTTTGCGGATGTTGTGGCCATGCTTCACGTATTTAACGCTAGTTTGAGTGGAAGAGTTGATACAATAAAAAATATTGGGTATCTATGGAATCCAAAATTAAATATATACTACATAGCTGCAAAAGAAACAATGAATGCTGGAATTTTACCAAAAATTTTAGCTTATGCTGGATCAGTTAGTATTGAAAGAACTTGGAGAAGTAAAGGCGAAGATATTAAAAGAGGAGTTAAGTTTAGTGATATATCAAACATTGGTAAAGCTTTAAATGATGGTTGGGTAATTACTTTTCCACAAGGAACGACAACTCCGTTTAAGCCAATTAGAAAGGGCACAGCACATTTAATTAAACAATACAAGCCAATTGTAATTCCAATTGTTATTGATGGTTTTAGAAGATCTTTTGATAAAAAGGGAATTAGGGTTAAGAAAAAGAATGTTCTTATGTCAATGACAATTAAAAAGCCACTTAAAATTGATTATCTAAAAGATAGTACAGAGGAAATTATCAAGAAAATTGAGTTTTCTATTGAGCAACATTCTTCATTTCTTAAGGTGCCTCAGCAATAAATTATTTTTTATTATTACTACTGAACATTATTGTTTCATTTATAATCTTATTTATTGAGTAGGAAACCTCATAAAAGATATCCAAATCTGATTCACTAATTAAATTTTTTATAGTTTCATTAAATTCTGAAACCTTGGATTGAGTAATTTTTCTTTTTTTTAATCCAAGTTCAGTAAGGTAAATTAAAATTCCCCTTCCGTCATTTGGATTTGGTTTTCGTTTGATTAAATTCTTAGCCTCCATAGAATTCAGAATTCTGGATAAACTATTTGACTTTAGACCCATGATAGGTCCAATTGAAGTTGATGGTGATCCATTTTTAGGATCAATGCTAAGTAAAGTAAAACCAATAGAATAGGAACCATCATATAATAATGCTTCTTTATGAAACATTTTTTTTATATTCCCTGAAGTTATACCGTAAATGTAATCTATTGGTAATTTTTTAAAAGTATGTTTTTTCATGATGAATTTACTATGCTTGCATAGTAAAATTAAAAAAATTATTTTTTAATCAACTTTCTATTAATAAATCTTTTACCATCAAAAAGTTTAATAAAATATACTCCTGTGTCAATTTCATTTAAGTTTATTTCTAAAATATTATTTCCATTTAATTCTAATACTTTTTTTCCAAGAGAATTATGTATTAAAATTTTGGAAATATTTTTAATGGAGTTAATTTTTACATTGTTTTCAACAAGTGTGGGATATATGATTACTTGATCATTTTGAAAATTTGAAGTATTTAGATTTTCTGAAAAACCAAGTATTTTAAATTCATCAAAATAGAATCCGTCTTGTCTTAAGTATTGATCTGTATATAATTTAAATCTAATTAGTATTTCATCTCCTAAAAAATCACTTAAGTCAATTACCTCATTTACCCATTCATATTGATTTCCGTCATAAAGAGGCTCATTAAACGCTTCAAATGTATTCTCTCTTCCAAGATTTGTAAATTTTCCGCATTGAGGATTCCAAGAGTTTCCTTCATCGTTAGAAATTTCTAATTGCACGTAGTCAAAACCAGATTCAATTTCCCATTTAGCAAAAAAGTTAATTTGAGCAGAAGAAAATCCATTTAGATCAATTAATTCTTGCAGCACTAAGAATTCTAATGACTCATTATTGTAATTTGAATATGGTGAATCTGTTATACTTGTTTCTGGTGAGAAAAAATCTTCATCTGTGGATCCCCAGGTTGAAAAATTCCATGTATTGAAAGGAAAGTTGCTGTTGTCCTCCAAAATAGTTATGGGTTCACCAAATATTTTTGTTACTAAAACCTCTTCAGTAAATGAACCATTATCAATTATATATTTGTAAACAATTTCATCTCCATCATTAGTATTCTCATCAATATTAATAAATATTGATCCGTTTTCAAATTGACCTATTTCATTAAAATTAAACACAACTGGATCAGAAGTAATATTATTAATATTTTCTGAAATTGGAACAATGGATATTACAAATGGTTCATTATTAGCTAAGCCAATTCTTCGAAAATTAAATAATGCTTCAAAGTTATTATCCAGAACAAATTCTTGATTTAAGTCTGTTAAAACCCCATAATTTCCAATAATTTTTGCAGCAGTTAAGTTAAAATAAAGCATGTCTTTACATATCTTCTCAATTTGAGAGGCTTGCGGCCAAAACGAACTACCAATTTCAGGTGTCATAGCAAATATTTTATTTCTAATTTCACCATTTTCAGTTTGCAGCATTCCATACATAAAATCATCACTATCACCCGAAGCAGGATATAATTCTGAGCTGATAATATTATCGTAACCATTTTCAAGGACCAATGAATTAGATATAAATTCAAATATTGAATTATCCTCAGTATAAGTATCATATTCATACCCAAATGGATAAAGTAATAGGTTACCATATGTGTGATTATTTAATGCGATCTTGAAATCATTATTTTCGACTAAATACTTAATTGCTCGATTTTCAGCTTCAGAAAAAGGATATTCACCCGGGTAGGTTTGACCGTTGGGATTATTAGAAGTTCCAGTTGTATCCCAAATTTCATTTCCATTTTCATCTATGTAATTATAGTTTCTGTTATTATCAACACCATGACCATTAAAAGTATTTTTTCTCCACAAACCACCACCGTTGGGCTCCATTATTTCATTCATAATATATCCATCAGGATTAACACATGGAACAAAATATAATTCACTACCATCAATTATATTTTTTATTTCATCATTGGTTTCATAATTCTCTAATATGTACCACATAAAATAAATTAATTGCTGCAGCGATGCTGGTTCTCTCGCATGATGGAGAGAGGTATATAATATTTGGGGCTCATCCATTATTTCATTAAGATTTGGATTGTCTGAGATTTTTACATATTGTAAAAATCTCCCTTCAAAAGTTTCATGAATATGTGGAGTGTCTGTATTGTTATCATCTTTAATCTCTTGTCTCGGGCTAATTAAATTTGGGTATAAAGAATACATCAAATCTAATTGATCAAGCATTTCATCATACGTATAAAATCCACCAAAATCTTCAGGATCTTTTTCAAAATAGTTTTCTGGTGTTGAATAATCATTTGATGAATTACATAATTCGAAATTATTTTCTGAAATTTTAACAGTATTTTGCTTTTTATAATATTCAGACACATTTTCGATGATAATTGAATAGTTTAAACCTAAGTTCTTTATGGTTTTTAATTCATTTTCAGAAAAATCAGAAATTAAAAAATAGTTTTTTTTATGGATTCCATGCTCTACAGAGATACCATTATCTTCTAGTAGATTTAAATCTTTTGATGAGGAATAATTTACTTTTGCCTTGTGGAAAGTGACTTTTTTCTGTGAAAATGAAATCAAGTAGAAAAAACAAAAAAAATAAATAAGTTTCAATTTCATATATGATTAAAACCAAATATCATTCCACAAAATTTACTTTTTTTTAATTATCCAATTCCTTGCATTAATAAATGCCATAATCCAAGGACTTACTTTTCCTTTAACATTTTCTGGATAATATGCCCAGTTCCATTTAAATATAGATCTTTCAATATGAGGCATGGTTACAAGATGTCTTCCATCATGGCTGCAAAGCATTGCTGTGTTGAAGTCAGATCCATTTGGGTTAGAAGGGTATTCATTGTAAGAGTAGGTTGCTGTAATATTATAATTTTCTATTTCATGAGGTAAATCAAACTTTCCTTCTCCATGACTGATCCAAACTCCAAGATTTAGTCCCTCTAATGATCCAAGCATTACTGAATTATTTTTTATAATATTAACAGAGGTAAAATTACTCTCATGTTTTTGGGATTCGTTGAAAGTCATTTTCCCATGATTTTTATGCATTGGATAAATTAAATCTAACTCCATAAACAACTGACATCCATTACAAATGCCAATCGATAGAGTGTCTTTTCTGTTGAAAAAATCAGTCAAGTATTTTTTAGCTTTTTTGTTGTATTTAAATGAACCTGCCCAACCTTTTGCGGATCCTAAAACATCAGAGTTGGAAAAACCACCAACAGCACCTAAAAACTTAATATCTTTTAGATCTTCTTTACCAGAAATTAAATCAGTCATATGAATATCTTTTACCATAAAACCAGCAAGGTGTAGTGCATTTGCTAATTCTCTTTCACTATTACTTCCTTTTTCTCTTAAAATTGCTGCAACAGGTTTATTATTGCCTATGAATTCAGGAATATTACCATTAAATTTTTTAGGAAAAGTAAAATTTAGAGGTTGTTTCTTGTAGTTATTGAATCTCACATCTGCTAACTGATTAGCTGTCTGTTTCCTATCCAATATTGTAGAAGTCTTAAACCAAACATCTCTGTATTCGGAAATATTAAATGTGTATTTTTTGTTTTTATTTGATACTGTGAGATTATCTCCTTCAACAACTTCACCAATTTTATAAAATTCAATTGAATTTTCAATTAAATTTATTTCAATTGAGTCATCCACAGATTGAAATACTAAACCTGTATTTTCAGAGAATAATTTTTTTATAATATCATCATCACCAATTTCAGAAATATCAATTTCAGCACCAATATTAACTGATGCAAAACACATTTCCATAATTGTTGTAATTAGACCTCCAGAACCTATATCATGACCAGCAATAATTTGTTTTTTACCAATTAATTCTTGAATTGTATTGAAGGTTTTTACGAAGAATTTCGGATTTTTAACAGACGGACATTTTTTTCCAATTGACCCAATTATTTGCCCTAATGCTGACCCACCAAGAAAATAACTATCAGAGGAAATATTGACATAATAAATCGAACCATTTTTTTTCTTGAAAACAGGCTCAATTATATTATTTATATCAGTGCAATGCGCTGTAGCAGAAATGATAACTGTTCCTGGTGATTTTACTTGTTTGTCCTTATATTTTTGATTCATGGATAGAGAATCTTTTCCTGTAGGTATATTTATGCCTAATTCAATTGAAAAGTTTGATGCCGCTTCAACAGCTTTATATAGTCTGGCATCTTCACCAATGTTCTTACATGGCCACATCCAATTTGCTGATAGTGAAATTCCTCTAATTTTTTCATTTAAAGGTGCCCAAATAATATTGGTAAGTGCTTCAGCAATACTATTTTTACTACCTGCAGCAGGATCAATTAAACCTGAAATAGGGGAGTGTCCAATCGATGTGGCAATTCCATTGTCCCCTGAGAAATCTAATGCAACTACTCCACAATTATTTAGTGGTAATTGAAGTTCACCTGCGCATTGCTGTTTTGCAATTCGCCCCCCCACACATCTATCAACTTTATTGGTCAGCCAGTCTTTGCAACCAACAGATTCAAGTTGAAATATACTTTTTAAATAATCATATATATCGTCTTCCTTGTAATTGATTTTTGGATAATTAGCTGAAATTGAAGTGTCTTTCAAGATAGTTTTAGGAGAACTGCCAAAAAAATGTTTTAGTTCTAACTTTACACAGCTTTTTCCAGATTTTTTCGAATGTATTTCAAATATTTTATCATCTGTTACTTCCCCAACTACATACATGGGAGCTTTTTCTCTTTTACATATTTTAAAAAATTTATCTAAATCAGATTTATTAATAATAAGTCCCATTCTTTCTTGGGATTCATTTCCAATTATTTCTTTATTTGACAAAGTTGGGTCACCAATTGGGAGCTTATCTAGTTCTATATAGCCTCCTGTTTCTTCTACAAGCTCTGTTAGACAATTAAGATGGCCCCCCGCGCCATGATCATGAATTGAAATAATACAATTTTTAGAATCCTCTATTGTTCCTCGAATGGCATTTGCAACTCTTTTCTGCATTTCAGGATTTGAACGTTGGACTGCATTTAGTTCAATTCCAGTTGAAAAGTTACCGGTATCAGCTGAGGAAACTGCTGCACCACCCATTCCAATTTTATAATTATCTCCCCCAAGTATTACAATTATATCTCCTTTTTTCGGTTTCTCTTTTGTTGCATGATTTTTATTAGCATATCCTATACCGCCAGCCAACATAATAACCTTATCAAATGATTGGATATTATTTTCAAATTTATTCTCAAAAGTTAGTACTGACCCACAAATTAAGGGTTGACCAAATTTATTTCCAAAATCAGACGCACCATTGGATGCTTTGATAAGTATGTCAGATGGATTTTGATATAACCAATTCCTTTCATCAATAGATTTTTCCCAAGGGTAATCACTAACTCTAGAATATGGGGTCATGTAAACTGCTGTACCAGCAATTGGCAGAGATCCTTTTCCACCCGCTAATCTATCTCTGATTTCTCCACCTGAGCCAGTAGCTGCTCCGTTAAATGGTTCAACAGTAGTTGGAAAATTATGGGTTTCTGCCTTTAAAGAAATAACTGAATCAATTTTCTTGCTTTCGTAGAAGTCGGAGAAACTTGAATTTTTGGGTGCAAATTGCGTAATTTCAGGTCCGGCTATAAATGCCACATTATCTTTATAAGCAGATACTAAATTTTTTGAGTTTAATTTAGAAGTTTTTTTGATTAGTGAAAAAAGTGATTCTTTTTTTACTTCTTTATCTATAATAAATGTTCCGTTAAAAATTTTATGTCTACAATGCTCAGAATTCACCTGAGAGAAACCAAAAACTTCAGAATCTGTAAGGTTTCTTCCAATTTTTTTAGCAACATCTTCCAAAAATTCAACTTCATTATGGCTTAATGCTAGACCTTCTTCTACATTATATTTTCTAATATTTTTAATTTCCAATATTTCCACTGGAGTAATATTTAATTTAAAAATATTTTGATCTAAACATTTAAATTTTTCGTTAGTCATCGGATCAAAAGAAAAATTAGAATTCTCGTCATAAAAATACTTTTCAATTCTAGCTATACCATCAATACCCATATTTTCACACATTTCAACAGCATTGGTACTCCATGGGGAGATCATTGAGGATCGAGGACCAATAAAATTATTTACTATGGATTTTTCTTTCAGTTTTTTTGCATTTCCAAATAACCACTGGAGTTTGTTGCAGTTTTGTTCCGAGAGAGGTTTATTAGATTGTACTGCGAAAATATTTTTTTCTGAAGATTCAAAAAAAGATATCATAAAAATTTATCAGAAATTAAGTATGAAATTATTCTAATAAGTTTGAAATATACTCTATTAATTTAAATAGTTATTAACTCTTTTTGAACAGAACTCTAACTAATCAAAGATTGCATTTTCACAAGAGCATTGTAAGTTCCTTTTTTTGACATTAGTTCTTTGTGTTTCCCTTCTTCAATTATTTTGCCATTGTCAAGAACAATAATTTTATCTGCATTTTGAATAGTAGATAGTCTATGCGCAATTACAATGGATGTTTTATTTTTCATAAGATTAATTAAAGCATCTTGGACTAATTTTTCACTTTCACTATCCAGGGCTGATGTTGCCTCGTCAAGAACAAGAATAGATGGATTTTTTAGCACTGCTCTTGCAATGCTAAGTCTTTGTTTTTGACCTCCTGAGAGTTTATTTCCAGATTCACCAATATTATGATTTATTTTTTGAGGTAAATCTTTAACAAATTCCCATGCGTTAGCTACTTTTAATGCATCAATAATTTCTTGATCAGTTGCTGAAGGCTTGGCAATAAGTAAATTATTTTTTATGGAATCATTGAAAAGGATTGCGTCTTGTGTTACAAGCCCTATTAAATCTCTTAAAGATTTCTTCTTTATATTTTTGATATCTACACCATCAATGGTTATGCTTCCTTCATTTATGTCATAAAATCTACATATTAAGTTTGCAATTGTTGATTTTCCACTACCCGATTGACCAACTAATGCCACAGATTGTCCTTTTGTTATCTTGATATTTAAATCCTTAATTACATCAGTGTTTTCATATCTAAATGTTACTTTATTAAGCTTAATTTCTTTTTTAAAGTCTTGAATCTGCTTAGCATTTATTTTTTCATTTATTATGCTATTATTGTCGATTACCTGAAAGATTCTATCGGCTGACGCAGAGGCTTTTTTCAACTTGTAAGTTGCTCCACTTAATGCTTTTGCTGGCGTTAAAATATTATAAGCCAGGCCTAGGTAGACAATAAAAGCACTAGCATCTAATGCATTTTCTCTTAGCACCATCATTCCTCCAAACCATAAAACTCCTGAAATCGCAGTGATACCTAAAAATTCACTTAGGGGACCAGCTATATTTTTTCTGTTTAATACTGAGTTTGAAAACTTGTAAAATCTACTTGTAGATGAATAAAATTTTTGAGAAAATATACTTTCAGCATTAAAAACTTTTAAAATTTTTAATCCTGAAATAGTTTCATCAACAATTGATATGAATTTTCCTTGTTCATTTTGTACTCTTAGTGATTTTCTTCTTAATGATTTCCCTACAATAGAAATAACTAAACCACACAATGGAATAAAAATAATAACAAAAACACTTAGTTTAGGACTTATTATAAACATAGAAATCAATGTAAATAATATCATTATTGGTTCTTTGACAATAAGTGCAAAAATTGATAAAAATGAATTATCAAGTTCTTGAACATCCGATGATATTCTTGCCACAATATCTCCTTTATTTTTTTCACTATAAAAAGGAAGGGAAAGCATTAAAATTTTGTTGTAAATCTGATTCCTAATATCAAATACAACTCCATTTCTTAAAAAAGTGATAAAGAACATTGATAGATAGTTGAAGATATTTTTAAGTAAAAAAGTAATAACAATTAATCCAACCATGAAAATTAACACATCATTATTGCCTTCCATTTTCTTTGTGGTAACAAAAAAATTTAGATAGTCTTCTGCAAATCCAACAATCTCTAATCCACCTCTCCAAACTGGGGGAGTTGTCATGGCTTCTGTTTGCTCAAATAAAACTTTGAGCATAGGAAATAGGGAAATCATTGACATAGTTCCAAAAAAAGCATAGAATATATTAGACATTATATTTAGGACAAAATACTTTTTATAGACCCATGCGTAACTAAAAATTCTTGAAAAATAATTTTTATTCATAAATTAATTTCGTTAATAATCTTATTAATTTCATTTTCCAAAAACATTTCTGTTTTTTCAAAATCTTGTTTGATTTCTAGTTTCGTATTTACACTAATATACATTTTTATCTTAGGCTCAGTACCACTTGGTCTAAAAATCAGTTTATAACCATTTTCTGCTTCAAATTCTAAAACATTAGATTTTGGAAACTTAAGCTTATTTATTTTGTTGGTGATAAGATTTTTTTCTTCTGATTTTTTATAATCTTTAATGAATTTAATTCTAGATTCATTTAATTTTTGGAATGGATTATTTCTGTAATTCGTCATGATATCATTAATTTCATTTAACCCCTTTTCACCTGTTTTTTTTACAGATATTAATCTTTCTTTATAAAAACCAATTTTTTGATAAATTTTTATTAATTCTTCAAAAATAGAAGAATTTTTTTCTTGATAAAATGACATCATTTCACTTACTAATAATGAAGCAGAAATTGCATCTTTATCTCTGACATTTGATCCTATCATAATACCATAACTTTCCTCACCTCCAGCAATAAAATTTTGATTAGGAAAGTCTTCTATCATTTTTGCGATCCACTTAAAACCTGTAAGCCCTAGTCTAACATCAACATTATGAAATCTACCTATTTTTTCAATCATTGGAGTAGATACAACAGTGGATGCTATGTAGTAACTATTATCTAATGATTTAGTTTCATTTATTTTATTAAGTAAATAGTCAAATACAACTATCATTAGCTGGTTGCCATTAAGAAGTATTAATTTTTTATTTTGATCTCTTACAGAAATTCCCAAACGATCAGAATCAGGATCTGTTCCAATAACCAGGTCTGAATTTTCTGCTTTTGCAATTTCTAGTGCCATTTCAAAAGATTCAATTTCCTCAGGATTTGGAGATTTTACTGTTGAAAAATTACCATCAGGTATCATTTGTTTTTCAACATACTTTACTGCTGTATATCCAGCTTTCTTAAATGTATTTGGCATTATTTCTGAAGCTGTTCCGTGCAGAGAAGTAAAAACAATTTTTTTATCTGATCTCTTTTTAACACGGTTATCTAAACTATTTTTCAAGCAGACATCTATAAATAATTCATCAAATTCTTTATCAATCAACTGAATCAATTTGTCATTGCGCTTGAAATTGATTGCATTGAACTTAACTTTCATAATTCTTGAAATGAGTATATCATCAATAGGAGGAACTATTTGCCCTCCATCCTTCCAATAAACTTTATACCCATTGTATTCAGGTGGATTATGAGAAGCTGTTAATACAATACCACAAATACAATTTAATTTTTTTACAGCGAAAGATAATTCGGGGGTTGGCCTTAAAGATGAGAAAAGAAATACTTTTATGTTATTCGCTGAAAATATATTTGCCACAACATTAGCTAGGTATTCACTGTCATTTCGACAATCATAAGCAATAACTACTTTCTTAACTCCATTTTCAATTTTATTAATATAGTTAGCTATTCCTTGAGTATTTCTTCCAATTGTATATTTATTGATTCTATTTGTTCCAACTCCTGAAATTCCACGCATTCCACCAGTACCAAATTCTAATTCTTTGTAGAAGGAGTCGTACAATAACTCTGGATCTTTTTTTAATTCGGAGACTTTTAGAATTGTTTCATTACAAAATGGGTCTTTGGACCACTCTTCAATTCTTTTTTGAATATTACTATTCATATGTAGATATTGCGGTAAAATTAGGCTTTACCTATTTATTAGATTATTTTGAGCTGTTAAATAAATCACAAATTTAATTTTTTTGAAATCTGATATTGCGGTTTTTTGTGTGCATTTTTTAACATTAATTCACCAATAAACCCCATAGAAAAAAATTGACTTCCAATAATCATGGTTACCAAACTGATAAAGAATTCAGGCCTTTCAGTGATTAATCTTCCAACAGGGTTTAAAAATAACTTATCAATTCCTAAGTATATTGCAAATATTAATCCCGTTAAGATCATAAAAAGCCCAAGAGACCCAAAAAGATGCATTGGTCTTCTTGCAAATTTAGAAATAAACCAAACAGTTAGTAAATCTAAAAAACCATGTAAAAATCTACTAGGTCCAAATTTTGTTTTTCCATGTTTTCTTGGTTTGTGATTTACAATCTTTTCACCAATTTTTGTAAATCCTTCATTTTTAGCTAAAATCGGAATGTATCTGTGCATTTGACCATAAACATTGATAGACTTTACTACGCTCTTTTTGTACGCTTTTAAACCGCAATTAAAATCGTTTAGTTTAATGCCTGATGTCATACGAGCAGCAAAGTTGAAGATTTTAGATGGGATATTTTTAAAAATCAAAGAATCAAATCTTTTCTTTTTCCATCCAGAAACTAAATCATAATTATCGTTTTTGATTAAATCATACATTTCTGGAATTTCTCTTGGGTCATCCTGAAGATCTGCATCCATAGTGAATACAACATCACCATTACAGAGATCAAATCCAACATGTAATGCCTGAGATTTTCCGTAATTTTTTTGAAACTTTATTGCTTTTACATTCTCATTACTTTGAGAAATTTGTTGAATTATTTCCCATGAATTATCACTACTTCCATCATCAATAAAGATGATTTCGTAAGAAAAATCATATGATCTCATCACATTAACAATTGAATCAGTTAATTCAAAAAGGGATTCTCTTTCATTTAAAAGCGGTAAAACAACGGAAATTTGCATTAATAATTAGGATTTTTTTAAAATTCCTGCCACAATGAGACCAAAAATTGCATTCCTTAAAAGTGCATTTGCATAATTTTGAAAAATAGCTTTGTAAGAAAAGGAATGGTTGTTTTGCATTTCATTCATTGTTTCATTAATAATATCAGATGGGGTGTTAAAATTTTCCATCATTGTTTTTGAAAATAACATGATTTCCTCGTGTATAAGGTCAGCAGCTGACGGATCAATTATTTTAAAAAGAACAATATTTCCAATGGTAGCAATAAAATATCCAATAGCAACACATAAGAAATATGATATAAATGCCTCTTTGAAAGAAATAACTTGATTTTGTATTTTTCTCGCACTAATTACAGAATATATACTAAAAATAAGGGTCGGCAGCATAAATGCAAGCATTAAATAAGGGTTCGTAAATAGTTTTACATCTATTACGTAAACCAAAGCTGTTATAATGAATAATAAAGTTCCTAATTTAACTCCAATATCTATCGTATTTTTTTTCATGTTAGTTTCCATTTCTGCATATTTTTTTTCAAATATACAAAAAGGTTATTCCAAAAAAATTAAATTAATTTTCATCAATTATTGTTTAATTTCAAAAAATCAATAAATTTGCACCTCTAAAGAAAAATAATGAAAAAAGGAATACATCCAGAGAATTATAGAATTGTTGCTTTCAAAGACATGTCAAATAATGATGTTTTCTTAACCAAGTCTACTGCCGAAACTAATGAAACCATCTCTGTTGATGGCACGGAGTATCCTTTAGTGAAGCTTGAAATTTCAAGGACATCTCACCCATATTACACAGGCAAAGCTAAACTTGTTGATACCGCAGGTAGAGTTGATAAGTTTAGAACTAAATACGCTAAGTTCAAAAAGAAATAATTACCTAAGTATCTATATCTTTGTTATTTTTACGTTAATTCATATTTGAAATAATGAGTAAAGTTCAATTCAGGGGTATTGAAAAAGCTGATTTAGATGAGGTATTTATTTTACTGAATCAACTAAAAGAAATTGATTTGGGTTCTGTAGAAAAACAAAGCGCTTGGCATAGTTTTGTCTCCAACTCGAGTTCGAATTCCATAGTCGGTGTTTTTAATGAAAAAATAGTTGCTTATGGAAGTATCGTTATCGAAAATAAAATTAGGGGAGAAGTTGCTGGTCATATTGAGGATATTGTAGTTGATGAAGAAGTCAGAGGAAAAATGGTAGGAGTGTCTCTAATTAAAGAGTTGATAGCAATTGCGAAAAAAAAAGGGTGTTATCGAATAACATTATTTTGTAAAGAGAAACTTGAAAAATTTTATTCAAGAAATGGATTCAAAGTTGACAGTATTTTAATGAAAAAATATATTGATTAAGTTATTTTTTCTTAACTCTCTTTAAATCAAGAGTATTTATTGCATTTAGCTCCATTCCCGTAATATTTTTTGAAATGAATCTTACAATTTCATCATAAAATAATGGAACGATTACATACTTAGAGTTAACTATTGAATCTAATTTTTGATATTTTAAAATATTATTTTTTTCGATTTTTTCACTCACAATTTCATTATACATGGAATCGAAAAAACCATCTTTAAAATGGGTATAATTAGGCCCATCTGGTGAAAGATTTTTACTATAAAAAAGGGAAAGATAATTTTCTGCGCTTGGATAATCTGCAACCCAGCTTGCCCTAAAAAAATCTAATTTTCCATTTGCTTTTGCCTCTCTTAACGATGATCCTGGAATTACTTCAATCGAAATATTTAACCCAATTTTTTCTAATTCTTTTTGAATAAATTCACAAAAGACGACATATTCTGGTGAAGTTGTTAGTTTTAAATGTGGAATTTCATTTGTAATTTTCTTGTATAGATCAATATATTCTTTGGCTTTTTTAGGGTCATATCTGTTATTTTCATTTATCTTATAACCATTAAGTCCTATTGGAATTATTCCTCCGTTTGCTGGTTTCCCAATTCCATTTCTCAAAAATCTGATCATTTTATGTTTATCAAATCCTACATTTATCGCCTTTCTTATTAATGGAGATTGAACTTCTTTTTTCATTGAACTCATAAAAAAAGCAAGATATTCAGTGTTTAGAAATGGCCCTTTAAGCATCTTAATGCTTTGTTTATATTTATTTTTTATATCTCCATTAATTTCTAAAATTTCATCTTTAAATGAACTGTCAATTCCTGAAATCATATCAATTTCATCTTTGATTAATTGTAAAAATTCACTTTGCTTCTCCGGTAAAAAAGTTATTGAAATTGCTTCAAGATAGGGGAGTTGCACTCCTTTTTGATCTTTTTCAAAGTATTCATCATTTTTTCTTAATACCAACTTAATATTTTCCTCCCATCTCTTAAACTTAAAGGGACCAGTACCAATCGGCGAAGATCTAAATTCAGCATTTATTGATTCTATGACCTCCTTTGGAACAACAGAGCAATATTTCATTGTTAATATTCCTAAAAAAGGATTATAGGGCTGATGTAGTGTGATTTTAAAAACAGTATCGTTAATAGCTTTAAAATTATCCACTTTATCAAAGACCCATTTCCCTGGAGATGCATTGTTTGGATCAATTAATCTTTCAAAACTATACTCAAAATCTCTAGCTTTGACATTTCTTTCTTTTAAATCAGGGTGGGGGTGAAAAAAAACATCATCTCTAAGAATAAATGTATAAACTTTTCCGTCAGAGGATATCTTCCAACTTTTAGCAATTGATGGTATCACTTCTAGTTTAGTATTTAAATCAACCAAGCCATTAAAAAGTTGATTAACAACCTTAATGCTAGACAAGTCTTTAGCAAATATTGGATCTAAAGAATTTATATTTTTTGTTTCATTGTATCTAAACACAGTTTTTTTATCAATTTTAATTTTCTTTTCACATGAAAAGGCTAAAAAAAACAAGAAAACAAGAGAAAATAACTTAATATTTTTCACCAACTTTTTTTTAATACTCGTAAATTTACAATCCTTTTAATTAATCAATGGAATCAGTTCAAAAAAAAGTAGCATTATCCACGCTAGGGTGTAAACTCAATTTTACTGAGACTTCAACAATTTCAAGATCCTTATCTAAAAATGGTTATGCATTAACCCCATTTAGCAGCAAAGCTGACTTTTATATCATTAATACCTGCTCTGTAACTGAAAATGCAGACAGGAAATTTAAAACTTATTTAAATAAAGCAAAAAAGTTAAATCCTAAAGCAAAGAATATTGTTATTGGATGTTATGCTCAATTGAAACCAGAAGAAATTTCAAAAATTCCTGGTGTTCATCTAGTTCTTGGAGCAAACGAAAAATTTAACATTGTTAATTATTTAGATGCACTAGAAGTTGCATCTAAGCCAATAATTCATTCCTGCAATATAAATGAGGTTCATTCATATGAAAGTAGCTTCTCAATTGATGACAGAACCAGGTCCTTTTTAAAAATTCAAGATGGTTGTGATTATAAATGCTCTTATTGCACAATCCCACTTGCCAGGGGTGGGTCGAGAAGCGATAGCTTGATAAATATATTTAATAATGTCAAATCAATTTCTCAAAATGGGGTTAAAGAAATTGTTTTAACAGGAGTCAATATTGGAGATTTTGGAAAGGGTGAATTTGGTGATAAAAAACATAAACACACATTTTTAGAGCTGATTAAGGGTCTTGATCAGTTTGAAGGAATTGATAGATTTAGAATTTCTTCAATTGAACCTAATTTATTGAAAAATGAAATAATTGATTTTATTTCAACAAGCAAAAGATTTGTTCCTCATTTCCATATCCCACTTCAAAGCGGATCTGATAAGATTTTAGGATTGATGAGAAGAAGATATCAAAAAAAGCTTTATCAGAATAAAATAAACTACATAAGAGACAAAATAAAAAATGCATGTATTGGGGTAGATGTAATTGTTGGATTTCCTGGAGAAACTGAAGATGACTTTATAGAGACTTACAATTTTTTGCTGGGTTTAAGTATTTCGTATTTACATGTTTTCACTTATTCAGAAAGAGAAAACACAGAATCATCAAAAATGGATAATCTTGTCCCTGTAGAAGAAAAGGCGAGAAGAAGTAAAATGTTAAGATCCCTTTCAGAAAAGAAAAAGAGAATTTTTTACGAATCCCAAATCAATAAAATTAAACATGTTTTGTTTGAAACTGAAAATAAATCAGGATATATTCATGGATTTACTGAAAATTATGTCAAAGTAAAAATCCCGTGGAATCCGTATTTATGCAACAAACTTGTAAAAGTTAAATTAACTGAAATTGATGATGAAGGGTTTATGAAGGCAAAGGTCAAAGAAAAAATTAAAGAAAGAGAAAGTTTATATTCTTATTCCAACTGGTAATAAAGCCTTAAATTTTCTATTTTTTCTAATAAACTTCGTAATAACAGATGCAGTTGGCACAACTCTCACATTTTTTTCACTTATAATAGTCAAAACATTTGAAAGAAAATTTTCTGTAAAATCGTCTTTATCAGACATTTCAGGGACAATTATTTTAGTAAGAAATATTTTTCTTTCTTGTAACGAATACTCGATTATAGCCAAGCCATCATTAACTTTAACCTCAAATTGCCTAAGAAAATCATTATCAGTAATTTGCATGTAAATATCTTTGGTCCTAATACAAAAATAAAAAAAAATTAATTAATGCTAATTTGATGTCTGATATTAAACAAAAAAATCATGTATATATGATGCCTGGTTTGGCTGCTAATTCACAAATTTTTGAAAACGTCAAAATTCCTAATTCAAGTTATCAATTGCATAGAATAGATTGGATTAAGCCCAAGCTAAATGAAGATTTAAAAGATTACT
The DNA here is from genome assembly GCA_902602415.1 of uncultured Bacteroidota bacterium. Taxonomy (GTDB): domain Bacteria; phylum Bacteroidota; class Bacteroidia; order Flavobacteriales; family Flavobacteriaceae; genus MED-G13. The sequence goes on along the minus strand of CACKQW010000008.1, from coordinate 46,119 downwards.
GTAAGAGGTTATCTATGAAGATAAAACACAAAAATGTAATATTATTAGGAGTCTCATTTGGTGGAATAATTGTACAAGAGTTGAGTAAAATCGTAGATACAAAAAAAATTATTATTGTTTCAAGTGTAAAAAGTGAAAAAGAATTTCCGAAACTTTTTAAATTAGCAAAGCATTATGGTTTGGATAAGCCTATTCCATACTCACTTTTTGATAGTCTCATAAAAAATTCTGTGAAGTTTAAACTTAACAAATTTTACAAAAGAATAGATTTAGCTGAGAGATACTTGACAGAAAGAGAAGAATATTATCTCAAGTGGGCAGTTGATAATTTGTTAAGATGGAAAAATGATACTGTGAACCCTAATTTGGTTCATATTCACGGAACAGAAGATAAAATATTTCCAATTAAGAATATAGATAATTGCATTAAAGTTGAAGGAGGAAATCATGAGATGATAATTATCAGAGCTAAATGGTTTAATGAAAATTTAGAAAAGATAATATCAATGAGTTAACTATCGCCCTCTGAACCCACCTCTGTTGTAGTGCTGATTTGGCATATTTCCTCTTTTCATTTGATTTTTCATCATTTTAATTTGCTCTTTTAGTATTCCTTGTTTATCAAGCTCTTGTGCCTCTTTCAAAAGCTTTTGAGCTTCAACTTTTCTTCTTTTTGTAAAAAGAATTCCAGAAAGATTCAGCTTTGCCATGGCTAGATCATGATCCATGTTAAGCCCAAGATCAATTGCATTTCTAAAAAATTTTTCTGCCTGATTCATGTTGGTTTGAGAAATGATGAGTCCTCTCATATAATTATAATAACCTTGTTGTTTTGTAATTAGTGCAGATTTGGGGTTTCTGATTTTATTTAACCATTTTTCAGCACCAATCATATTTTGTTTTCTTAATTGGAAAAAGGCAAGTATTAAAAATTCGTTTTTGAAATAGATTAGCAGAAAAAATAATGAAAAGAATAGATACATAATTCCATTTCCAATAAACCCCTCATAAAATTGGTATACTGAAAAGGCAATTAAAATTGTAACAATAACTAACTTGAATTTTTTATTAAACACAAATTAAAAATTTATTGTAGCTAAAATAAAAAAACAATTTTAATAATATATATAAATGGTTTGTTTAACTAAAAACTCTTTGTATATTTGCCCGCGATTTAATCATTTTTTATGAGTAAAAGAACCTACCAACCATCGAAGCGTAAGAGAAAAAATAAACACGGTTTTCGTGAAAGAATGGCTACTGCCGCAGGAAGAAAGGTTCTTTCTAGAAGGCGTGCAAAGGGGAGAAAAAAACTTTCTGTTTCATCAGAAAAAAGTCCAAAATAAAATGATTAACAATTGTTAATATTTAGTCAGGTGTTACTTTAGATAACACCTTTTTTTTTATTTTTTTGATTAGTACATTTAACAAACTTTTTTGATGCCTAAGGATATTAGCCTAAAATCAATTTTAATTGTCGGATCTGGACCTATTATCATAGGTCAAGCTTGTGAGTTCGATTATTCAGGATCGCAAGCCTTGCGTTCACTTAAAGAAGATGGAATTGAAACCATTTTAATAAATTCTAATCCTGCAACTATAATGACAGACCCTGTCATGGCTGATCATATTTATCTTCTTCCTCTTAATACATCTTCGATAGTTGAAGTCTTAAAAAAACATCCAAATATTGATGCTGTTTTACCAACTATGGGTGGGCAAACTGCCCTAAACTTATGTATAGAGGCTGATGAAAAAGGTATTTGGGACGATTTTGATGTGAAAATTATTGGAGTTGATATAAGTGCAATTAATATCACAGAGGATAGAGAAAAATTTAGAAATCTGATGCTTGAGATAGGTATTCCAATGGCCCCACAAGAAACTGCAACATCTTACTTAAGAGGAAAAGAAATAGCACAAAAATTTGGTTTTCCTCTTGTCATTAGAGCTTCTTTTACTCTTGGAGGTACAGGTGCTTCTTTTGTATATGAAGAAAAAGATTTTGATGAATTATTAACTAGGGGTCTTGAGACTTCGCCTATTCATGAAGTAATGATTGATAAGGCTTTAATAGGATGGAAAGAATATGAATTGGAGCTCTTGAGAGATTCAAATGATAATGTTGTTATTATTTGTTCAATTGAAAACGTGGACCCGATGGGAATTCATACAGGGGATTCCATTACAGTAGCACCAGCAATGACACTAAGTGATACTTGTTATCAACGCATGAGGGACATGGCAATTAAAATGATGAGAAGTATTGGAGATTTTGCAGGTGGTTGTAATGTACAATTTGCTGTTAGTCCTGACGAAAAAGAGGAAATTATAGCAATTGAAATTAATCCCCGTGTTTCAAGATCATCTGCCCTTGCAAGTAAAGCTACTGGATATCCTATTGCAAAAGTGGCTGCAAAACTAGCTATCGGATATAATCTTGATGAATTACAAAATCAAATTACAAAATCAACTTCCGCTCTATTTGAGCCTACACTTGATTATGTAATTGTAAAGATTCCCAGATGGAATTTTGACAAATTTGAAGGTAGTGATAGACGCTTAGGTCTTCAAATGAAGGCGGTAGGAGAGGTTATGGGTATTGGTAGATCATTTCAGGAAGCCTTGCATAAAGCGACCCAATCTCTTGAAATTAAAAGAAACGGTCTCGGGGCAGACGGCAAAGAAGTAAAAGATTATGAAACAATTATTTCTAAATTATCAATTGCCTCATGGGATAGAGTTTTTGTAATATATGATGCAATTCAACTTGGGATACCTTTGAGCAGAATTTATGAGCTTACAAAAATTGATATGTGGTTTTTAAAACAATATGAGGAGCTACATATTTTAAAAAATGAAATATCCAAATTCAAAATTGATACTCTTCCAAGAAATTTACTTTTAGAAGCTAAACAAAAAGGTTACGGAGATAGACAAATTGCACATATTTTAAAATGTTTAGAAAGCGAAGTTTACAGCAAGAGACAAGAAATGAATGTAAACAGAGTTTATAAATTGGTTGATACCTGTGCAGCTGAATTTAAGGCTTTCACTCCTTATTATTATTCCACTTTTGAAAATGAAATTGAATCGAAAGATGGTACTAGATTTTCAGAAAATGAAAGCCATGTTTCGGAAAAGAAAAAGATAATTGTATTGGGATCAGGACCAAATAGGATTGGACAGGGAATTGAATTTGATTATTGTTGTGTTCATGGTATTTTAGCAAGTTCCGAGTGTGGATATGAAACTATAATGATCAATTGTAACCCAGAGACTGTCTCAACAGATTTCGACATTGCTGACAAACTATACTTTGAGCCTGTATTTTGGGAACATATTTATGATATTATTCAACACGAAAAACCAGAAGGAGTTATCGTTCAGCTGGGTGGACAAACTGCATTAAAACTAGCAGAAAAATTAGAAAGATATGGAGTCAAAATTATTGGTACTAATTACAAATCATTAGACCTGGCAGAAGACAGAGGTTCATTTTCAACTCTTCTGAAAAAAAATAAAATTCCCTACCCAAAGTTTGATACAGCATCAACGGCAGATGAAGCACTTGCAGTCGCTGAGAAACTGGATTTTCCGATTTTAGTTAGACCTTCTTATGTACTTGGTGGTCAAGGAATGAAAATTGTTATTAATAAACAAGAGTTGGAAGAGCATGTTATTGATCTTTTAAGAAAAATCCCTGATAATAACCTTTTATTAGATCATTACCTAGATGGTGCAATAGAGGCTGAAGCGGATGCTATATGTGACGGAGAAGATGTGTATATTATTGGAATCATGGAGCACATTGAGCCATGTGGAATTCACTCAGGTGATTCTAACGCATGTTTACCTCCTTTTAATCTTGGAGATTTAGTAATTCAGCAAATTAAAGACCATACAAAAAAAATTGCCAAGGCTTTGAATACAGTTGGCTTGATTAATGTTCAGTTTGCAATAGTGAATGATAAAGTTTATATAATTGAAGCAAATCCAAGGGCATCTAGAACTGTACCCTTTATTTCTAAAGCTTACAAAGAACCATATGTAAATTATGCAACTAAAGTTATGCTGGGAGTAAACAAGGTTAAAGATTTTGATTTTAAGCCAACTTATAAAGGCTATGCAATCAAGGAACCTGTATTTTCCTTTAGCAAATTTCCTAATGTTAACAAAAAACTGGGACCAGAAATGAAAAGCACCGGGGAAAGCATTTTATTTATTGATAATCTTCAAGATGATAAGTTTTATGAGTTATATTCAAGAAGAAAAATGTATTTAAGTAAATAGCTTAATTCTTCATTTAAATTTTTAAAATTTAATTGTAAATTGACTTTATGGAAATATTCATAATAGTTTTATTAGTCGCTGTTGTTTTTATATTAATTTATTTAATATTCAATATAAAATCCTCAAATAAATCAATCGAAGCATCAGATCTTTTAAACTTCTCAAATAACCTTAACACTCAGATACAAGAGATTAGGAAAGAAATTGATTCAAATTCAAAAGACAACAGAGCAGAAATAGAATCCAAGCTAAACAATATTAATAAACAGTTAAATGATTATCACAAGTCTTCTTCTGAGTCAATCACACAACAATTCAAAGAATCTAATAAAGTAATCAAGGATGTAACATCAGAGTTGGAAAAGATAAAAGGAACCAATGAACAGGTGCTCAGTTTTGCAAATCAAATGAAAACATTAGAAAAGATTCTTGGTAATCAAAAACAAAGAGGGGTGCTTGGGGAAATTCAATTGGAAAACTTATTGGCGAATGTTCTTCCTCCTGAGTTGTTTCAAATGCAATACACATTTTCAAATAAAGAAGCCGTTGACGCCATTGTAAGAGTTGGAGATTTTATAATTCCAATTGATGCTAAATTTTCATTAGACAATTATAATAAAATGATTGAATCAAGTAAGAAAGAGGAGCTTGCAGAATTAGAAAAAAAATTTAAGGCAGATATTAAATCTAGAATTGATGAAACTTCTAAATATATTCGGCCAAATGAAAAAACAACAGATTATGCTTATATGTTTATTCCTGCTGATGGTTTGTATCAAGATCTTCTAAATAGTAGAGTTGGATCTTTGAAAATTAATCAAAGGGATCTTGTTAATTATGCTTACGAAAAAAAGGTTATGATTGTTTCCCCAATGAGTCTTTTTCCTATGCTACAAATAACTGTAAAAGCCCTACACAATATGAAGATTGAAGATTCAATTAACGATATTGTAAAAAATGTGGAGAAGTTATCCAATCATTTAAATGCATACAAAACATATCATGATAAGCTCGGTAATACACTGGGAACTGCTGTTAATCATTTTAATGATAGCTCTAATGAGTTCAAAAAAATTGACAAGGATATTATTAAAATTTCAGGATCTTCATCTATTGATTTTCAATCTAGGATGATTGAAAAGCCTGAAAGTAATTAACTGTTAATCTTGCTTACTATAAAATTTGATGTTCTTTCAAACGAAACCTTAAATATTAACCCGAACAGTAAAGTTGAAAGAAGAGTATTTCTAAAAAATGGTAGTGCTGCCTCATAACACATTAGCAAGCCTGTAAAACTTTTTGGATACCAGTTTGAAAGAATCCAAACTCCAAAGTTTGACGTCAGAAAAAAGATTAATGAGGCAATAAACAGGTTTACTATACCAATACTATTTATTTTCCTTGAAAAAAAATAAACAAATATTAAGGGTAAATAAGTATTAATATTAGGAATAAAACCAAGAATTAAATCAGAAATGAGAATTATTGAAATTGGAGCAATAAATGCTAAATTTTTATCTTTAAAATATAAGCTACCAAATAAGGTAATTGCAATAACAGGGGAGAAGTTAGGTGGTAATGGAAGAATTCTAGATAAAATTCCAAAAAAAATTATAATGAAAACCAAGTTTCGATTTATGTTCTTGATATTTTTTAACATATTATTCAATATACATTTCTTTATTTAAATGTTCAAATCTTAAATTATCATCAAAAAAATTAACATATGAAGATCTTGTATATGTAATTTTTTTTGAATTAATCAAATCTAGCGTAAAGTTAAGTAAAGGTTCACTTTCATCTCCAATTTCACCCATATTCCCTGGGAATTCTTGCAAAATATAGTCAGGTTGTAATCCATCATAATAATCTGTATTACCAACAGCATTTAGGATTTTAAATACAAGTGGTTGAAGTGCATAATTGTGTGAAGGATTTATATTTTCAGCAGAAAAATTTTCAGAGTCGTAAAGAGTAAGTGAGCCTTGGTATTTTCCATATGTTGTTTCACCTATGTGTATAACATCTATGTAAGGATTCAAAGAATTAATAACAAGCTCACTAGCAGATGCTGTACTTATAGAGGTTAAGATGTAGATTTTATTTAGAAATAAGCTATTTTCATAAGTCTGAAATCTTCTGATTAAATTCTCAGGGTTATTATTTAACCAAAATTCTTGAATTTCACTATTCCATTGGTCCGAGCAAAAAATCTCATCATTAAATTGACCTGTTATGAGAGATGATAAATATACTGCATTATTAATTGCACCTCCAGGGTTATATCTCAAATCAAGGATTAAATTCTGAATATTATTTGATTTAAATTCAGAGAAAATACTGTTTAAATTATTTTCATAATTTGTTAAAAAGCGATTATACATCATGTAACCAGTTTTTGATTGGTTGTGTGTAAATATTTCTGAAAAAAAGATTGGATTTTTTTCTAAATAAATTTTGGTCAAATGTATATCGGTTTCATTTGATTCAATCATGTCATCATTGGTTGTTTCAGTATTGTTATCTAAATAATCTGCAAAATTGACCGAGTATGAATCTTGAGATAATAACTCCAAATAGTTGTCAGTATTAAGAGTTGAATTATTAATTCCAGTAAAAATATCACCTCTTTTGATTCCATTTACATCTGCTGGAGATTGAGGGTGGACATACCTAACAAATCCATAAATATCAAATGAAGAGTTGGGAACAAAAGCTAACCCGAACTCCATTCCATTTGAAATTGAGATTCCTTGTTGTGATTGTTGCAATTGAGCATAGTTTTCAACTATGTAGCTATACTTATCAATATTTTGTCTTTCATATATTAGGGATTCAAATAAATCTTCAGGTCTTGCAAAACTATTCAAATAAGAAGAATATTCTTCTGAGTTATTGAATCTGTCATTTGATAAATTACTAATTTCTTGTTTGTATAAATACATCAGATTCATTCCTTTCCAAACAAAATCATTAATTTCACTTGCATATGCTCCATGATCATCAAAGTCTTCAAAACAACTGTAGGTCAGTAATGAAGCAAAAAAAAGAAAGAAAAGTTTTTTTAATAAATGCATACTGAAAATTACTTATATTCCGGTATAATTACTTGGATTTATTTTTTTTAATTCTATTTTAATGGATTCTTTAATGTCAAGTTTATTAATAAATTCTACAATTCTTTCTTGGTTAATTTTTTTACCTGTTCTTGTTAAATTTTTTAGCGCTTCATAGGGTTTTGGGTAATTTTCTCTTCTGAGGATAGTTTGTATTGCCTCTGCTACAACTGCCCAATTATTTTCTAGATCTTCATCAATTGTTTTTTTATTAACCTCAATTTTATTTAATCCTTTATTAATCGAATTTAAAGCAATCATAGTATGTGCAAACGGAACACCAATATTTCTTAATACAGTACTGTCTGTTAGATCTCTTTGTAATCTCGAAATTGGCAGTTTTCTAGAAAGAAATTCAAATATATTATTTGCAAAAGATAAATTTCCTTCACTATTTTCAAAATCTATTGGATTTACTTTATGTGGCATCGCAGAACTTCCAACTTCATTTTTATTAACACTTTGGGTGAAATAGTCCATTGAAATATATTGCCAAATATCTCTGTTAAAATCAATTAGAATAGTATTTATTCTCTTCAAATTATCAAAAATTGCTGCCAAATAATCATAATGATCAATTTGGGTGGTTGGAAAGGAATGCTTTAGATGTAATTTTTTCTCTATGAATTTTTTAGAAAATTCTAACCAGTTATATTTTTCATAAGCCACAATGTGAGCATTAAAATTTCCTGTTGCTCCTCCAAATTTTGCAGAGATGGGAATTTTTTTTAGTAAACTTAATTGCTCATGAATTCTTACCTTAAAAACATTTATCTCTTTTCCTAGTTTAGTTGGGGAAGCAGCTTGCCCATGAGTTCTTGATAACATAGGAATATTTTTCCATTTGTTTATTTTATCATCAAGAGCTTTTAAAATATTATCAATTTTATCAAAATACACTTCTTGTAAAATATCTTTGAGAATTAAGGGAATTGCTGTGTTATTAATATCTTGAGAAGTCAATCCAAAATGGATAAATTCTGAGTACTCTCCAATGTTTAAGTCATTAAATTTTTGTTTGATAAAATACTCTACAGCTTTGACGTCATGATTAGTTTTCTTTTCAATTAATTTGACACTACGTGCATCTTTCATATTAAAATTTGAATAAATTTCTCTTAATTTTGAAAAATTTCTCTTATTGAAATTCTTTAACTGAGGAAGATTAAACTCACAGAGAGAAATAAAGTATTCTATTTCAACTTTAATTCTATATTTAATCAACGCATACTCTGAAAAATAATCCTGCAACTCTGATGTAATTGTTGCATATCTTCCATCAATTGGTGAAATAGCATTTAAATTAAATTCTGACATATAATTATATGTTAAAGAATGGCAAAGTTAACCAATTATTTATTTTAATTATTAATTTTACTCTCTTGAAAAATAATAAATTGTCTTTAAGTTTAAATTCCTTATTCAAGGAAACTTTTTTTTCTCTGAAGGGAAAGTGGTTTCAGGCAATCTGTATTTTTTTAGTTGCAGGCATATTTCAAGCTCTAATTCAATCAATTCCTGCAGTTGGTGGTATTTTTGGTTTTATTATTAGTGGCCCCATTACTGTTGGTTATTGTATCTACTCATTAAATATTGTTAATAATAATTTTCCCAAAGTCGAAAATATATTGGATGGATTTAAATTTAATTTTGGTAATAATCTTTTAGCATATTTAATCATTACATTGATTGTAATTTTTGTAGGTTTTTTAATTCTGTTGGTATTTTGCTCTATTAACTTTTTATTGTTTTTGCTCTATCTGGATTTATTCTTTGGTCAATCTTTCGAAGCATTTACTATTAATTATGATTGGAATGCTCTTTTAACACCTTTTAAATTATTTTCTTTTGAAAGTGATTTTTTTGATTTAATATTTTTTGTTTTTTTTCTAATTGCTAGTTTTTGTTTTTCAATAATAATACCTTTTATAATTGCATCTCTTCCATACTCTATGACTTTCTTAATAATGGCCGAAGACTACTCAATTGATGCTTGGGAGGCAATCCAAAAAAGTAGAAAAATGATGAAGGGGTTCAAAAGAAAATACTTAGTTCTTCAAATAGTTTTAGTTATTATAGCTGTTTTAACATCAATATTTACTTTTTTTGTAGGATTATTATGGTTTATACCGTTGAGTTACGTGATAACAGCTGTTTTTTATAATCAAATTAAGAATCGAGTTTAATTATTTTTTATAGATCTATTTAAAACTTTATATTCTTCATAACATTCACTAATGGCATCTAAAATTTGTAAATCATTTGCATTTTTAATGAAATCCTGTGAATAATTACATTGATTGATAAGCATTTCTAAATCATTTTTATCAATGTTCAAAAATTCAATTAGCATTTCCCGATCGAATCTATTAACTAGGGCATTTCTAATTTGATCATCTTCCTTCATTCTCCTTAATTTTCTCAGTTGATTAGGTTCTTTTCCAAAAATATTATACAGAAAATCAACAGGATTGAAAATAGCATTAAGAGCTTTTGTAACTGCACTTTCAGGTCTAGCACTTGATTCGTATCCAACATTTGGTAAACCAGAGATGCTATACCTGTAATTATTATTTATGGGTACTTGCTTAATATCAATTTCAAGGTATCCTGTTAATTTTAATTCAGAAACTACTACTTCTTCAAGAGCTAATGCCATTTCTGTTAGTTCAATTGTTGTATTTGAGCCGAATTTAATCCAATCATTAGTTACTCTAACTTTGATTGATTTGAATCCTAAATAAGAAAAATGTAATGTATCGTCAGCTTGAACTCTTATTTCAAATTCTCCTCTTGTGTTTGTAGAAGTACCGATGACTTTATTAAGATTTACAATATTGACATTTTCAAGTGGCTTAGATGTTTTGGAATTTAATATTACTCCCTTTACGGAGGTCATTTCTTGTGAACTTAAGGACATGCCAATCAAAAAAAATAAAAAAAACAATTTATTCATTCCTTAAAATACTTATTTCTGATAACAAGTTATGAATTTGCATTGAATTGCTCTGTTAAAAAAAATACAAGTTTTTTAACTGCAATTGCTCTGTGGGCGATTGTATTTTTTTTATGCATTTCCATTTGTGCAAAAGTTAATTTCTCGCCTTTTGGAATAAAAATAGAATCATATCCAAATCCTTTATCTCCTTTTTTTTCTTTTGCTATCTGTCCGTTACAAATACCCTGAAAAGTTTTGATTTTACCATCAATAATTAACGAAATTACTGTTACAAACCTTGCTTTCCTGTTTGATTTGTTTTTCATTAATTTTAACAGTTTTTTTATATTTTTCATACTATCTGCATTTTTACCAGCAAATCTTTTAGAGTGAACCCCTGGTTTTCCTCCTAGTTCTTCAACTTCTAAGCCTGTATCATCAGCAAAACAATTTCTCCCTGTAATTTTATAAATTTCAGAAGCTTTTTTGACAGCATTTTCTATTATTGTTTTTTTGTCTTCAATTACCTCGTTAGAATAATTAATGTCTTCTAGGCTTAAAATTGTAATACCTTTAGGAAGTAAATTTTTTACCTCTATCAATTTATTCTTATTATGTGTTGCAAATAATATTTCCATTAATGATTGTGATAGGGAAAATTTTTAATCACAGTTAATGCTCTGTAAATTTGTTCAATTAATAATAGCCTTGCAATATCATGTGTAAATGTAAATTTTGATAAAGATATTTTTTTTTCAACTTTTTTATTTAATTCTTTATTAAAGCCATATGCACCACCAATAATGAAAACAATTTTCTTTGAACTATAAAGAAAGTTTTTTTGGATGAACTTAGAAAACTCAATTGTTTCATAGATATCTCCTTTTTCATCTATTAGGATATTGATATCATTTTTTGATAATTGATTTATTATCAAATTTGATTCATAATCAATATTAAACTTATTCTTTTTGGATTTATTTTTATTGTGAATTTTAAATAATTCCACATCAGCTATATGTTTTATTTTTTTTATATAATTATTAACTAATATTTCTATATTACTATTTTTTTCACTGCTTAGATAAATTATTTTAAAATTCATATAAAATCAATATTGTATAGATAATAAAGTATTAGGAATATTCGATAAATTTAATTACTTTTTTTTCAATGAGTTATAATGTAGAAGTAATCTTACCTCTTCCCCTTGATCAAAAATTTACATATTTTGTTTCAAAGCAGGAATTTGATTTCATAAAACCTGGGATGCGTATTATAGTTCCTTTTGGAAAATCAAAATTTATAACCGCAATTGCTCATTCTGTTCATAAAGAGTTTGAAGGATCCTTTGAATTGAAATCAATTCATCAAATTATTGATAATAGCCCGGTTGTAAATGAAGATCAATTAATATTTTGGGATTGGATTTCAAAGTACTATATGTGTCCCATCGGTGATGTTTTAAAGGCTGCTTTACCAAGTAATTTATTGCTTCAGAGTGAGACGGTAATTTCTATAAATCCAAAGGCGAATATTATCAAGTCAGACCTTAATGATAACGAATATTTGTTAATAGATGCACTGGAAATAAATAATCAGTTATCAGTAGAGCAGTCTTCAGCAATAATAACTAAAACAAATGTTTTTAAAATTATTCATAATCTCAGTGAAAAAGGCTTTCTTTTAATTGAAGAAAAAACATACTCTAGGTATAGCATAAAATACGCTAAGTATGTCAGATTAAAACATGGTGTAAAGGAAAAAAATATCTATGAACTAATTAGCAAATCAAAAAATCAACAACTTTTTTATGATTATTACAAACAATTAAAAATAAATTCAAATGATGATATTAAAATTTCTGATTTCAAGCAATTAAAATCTTCATATGCATCAGTTTTAAAAAGAATGGAAGAAAAAGGGATATTTGAAATTTTTGAAAAAGAGGTTAAAAGAAATATCATGCTTGGAAATTCAAAACCTAAAAAAATAGTTTTAAGCGAATTGCAACAGAAATCATTGGACGAAATTAATTTGAAGTTTAAATCAAATAATATTGTCCTATTTAAGGGAGTTACATCATCTGGAAAAACAGAAATATACATTAGTTTAATTAAAAAATATTTAAAGCATGCAAATCAAATTTTATTTTTAGTTCCTGAGATAGCCTTAACCACGCAGCTGGTAAATCGTTTGAGTAAGTTTTTTTCCAAAAATTTAACTGTGTATCACTCTGGCCTTAATATCAATCAGCGAGCAGAACTTTGGAATGAGCTAATTTCCACAAATGAATCAAAAATAATTATTGGGGCTAGATCATCTATTTTTTTGCCTTTTACCAATTTAAAGTTGATAATTGTTGATGAGGAGCATGAAGTTTCCTATAAACAATTTGATCCATCCCCGAGATACAATGCAAGAGATGCATCCATTATTTTATCTAACATCCATGGTGCTAATATTTTATTAGGTACAGCTACACCATCTATTGAAAGTTATTTGAATGCAAAGATTGCAGAAAAGTTCGCATATGTAGAATTAAACCAGCGGTATAAAAATATCCCTATGCCAGAAATTCAATTAGTTGACATGCTTGAAAAAAGAAATAATCACAAAAAATATGGTTTATTTTCTGACATTTTACTTCAAAAAATTAAATTAAATCAAAAGTATGGTAAACAAATTATATTATTTCAAAATAGAAGAGGTTATTCTCCAGTCTTGGAGTGCAATATTTGCCATCATGTCCCAAGATGTATAAATTGTGATGTAAGTCTCACATTACATTTATCTAAAAATTCTTTAAAATGTCACTATTGCGGATTTGAGGATAAATCAATTGATAATTGCATTAAATGTGGCAGTAGAGATGTGATTTCGAAGGGATTTGGAACAGAGCAAGTGGAATTAGAGTTAAAAGATTTTTTTCCAGATTTAAGAGTTGCAAGATTAGATTATGACACAACCAGAGGAAAAAATAGTTATAAGAAAATAATTCAATCTTTTGAAAATTTAGAATTTGATGTTTTAATCGGAACACAAATGGTTACTAAAGGATTAGATTTTAAAAATGTTAATCTGGTGGGAATAATGAATATCGATAATTCATTAAATTTTCCTGATTTTAGATCATATGAGCGATGTTATCAACTTATTCAACAAGTTTCCGGTAGATCTGGTAGATCTGATGAAAAAGGAGAAGTAATTATACAAACCAATAACCCTAGAAACCAAATACTGCAGAAAATCATTTATGGCAAAGAAACTGATTTTTATCAAGAACAAATACTGGACAGAGAAAGTTTTAAATATCCACCTTACGTAAAGCTTATCAAAATAACATTCAAACATCAAAATATTAGTAAAGTAAATAATTCTTCTCAGTGGTTTCATAGTAGAGTATATCCATATTTTAAATCCAATATACTTGGGCCTGAGTTCCCATATATTTCAAAAATCAGAAATAAATATTTAAAGAGTGTGTTAATAAAAATTCCTGATGATTATTCATTATCAGGTGTAAAAAAAATAATTAAAAAATCAATTAATTCCTTGCATTCAATATCAGAATTTAGACCTGTGAGGATAATTGTAGATGTTGATCCTTATTAATTTATAATATAAGTATTTTCCTTCTAAAAATAGTGAGCAAAAAATTATCAAAACATCAGAAAATTATATATTTTTGCACGCATTAATAAAAAAAACAATAATGAATCATTACGAAACTGTTTTCATTTTAAATCCCGTTTTGTCTGATGAACAGACAAAGGAAACAGTCCTAAAATATGAAAAGTTTTTAACATCTAAAGGTGCTAAATTTATTTCTAAAGAGGATTGGGGTTTAAAAAAACTAGCTTACCCAATCCAAAATAAAAAAAGTGGTTTTTATCATTTATTTGAATATACTGTTGAACCAAATGTTATTTCCGATCTTGAGCTCGAATTTAGAAGAGATGAAAGGTTTATGAGATACTTAACTGTAAAACTCGACAAGCATGCAGTTGATTGGGCTGAAAAAAGAAGAGAAAGAAGTAAAACTAAAAAAGTATAACTATGTCAACAATTCAAGAAGAGGCGTCCGGGAAAAAAAGCGGAGAAATTAGATATTTAACACCGCTTGATATCGATAATTCTACTGTAAAAAAATATTGTAGGTTTAAAAAATATGGAATCAAATATGTCGATTACAAAGATTCCGATTTTTTACTGAAATTTATAAATGAACAAGGTAAGCTTTTACCAAGGAGAATTACTGGAACTTCATTAAAGTATCAAAGAAAAGTTTCTGTTGCAGTAAAAAGAGCAAGACATCTTGCGCTTTTACCATATGTAGCTGATCTTCTAAAATAAAATATATCAATATGGAAATTATTTTAAAAAAAGACGTTGAGGGTGTTGGGTTCAAAGATGATATCGTTGAAGTTAAAAACGGATTTGGGAGAAATTTTTTGATTCCTAATGGTTCCGCTATTCTTGCAACTCCCTCTGCTAAAAAAGTTTTAGCTGAAAATCTTAGGCAAAGTGTAGTAAAGGATAAAAAAATTATTGAAGACGCAAAAGAGTTGGAAAAAACAATTTCAAAAATCAAAATTAAAATCAAAGCCAAAGTAGGTGAGGGGGTTAAGTTATTTGGCTCAGTTAATAATAGTGATATTTCAAAAGAATTATCGGTTAATGGAGTGGAATTGGATAAAAAGTCTATTATAATTAGTGGAAATAATATTAAGCAGTTAGGATCATATAAAGCTAAAATAAGGCTACATCGTGATGTTATATTTGAAGTTCCGTTTGATGTTGTTGCAGAAAAAAAATAGTTTTTTATCTAAAACAAGTTTTAAAACACCTGCAATTTGTAGGTGTTTTTTTTTAAAATTAATTAAATTTATATTATGCATAAGCCACTTCCCGCAAAAGGAACTCGAGACTTTGAATCATCACAGATTTATAAGAGGAATTATATTATAGATATAATTAAAAAAAATTTCACCAAGTATGGGTATTCACCCTTGGAAACGCCAAGTTTTGAAAAAACCTCAACATTGTTGGGTAAATATGGTGATGAGGGTGAGCGTTTGATATTTAAGATATTAAAATCAGGAAACTTTTTGAAGGGTTTAAACCCAGCTGAATTAGATTTTGAAGATGTATCTAATCTGGCAAATAAGATTTGTGATAAAGCTTTGAAATATGATTTAACTGTCCCATTTGCGAGATATGTATCTCAACATTTTAATGAATTAACATTTCCTTTCAAAAGATCACAGATTCAAAATGTTTGGAGAGCAGATAAACCTCAAAAAGGAAGATTCAGAGAGTTTTTACAATGTGATGCTGATGTTGTTGGTTCTAAATCCCTGATGCAAGAAATCGAATTTATTCATTTATTCGATAATATATTCAATGACCTTAATTTAAATGGTTGTATAATAAAGCTGAATAATAGAAAACTTCTGCTAGGTTTATGTGAAATCTTGGATTGTGAAGATAAATTTTCAATATTGGTAAATCAATTGGATAAGCTGGATAAAGTTGAAAGTAAAAAAATAAAAGATATTCTTATAATCAAAGGATTTTCTTCAGATCAAGTTGATTCAATTTTTGATTTAATATCAAAATCAAAAAATATTGGTTCAAATATTGATTTTTTCAAAAAATTCTATGAAAAATCAAGTATTGGTATTCAAGGTCTGAATGAGCTAGAGTTCATTTTTAAATATTTTTCAAAGCAAAAGCTTTTAATAACAAATTTAGTTTTTGATATTTCTTTGGCAAGAGGAATAGATTATTATACTGGAGTTATTTTTGAAGTTGTTCAAAAAGATAAAAGTTTTGGTTCTATCGCAGGTGGTGGAAGGTATGATAATTTAACTGAAATTTTTGGATTAAAAGATACAAGTGGTGTTGGAATTAGTTTTGGTTTAGACAGGATATTTTTAACGTTAGATAAATTAAAGTTATTTCCAGAGTTTAGAAGTAAAATGATAAAAGTATTGTTTACAAATTTTGGAACAGATTATAATGAAGATATTATTAAATTTACAAATGCATTGAGGAATGCAGATATTGTAGCTGATTTTTACCCTGATTCTATACCCCTGAAAAAACAGTTAAAATATGCAAACCAAAAAGAAATACCATTTGTTATTTTATATGGTGAGGAGGAAAGAAAAAGTAAGTTTCTGAGACTAAAAAATATGAAAAGTGGGGATCAATATGAATTATCAATAAATCAAATCATTTCAAAATTAAAAAAAACGGCTACTCCGTAATAGTGCAACCGTCTTACTATTTTGTAGCGAGACCGAGATTTGAACTCGGGACCTCCGGGTTATGAATCCGACGCTCTGACCAACTGAGCTATCTCGCCCTTTTAAATTGTTGCCAAATATAAAGTTATAATCTTTTTTATTCAACTTATGCTAATAAATTATTTACCTATTTTTTAATTTGAAAAGAATAAATGTATATATTAACACCTATCAAATTAAACTAACATGAGTGATAAAGTAAAATTTGAAATGGAATTCCCTATAAAAGCTTCTCAAAAGCTGTTATTTCAGTATATATCAACTCCATCTGGATTATCCGAGTGGTTTGCAGATAATGTAAATTCAAGAGGAGAAATATTTATTTTTATATGGGATGGTTCAGAGGAAAAAGCAAAATTATTACAAAAAACTAATGGTGAAAAAATTAAATTTCAGTGGATAGATGATGAAACCACAAATTATTTTTTTGAATTTAGAATTCAGTTTGATGAAATTACCAAGGATGTGAGTTTAATTGTAACGGATTTTGCTGAGGATGAGGATGAGGTTGAAGAGTCCAAATTGTTGTGGACTAATCATATTTCTGATTTGAAAATGGTTCTTGGATCAACTTAATTATTCTGAGGATCGTTAGGTGCATTTAACCATATTTTAAATTTGGAATTAGATTTTTTGATTTTATTTTTCCACAAATATTTTACATTGTTTTCAAAAACATTGATATTTTTTTTATTATCAATAATCCAACTACCTTCTTTTATCTCCTGATTCAACTGCTCTAGTGTCCAGCCTGAATAACCTGAAAAAAATTTTACTTTATTTCTCCAATCAATCTCTTTGTTATTAATCATTTGAATAAGTTTCTCATAATCTCCACCAAAACATAAATTGTCATAACAAAATCTACTATTTTTAATAATCTCTGGTTCATCATGGATGAAAAATAAGTTGTCTTGGTTTACTGGGCCACCTGAAAATACTTTTATTTTTTTTTCATTAACCGATGAATCAATATCAGATAGATTATAATCCATTTGTTTATTGATAATTAATCCCATTACCTCTATATCATTTATTTCAGTTATTAAAACAATTGATCTTTTAAAATAGTAATCAGAAAGTATATTTGGCGTAGATATTAATAAATTTCCAGGATTTATTTTTTTCATTTTGCTATTAACTCATTATTACCATTAAAACCATTTAAAAATGATTTTATTTTCATTCTTTTTTTACCTTCAATTTTAATATCCTTAATCAGAATATATCCATCAATACAGCTTATTTTAAAATCTTTTTTTGAAATAATAATATGTCCGGGGTCAAGCTTATTATTCATTAGTTTATAATCGCAATCATAGATTATAATATTTTTTTTTGTTTTAAGTTTGGAATCAATAATTGTGGTTCTAGCTCCAGGGTATGGAGAAAGTCCTCTGATTTTATTGTATATCTCAATTGGTTTGGTTTCCCAATTAATTTTTATATTATCTTTATTTAATTTGTATGCAGTTTTACAGGCTTTATTTGATTCTTGCTTACTGGGCTTAATACTGTTATTTAACACTCTACTTATTGTTTTATGCATTAATAAAGAACCTTTTTTACTTAGTGAGTTATGTAAGTCTTCAGCATTATCAGTTTCGTTTATTTTTATTTTTTTCTGCAATAAAATATCTCCTGTATCAATTTCATCATCAATAAAAAAAGTAGTAACCCCTGTATATTTTTCCCCATTGATTAGAGCCCAATTAATAGGGGCTGCGCCTCTATAATTTGGAAGTAGTGAGGCATGTAAGTTTATTGTTCCATGCTTTGGAATACTCCAGATAACTTTAGGTAGCATTCTGAATGCTACAACAATAATAAAATCTGGTTTAAATTTTTTTATTTTTTCGATAAAGTTTTGATCTTTTAAATTTTTAGGCTGTAAAAGCTCAATATTTTTTTTTAATGCATATTCTTTAACAGCAGAATTTTTAATTTTTAGACCTCTTCCAGAGGGTTTATCATAGTTTGTAACAACTGCAAGGAGATTAAAATTTTTTTTAATTTGCTCAAGGGTGGGCAATCCAAATTCAGATGTACCCATAAAAATTATATTTGTTTTTATTTTGTTCAATGTAAAGTTTCTAATATAAAATTCACTCTATCCTCTACTGATTTTTTTGGTAGAATAATAATGTTATATCCTAGTTGTTTATAAATTTTTTTAATCTGTATATCAATTTCTAGTAACTCGTCGTAAGTTTCGTACCTCTCTGAATCGTTTTTATATATTGCTTTCCAAGGCTCCGCAAGAAAAATAGCATCGTAATTAAATTCTAAAATGTCACTGATCATTGAACTTTCATAATCAATTTTTTTAAAGTTTAGGTATGCCAAAACATCTGGTATACCTCTATCGTAATAAAAATATTCATTTTTACTTTTTGACCCTTTTTTAAATTGCATCTTTCTTTTATTAATCAAAATATTACTGAAGTCTATAGGATTTGATAAAAAATATTGCTCAGAACCAATGTTTTTAAACTTTTTTGTGACCTCCCTCGAAGATTCTTTGAATACATTAAAATTCATCTTATTTAAGTATTCAATTATTGAAGTTTTTCCAGTCCCTGGTCCTCCTGTAATAACAACTCTCATACACTATAAATTCGTTAATTATGATTAAATTGATATGTAAATTTAAATATTATAAGAATATGAGCAGTGAGAATAAAGTTTTTTATCATAAGCTGAGAAAACTTTTAAAGGAAACCAGTTCATGGCCATCAAAATACATATTTAAATTTATTTTTATTGAAAATGATGATCAAAGTGAAATTATAAAGGAAATTTTTAGTAAAACCTCAGCAGAATTTATTGTTAAGTTTTCAAAAAACAGAAAATATATTTCGCTATCTGTCTCATTAATTGCAGATAATCCAGATTATATAATAACAAAATATAAAGAAGTTTCAGAAAAAACTGAAAATGTGATTTTATTGTAATCTACAATACATTTTTTTGTAATTTGCGATTTATTACTCACCTAATAAAAAAAAATTGAAAGATAACTTAGAATATAACACGATAAGGGAAGATCTGATTATTCCTGAGTATGGTAGACATATTCAAAAAATGATTCATCACGCATCTTCTCAAAAATCAAAAGATGAAAGGAATAAAATTGCTAAATCGATAATCTCCGTTATGGGTAATTTGCAGCCACATTTGAGAGATGTTTCTGATTTTCAACACAAACTATGGGATCAACTTTTTATCATGTCTGATTTCAAATTAGATGTTGATTCTCCTTTTGAAAAACCAAAAAAAGAAGAGCTTTTAGCAAAACCTGATCCATTGTCTTATCCTCAAAATTTTCCAAAGTATAGATTTTATGGTAACAATATTAAAATTATGATAGATGAAGCAGTAAAATGGGATTCAGGGGATAAGAAAGATGCATTAGTTTATATTATTGCTAATCATATGAAAAAATGCTTTCTTAATTGGAATAAAGATAGTGTTGAGGACCAAGTTATCTTTGATCATCTGTATGAACTTTCAAATTCAAAAATTGATCTCAGAAACTCTAAAGAAACTTTGCTAGATGCTTCTGTTTTAATGAGATCCAAAAAGAGATTTTCTAATAAAAAGTATTTTAAGAAAAATAATAAGGGTCGTAAAAGATTTTAATTTAAAAAAAGGTGCAAGCTTTTAGAATACAAGGTGGAAACAAATTAAATGGTGATGTTGTCCCTCAAGGGGCTAAAAACGAAGCTCTTCAAATAATATGTGCTACACTTTTAACTTCAAAGGAGGTAGTTATAAGTAATATTCCTGATATTATTGATGTTAATAAACTGATAAATCTTCTTTCATCTATGGGGGTTAAAGTAAAAAAAATTAACCCAAATAAATACAGTTTTAAAGCTGAAAATATTAATTTAAAATCCCTTGGCTCTGAAAAGTTTAAGACAGATGGGAAAAGTATTAGAGGATCAATTATGATTGTTGGTCCACTATTAGCCAGGTTTGGAATTGCAAGCATCCCAAGACCTGGCGGAGATAAAATTGGAAGAAGGAGGCTTGACACTCATTTTGGGGGGTTAATTAAGTTAGGAGCTCAATTCACATATGACAAAGAAAGTCGCTTTTATTCGGTTAAGGCTAAACAATTAGTTGGGACCTATATTTTGATGGAAGAAGCATCTGTTACAGGTACTGCAAATATTATAATGGCAGCATCCCTCGCAAAAGGTGAAACAACTATTTACAATGCTGCCTGCGAGCCATATATACAGCAGCTTTGTAAACTTTTGATTTCCATGGGTGCAAAAATTTCTGGTTTAGGTTCTAATTTATTAAAAATTAATGGTGTTGATGCTTTGGGAGGTGCAAATCACAAGGTTCTTCCTGATATGATTGAAATTGGTAGTTGGATAGGGCTTGCAGCTATGACTAAAAGTAGTATAAGAATTAAAAATGTAAGCTGGGATAACCTTGGAATTATTCCTAATGCATTTGAATCACTTGGAATTAATTTAGTTAAAGTAAATGATGATCTTTTAATAAATGAACATAAGAATGGTTATAAAATCAAAAATTATATTGATGGATCTGTACTTACTATTTCAGATGCTCCTTGGCCTGGTTTAAGCCCCGACTTATTAAGTATATTATTGGTGATTGCAACGCAGGCGAAAGGAAGTTTATTAATTCATCAAAAGATGTTTGAAAGTAGGCTCTTTTTTGTAGATAAATTGATTGATATGGGTGCCAAAATTATTTTATGTGATCCTCATCGTGCTACTGTTATTGGACATGATTTTAAATCCACACTTAAAGGAACTATAATGAGCTCTCCAGATATTCGTGCTGGGATTTCATTATTAATTGCCGCATTGTCTGCTAAAGGTGAATCTATTATACATAATATTGAGCAGATAGATAGGGGATATGAAAATATTGATTTAAGATTAAAAGCTCTAGGTGCAAAAATAGAAAGGATATAGTTTAGACATACATCTTATATCTTTTCAGGCAATTTTCTCTTGCTTCTTTATGATTAACAATTTCTTTCGGATAATTATTTTTTAGATCTACCCAATTGTTAATATAATCATAGTTTTTGTCAAATTTCTCAATCTGGGTTTGAGGATTAAAAATCCTAAAATAAGGAGCCGCATCAACGCCTGATCCTGATGCCCATTGCCAGTTTCCAACATTGCTTGACATTTCATAATCATTTAGTTTTAATGCAAAATATTTTTCACCCCATCTCCAATCAATAAGTAATTGTTTACAAAGAAAACTTGAAGTTATCATTCTGACTCTATTATGCATGAAGCCAGTTTTATTTAATTCATTCATACCAGCATCAACAATAGGAAAACCAGTTTTTCCGTTTTTCCATGCTTCAAACATCTTTTTATCATTAGTCCATTTTATATTGTCATACTTCGATTTAAAACTATTAGTTGAGCTATTTGGGAAATGAAAAAGAATTTGCATAAAAAATTCTCTCCAAATTAGCTCATTTAAAAATGTATCATTATCAAATTTTAAAACATATTTAACAAGGGATCGAATACTAATTACTCCAAACCTTAGGAAAGGACCAATTTTAGATGTTGAATTTAGCGACGGGAAATTTCTCTTCTTTTCATACTCTTCAATTATTTTTTTTGAAACATCAAAATTAAGTACTTCTGAGAAGTTTTTTTCAAATCCATATTCACTTATTTCCTTGAGATTATACTTATTAAGGTTATGAAAATTATTAGACAATTCACTATGTTCTAAAACTAAATAATTTTTCTTGAGGGTCTCTTTCCATTTGCGCATATAAGGAGTAAAAACTATATATGGTGTTCCGTTGTCTTTAATTACTTCATTTTTTTCAAAAATAACTTGATCTTTAAAAGTATAGAAAGGTATTTTATTATTCTTAAGATTTTTACAAACTAAACTATCCCTTTTAATTGCATATGGTTCATAGTCATGATTTGTGTAAACCTCTTTAACATTATATTCTTTAACTATTCTATTAATTATATCAATAGGATCTCCTTTGAATACCTGAAGTTTAGAATTAAATTTTTCTCGAAGTAAATCGTCTAATTTTTTTAAATTTTTATATATAAAATTAATTCTCGTATCATTTTTTGGAAGATTTAAAGTTATTTTTTCATCAAAAATAAATATTGGTATAACAGGGTATTTTGATTTTGTAGCGTGAGATAAACCAATATTATCTTCTAATCTAATATCTCTTCTAAACCAAAAAATTGAAAATGTTTTCATTTTATTTCACCAAATATTTCTTTAATTTTTGAATTTCTGTACCCAAAAATATAATCTAGTTTATTTTTAACTAAAATGGGATGGAAAATATCGCCGATGGGACCAAATGGGATCCCATAGTTAACTTTATCTATTATTTTAATACCTCCACTAATTTTTTCAAAAATATGTTTGTGATGCCAATATTTGTAAGGTCCATTTACTTGTGTATCAGTAAAACATTTTTGTTCAACTACCCCTGAAATCAGTGAAGTCCAATTCATGTTTATTCCAAATAATGGAGAAACTTTATAATGAATATGCTGGCCGTCATAAATTTTATCTGAATCTACTTTTAATACCTTAAAATTCATGGATTTTGGTGTAATAACGGAGAGGTTGTGAGGGTTACTGAAAAAATTCCAAGCTTCCGGCTTGCTTACAGGAATACTGATAGACCTGTTTAAAGAATAAATTTTCATCTTAAATAGTTGGTAATTTTCGAGCTTGAGGGGCTGGTAAGAGAATACCAATAATCCACTAAATTACCTTCAGGACCAACCAAGTATTTTTGAAAATTCCATTTAACACTTGAATTTTTACTACCATTTAATTCTTTTGAAGTTAGCCATGCATATAACATGTGCTGTTCAGAACCTCTTACTTTTAATTTTTCAGTCATAGGAAAAGTAACATTATATTTTTCTGAACAAAAAAGAGAAATTTGCTTTTCATTTCCAGGTTCTTGGTTTCCAAATTGGTTACAGGGCACTCCAATAACAACTATTTTTTCTTGATTATTAACATAAAGTTGCTGTAATTCTCTGTACTGTTTTGTAAACCCACACTTGGAAGCCACGTTTACAAATAAAATATATTTACCCTTAAATTGACTAAGGTCAAGGGGTTTACCATTAATATCATTCAGTGGAATTTCATAAATAGATTTCATGTTAAGAATGTTATTTGTAGAAGTATTACTAAGTTTTAAACCTGTGTAGGTTAAAATCATTATCAAGAATAAACTAACAATCTTACCCATATAATTAACTTTTAAAGGAAACTATCCCTGCGTCCATATTGAAAATCTGACCAGAGATTGATGATGATTTATCAGAGATTAAAAATTCAGCCATTTTGGACACTTCATCTGCAGAAAGTATTTTTTTTAGTGGATGTCTTTCTATCATATTCTCAATAACTTTTTCATTTCTTAAAATCTTTGATGCTAATTCTGTATCCGTAATAGTAGGGGCAATTGCATTAATTCTAATTTTAGGGGATAATTCAGCACCTAAAGTTTTGACAAGTCCATCAATACCAGATTTCGCGACGGAAACAGAAGCGTGATATGGCATTCCTAATTTAGTAGCTACAGTACTGAAAAGCAAAATCGATGGGTTTACACCGTTTTTAAGCTGTGGCAAATACTTTTTGATACATTTAACAGCGCCTATGACATTAATTTCAAAATCGTTTCTGAAGTCATCTATACTTAAGTTTGTGATGGGTTTTAAATTGATTGAGCCAGGACAGTATATCAAACAGTCAACAAATTCAATTTCTGGTAAATCGTCTTCTAAAGAATTGTATTTGATATGACTGTAGTTGTCATGAGAAAATTCAGATTTATTTCTACTTAAGCAAGTTATATTATTATTAGTAACAAGAGAAGCTACAATAGCTTTTCCAATTCCTTTAGTTCCACCAATGATTACAATATTTTTCATTTATACTTGTGGTCTACCTTTTAATCTTTTCTCAACCTTTCTTTTTATTGCAGTCAGCCGTTTCATCATTTCCATAATCTCGGAATCTTTATTTTTTTTGTATACTTCGTTTAAGTCTAAAATCAAGTTTTTAACTTCTCTAGATGCAACAATTTTTTCATTGGTGCTTTTGTACGTGTGCTTTCTATTTTCAAACTCTATTGCCTTATCAATAATTTTCATTTGCGTTTACTAATTTTGTTTAAACTAATATGCTTTTGTCTGCTACATTTAAATCTACCTTCAGTAAAGTCTCTTTTTTTTAAATGTTTTGTTTTTCTACCAGTAACCCTTTTTCTCCAAAGTCTAAAACTTGATGGTTTTAAACTTTTTCTCATTAATTGGATAACTTCAGATTCACTTAATCTGAAGTTCTGGTAAATAGCATCAAAAGTAGTTCTATCTTCCCATGCCATTTCTATGATTCTATCAATATCTGTGCCATTAAATTTTCTGAACATTTGATTAAAATTGATTAGATTTTATTTTTGCTAGCTTTCTAAAAAACGACAAATTTTCTTTGTGATTTAGTTTATTGCTAAACTTCAAAAAACTTCCATTACTGTGAATTGAAAAAAAAGGAGTTTTATAAATTACCAATCTGAAGTAGGGGATAACCCATGTAATTCGCTTTTGCCTGTTTGTAATAAAAACCTTAATTCCTTTTTTTCGTAGTTCTATGTTTACATAATTTAAATCAAACCCTTCTTTAATATGGTTTTTAAACTTTACACTGAAACTTTCTAAAATAAGTCTTTTTGATCCTATTCCACCCATGAGAATTGATTCGATTAAATTGAATTTTTTACCAATAATCTTATCTACCTCAAGATCTTTTTCTGGGTCAGTATATGTGGAATTAAAAATCATTTCAGATTATTTAAAAAATCATTTGCTATTTTATGATAATTGTTTAGTTTTTCTTTATTCATTCTGTTAAGTGTAATAACCATCATTGATAGCCTGGGGTTAGACTTAAAAAAATCTGCATTATTAGAAATAAATCGCCAGTAGAGACTGTCCCATATTTGTTGCCAATCAGCCTTTTTGTAATTACTCATTTTCATAATATAATTACTGCTACTTATGTATGGCTTTGTAGACATCAACCCACCATCCGCATACTGACTCATTCCATAAACATTAGGTACCATTACCCAATCATAGGAATCAATAAATAGCTCCATAAACCAACTGTAAACATCATCTGGCTTTATTTCACATAAAAACATAAAATTACCAATTATCATTAGTCTTTCAATATGATGTAAATAACCAGTATCTAATACTTTTCTAATACAATCATCAACCGGTTCAATTCCGGTATTTCCAGTGTAAAATGATTCTGGCATTTCTTTTTTAAAATTCCAAAAATTTCGTGTCCTTTCATACGAGCCCTTTGCGACATATATTCCTCTGATAAATTCTCTCCATCCTATAATTTGTCTGATGATTCCTTCATTTGAATTGATAGGAATATTTTTTTGGTCCGCAAAAGTTAAAATTCTTTCAACTACATACTTGGGTGTCAATAAACCTGAGTTGAGTAGGGGTGATATTAAGCTGTGGTTTAAAATGGAAAATTCTTTTACTATGGCATCTTCATAATCTCCAAATTCAAGGAATCTTTCATTTAAAAAATTTTCAAACCATACTTTTGCTTCCTTGTAATCTGTTGGATATCTGAACTTTTCGTTTAACTTTCCAATATTATCTTTAAAATTCTCATTAACATATTTCACTGAATCATCATAAAGACTTGAATTACTAATTTCTGGAAATTTAATGTCAGGTGGGGTTTTTTTAGCAGGATATTTTTTTCTGTTTTCATCATCATATGTCCATTTTCCACCTGAGGGTTTGTCATTAATCATCAAAATATCCGTTCTCTTTCGTTGTGATTTATAAAAGCTTGTTTGAAAAAATTTTACTTTATCATTTTTAAAAAAAACACTATTTTGATCATTTGAATTTAGAAATTGTGGTGTTTCAGCAAAATTTAAAGTTAAACCCTCAGAAATACTAACTAATCTTTTTTTCAACCAATTGTCATCAAATTCAATTAGGTTAATTTTTTTTAATCCTTTCAACTTGAGATTGGTAATTAATTCTACAATATTTGCATCTTTTTTATGTGACTCAACGTAAAACACTTCTGATAAGAAATTTTTACAATATTTTTCATATTTTTTCATGCTAAGCCTATGGAAAAATATTTTCTGTTTGTGAAAATTAAATTCCTTGAAAAAAAGAGTTTCCTCAACTAAAAAGGTTGGCACTTCAAATTTGAAAAGTGGATTCTCTTCAAAAAGCTGATTAGGGAAAATTATGTTAACCTCTTCCAATTTGTTTACATTTTTTTGAACAGTAGATTACATTTTCCCAATTTCTTTTCCATTTTTTTCTCCAAGTAAATGGACGATTACAAACTGGACACTCTTTTGTGGGTAAATAGCTTTTATTAGATTTTGCGTGGCTTTTGGTAACCTTGTCTTTCATTTTTTACAGGAAATGAATAACCATCACAACCGCTAATTGTTGCTATTTGGGATTTATAAAGGTCTATAAAACCATCATTATTTAGCATTTCATCCTTTACATCCAAACTAACTATTTTACCAACTATTAACCTTGATCTGTTATGTTTGATTTTTATCTCTTCCACAAACTTCATTCCAATTTTAATACTTGATGAATCAACAAAAGGTGCGGGGAAATCGGTGATAATTTTTGGTTTTATTCCTGTAATATCAAATTCACTAATATCTCTAGGGTATTTAGCAGATGTGTGGTGTGCTTTTTCAAAATTCAGTTTATCAATTGAATTTATTGTGTAAAATTCCTTCTCTTTAATATTTAAGTATGTATGTCTAGGTACAAGCTCTGTTGGTCTAAGAAAAAATCCTAATAGGGGTGGATTAGAGCCCAAATGAACAATCGAACTAAAAACTGCAAGATTATATTGGCCATTATTAGAAATTGTTCCAATTAAATTTGCTGATTTGTAACCAGAACAAGAATTCATTAGGTTTACCCGATATATCTTTTCTAGCTTTTCAATTTGGTGTTCATCAAAAAACATTAATTCACTCTTTTGAAGAGATAACTAGCAATTAATGAGCCAATTAATGTCGCAATTAAATAGTAGATAAAAAAATCATTAGACTGAACAGATGATGAAAGTTCATTTGGATCTACTATCGCAAAAAATGAAGGACCAAAACTAACAGCTGGATTAAAAACTGCTCCAGAAATATCACCAACCGTCAACGCGCCAGCAGCTACTGTTAATCCAATTGCGAATCCATAAAATTGATTATTTTTCAGTTTTGGATGCAAAGCGACATTTAATATTACAAAAACAAGCAGAAAAGTAAATAGTATTTCAGCCAACAGAAATGAAGCTCTGTTACTTGTATTAGCAATAACTTCAAACGAATTAATATCAAAATTTTGTACAACAAAGGTTGCAGCAAGGGATGCTATCAGTTGAGAAATTATATAATATAGTAGCTCCGATTTATTAATTTCTTTTTGAATAAACATAGCTAATGATACAACGGGATTGTAGTGAGCTCCAGATATATGAGCACCCATGTAGACGAGAACTGAAAGACCTATTCCAATCGCAATTGGATTATTTGTAATTCCAATAATTAATACTAGAAAAAAAGTTCCTATAAATTCTGTTATATACTTGTTCATGATATTATTTCATTAAATTTGAAACAAAACTAATAAAACTTTATAAATATGAAACGCATATTCACTTTTGTTCTATTTATGTCATTCAGCACCGTAATGGCACAGCTGGAAATCCCTGCTGCAAGTCCAAAATCAAAATTATTTCAAACGGTTGGTTTGACAGAAATTAGTGTTGAGTATTCCAGACCTTCTGTAAAAAATAGAAACATCTTTGGTTCTTTAGTGCCCTATGACAAAATTTGGAGAACTGGGGCTGATGAAAGTACAAAAATCTCCTTTTCAGACGATGTATTAATTAACTCAGCCACCTTAAAAGCGGGTACTTATTCATTGTACACAATTCCAAATACAAATTATTGGGATATCATTTTTTATGCTGAAACTGATGTTTGGGGTGTTCCAAGAAATTGGGATGAAAACAAAGTTGTTTTAAAAACTAGAGTTGATTCATATAATTTACCCGAGTCTATAAAAGCAGAGACTCTGCAAATATCTTTTGATTTTTTAAGTAATGATGCTGCAGTTATGGCAATATTATGGGATAATACCTACGTTCCAGTTCGGATTAATGTACCAACTACTAAAAATGTTATGTTGAAGATTTCTGAGGTTTTAAATAATAAGCCGACATTTTCAGATTATTACAAGGCTGCAGTATTCATGAATGATCAAAAAATTGATTCAAAAAAAGCATTAGAATACATGGAATTAGCTATGAATTCTAATGAAAATCCAAGATTTTGGCAATTGAGGCAATATTCTTTGATTTTAGCAGAAAATAAATTATTTAAAAAAGCTATTTCAGTTGCAAAAAAATCATTAAAAATGGCAAAAAAATCAGGAAATGAAAATTATATTAAAATGAACGAAGCTTCTATTCAGAGCTGGAAAAATTTGAAATAGACAAGAAAAGTTCAATAAAAGCGGACAGGGCAGTTACAAGAAAACAACCAAGAATATTTAGCCAAAGAAATGGAATGATATCTATCCACCAAATATAAATTATTGCAATTTGAGTGATTATTGCCGATGTAAATACTGAAAGAGATCGAATTTTCTTAGTAAAAAGAGCTATTAAAAAAATCCCGAGTACATTTCCGTAAAAAATTGATCCGATAATGTTTACAAGTTGTATTAAGTTATCAGCCAGGAATGCAACACATGCAATAATAATTGCACAAATTCCCCACAATAATGTAAAAAATTTAGTCAAATAGACTATTTTTTTTTCATCAATATTTGCGTAGTTCCTTTTGATGAGATCCATGGTTGTTGTTGTAGCTAAGGCATTTATTTCACTTGATGTTGATGACATGGCTGCACTAAGGATAACAGCTATAAGAAGCCCAATCAACCCCTTGGGAAGATGATTTAAAATAAAATTTATAAAAATATAATCTTTATCATTAGTTTCTACTTTTATTGATTTTTCAGCTCCTGCTTTTTCTATTAATAATTTTGCTTTTTGTCTAATTTTTATTTCCTCCTTTTCTAATTTGATAATTTCAATTTTTTTGTTTTCAATTTTATCTTCAATAATTTCATTAATCTTACTAACTTTTTCAAAGTGAATTTCATTTAATTTATTTTTTAAATTTTTGTATTCATTTTCATATGACGACCCAACAATAACCTTGTTTGCTTGTGGATTAAAGTTCAAGGGTGATAGATTAAATTGATAAAAAATGAATACCATTACCCCAATGAATAAAATAAAAAATTGCATTGGCACTTTTAATATCCCGTTAAATATCATTCCTAATTGCATTTCTCTGAGGGATTTTCCTGATAAATATCTTTGAACCTGACTTTGATCAGTTCCAAAATAGGAGAGCATTAGAAATGTACCTCCAATTATACCACTCCAAACTGTATATCTATTTTCTAAGTCAAAGGAAAAATCTAAAACTTCTAATTTTCCGCTAATTGATGCAATTTCCAATGCATTTTGAAAATTTATTTGCTCGGGAAGAAGTTTGAATATTATAAATAAAATAGCAAATAACCCAAAAAATATTATGATCATCTGATACTTTTGAGTATAATTTACAGCCTTGGTTCCACCTGAAACAGTATAAAAAATCACTAAACTACCGATTATAATATTTACCATTATTAAATCCCATCCCAGAACAGATGAAAGTATTATTGCAGGAGCAAAAATTGTAATCCCAGCAGATAAACTTCTTTGAATTAAAAAAAGTAATGCAGTAAGTGTCCTTGTTTTTTGATCAAACCTCTTCTCCAAAAATTCATATGCAGTGTATACTTTAAGTTTGTGGTAAATTGGAATAAAAACAAGACATATAATAATTACTGCTATGGGTAACCCAAAATAAAATTGCACAAACCCCATCCCATCATTAAATGCTTGTCCCGGTGTGGATAAAAAAGTTATGGCACTTGCTTGTGTTGCCATCACTGAAAGGCCAATAGTCCACCATTTGGCACTATTTCCTGCCTTTATATATTCATTAGATGTTTTTGCGCCTAAAGATTTATAAGTGCCATAGGCGATTATAACCAGTAGTGTAAGAACCAATATTATCCAATCAATCGCAACCAAATTCAGTAATTGTTAGTGATGAACCAAAAAAACAGGAAATATAAAAAATTAAGAATCAATAGAAGAGAAAATTCTTTTTTCCATTTAGATTTTTTTAAATCCATTTTTTCTGAATTTTCATTACTTGTTCAATAATCTCTCGTACCGCCCCACAACCTCCTTTTTTGAAAGAAACATAGTCACATATTTTTTTTACCTCTTGAACTGCATCTTGAGGACAACAAGATATTCCAGCATTTTTTAATATTGGAATATCGAGAATATCATCACCCATTACTAATATCTCTTCTTTTTTTAAATTATTTTCTTTAGCTAGTTTTTCTAACTCCTTAATTTTATTATCACTACCTAAAAAAACTTGATTAATCCCTAATTTCACTAATCTTTCTCTAACAGCTTCATTTGTACCCCCCGAGATAATAGTAATCAAGTATTCATTGTCAATTGCATACTTCATTGCAAAACCATCTTTAACATTCATAGTTCTTAATAGTTCACCAGATTCGCTTATCAATAAATCACCATTTGTTAGTACTCCATCAACATCAAAAACAAATGCTTTTATTTTTTTTAATTTTTCTTTATAATTTATTTTCATCTTTGATTAGTTGTGTGAAAGTTTTATAAATATTTCTATAATCATCATTCTTTAATAATTTTAAGTGATTATTAATTGTGACCATATCATCTCGTCTAGCTGGTCCTGTTTGCGCTTTTGCAGGTTCTAAAAGTAAAATTTTATTCGCAGTTTCTTGTATTAGAGGTTTCAAAATATCAAAATCAATATTATTATTCTTAGTAATTTTATAAGCTATGGAATACAAATGATTTGAGAAATTATTACTAAAAACTGCTGCTAGATGTAAGATTTTCCTTTTTTCATAATCAACTTGATAGTATTTTAAATTCAAGTATTTACATAAATCAATCAATAACTTTATATCCTCATTATATTCAGATTCAATGCATATTGGTATTTCTAATTCGCGTGTTTTATTTTCTTTTGTAAAAGTTTGTAAAGGATAAAAGACTCCGCGACGATTATTATCACATAAAATATTAAAGTGATTTATTCCTGAAGTATGAACAATTAATTGATTGTGAAGGTTTAATGTTTTGCTTACTTCATGTATTGAGCTATCACTTACACAAATTACATAGACATCTGCTTTTTCAATATTTTTAAAATCCGATGTAGTTTTAATTTTTTGATAGCAAGATTCACTTCTAGAGAGCCATTGGATTAGATTTAAATCTTTAGAGTTTTGCACCAATGCTATAAAATGTTTTCCAACATTACCACTCCCAATTATTGATAAATTAATCATGAAAAAGAAAATTACTAAAATTTTCAAAATTATTAGTCAAATAAGGTTTAATATATCTCAATTTGGTATTAAATTTGTAATCCTAAATTTCTCATGAATTTCATAAAAAAAATTGTTTTTTCAAACAGATTAACCGGGTTGCTGTTTATCGTGTTTATTATAGCAATGGCTGTTGGTACCTTTCTTGATGCAGGCCAAGAAACTTCACCCACACCATTAACTCGAAATTATGTATACAATGCTTGGTGGTTTGAGTTAATTATGCTGTTTTTTGTTATTAATTTTATTGGAAATATTTTCAAATACAATTTATTAAATAAAAGGAAGTGGCCAGTGCTCTTACTCCATTTTTCATGGATCTTTATACTAATTGGGGCTTTTATAACCAGATATATTGGGTTTGAGGGTGTAATGAGTATTAGAGAAGGATCAACTGAAAATGCTTTTCTTTCCGAAAAAACATATGTAAATATAAACATAGACGGAGATTCTGTTGACGTGAATGGGCAACTTTTGAGATTACCAATTGAAAAAGAAGTTGACTTTTCACCAAGGATGGAAAATGATTTTTATATCTCAACAAATTACAACAGAGAACCTATAACGATCAAACTGACAGATTTTATTAGCGGTGCAGAGGAAGATATAGTTGAAGATGAAAATGGGGAATATTATTTAAAGCTTGTGGAATCAGCAACTGGTATGCCGCACAACCACTTTATAAAAGATGGCTCCGTTGAAAATGTTCACAATACCCTTTATACATTGAACAATTATGTGGAAGGTGCAGTAAATATCACTTATGATGAAAACTTAAACTTATTTATCAATTCACCTTATGATGCTGAATTTTTAGTCATGGCCTCGATGTCTCAAGGTTTTTTGAAAGCTGGTTCTACAGAACCCCTGAGTTTAAGATCTAGATATATTATTAATGATCAATCAATAGTATTTCCAAAAACTGTGATTAAGGGAAAATTTGATGTGGTAAAAAAATCTGAACTTTTAAAGTCCGATCAAGATGGAATTGAATTATTAATCTCAACTACTAATGATTCAAAAAAAATACGAGTGATTGGAGGAAAGGGTACAAATAATCCCTTCAAGTCTTTTAAAATTGGTGGAAAAGAGTTTTCTATCAGGTATGGTTCCAAAGTATTTGATTTACCATTTTCAATAAAATTAAATGATTTCATTGCTGAAAAGTACCCAGGGACAGAAAAAAGCTACTCTTCTTTTGCTAGTGAGGTAACCGTAATTGATGAAAACCCATTTGATTACAGAATTTATATGAACAACATATTAAATTATAAGGGATATAGATTTTTTCAAGCTTCCTTTGATCCTGATGAAAAGGGAACAATTCTTTCTGTTAATCATGACTTTTGGGGGACTCTGTTAACCTATATTGGATATATACTGCTTTATATTGGTTTGACGGTAATACTTTTTGCGAGATTCACAAGATTTGACTCATTGAAAAAAAGATTAGATATAACTCGAAAAAATAAGATTAAAATTTTATCAATAGCATTATTATTTTTCACTTTTAGCTCATTTTCTCAAACCTATGGCGTGCACACCAGTGCTGAAAACACAAATTTAGGAGCTATTGATTCCATTTTAAAAAATAATATTGTTGACAAAGAGCAGGCTGATAAATTTGCAAAAATTGTAATTCAAGATTTGGGAGGTAGAATGATGCCTGTACATACATATGCATCTGAGCTATTAAGAAAGCTGAGCAAAAAAGATCACTACAATGAATTTGACGCTAATCAAGTATTTTTATCCATGCAAGAAAGTCCACTTTTATGGTATAATGTTCCCTTAATTTTTCTAAAATCAAAAAAGGGAGATTCAATAAGAAGTATTATCGGACTAGACAAAAATATCAAAAGAGCTGCACTTATTGATTTCTTCACAGAAAGGGGAGAGTATAAGCTAGCTCCTTACCTTGAAGAGTCTTACAGAGCAGCTGTTCCAAATGCATTTCAAAAAGAGTTCAAAGAAACTGATCAAAGGGTTAACCTATTATATAATTCAATTGAGGGATCTAATCTAAAAATCTTCCCTGTTCCAAATGATGAAAATAATGAGTGGATTTCCCCAAGTGAAAATAGATTTTTCAAAGAAATTAACACAGATTCTCTCTATTCAAACTTTATCAATACAGGATTTAAAACTTATCTATATTTCTTAAATCAGGGTAAAAAATCTAATGATTATACTGATGCAGATGAAATTTTAAAAGCGATAAAAAATACCCAGTCAAAATATGGTGCTGATGTAATGCTTACTGATAATAAAATAAATGCTGAAATACTTTATAACAAATATGATATTTTTAAATCTTTATTTAGTTGGTATTTATATGCAAGTTTCTTTTTGTTTATTTTTCTAATTATTCAAATTTTTTACAGAAAAAAAATAATAGACACCTTAATTAAAATTTCAATTTCTGCCATATACATTCTTTTTGTGATTCACTTGATTGGTTTAATTTCAAGATGGTATATTTCTGGTCATGCTCCTTGGAGCGATGGATACGAATCTATGATTTATGTTGCTTGGGCAACTATGTTATTTGGACTTTATTTTGGAAGAAAAAGTGAATTAACTTTAGCATCAACAACTTTTGTTACTTCAATGATTCTCATGATAGCTCATTGGAGTTGGATGGATCCATCTATTGCCAATTTGGTTCCTGTATTGGATAGTTATTGGCTAATGATACACGTAGCGGTTATTGTTGGGAGTTATGGGCCATTTACAATAAGCATGATATTAGGTTTTGTCTCTCTCATTTTAATGATTTTGATTAACAAAAATAATTTCAAAGTCATTGATTTAAATATCAAAGAGCTTTCACTTATCAATGAGATGTCTATGACTGTAGGACTAGTTATGTTAACAATTGGAAATTTTCTAGGTGGGATGTGGGCTAATGAAAGTTGGGGAAGGTATTGGGGCTGGGATCCAAAGGAGACTTGGGCACTGATAAGTATTATGGTTTATGCATTTGTTATCCACATGAGAATAATTCCTGGTTTGAAAAGTAACTTTACCTTCAATGTTGCATCTATATTGTCTTTTGCATCTATAATCATGACATATTTTGGAGTAAATTTTTACCTGGCTGGTTTGCACTCTTATGCAAAGGATGATCAAGAAATAAGTATTGTATTTATTTCTATTACCCTCCTAATTATTTTTATACTTAGTCTAATTGCTTATCCCAAGTATAAAAAGTATTTGAAAAATATTGCTTAAATTTCGGAATGCCTCTGAAAAAAAAATATAAAGGCATGAGTACTACTTGTACTCATGTAGGTAGAATTATTGATGAACAATTTGGTGGTTCCATTTCCCCAATATATATGGGAACATCATATGAATATATTGATAAAGATAAAGACAGATACCCTAGATATAGTTCAACTCCTAATCAAGAGTATTTATCAAAAAAAATTGCTTCATTAGAAGAAACAGAGGAAGCTTTAATTCTTGGTTCTGGAATGGCTGCTATTTCTTCTTCATTAATGGCATTCTTATCATCTGGAGATCACATAGTTGTTCAGAATGATATATATGGAGGTACCAGAAGTTTGATAGAAAAATATTTCAATAACTTTGGTATTGAATATTCTTTTACCAAAGGTTTGTTAGTTTCTGATTTTGAGAGGGAAATAAGAAAAAACACTAAAGCAATTTACATTGAAACACCATCCAATCCTCTTTTGAAAATAGTAGATATTTCTGACATCGCGAACTTATCTAAATCTCACAGCTTAGTTTCCTACATCGATAATACTTTTGCAACTCCTATTATTCAAAAGCCTCACAAACTTGGAATTGATATTGTAATTCACAGTGCCACTAAATATTTTGGTGGACACAGTGATATTTGTGCAGGAGCAGTTGCATCGTCAAAGGAAAAAATTGATAAAATATGGAGTTTTTCAAAAAAGTTTGGCGGTAGTCTAAGTGATTACACTGCATGGTTACTTGAAAGAAGTATGAAAACTTTAACAGTTAGATTTTATGAGCAGCAAAAAAATGCAAAAATATTAAGCTCATTTCTTAATGATAGTTCTAGCATTGAAAAAGTTCATTTTCCTGGGATTGAGAATAATGAATTCTATGCAATTGCCTGTAAACAGATGGATGGTTTTGGAGCTGTGATTTCATTTGAACTTAAAAAAAATATAAGTCCTAAAGAGTTTTTAACCTCCTTGGAACTAATCAATCCTTCGATGAGTTTTGCGGGAGTAGAGAGTACCATGTTATCTCCTGCTGAAACTTCTCATCAATTACTTTCTAAGAAGGAAAGAATTGAGCAAGGAATAGTTGATAACTTGATAAGGTTTTCTGTTGGTATTGAAGACCCTGAAGATTTAATTGAAGATATAAATTTAGCGATTCATAAATGTAAAAAATGAGTGAAAAGGTAGATATTTTAGCAATTGGCGCACATCCTGATGATATTGAATTAGGCTGTGGTGGTACATTAATAAAAGAGATTGAAATGGGTAAGAAAGTTGGTCTTTTGGATCTTACTCAAGGTGAACTTGGAACAAGAGGCAATAAAGAAATCAGAAAAAACGAGGCGGAATTATCTAAAAATGAGATGGGCGCAGTATTCAGAGATAATTTATTTTTAGATGATTGTTTTTTTGAAAATAATAGAGATAATCAAATTCAGCTGATTTCAAAAATCAGAAGATATAGACCTGAAATAATTATATGTAATGCCCCAGATGATAGACATATAGATCATCAAAAAGCTGCAAAACTTGTGATAGATGCCTGTTTTTTAAGTGGTTTAAAAAAAATTAAGACTAGTCTTGAAGGGAATCTTCAAGATGTTTGGAGGCCTATGAATGTGTATCATTACATTCAGTGGAAAAATTTAGAACCTGATTTTTTAGTTAATATTTCAGATTATCTTAATAAAAAATTAATTCTTATTAATTGTTATAAATCACAATTTTTCAACCCTAAGGAATCAAATGATAACACACCGATTTCTACAAAAAATTTTTTAGACAGTATCACATACAGAGCAAGAGATTTAGGAAGGTTAGTAGGAGTGGAAGCTGCTGAGGGTTTTATCGCATCGCGATTCCCGTTGATTAATAGTATTACGGAGCTAAAATAATTTAAAATACTTTTTTGTATACATACACAAAAAAATTACATTTGCACCAGATATGGTGGTTGTAGTTCAGTTGGTTAGAACGCCTGATTGTGGTTCAGGAGGTCGCCGGTTCGAATCCGGTCTTCCACCCAAAAAAAAACCCTCAACTAATGGAGGGTTTTTTTATGTAAAAAAATTAATATTCTACAACCTGACCTTGAACTCCCATTGACCAGTGTACTTGCATGATTTTCCAATCATCACCAAATTTCTTAATGACTCCGCTAGCACGTACATTTTTAATTTCAATAATCTCCTCACCGGATTTGAATTTAAAGTCAACTCTTTGTGTGTATGAAGCCATTTTGCCATCATCTGAAATAACTACATTCATATCTCTATAATTAAATTTTGGAGATTTGACTGCTGCAAATTGGCCCACAAGAGATGGCTCTACTTCTTCCCATCCACTTAAAAATTCTGCCTCATCAGTTCCGATTAAAACTGCATCAGGATCAAATGTCTGTTTTGCTTCATTAATATCTCCGGAGCTAAAAAAATCAAATTGACTTTCAAGAAATGAAGTAGCTTCAGCTTCAGCAATTTTTAAATCAACGGTATTTTGGTTACAACTAACAATGATGCTTAGTGTAAAAAGTAAA
This sequence comes from uncultured Bacteroidota bacterium, assembly GCA_902602415.1. Classification (GTDB taxonomy): domain Bacteria; phylum Bacteroidota; class Bacteroidia; order Flavobacteriales; family Flavobacteriaceae; genus MED-G13. The sequence goes on along the minus strand of CACKQW010000008.1, from coordinate 8,057 downwards.
CTTATAATTTTTTTCATTTTATTCGTGTTTAATTATTGAACTTAAATGTAGTATTTTTTTTCAAAATGAATATTTATTAAATAATAATATTCACTTTATTTCACTTAATTTTAAAGTAAATTAAAACCTGATGGAAACAATAACATCTAAAATTGATTCTAGTAACATTAGTTTTCTTCAATTTTTGATAATATTTATCTGTTTTTTCTTGAATATAATTGATGGAATGGATGTTCTTGTTATTTCCTATACTGCACCTGTCATTGCCTCTTCATGGGATATTTCTTTTGAAGCTTTAGGGGTAGTGTTTAGTTCAGGTGTATTAGGAATGGCAATAGGCGCATTATTACTAGCACCTTATGCTGATAAAATAGGAAGAAAAAAAATTATTTTGATCAGTACAATCATAATATCAATTGGTATTTTATTAACTGGTTTCTGTGCAAATATTTATCATTTGATTTTTCTAAGATTTTTGAGTGGTATTGGTATAGGGACTATGTTGGCAAGTACAGTTTCTTTAGTTTCTGAATATACTCCTAATCGATCTAGGGATTTTTGGGTTAGTTTTATTTTAGCTGGATATCCCATAGGAGCTATTTTAGCAGGGTATTTATCTAATTACATTCTAAAACATTATTCATGGGAAGTTGTATATATAATCTTTGGTATAATTTCAATATTTTTTATTCCAATCATTTATTTCTTTCTTCTTGAATCAGTAGATTTTTTACTTAAAAATCAGCCTAAAAATGCACTTTCGCGCGTCAATTTAATATTGAAAAAGTTTGATTTTTCAAAGATTGATTCTTTACCAAATAAAGTCAATCTTGCTAGTAAAATTCCAGTAAATAGCTTATTTCAAGCGAAACATATTGATTCAACAATTAAATTATGGACTGCTTTCTTCTTCTCTTTTGCTTGTTTGTATTTTTTAATCAGTTGGATTCCTAAAATGGTCACAGAATTGGGTTTATCCCTGGAGTTAGGTATATATTCAGGAACAGTCTTTAATATTGGAGCTTTTTTTGGGATTGTAGCTCAAGGATATTTTTCTTCAAAGTTTGGTTTGAAAAAAATCATATCAATTTTTTTAATTGTGACTTTCATTATCATGACTCAAATTCAACACTTTTTTGGATCAGACTGGATGTTGCTTATTTTTGGTGTTTTAGGATTTACTATTCAAGGAGGGTTTGTTGGCTTGTATTCTGTAGCTGCAAGGATATATCCGACAGAGTTTAGAACTACTGGGGTTGGATGGGGAATTGGAGCTGGCAGACTGGGTGCTGTTTTAGGTCCTTTAGTTGCAGGTATTTTAATTGGTACAGGAATAAGTATTTCCATGAATTTTATCATTTTTGCGATACCTGCTTTAATAGCTGCATTAGTTACCCACATGATCTCAATTGCAGATTAGAAATTAATTGATAATTTTAACTCATTTTTTTAAATTTAATTTTTAATCCTTAAATTCATTTTTTAACATTTAACATTTAATAATTATGAAAAATTACTTTTTAATTTTAATTTCTTTGGTATTTGCATCGTGTGCAAATAATCAATCAAATTGTAACGAATCAGCTGTCGGTTTTGCTCCTTTTGAAGGTCAACAAGTAATGTTAGGCAGTCAAGAAACTGTCGATGTATTTAATCAAATTGATGCCGCTTGGGCTGCAAAAGACTGGGAATTACTTGCATCTTTTGTTGCTGATGAAGCTTCATTAATTTTTGAGAATGGAAAAACTGCTTCTAATGGAGAAGAGTTTGTGGCAATTATTAAAGATTCTTATGATGAATCAGTGGAAGAAGGAGAAGAGTGGGCTTGGACAACTACTTATGCATATGCAGTAAAACCTACAAAACCTGAAGGATCTGATTTCTCAAATAATAGAGGAGAGTGGGTACATGCTGGTTTTAACGGGTCTGATGGAACCTACATGGAATGGTATCAAATTGAAAACGGTAAACTAATCAGTTGGTCTCAATTGAAGCGTGATTTACCTGACGAAGATTAGACTATCTGTTTAATTCTATTTTTTTATCTGCATTAGCCAGATCCCATGCTGTATGAAAAATCAATTTAATTCTTTTTTCATAGATATCATATAATATTTTTTCAGCTGTATCTGTAGGCATGTGATAGTCCTCATGTACCCCGCTGAAAAAGAATATGGAGGGAATATTATTTTTAGCGAAGTGATAATGATCTGACCTGTAATAATAATTGTTTTCAACATATCTACCGGATTCAAAAACAAGGGAGCTTGGATCGTTATATCTGTAGTCTAAATTAAGGTTTACATAATCTTCATTTGCTTTTTCATTAATGTTATGCAGATCATCTGATAGCATTTTAGAGCCAATAATGTATATGTAATCATCAGGCTCGGATTCTTTTCTTTTAGATTCAGTTCTTCCAATCATGTCCATATTTAAACAAACCATAGTTTCATTAAGAGGAACTATTGGATCAAAATCTGTATAATACTCAGATCCTAGTAAACCATTTTCTTCAGCAGTTACATGAAGAAATAAAATCGATCTTTTAGGTGGATATCCATCTTTTATTGCTTCTGAAAAAGCTTCAGCAATTTCTAGTATTCCTACGCTTCCAGAACCATCATCATCTGCACCATTATAAATTTCACCATTTTGTATTCCAACGTGATCAAGATGGGCTGTAATTACAATATATTCGTTTGGAAATTCGCTTCCTCTAATGAGTGCAGCAATATTGTTTGCAGAAAATGCATCATAATTTTTTTTGAACGCAAAATCAACAAATTTCATATTTTTTTGAAGTAGAAAATCTTTATTCTTACTTGAAACTAGTAAAACCTGTGTTTTTTCATTTGTCTTTTTACTGTCAAGAGACATTCTTTTTTCTCCTAGATTGTTATCACTCATAGCATATTCCTTTGAATATCTATTAAAAAGGTAGTCATTGATTAATATCAATACTTTTGCTCCATTTTTTGATGCAGCCTGTTTCTTTTTGGTAATTTCATTTCTGCTTGACCATTCAGATCTTTTATCTCCCCCGCTAATTACATAATTTCCGTTTTCATCGACAGGCTCGCCTCCGATAGCTAAAACAACTTTACCCTTTACATCAAGACCATTATAGCTGTCATAATTTTTATCTTCAATACCATATCCCACATAAACTAATTCCGATCCTATAAATTCAACATCTGGGCCATTATTGTAGGCAATATAGTCCTTGTGATAAGAAAATATCTTTTCATTAATTTTCAAATACGAAATTGGTTTCTCGTCAAATTGAAGAAAAACTTTATGCTCATAAGAATATTTTCTTGCAGGTTTGATTCCAAGATCTTTATATTTTTCTTTTAAAAAATTTGTTGCTAAATCTTGTCCTTTACTTGGTGTTCCACGTCCCTCAAATTCATCAGATGAAAAAACGTAAAGAAGTTCTTTAAGCTCTTCTTTTGTTATAGATTTTCCATATTGTTTTGAAGATTCTTTTAGCCTTAAAGAAGATTTTTTTTTAATTTCTTCTTTTGATAGTTTTTTTGGGGTTTTAATCAAATCTTTTATTAGAATTGATTTAATTTCTTGATTTGAATCTTGAGAAATAAAATGATTTGAAACTAAAAGACAAGCAAATAGAGATAAAATATTTTTGAAGTTCATGTTTGGTAAATTAAATTGAAGTGCAAATATAAAATATTCTTTACTTTATTTAAACTCTTTTGTATACCTCATCAAAAGAAACTCTGAATCTTGGTGAATAGATACCTTTTTTATCTTTTATCCCACAACTAATAATCATGGTAATTTCAGCTTTCCTAGGCAGATTCAATATCTTTTTTACACGTGTAGTATCACTTCCTTCCATTGGGCAGGTATCATATCCAATTTCATTCATGCTTAGCATAAAATTTTCAGCAGCCAATGCAACACTTTTATGTGTAACTACCTTTAAGTCAGAAAATAAAACCTCTCTGTAAATAGGTCTGAAAAGACCGATTATATAGGAAAGTAATTTCTTATAAATCCCAATAATTCCAAAAAAATCGGAATAAATAGTCGGCATTATTTTTTTGTAGTACCTTCTTGAGAGAATTCTTCTTTTTTTAACATCAATACCTTCTTTTTCTTGCTTATCAAATAAGTTTTCTAAAAAATTTAAATTTTCTTTTGCTCTAGATCTCCATTTATCTCTTCTAGCAACAAATACAACCATGTTTTTGGAGGTTTTCGCTGCATTTTGATTAAAGCAAGCATATGCTATTTTCTTTAAAATTTTCTTGTCAGTAATGTGAATAAATTCCCATAGCTGCATATTACTACTATTAGGAGCAAGAGTTGCATTTTCGATACATTTTCTAACCTTTTCTGGATCAATTTCAACATCTTTATACTTCCTAACAGATCTTCTGTCTTTTATTGCATCTGTAACAGTTTTACTCATTATTTTATTTTTCTATAATTTTTTTCCCAATTCCATGCAGATTCTAAGGCTTGCTCAAGAGAATATTTTGGACTCCAACTAAGGGATTTTAAAGCCTTTTTATTATCAGCATAAGTTGCGTCCACATCACCTTTTCTTCTCTTTCCAATTTTATAACTTATTTTTTTTCCTGTACTACTTTCAAATGCATTAATAATTTCCAAAACACTGGTGCCTTTTCCTGTTCCAATATTAAAAACTTCATTTGTTGAGAATTCTTTTTCAATTAAATATTCTAAAGCTTTAATGTGTGCATCTGCAAGATCAGTAACATGGATATAGTCTCTGATACATGTACCATCAGGTGTGTCATAGTCATCTCCAAAAATGGTTAGTTTCTCTCTTACTCCAGCGACGGATTGTGTTATATATGGAATAAGGTTTTGGGGTTTTCCTAGTGGAAGTTCTCCAATCATTGCAGATTCATGAGCACCAATAGGGTTAAAGTATCTTAATGAAATGGATCTTAAATATTTATTTAATTTTGAACTTGCAGACAATATATTTTCACAAATTTGCTTGGTTTCTCCATAAGGAGAAAATGCTTTTTTAACTGGTTCTTCTTCAGTTATTGGAAGCTTTATGGGTTGTCCGTAAACAGTACATGATGAACTAAATATAAAATTGATTTTAGAATTACGCTGCTGTACTTGTTCTAAAATATTTAACAGAGAATTAATATTATTTTCATAGTAGAGTAGCGGTTTTTCCACACTTTCTCCAACTGCTTTTAATGCGGCAAAATGAATAATCCCAGAAATATCTCCATGCTTCTCAAAAAGAAAGGCAACTTCTTTTTTATTTCTAAGGTCAATTTTTTCAAAAATTACTTTTGAATGAGCAATACTGTTGAGTCTTTCTAATACCTCAATTTTACTATTGATCAAATTATCAGCAATAACTACTGAGTATTTTTTTGAAAGCTCAACACATGTGTGAGATCCAATATATCCTAATCCACCAGTCACTAAAACTTTCATTGCTTTAGCTTTTTTGATTCTAAACCACCAAAATCGGTATCAGAAATTTTTCTCATTTCCTCATAAGTTAATTCATTACCGTAATATTTCTTCAGTGAATATAGTTCAGATTTTAGTTTTGATACTAATTTACTTTCTTTTTTTGAAAGATATATATTGTTCAGCTCATCAGGATCTTTCTTTAAATCATATAATTCCCATTGATCCATATCATAGTAAAAATGAATTAATTTATATCTTTCATTTCTTATTCCATAATGTGGCTGAACATGATGATAGAATGGATATTCATAATAATGATAATACATAGATTGTCTCCAGGTTTTATTCTTTCCGGTAGTTAAATTTGAAAAGAAACTTTCTCCCTGTACAGAAATAGGAACTTTTAATCCTAACATTTCTAAAATTGTAGGGGCAAAATCAATATTTGTTATAATATCTTTATTTACAGTTCCAGGTTTAATCAAACCAGGGTACTTTATTACAAAGGGCATTCTTATGCTTTCTTCATACATAAATCTTTTATCAAACCAACCGTGTTCTCCAATAAAAAATCCTTGATCAGATGCATAAATTATTATTGTATTTTTTGAGAGGTTATTTTCCTCCAAATAATCCAATACTCTGCCAATATTATCATCTACAGATTTAATAGTCGCAAGATAATCCTTAATATAAATTTGAAACTTTGCTCTTCTGTTTTCTATTTCTGATAATTCACTGTCAACAATCACTGTTTCATTTCTTTTAAAACCATAAGAAAGCCATTTTCTTTTTTCTCTTTCTGCTAAATTTTTTGGTGGGATCATTTTCATGTCCTCCCTACAGAAATAATCCATAGTCATCTCTGTATTTCCTGCAGTAAGTTCCCTTGTCGAATAGTCATCATCAAATGTAGTGGGGTAGGGAAGCTCAGTGTTTTCCCACAGCTTTTCATATTTTGAATCAGGCTGCCACTGTCTATGGGGGGCTTTATATTGCAGTAACAGGCAAAAGGGATCCTTTTTATCCCTTTTATTAAGCCAGTTTATTGCATAATCAGTAGTAAGATTTGTAGCATATCCTTTTTCTTTAATTTCAACACCATTTTCATTGTAAACAGGATCCCAATAAAAACCTTGTTGCCCTCTAGAAACATGGTATTTATAATAGTTAAATCCTTTAGGTTCTGATGCTAAATGCCACTTACCAACTAAAGCAGTATTATAACCAGATTTTTGCAATTCTTTAGGAAATGTCCATTGAGAATTATCAAAAACTCCTCCTTTATAATTTTTATAATATCCATTTACATTGCTATAAGTTCCTGTTAGGATAGATGCACGGCTTGGACCACATATTGAGTTTGTAGCAAATACATTTTTTAAAATTGCCCCTTCACCAGCAATTTTATCAATATTTGGAGTAGGTGCTATATCGCTGTAAATACTTCCGTAAGATGAAATTGCATTCGTCGTATGATCATCTGAAAGAATGAAAATTATATTAGGTCTATTTTGATTCTCAATCTGTTTTTTATCAGACTCAGGAATTAAAAAAAATCCAATTAAGACTATAATGAAATACTTAACGAATTGCATGGTAAAAATTTAAAACAAAATAAACAAAATAATGCCAAGCAGAATGGACTACTTGGCATTATTTTGAAATAAGCTTGTTAATTAGCTATTCAATAACCAATTTTATTGTATCAGATCTTCCGTTAATGCTGACTTCCACTAAATAGAATCCAGAACTTAGGGAAGAAATATTTAATTTTTGATCTTGTACCAGTTTTGTATTCATTACCATCTGACCAGTAACATTGAATAATTTAACATATTTATCACCTCGTTCAGCTGAGGATATTGTTAAAAAATCATCGCTGGAAGGATTGGGATAAATTTTTAAATCGGTTAAACTAGTATCTTCCAAGGAAAGAGAAGTAGATGTGTAGGTAAAACTAACACTATCAACAAACATACTCTTGTTCATTCCAGTAGGGTTAGCAGCATTACCACCTCTTTTATACCATTGTATTCTAATATCTCTAACCTCTTCATTAACCCAGGAACCTGTGGTTTGTGCCCAAATTTGATTTTCAGAAAGAGGAATAACTTCTTCGTGAACTGCTACCCAGGAGCTTGATTCTTCATCATAAATACGAATTGTAAACTTGGGTTCTAAGGGTTCCCCATTTTCGTTTACATATTCGGGAACTCCAGCCCATTTTGTCCAGTAATCATAAGTAAATGTTCCTGTGGGTAAATTTGTAATTTGTTGATTCACAAAAGATCCTGAATTTCCGTTCATTTGATACATCTTGAATTGTCTATCCTCTGAATGACAAACCCCGTTGGTAGTTCCAGTGTTTGTAGGTGCGTAGTTAGTGCCTTGCATATAATTCCAGCCATAAGGGACTTCAGCTCCTCCATTACCATTAACCCCTTCCTCCGGATCTATGGCTGTTGTAGATAGCATACCATTCACCGTTAATTCATCTCCAACTTGGGCATTGGTTGCATCATATTGAGAGTAAATAAAAGATGTTGTTAGTAAAGAAAAACATAATGTAATTCTACACAAGAAAGTAATTTTATTCATAGTAAAAAGTTTTA
>CACKQW010000007.1 GCA_902602415.1 uncultured Bacteroidota bacterium | reverse complement strand
CTTGCACTCCAACGGGTCCACCTTGTGATACCCCCTTGTCAATTGACAAATCAAGTAAGGTGATCGTTGAACTAGTTTTTCTGTTCCATCGGTTTTTTATTTCCAAATTAAAATCGCGATAATATCTCACACCAGTTCCTAAAAAACTTGCCTCATATGACTCATCATCATTAAATGTTGTATCTAAAGAACCCCAATAAGAAAAATTTAAAGCAAGTTTTGTTTTAAATTTCCCAAGAAGACTTTCTTTATCAAAAGTGTAGAATATATCGTTTTGAACTCCAATCTCACCAGCTCTTTTTTCTAGATTATTGACAACTAACCGAGGTTGCGCATTATATACATAAATATTCGTAAGTAGATAATCTTGTTGTTTGGTAAGGGCGGGTGTGAAACTAATTGTTTGTTGATTATATATATTTCCCTCCGCAAGCTTATCGCTGTAAAAATTATAATTTTCTAATCTTCTTAAACTTGTATTAATTCCTAGACCTTTTCTGGAATAGCCCACATCAAGTTGCAAAGCAGTTCCATCATATTTTCTCTGCGAGAGAATAATATTTTCATTAGCTAGAACATCACTATTTTTTTTGGCAACTTCTATATTCAAGTAAAATTTTTCATAAAACATGTTAAATCTACCTCCCAATACACTAACATTTTTTGGCTCATTAAAGCCGGCATCTAAATTTTGATACCTGTTAACAAAACCTAAACCAACTGATATGTCTAATTTATCACTTTTCAACAATTTACTTAGGTTATAATCAGAGTTAAGTCCTGAAATTACAGAATTGGAATAATCAAAACCGAATCGTTGTTTTCCATGGATAATTGAAAATTGAAGATTGTCAGAGGGGTAATATTTATAATTCACTCCCATTATTGAGTTATTGATACCCAATTGACGATCTTCCCATGCGCGAAAAATTAGTCCATTTCCAAATTGTTCATAAAAAGAACCAATTGTTATTTCATTTTTTTCATTTTGATATTTTAAATAATATTGAGCAATCTCACTATTATCAGAAAATACATCAGAGTAGCCCAGTAAAGCGCTAGGAAGGTAGCTTTCGAATTGAACCCCATATAAAATTTTTCCGTTTTGAAAATCAAGTTGGAAATAGTTGTTAGAACGAAAATTATCAGACGGTGCATTAAAATTTAGTCCGCTGTCATCTTGTAAAATTTGACTATTACTTTCAAAACTCCCAGACACATACGTATTTTCCTGAGCAGTAAAAATAGCAGTAAATAGAATAAATACTAGAAGGTTAATTTGTTTCATTTTCCATTAATTTATTAAATAAATATTCCTCATCACCAGGTTGATAGCCAGTATGCTGATAAACAATTTCTTTATTTTTGATTATAAATGTTTGAGGAATATATGATGTTCCTAGAGCTCTTTTAAAATCCTGGTTTTTGTCAAAAAATATTTGGTAAGGCCACGATTTTCCGTTAGCGAGCGCTTTCGCTCTTTTTTGGGACCTGCTATCATCAACACTAATTGCAAAAAAATCAAAATTGATTTCCTCCTTCCAATCATCATAAACATCATTAATTGCATCAAGCTCCTTTATGCAAGGAACACACCAAGTAGCCCATAGTGATATAATGGTTAATTTATCATCAGATAATAAGTTATGCACTTTTTCATTGTTACCTTCAAAATCACTAATGGTAATATCAGGTATTTGCTTTTGAGAAAAAGAGAACAAAGCAAAAAATAAACAGAATAAAAAGAATATTTTTTTCATCTTTTTTTTTTGCTAAGATAGTTTGTTTTTTAGTTGTAGCGAATAAACTAACAAAATATGTAAATTTGCAGTCACGTATGAGATCATTATTTTATAGAACATTTATTTTTCTGTTTTCGTTACTTCTGCTAGTGAGATGTAGTGAAAATGAAGATTTTTCCAATCTATTACCTATATTGGAAGTTTCTACTGGTTTGGAAGTTGAAACATCCTACATAACAAATCAACCAATTACATTTAGTGTTTTTAATGAAAGTGGTGAGGATTTAACTAATATTTCAATCTTTTACATTGACGGTACCCAAAATGAAAATAATGAAATCATCCACTCAAATGAGGGTAATCACTCTGTTTATGCAGAGTATTTTATCAATGGACAACTTTATACAACTGAATCCAAAAACTATTCTGTGGTTAACCCTGAAACTAAATTATTATTGGAAGATTTTACGGGAACTTGGTGTGGATATTGTCCACCCGTGAAATATGCAATTGAGCAAGCCTTAGAAATATACCCAAATAAAATCACTGTTGTTGCAACCCATCAAAATGATCAATTTGCAATTAGTCAAGAAGAGGAATTAATCAATGGTCTTGGGCCATTTGGATTGCCAGAGGCAAGAATTAATAGAGCGATTGAATGGGTTGATCCCTATGAACTAAACCAATTAGATAGTTATTTAAATGATGATAATAATATTGCAATTTCAATTGACAGTAATATTGAAAATGAAATTTTACAAATTAAGATAAGATTTGTTTCACGCAATGCATTGAATAATCACAAATTAGTTGTATATCTTTTGGAAGATGGATTAATTGCTGATCAAAGTAATTATCTAAACTTTGATGAAACCAGCTACTTTTACAATCTTGGAAATCCAATTGTAGATTATGAGCATAATGATGTATTAAGGCACACATTCACAAATATTTTAGGGGATCAGCTAGCAAATATTGAACCCTACGAAGATGTAAATAATTTCTACAATATTGATTTATCTGCTAATAATTTTCAAACAGAAAATCTTAGAGTTATTGCATTTATTACCGATTTTGAAAATCTAACAATTAACTCCCAACATGCGTCTGTTGGGGAATTTCAGGACTTTAACTAATCTTTATCTAAAAAAGGATACCGATAATCTTTTGGAGTAACAAAAGTTTCTTTGATTAACCTTGGAGACACCCATCGTAACAGGTTTAACATACTTCCCGCTTTATCATTCGTGCCTGATCCTCTAGCACCACCAAATGGTTGTCTTCCCACAACAGCACCTGTGGGCTTGTCATTAACATAAAAATTTCCAGCAGAATGTTTTAAAATTTTTGTTGCTCTTTCTATCACATTTCTGTCCTTGGCTAGAATTGCTCCAGTTAAAGCATATTCACTAGTTTGATCTACCAATGAGAGTGCCTCCTCAAATTTGTCATCATCAAATAGATAAATTGTAATGACAGGGCCAAATATTTCCTCTCTCATGGTAATATATTTTGGATCGTCAGTTAAAATTACGGTTGGTTCCACAAAATATCCCACAGACTTATCTGCATTACCACCTGCAATTATTTTACAACTAGAATCTTTTTTAGCATTTTCAATGTAATTGACAATCTTGTCAAAGGAAGCTTCATGAATTACAGACGTAACAAAATTCTCTAAATTTTCAGGTGACCCAATAGAGATTGTTTTCAGCTCTTCGAGAAGGAATTTCTCAACGTCATTCCATATAGTTTTCGATATGTATGCTCTGGAGGCTGCACTACATTTCTGTCCTTGAAATTCAAAAGCACCCCGAACTATCGCCGTAGCTACCTCTTTGTAATTTGCTGATTTGTGAGCAACAATAAAATCTTTACCACCTGTCTCCCCAACAATTTTTGGGTAGGTTTTGTATTTTTCGATATTGAGACCAATTTTTTTCCAAAAGGTTTTAAAAATATTTGTTGATCCCGTAAAATGAATACCAGCAAAATTTGAGTTATCCATCACAATTTCAGTAATCATTTCTGGATCTCCAAAAACAGCATTAATGACACCTCCTGGTAAACCAGCCTCTTTAAATATATCAATGATTACTTTGGAAGAATATATCTGACTGTCACTGGGTTTCCAAACTACTACATTCCCTAACATGGCCATACAAGCAGGAAGATTTGCAGCAATTGCAGTAAAATTAAATGGGGTTACAGCGTATACAAATCCTTCAAGTGGTCTGTACTCGACACGATTCCAGGAATCTGAATCACTATCTGGCTGATTTTCATACATTTGAGTTACATACTCAACATTAAATCTCAAAAAGTCAATCAATTCACATGCAGCATCAATTTCAGCTTGATGAATTGTTTTTGATTGACCTATCATGGTTGCTGCATTGATAATATGTCTGTAAGGTCCTGCAATTAATTCCGCAGCTCGTAGAAAAATTGCAGATCTGTTTTCCCATGACATTGATTCCCAATTTGCTTTCGCATTCAAAGAACTTTCAATAGCATCCTTAACATGTTTTTTTTCTGCTAAGTAATATTCACCGACAACTTTTTTGTGATCATGAGGAGGATTAATTGGTTTTGAATTTTTACTTTGAACATCTATTCCATTAATATACATTGAGACCTTAGTGTAGGAATTAAACATGTTTTTATATTGTTCTAACACCAATTTTCTTTCAGGTGAATTTGGAGTATAACTTTTAACTGGCTCATTTTTAGCTTTTGGTACTTTGAAAAAACCTGTACTCATAATTTTTAGTTTATTAATTGGACGCGAATGGCGCGTTTAATTTGAAAGATGGTATAATAATCTTTAATAGCTTATTTGTTTTAAAATCGATCATCTCATAATAGCCAGACATAGCTCCAAAAGGTGATGAAAGCAAACAGCTCGATTTATATTTGTAAACATTTCCAGGGCTTAATATTGGCTTTTCCCCAACAACACCTTCACCATATACAGATTCAATATTATTTAAAGAATCATAAATATACCATTGCCTTCTGTCTAAGTGAACGACTTCATTGCTATTGTTTTCAATTTCAACAATGTATTCAAAGCAATATTTCAAAATCGCCTTCTCATAAAAAGATCCAGTAAAATTAGATTTTACGGAAATTTTAATACCATTTGTTACTTTGGTTACCATCAATGTAAAAATAATATAATTTTTTCAGTTTGTAATGAATTCCGAAGAAGCATTAGAGTAGCCAACAACCTTATCATATCTACCCCCGTTTTCTCTATAGTAAACCACTACTGAATATTTGTTTTCGGTTTCATCAAAATTTCCTCCAACATTTAAATTTTTTATGATTTTTTTAGATTTATCAGCAACAATATATTTGTAATTGTAAAAGCCTTGTTTCAGTTTTAATTTTAGCTCAAACTTATTTCTTAAATTATCAAATGTCATTTTATTTTCATCCTTTAATTCATAGTCGTTAAAACTACCAACAACATAAACATCCATTGTGCTGTTGAAAAATTTATTATTTGGATTAAGACTAAAATATATATTAGCATAATCAGCTTCTATGTAATCTTCATTGGAACTGATATTATTGATTACGAAATTTCCATTAATATCTGGATTGTATGTGTATTTTTTTCCTATCCTTGAAATATCGGTATATAAGAAATTAGAATAGATGTCTATTAAATCATAAGATCTAATTCTTACGCTTGTGTTTCTAATATTTTTATTATCAAAATATAGATATTCGTTACCACCCCAAAAGCTTAATTCTTTGTCATACTTATATACTAAATTTTTCCCCCTATTGTACATCGGTTTTACGCCCATTATGGAGTCTTTTAAATTGTCATTTTTAAAGATCAAAACTTTAACATTTTTTTCGGGTCTATTAAAATATGATAAACGTGGATTTATCTCAAAATTTACAATTTGTTTCTCATTAATAAATTGTAAATCTCTAGACCTTTTAATTTCAATTCCAACTGATGATAAATTTTCAAATAAAATGAATTTTCTTTGAAATAATTCTTCACCATATTCATCAAAAAATGTAATTACATAATTTCCCGATTTGGTAATTCTCAAGTCATTATTTGGAATATTTAGTTTGTAGTGCGTATATATTTGATAGGTGTTAAAACTGCTGTAATAAGTATCAATTTTAACATCATCAAATCCCTGTAAATATTCCGATTTTAAAAGTTTGGATTTTCTCCAATTATAATTGCAGTGATCAATAGTGTAGTAGATGTCGCTTTCATATCCAGTTAACACATCAAAAGAGATTGAAAAACTTTGAAATAATTCACCAACATAAAAGTTACTTTGCTTATTTGCATCAAATTTTTCGAATGCAATGGACTTAATTTTTTCACCATCTGTTTGCTGACAAAAAGATGCAAAGCAGATAAAAAATATAATTTTAAAAATTAAACTTATTTTTTTCATTTTTTCGTAAAAAAATCAACTAAAAATAATTAAAAAATTATTGTAAGATCCTCAATATTGGTTTATTTTTGCAGAAACAAAATTTAGAACAAAATATTGTTAGTTTAATGTTTGCAGACATAGTTGTAAAAAAGGGTTTAAATTTAAGTTTGGTAGGGCAGTCTGCGCGCAAGATTTTAAACCCTAAACTTTCAAAAAATTTTTCAATTTATCCAGCAGATTTTCATGGTGTATTTCCAAAATTAGTTGTTAAAGAAAATGATATTGTTAAAGCAGGTGATGTATTGTTTTATGATAAAAATTCTGAAAAAGTTAAGTTTTGTTCCCCTGTATCCGGACGAGTAGAGGAAATTGTTAGAGGAGATAGAAGAGTTGTACTAGAGATTAAGATAGTTTCTGATGAAAAAGAAACCTACAAAAAATTATCCTCTGTTAAGTCAAAAAAACCTCACGATATTATTGACTTCTTAGCTAGCTCTGGTCTTATGCCATTCATTAAGCAAAGACCTTATGACGTTATTGCGAATCCTGATATTTTGCCAAATCATATTTACATTTCTGGTTTTGATTCCTCTCCACTTGCAGCAGACTTTGAATATTGTTTGAAAGATCAACTAGAAAATATTCAAACTGCTATTGATCACCTAAGTTTACTTACTAATGGTAAAACTTTTTTAACACTCAAGAAAGGAAATAGTAATGTATTTAAAGATATTGAAGGGGTATCCAAGATTAATGTTTCAGGGCCACACCCATCAGGAAATTTAAGCACTGTAATAAATAAGATAACTCCAATAAATAAAGGAGACATTATTTGGACTTTAAACTTACCTGATTTGGCGATTATTGGGAACGCTATTTCCACTAACAAGTTTGTAGCGGATAGAATTATTGCATTAACGGGTTCATCGTTTAATGAAACTTGTTATGTTAAATCCAGAATTGGATGTTCTATTGAAAAATTGCTCGATTTAAACGAAACTAACTCAAGAATAATATCAGGGAATGTATTGACTGGAACCCAAGTCGGTATGAAGGGTTATTTAAGATTTTACAGTAATGAAATCACAGCTATCCCTGAAGGAAATGATTATGATTTATTTGGTTGGGCAAAGCCAATGTTTAATAAGTTTTCCGTTTCAAGAGCACTTACTTTTTCATGGCTTTTTCCATCTAAAAAGTACGATCTAAATACAAATACAAATGGAGAACATCGTGCCTTTGTTGTTACGGGTTCTTTTGAAGAGGTATTTCCTTTAGATATATTTCCCATGCAAATTTTAAAGGCCTGTATGTACAAAGATCTTGATGAGATGGAAGCATTAGGAATGTATGAAGTATCACCAGATGATTTTGCTTTAACAGAGTTTATCTGCGTTTCTAAACAACCCCATCAATCAATAATTAGACAAGGATTAGATTTAATGAAAAAAGAAATAGGTTAAATTATGTCAATAAAATCAAAGCTTCACGAAATTAAAGAAACTTTCAAGGGAAAGAAAATGGCCCCTGCTTTTAATGCTTTTCACACTTTTTTATATACACCAAACGAAGTGACATCATCTGGGACTCATGTGAAAGTTGCTGATGATTTGAAAAGAACAATGAACACGGTAATTATGTCATTAGTTCCATGTTTGATTTTTGGAATTTTTAACGCAGGATATCAGCATAATTTAGCGATTGATGCTGCAAACGGCATTTACACCCAAGCATCATTATTTGGTAATTTTTTGACATTTGAAAATTTAATGATTGGATCGATGAAAGTCCTTCCCTTAGTAATCGTTTCTTATGTTGTTGGGTTGACTGTTGAATTTATTTTTGCCGTGATTAAAGGTCATGAAGTTGAAGAGGGGTATCTAGTAACTGGAATGTTGGTGCCCCTGATTGTTCCTGTGGACTTACCTCTATGGATGTTGGCAGTTTCGGTTGTATTTGGGGTCATTATTGGAAAAGAAGTGTTTGGAGGAACTGGAATGAATATATTAAATCCTGCTCTTACAATTCGTGCTTTCTTATTCTTTGCATACCCAACGTGGATGAGTGGAGATAAGGTATGGGTTCATGATGCGGTTAATAGGGCTGGTACACCGGATGCAATTTCTGGTGAAACAATCCTTGGAAGTTATGCTCAGAATCAAGAAATAATTTATTCGTTATCGGACATGTTTTATGGATTTATCCCTGGATCTGTTGGAGAGACATCTAAGCTTTTGATAGTGTTTGGAGCATTATTCTTAATTTTTAGTAAAATCGGCAGTTGGAGAATAATTACCAGCACTTTGTTAGGCGCTTTAGTTATGGGATTAATCTTTAATGGAGTTATTGAAACTGGGCTAGTTACCAATTCGAGTAAGTTTTATGGACTAATGAGTGTCCCTTTTTGGGAACATTTATTAATTGGAAGTATTTTATTTGGGGCTGTATTTATGGCTACGGACCCTGTTACTGCTGCACAAACTAACAAAGGAAAGTGGATATATGGTTTTCTGATTGGATTCATTTCCATTATGATTAGAGTTTTTAACCCAGCATATCCTGAGGGAGTTTTCCTAGCAATTTTGTTAATGAACGTATTTGCCCCAACAATTGACCATTTTGTTATCCAATCAAATGTTAAAATGAGGCTAAATAGACTTAAAATTAAAACTGCATAACTATGGCTTTAAATACCGAAAAAAACTCCTACACACTTTTATTTGCCATTGGGCTTGTTGTTATTGTTGGCACCTTGTTAGCATCTGTTGATGCCTCATTAAAGGAAAAGATAAAGGTTAACAAGGTTTTAGAAAAACAACAAAATATTTTATATGCAATTGGAATTAATGAAAATGAAGGAAATAGTGTTAGTTTCATTTCATCTGACAAAGCAGAAAAAGAATTCAAAAAATATTTTACGAAACAAGTATATATTCAGGATAATAATGTTATCGAAGATGAAAATGCTTACTTAATTGATATAAAGAAAGAAAAGGCACTATCAAAGGATCCAACCTACAAGAGAAAATTACCTCTATTCATTGCCAACAAAGATGGTAAAAATCTTTATGTTGCCCCAATTAGAGGTAAGGGATTATGGGATGCAATTTGGGCATATGTTTCCATGGATGAGAATATGACTATTACTGGAATATATTTTGATCACAAAGCTGAAACACCAGGACTAGGTGCTAATATCAAGCAAAGATTTTTTATGGATGATTTCATTGGTGAGTCCTTACTTGATGCAGATGGAAATTTTAGAGGTGTAACAGTTTCCAAAACAAATTTGGATCCTAAAAATGAAGATAAGTATGACAATGAGGTTGATGCAATTGCTGGATCTACAATTACTGGTGATGGTGTAACAGCAATGATCAGAAGTGATTTATCCTTATATCAGCAATATTTTAATAACATCAACACAAAATAAATGGCATTACTCTCAAAAAAAGACACCAAGTTAATCACAGATCCTTTATCTGATAATAATCCGATTACTGTACAAGTTCTTGGTATTTGTTCTGCTCTAGCAATTACTGCAGAGCTTGAGGCTTCTGTTGTTATGTCTGTTTCTGTATTATTTGTAATGGGAGTGGGAAATGTTGTCATATCCATGATTAGAAATATTGTCCCTTCAAAAATTAGAATAATTGTTCAATTAACAGTTATTGCTACACTGGTAATTATTGTTGATCTAGTGTTGAAAGCATTTGCCTATGAACTAAGCAAGACACTTTCTGTTTTTATAGGATTGATAATTACAAACTGTATTATTATGGGTAGATTTGAAGCTTTTGCCTTAGGAAATGGGTTGTGGAGATCTTTCTTAGATGGAATTGGAAATGCTTTTGGTTACGCAGTTATTTTGATAATTGTAGGGTTTTTTAGAGAGCTTCTTGGATCAGGCACATTATGGGGTATTGCGGTTCTTGGGGATCCAATAGATAAAACTGGCTTATACGCTCTTGGATATGAAAATAATGGATTTATGTTATTGTCTCCTATGGCATTGATCGTTGTTGGAATAATTATTTGGGTGCAACGTGCTAGAAGTAAACATTTGATAGAAGACTAGTATGGAACATTTAGAATTATTTTTCAAGTCGGTTTTTATTGATAATATGGTATTTGCCACGTTTCTGGGTATGTGCTCTTACTTAGCAGTCTCAAAAAAAGTATCTACTGCAATTGGTTTAGGAGCTGCCGTTACCTTTGTATTAGGCATTACAGTCCCCCTAAATTGGTTGCTAGACCAATTTGTTTTACAAGACGGTGCGTTGGCTTGGCTTCATCCCAGTCTTGTTGAGTTTGACTTAAGCTTTTTGTCTTTTATTTTATTTATTGCAACAATTGCAACTATGGTTCAGTTAGTTGAAATTATTGTCGAGAAATTTTCTCCCTCACTTTATAATTCTCTAGGAATCTTTTTGCCACTCATTGCAGTCAATTGTGCGATACTAGGAGGATCATTATTTATGCAGTCAAGAGAAATTGCCTCTATCCAACTAGCTACAACTTATGGGATTGGATCCGGAGTTGGATTCTTTTTGGCCATTCTTGCGATAGCAGCCATCAGAGAAAAAATAAGATACTCATCTATTCCCGGTCCTTTGAGAGGTTTAGGAATCACATTCATTATTACTGGCTTGATGGCAATTGGATTTATGAGTTTTGGGGGTATGTTAACGGGGGGTGATGAAACAGTACCTATAAAAACAGACGTCGCTGCTGAAGAAATAAATGAGAGCAAAGAAAACGGCTTTGCTGAAGATGATGAAAATATTGCTTTTGAACTAAATAATAAATTAAATTAATTATGATCCTTTCTACCTCAATATCTAAATCAATCCTACTTGTTGTTGGTATTTTATTATTCGTTTCCTTACTTCTAATATTACTACTACTGTTTGTTAAAGAAAAGTTAGCACCATCTGGGCCTGTAAAAATCAAAATCAATGGTGAAAAAGAAATTGAAGTTCCTTCTGGGGATTCCTTACTTGCAACATTGGGTTCACAAAAGATTTTTTTACCATCTGCATGTGGGGGTGGGGGGACATGTATTCAATGTGAATGCCACGTGAAGAATGGAGGAGGAGAAGCACTTCCAACAGAAACTCCACACTTTACCAGAAAGGAATTACAATCTGGTGCAAGGCTTGCTTGTCAAGTCAAAGTTAAGCAAGACATGGATATTACTATACCAGAAGAAGTATTTGGAATTAAAAAATGGGAGGCAACTGTTGTCAGTAACTATAATGTGGCATCTTTTATTAAGGAGTTTGTTGTTAAAATCCCCGAAGACATGAATTATAAAGCTGGTGGATATATTCAAATTGAAATTCCAGAATCTGAGGTAAATTACAACGATATGGATATAACAGCTCACCCTGAAGAACATGACTCAGCTGATAAATTTAAAACGGAATGGGATAAATTCAATTTATGGCCATTAGTAATGAAAAATCCAGAAACAGTTGAAAGAGCCTATTCAATGGCTTCATTTCCTGCTGAGGGTAGAGAGATTATGTTAAATGTTAGAATTGCAACGCCACCTTGGGATAGGAACAAAAACAACTGGGCAGACTTAAACCCTGGTATTGCATCTTCATACATTTTTTCTAGAAAACCTGGGGATAAGGTTACAATTTCTGGCCCATATGGTGAATTTTTCATTAACGAGTCCGATGCAGAGATGCTTTATGTTGGTGGTGGAGCTGGAATGGCACCCATGAGATCCCATTTATATCATTTATTCAGAACATTAAAAACTGGTAGAAAAATTACTTTCTGGTATGGAGGTAGATCCAGAAAAGAGCTTTTTTATTTGGATCATTTTTATAAATTGGAAAAGGATTTTCCAAATTTTAAATTTTATGTTGCACTTTCAGACCCCCTTGAGGAGGATAATTGGAAAGTTAAAAAAGATCTTGATTCTGAAGGCGATGGATTTCTTGGTTTTATACATAATTGTGTAATTGATCATTATCTCAAGTATCATGAATCTCCTGAAGATATTGAATTATATTTCTGTGGACCACCTTTAATGAATCAAGCTGTTCAAAAAATGGGAGAAGATTTTGGAATTCCCGATGAAAATATTCGTTTTGATGATTTTGGGGGTTAATTTTAGGTTTATTTTTTTTAAAAAATTCTTAGTTTATTTATTATTGATTTGTTTTTCTTCCTGTGATACATTCATCAAAGAAGAAATCACTGGATCTGTTTATGGAACAACTTATAAAATTCAATATTATGTTGAATCTTATGAAGGCTTCAATTTTTCGAAACAGATAGATAGTATTTTTGATGAGATTGATTTTTCCATGTCAACCTACAAATCCAATTCTATAATATCAAGGATTAATAAAAATGAAGTATTAGAAATAGATAATCATTTCTTAAATGTTTTCAAATCCTCTAAAGAAATTTATAAAATAACAAATGGAAGATTTGATCCCTCAATTGGGATTTTAGTAAATTATTGGGGTTTTGGTGCTGATAAGCCTGATCATAAAAAAAGTTTGTATGAAGTTAAATCAAAGGTAGGTTTATCAAAATTTGATTTAAATAATTACTTCCTTCTAAGACCCCAAGATTCATATTTAGATTTTAATGCAATTGCTAAGGGCTATGCTGTAGATCAAATTGCAGAATTTTTAGAAAAGAATGATATAAATAATTTTTTAATTGAGGTAGGCGGAGAAATTAGAGCATCAGGCAAAAATTTAGCCCTTTATAATCCATGGAATGTTGGAATAGATATGCCAAGATTTGATGGAGGTAGGAGTATTTATAGTACCCTTTTAGTTTCTGATATTTCATTAGCTTCTTCTGGAACTTACAGGAAATATAAAATTGATTCTCTTGGTAATAAATATGCGCATATTATTGACCCAAGAACAGGAAAGCCAACAAAAACAAATATTTTGAGTGTCAATGTTAAGACCAAGAAATGTATTGATGCAGATGCTTATGCTACTGCTCTTCATGTAATGAATTTAAATGAAATCGAGATTTTCTTGAAGGATAAGGAAAATATTTCTGCTTTAGTTATCTATGAAAATGAAGATAATGAACTTGATTTTGTAGATTTCAACGATTTTTATAATTAAATCATTTTCTACAAATAGGAATTATTTCTTTTTTTGGTAGACAAAACTTAATGATATCTTCCTTTGACAATTTTGATGTGTATTCACATTTTTCCACCGAAAACCCTGCTTTTTGAAGCCGGTCAAAAAAGTCTAATCCATAAATTCTAACATGATCATATTGACCAAATAATTTATTTCTGTCCTTTTTATTTGTAACTGAAAAATCTTCAAAAGTAGTATCTCTATTATAATCTATTGGTACTTGAAATATTCCTATTCCATTCTTTTTTAAAACTCTATATAATTCTCTTATAGCTTTGTTATCATCAACGATATGTTCAAGAACATGATTGCATAAAATTAAATCATATGAATTATCTAAAAATGGTAAATCACATATATCAGCTTTTATATCAGCAATTGGTGAATTCAAATCTATAGTATCGTATGAAATATTTTTTAATTTTTTAAACTGGTTCATTAAAGCTGATTCAGGTGCAAAATGAAGTACTTTTAGTTTAGCTTTAAAAAATGAAGTTTCATTTTTTAGATATAGCCACAAAAGCCTATGTCTTTCAAGAGAATAGGTAGACGGGGATAACACGTTATTTCTTATTTTGTTGTATCCATATGGTAAAAATGCTCGGAAAGTGTTTCCGTCAATTGGATCTGTAAATTTATTACCATACATAAGAATTTTTAATATAGGTTTGACAAAAAAACTTATTCTAATTAAAAATCCTCTTGAGAATATGTTGAGAAATAATTTTATTAATGATTGCATTTATCTAAAAAAATTATGAAAATTTTTTTCTTCATCTGATTTTATTCCTAATGCCTCATAAATAAATTTGAATGTTGATAGCATTTCTGGTTTACCATTAATAATAGCTACATTATGTTCAAAATGCGCACTAGGATGATTATCTTTTGTTGTTATAGTCCATCCATCTGCGTGTTGAATTATTTTATGTGTTTTCATATTTATCATTGGTTCAATTGCAACCACCATCCCCTCTTTAAATCTTTTACCATAACCTCTTTTCCCGTAATTAGGCATCTCAGGCTTTTCATGCATAACTTTTCCAATTCCATGACCAACTAATTCTCTTACAACACCATAATTATGCTTTTCACAATGTGATTGAATTGCATATCCAACATCTCCAACTCTGTTTCCAGCTTTAAATTCATTAATCCCTTTGTATAGTGACTCCTTGGTAATTTGTAGTAGTTTTTTATTTTCCCCACTTATTTCTCCAACACTAAAGGTATATGCATGGTCACCATAGAATTCGTTTTTTAATACCCCGCAATCTATGGAAATAATATCACCATTTTTTAAGGGTTCATTATTGGGAATTCCATGAACTACTTGGGAATTTGGGCTAGTGCAGAGGCTATTCGGGAAGTCATACAAACCAAGAAAACCAGGAATTGCATCGTTGTCTCTTATAAATTCCTCAGCAATTTTATCAAGCTGTAAAGTTGTTACACCTTCTTTTATTTCCTTTGCAAGGATTCCTAATGTTTTTGAGACCAGTAGTGCGCTTTCTCTGATAAGTTC
The DNA here is from genome assembly GCA_902602415.1 of uncultured Bacteroidota bacterium. GTDB lineage: Bacteria > Bacteroidota > Bacteroidia > Flavobacteriales > Flavobacteriaceae > MED-G13. Next base: position 63,508 of record CACKQW010000007.1, on the reverse strand, counting down.
AATTTCTTCAATTGTCTTTTGAAAATTCATAGAACTAAACAAGGGGTTTAACATTCATCTCTTTTGGAATTTCAATTTCCATAATTTTTAAAATTGTTGGAGCAATACTCGCTAAAATTCCATTTGAAATTGATTTATAAGCTGAGTTGATTAAAATAATTGGAACTAAATTTTTAGTATGAGCGGTATTAGGTGACCCATCTTCGTTTATCATTTTATCACAATTTCCATGATCAGAAATTAGAATTACTGAATAATTATTCTTCAAACAACTTTCGACTGTACTTTTAACACATTTATCAATTACTTCACAAGCTTTAATAGCAGCATTAAAATCTCCAGTATGACCAACCATATCACCATTTGCATAATTTAAACATATAAAATCATTTTTACCTAGGTCAATTTCATCCACTAATGTATCCGTAATTTCAAAAGCACTCATCTCTGGTTTTAAATCATAGGTTGCAACTTTTGGTGAATTTATTAATATTCGCTTTTCTTTTTTGAATCCCATTTCCTTACCACCAGAAAAAAAGAAGGTTACGTGAGGGTATTTTTCTGTTTCCGCAATTCTTAATTGTGTTTTGTTATTTCTTTCCAGAACTTCACCTAACGTGTTTTTTAGATTTTCGTTTTCAAAAATGATATGAATCCCACTAAGAGATTTATCATAATTTGTCATTGTTACAAAATGATATTTATCTTCCTTTGTTGTAAATTCATTAAATTTTTCCTGTGTCAAGCACTTAGTTAGTTGTCTACCTCTATCCGTTCTGAAATTGAAAAATAATACTACATCGCCCTTTTTTATATTTCCGATTGGTTCATCATTTTTATCTACTTTCACTAAGGGTTTAATAAACTCATCGGTAATCCCTTCGTCATAGGATTGTTGTATCGCTCTGTCGATATTTTTAACTTTTTTACCATGACCTCTTATAATTAGATCATATGCCAATTTTATTCTTTCCCACCTGTTATCTCTATCCATGGAGTAATACCTGCCAATAACGGATGCAACTTCACAATTTTTATCAGAAATAAATTTTTCTAATTTTTTTATGTCATTGATAGCAGATTTAGGATCGACATCTCTTCCATCGGTAAATGCGTGAACAAATGATTTACAACTAAATTCATTTGAAATTTGAATCAGCTTAAATAAATGATTCATATGTGAATGAACACCTCCATTGCTTACAAGCCCAATAAAATGTACTTTATAATCATTCCTATTTGCATATTCAAAAGCTTCTTTTATTGTTTGATTGTTGCGTAATTCATTGTTTTTAATAGAAATATTAATTTTGGAAAGTTCTTGGTATACAATCCTACCAGCACCTAAATTTAAGTGTCCTACTTCACTGTTTCCCATTTGACCTTCTGGCAGTCCAACCTCTTCACCATCAGTTTTTAAACTTGCATTTGGATACTTTTTGTACAATGAATCGATATATGGGGTTTTCGCTTTTGTTATTGCACAGGCATTTGGATCAGATGATTTACCCCAACCGTCTAAAATCATTAATAATACCTTATTGTTCATACCTCAAAGATATATATTTGACTTTTTTTAATTTAGTTTTTTAAGATTAAAACCACTATTAATCACATATGGTTTTTGATTTCTTTCAAAGATAATTGCGTTTTCTTTACCTTCTAATATTATATTTTCTTGATTTATTTTTAAAAAAGATCCTTCTTTCAATCCAACTACAGGTTGTTTATTGTAGATTAGAAATTCTTGAATTCTTGTTTCTCTGCTTTCACCCATGTGTTTAGAATCATAATTTTTTTCATAAAAATGTGGATTAATATTAAAAGGAAGAATTTGCAAGCTTAGTCTACTTTCAATGTCTACTATAGGCATATCGTTTGTTGTGCCAATTGATATTCCACAAATATTTGTCCCAGCACTTGTTCCAAGGTAAGGAGTACCAGAAAGAATTTTTTCTTTGATCTTTTCGATTAATTTTAATTTATTAAGCTGGTGAAGAAGTAAAAAAGTATTTCCTCCTCCAATAAAGATTCCGTCACATTTATTTAGTTTTTGCAAAAAATCATTATCATTTGAATAATCAACAACTGATAAGTTAACTTTTTTAAATTGATCTTGAATCTTTTTTGTATAGCTAAGATGGCTTAACCCAGATGGTCTTGCGAACGGTATAAATAGGATGTTTTTGCAGCCAAAAAATAGGTTTTTTATTTCTTGAAACAAATACTCTAAAAATTCTTCACCATGAATAGTTGAAGTACTTGCTAATATCATTTTTTTCATAAAAAAATTAACTTATTTTAGTTAATTAAACTTACTCATTATATTTGTATAATATAATACAATTTATGTTTTTATTCATCAGTGGTCCTGAGATAGGATTCGTAATTTTTATAGTTGTTTTATTGTTTGGTGCTGACAAGATTCCTGATTTTGCAAGAGGTCTGGGTAAGGGAATCAATAGTGTAAAAAATGCCTCCAGAGAAATAAAAAAAGAAATTTCAGACTCAAAAGATCAATTAGATGTTGATGTTACCAAAAAAATAAGTTCTGAAATTGAAAAAGCCAAGTCTGAAGTTGATTCTTTAACTGGTTCTATCAAAAGAGATTTATAATTTTATCGAAATACTTATACCATCCCTTAAAGGCAAAATTATTGTTTGGAATTGTTTACTGTTTTTAAGTTTTTTATTGAACTGATGTATTGCTTTGGTTTCTTGGTCTGTTTCAGATATTTTTCCTAAAACTTTTCCATACCAAAGAACATTATCAGCGATTAAAATTCCATTTTTATTGAGTATATTAGGAATATACTTTAAATAATTCACATAGTTCTTTTTATCTGCATCAAGAAAAATAATATCAAATTTCTTATTCATTTTTCCCAACACTATTGATGCATCCATTGTGTATTGAAATATATTATCTCTGTTGTTAGACTTTTTAAAATATTTATTTTGAATTTGTAATAATTCTTCGTTTTTGTCTATTGTGTGAATCTCACCTCCTTTTTTTAATCCCTCAGCTAGACAAAGTGCTGAATACCCAGTAAATGTTCCAATTTCTAATATATGTTTTGGTTTTTTAATTTTTGAAATTAAACTCAAAAGTCTTCCTTGTAGTTCCCCACTAATCATAATTGAATTGATGCATTTTAGATTAGTTTCTCTTCTAAGCTCTTGTAAGAGTTGCGGCTCATCAGAGGTGTTTTTGAGAAGGTACTCTATAATTTCTTCTTTACAAATTTCCATTCAAGGGTTACTTAGTAAGTTCTTTGTAATTGAATTTGAATTTATTAAATCTAGGATTTGAAACCCTTAGTATATACGGATGATTAGGGTTTTTTTTCTTGAAATTTTGATGATAATTTTCTGCTAACCAAAACTTTTTAAATGGGGATACTTCAGCAGCAACTTTTAGGTTTTTATTTTTTTCTAAATCCCTTATCTTATTATGAATAAGATCTCTCTGAGCCTCAGTTTGATAAAATATAATAGATCTATATTGTGGCCCATTATCTGGTCCTTGTCCATTTATTTGCTCAATATCCTGCGATGCAAAATATATATCTACAAGATTTGAGAAGTTAATTTTTTTTGGATCATAAGAAACTTCAATTGTTTCAGCATGACCAGTAATTTTGGTATTAACTATCTCATATGTGGGATTGGGTATATTTCCTCCTGAATACCCACTAACTACATTGTTAACTCCAATTATACTTTCATAAATTGCCTCTACACACCAGAAGCAACCACTAGCGAAGTAAGCTTTATGTTCTACTTCTGAATTTACAAATACAGGTGTATTTTGTTCTGGAGTAACAATCTTGTTTTGAGAACAAGCAGGTAAATTTATGATGAATAAAAAATAAATGGTATAGCTTAATCTACAAGCCATTAGAAACTAGAAAATAATTTTTCCATTTTTTCTTTCTGTTCACTTGCTAATACTTCATCTATTAGTATTCTACCACTGTGTTCATCAGTAATAATCTTTTTTCTGGACGCAATCTCCATTTGAACTTGAGGCGGAATAGTGAAATATGATCCGCCTGCGGCTCCTCTTTCAACAGGGACAATTGCTAGTCCATTTTTGACATTGCCTCTGATCTTAGAATAAGAGAATAAAAGTCTTTCTTCGATAAGCTTTTTGTAATCATCAGATTTTTTGAGAAGCATATTTTCTTCTTTTTCTGTTTCTTTAAGTATAGTATCAAGCTCTTTCTTTTTGTGGTCAAGATGTTCGCTTTTATCCTTAAGCTTATCTTGAACTTCTTCTATTGACTCTTTCTTAAGTTCTATTTGAGCTTTGTATTCATTAATATTCTTTTCAGCTAGCTGTATCTCAAGCTCTTGATATTCGGTTTCTTTTGTTAATGAATCAAATTCCCTGTTATTTCTAACATTTTTTTGTTGCTCGGTGTATTTTTTAATTAGTGCTTTAGATTCGTCGATAAGGTTTTTTTTGTAAGAAATCTGATCTTCTAACTCTTTTAGCGATGTGTTTATCTTTTCAATTCTAGTGTTAAGACCTTCAATATCATCTTCAAGATCTCTGACTTCAAGTGGTAATTCACCTCTTACATCTCTAATTTTGTCAATTCTGGAATCAATTAACTGTAGATCATAGAGGGCTCTCAGCTTTTCTTCAACAGTTGGTTCTTTTTTCTTTGCCATATTATATGTAATTAACTGGGTTTGTGTTTGTGTTCGCTAAAGCGATTGCAAAATTAGGAAATTTTTTCCTAAGAATATCGAACAAAATATTTTTTGTATACTGTTCACTTTCATAGTGACCAATATCAAGCAATAAAATTTTATTTTCAGCTTTAAAATAATCATGATATTTCAAATCAGCAGTCAAAAATGCATCAACTTTTTTAGAAATTGCATGTTGTATGGCAAAACTGCCAGATCCTCCTAAAACGGCTATTTTTTTTATGGGTTTATTTAACAGTTTTGAATGTTTCAAAAATTTGGTTCCTAATTTTTTCTTAATTAAATCAAAAAGTTTTTTTTCACTCATAGATTTATTAAACATTCCAAACATTCCCATTCCAATATTTTCGTTGATATTTTCTAGGGTTATAATTTCATAAGCTATTTCTTCATAAGGATGCGTTTCCCTCAATGATGATAATACCTTTTCCTCTAAATGACTTAAATAGGTAATACTAATGCAAACTTCATCTTGTTCAACATATTCTAATTTCTGACCAACTGTAGGATTTGATTTTTCATTTCCTTTAAAGCTGCCAGTGCCATCAAACGAAAAACTGCAATTATCGTATTTACCAATGGATCCAGCACCTACATCAAACAAGATTTTTTTTAATGATTTAGCATTTTCCTTAGGAATATATGTCGTTAATTTTTTGATGGTATTTTTTTTTGGAATCAAAATTTTGCAATTTGAAATTCCAAGTACTTCACATAATTTCATGTTTACGCCAACATTGGAGTTATCTAATGCTGTGTGAATTGCAAAAATTGAAATATTATTTTTAATGGCTAATACAATTGAGTCGTTTACATAATTTTCAGAATGAAGTTTTTTTAAACCATTGAATATTATCGGGTGAAAACTGATAACCAGATTATAATTTAAATCTATTGCCTCTTGTATGACCTCTTTCGTGGAATCAAGACATATTAATATGCCTGTAACTTTATCTTTTAAATCTCCAGTTAACAATCCAACATTATCAAAATCTTCAGCATATTTTAGAGGAGCATAATTATCCAAAAAATCAATTACATCTTTAACAACCATCTAGCAATTATTTATTTCAAAGATAAATAATTACTTTAGTTACGATGAAATCGATAAAAAAAATAATTTTTTGGAAACTAAGCTTATGGTTTTTGATTATTACTTTTTTAAGAAATAAGTTTTATGATTTTGGCTTTTTAAAATCATATTCTTTTGGAACACCAATTATAAGCATAGGGAATTTATCCGCTGGGGGCACTGGAAAAACCCCAATGGTTGAATTTTTAATTGATAGGTTAGAAGACAAATATAAAATTGGAGTATTAAGTAGGGGCTACAAAAGGAAATCTCGTGGATTTATCTTAGCATCAGCGGTGGATGATGCTAAATCAATTGGGGACGAGCCATTTCAGTACTACTTGAAATTTAATAACATAATGGTAGCAGTTGACGAAAATAGAAAGCGTGGTATCAAAAATCTAATTAACTTGGCAGCTGATTTAATTATTTTAGATGATGCTTTTCAACATAGAAGCGTAACGCCCAGTTACTCAATAATTCTTTCTGATTATTCAAATTTATTTATTCATGACTCACTAATGCCATTAGGTACTTTAAGGGAATGTAGAAGTGGTTATCAGAGAGCTAATGCAATTATTGTTTCTAAATGTCCAGAAAATTTTTCTAAAAATGAAATGAAAATTTTGACAAATAAAATTAATCTAAAATCACATCAACATATTTTTTTTAGCAAAATCATTTATTCAAATCATTTAATTTCAAAAACTAATTCTGTAAAAATTTCAAAATTTTCAAATAAAAAAGTAAGGGTTGTAACAGGAATTGTAAATTCAAAAGTTTTGATTAAATATTTAGAAGATAAACGATTGATTGTTAGTCATACAGAGTTCTCTGATCATTATAATTATCGAGATATTGATTTACTCAAATTTAAAGATGAAATCATTATCACTACAGAAAAAGACTATGTAAAGCTTAAAAATTTTAATCTTAAAAATTTATATTATATACCAATTAAAATTGAGGTATTTGGTAAAGATGACTTAATAGAAATTATGAATAATAAAATTACCTAGTTTATATGTTTTCTAGCTTTGTAAGACGATCTAACTAAGGCATTACTTTCAAAATGTTTAAATCCTAAATTTTCCCCAAGTTCTTTGTATTCTAAGAATTCATCAGGGTTTACAAACCTTTGAACTTGCAGGTGTTTCTTACTTGGTTGTAAATACTGACCAATTGTTACAATATCAACCTTGGCATCATGAAGATCATAAATAGTTTCTATTACCTCATCTTTAGTTTCACCAAGTCCAAGCATAATTCCTGATTTAGTTCTCCGCTGTCCTGTATCCTTCATATATCTCAAAACATCTAGGCTTCTATCATATTTTGCTTGTACTCTGACTTCCCTTGTTAATCTTCTCGTTGTTTCAATGTTATGAGAAATAACTTCAGGTTTGATATTTACGATTCTATCAATATGTTCATGAATACCTTGAAAATCAGGAATGAGCGCCTCCAAGGTAATTCCAGGATTTAATTCCCTGATTTTTTTGATAGTTGCTACCCAAAATTTACTTCCCATATCTTCTTTTAAATCATCTCTGTCAACACTTGTCAAAACAGCATGTTTTATTTGCATGATTTGAATGCTTTTTGCCACTTTTTCTGCTTCTTCCCAATCAACTGGAAGAGGTCTACCAGTTTTAACCCCACAAAATTTACAAGATCTTGTACATATATTTCCAAGAATCATGAAGGTAGCCGTACCTTCCCCCCAACATTCACCCATATTTGGACAACTTCCCGATGTGCAAATAGTATGCAAGTTATTGTCATCTACTAACTTTCTTAATTTCGCGTATTTGGGCCCAATAGGTAATTTGACCCGTAGCCAATCAGGCTTTTTCTTATGCCTAATAACTTTTCTGGGAAGATCAACCTTAAACCACTCACTATTTTCCTTCATTACAGATTCCGTGTCAGGAATATCTATTGAATAAAAGGGGGTTTCTAATGTTTCTATTTTTTGAGCCAATTTTGCAGTTGAATATTTCTTCACAAATATAAAAACTTAAAAACCTTTAATCAAAAAGAATACCGAAAATCCAACTAAATAAATGATACCCAATACACTTAACAGGTGCATTAATTTAGAAGGTCTAAATTCTTTTGGAGTTTTATTTGATGAAATTAATATGTAGTTAGTAATTGCATAAAAAGGAGCGGTCAAAAAAGATAGAATCGTAGCTATCTTAATTAACATTCCCATCTGTGATGAAAAAATAAAAAATATTGTTATAGTTCCAAAGCATAGAATAACTAGCCATATTATATAAATATGTTTGATTTTTTTATCAAAAATTAATTCAGTAGTTACTGCCATTGCTCTTGGAGACGCATCAAAGGCTGTTACAGAAGTACTAAGCATAGTTGAAAATGCAGCAATTGCAATTAAATAATATGACCATTCACCTAAACTACTTGTATATAAATTGATTAATTGATTGGAAAAAATACTTGCTGAATTACTCAGTGTTTCGGTTGAATTATAGATTGTGAAGTACCCAATACCAATAAAACAAATACCTAATAGTGCAGTTCCAAAATATCCAAGATTAAAATCAAATATTGAATTTTTAATTGAGTTTTGCTGCTTTTTACTTTTTTCAACAGTCCACAAAGAATTCCAAATTGAAACATCTAGTGGTGCAGGCATCCACCCCATAAAAGCAATCAAAAAAATAACTTCAGAATTTTTAACAGGAAATACTTGCTGAAATTTCATTGGTTCACCAAATTCAAACCCAGCTAAAAAAAATGACAAAATAGTACTTAAAGACAAAGCAATAATTAAATATTTAATTAATTTATCTAAGGCATTGAATTTTCCTAGTGACAACAATGTAAATGATAGAATACTAATTATGACAGTCCAAATTTCAACAGAGAATAGGCCTCCAAAAATTGAGCTTGCGATTCCAGCGGTTACAATTGTAATGGCAGTTTGAATGGTAAACATTGTTGTTAACGATAGAAAAAAGAAAATGTAAAGTAGTCTAGGATTTAATTTTTTATATCCATGCAAAATAGATTCGCCTGTTGATAAACTATATATGGGAGCATACTTAAAAAAAGGGTATTTTAAAATAATTGCAATTATCAATGCCCAAACAAGGCCAAATCCAAATTCTGCTCCAGCTTTTGTTGATTGTACTAGATGAGAGACACCAATTGCTGTTCCAGCAAAAAGTAAACCTGGGCCTAGCTTTTTGAGAAATCTAGTGGGGATTTTCACATTTAGTAATTTCATCTACTTTTTTGCCACAATATCCACAGGTATCTCCGTTTTGATTGAGATATGGATTTTGACTTGCGCAAGTTCCAGAAAACTTCCCGTCTTTTTTTGACCAAATTTTTATACTAATCCCCAGTATACATAGTCCTAAAATTAATATTGTAACTATCACTTGTATCATGATAAACAAAACTATTAAATTATATTAACTTCTGTTTGTAAATCTATTCTAAAAATTTTTTTAACAGTACTAACTATTGATTTGGAAAGCTGAAGAATTTCTTTGCCACTAGCACCACCATAGTTAACCAGTACCAATGGTTGTTTTTCACTAACTCCAAAGTTGGTAAATTTTTTACCTTTAAATCCACATTTTTCAATTAGCCATGCAGCAGGAATTTTAAATAGGTTGTTATCTAACGGATAGTACGGAATATTTTCAAAATTTTTTACAAGAAAATCTAATTGATTTTTTTCTACAATTGGGTTTTTAAAAAAACTACCGGCGTTACCAATTTTTTCTGGATTTGGAAGTTTTCTACTTCTAATATTTGAAACTGCTTTTGAAATATCTTTAATTGATGCACTTTTTACACCTAGTTTTTTAAGCTCCTCATTAACGCCAGAGTAAGAAGAGATAATTAAATGATTTTTAGTTGTTAATTTAAGATTTACTTTAGTAATTAATAAGTTCTTATTTTTTTTAAAAATGGAATCTCTGTAATCAAAATCGCATTGAGAGCGCTGAAACTCACAAAATGTACCATTTTCCCAATTGTAAACTTTACACGACACTAAAACATCCTTTAATTCACGTCCATAAGCTCCAATATTTTGAACAGGCGCACCACCTACATTTCCGGGAATAAGAGATAAGTTTTCAACCCCTCCAAAACCACTATTTACACACCAATTAACAAGATCATTCCAGTTTTCTCCTGAGCTGGCAGAAACCATTACATATTCATCATTAATTTTTTTGTAGTTTTTTCCTTTGATATTAAGATGTACAACTAATCCGTTAAAGTTTTTGGTAAATAAAATATTACTGCCACCTCCGATAAATAGTATCTTTTTTTTTCTATGCTTACCGTAAAGTTCTAAAAGCTCACTTTCTTTTGTAATTTCAACATATTCTTTTGCGCAAACATCAATTCTGAAACTATTTAATTTTAATAAAGATTGATTTTTTTTAACAATCATTTTTCAAGATATTCGGTTAACCCATCTTTTATCAAGCTTATTGCGTCAATTAAGTCTCTATTGTTTAATACATATGCGATTCTAACTTGATTTAATCCACAATTTTTAGTAGAATAAAAACCCGAAGCAGGAGCTAACATTACAGTTTTACCATTTTTATTAAATGTTTCTAACATCCATTTACAAAATGTCTCAGCATTTGATACAGGTAATTCTGCTATACAATAAAATGCACCTTTTGGCACTGAAACCTTTACACCAGGAATTTTATTCAGCTCATCAATTAATAATAATCTTCTGCTATTATAATCTTTAATAACTGACTCAAAGTATTTTTTTTCAACATCTAAAGCTGCTGTGCACGCAATTTGAGCAAATGTTGGAGGAGATAGTCTTGCTTGCGCAAATTTAATAACAGTTGACATAAATAATTTATTTTTTGAAATCACACACCCTATTCGTGCTCCACACATGCTGTATCTTTTTGAAAAGGAATCAATTACAATGGAGTTTTCTTTAATTTCTTGAAATTTTAATATTGAAGTATGTTTACAACCGTCATAAACAAATTCACGATATACTTCATCGGCAATTAAAAATAAATTATGTTTTTTTACAATTTTAACAAGTATCTTAATCTCCTCTTCTGAATATACATAACCAGTTGGGTTATTTGGATTACAAATTAATATAGCTTTGGTTTTTGATGAGATAAGTTTTTCAAATTCATGAATTTTAGGAAGCGCAAAATTTTCAGAAAGATTTGAATGTACAGGAATTACATTTATTCCGTTTGCAGTAGCAAATCCATTGTAATTGGCATAAAAAGGTTCTGGGATAATTAATTCATCTCCTTTATCCATTATTGAGGCCATTGCAAAGGATAGTGCCTCACTGGCACCAGTCGAAATAATTATTTCGTTTGTTGTGATATCAATGTTAAAGCTTTTGTAATAATCTTTAATTTTTTTCCTTAATTCAAGGTTTCCCTCAGACTTACTGTAAGCAAGGACATCTAACTCAACATTCTTTACCGCTTCTATAGCAATTTTCGGAGATTTTATATCAGGTTGTCCGATATTTAAATGGTATACCTTTAACCCATTAAGCTTTGCTTTTTCTGCATATGGAGCAAGCTTTCTAATAGGGGATTCAGGCATAAGAATACCCTTGGATGACAGTGATGGCATTTAAATAGTATTAGTAAACCTCAACAATACTCTTCTTTTTTCTTTCAATCCCTTTTTGTTGATTATTATCAACAACTTGTCCTTTTATTTTTAGTATGGTAGTTGGGCTTGATGCAGCATTTGAAGTAACGGTAATTGATTTTCTGATAAATCCAACTCTTTTGGTATCATACTTTACCTGTATTTTTTCTGACTCTCCAGGTAAAATTGGTTTTTCAGGTTTTTTAGGAATAGTACAACCACAGGTTGATTTAACATTTGAAATTATTAAAGGGGCATTTCCTGAGTTTTTAAACACGAATTCTCTAACTCCATTATCACCCTTATTTACGGTTCCATAATCAATAACTGTTTTTTCGAATGAAATTTCAGGTTTCATTTCTTGAGAATGTACTAATATGTAACTGAAAAAAGCAATAAATAATACTAAAAAATTTTTCATGATATCTTGATATTTAAAGAACATAAATATAATTATAATTAATAAGATTAAGAAATATCTGTATTTTCGTATTGAAATTTTTTTTATGCAATTATCAACAAATTTTAATCACCAAGAGATTGAGCATAAATGGTATTCATACTGGCTAGAAAATGACTACTTTTCCTCCCAGCCCGATCAGAGAGATCCATATACAATAGTTATTCCACCACCAAATATTACTGGTGTTTTGCATATGGGACATATGTTAAATAATACCATTCAAGATATTTTGATTAGAAGAGCAAGATTACAAGGAAAAAATGCATGCTGGGTTCCTGGGACAGACCATGCATCCATCGCTACTGAAGCTAAAGTTGTTCAAAAGCTTAAGGAAAATGGTATTGAAAAAAATAATATCACAAGAGAAGAGTTTCTTTCACATGCATGGAAATGGAAAAATCAGTATGGAAATATTATTCTTGATCAATTAAAAAAGATTGGATGTTCATGTGATTGGAACAGAACAAAATTTACCTTGGATGATTCTATGAACGAATCAGTTGTAAATATTTTTATAAAGTTATTTAACGATAATTTAATTTACAGAGGTTACAGAATGGTTAATTGGGATCCAGAGGCTAAAACAACTCTTTCTGATGAAGAAGTAATTTTTAAAGAAAAGCAGGACAAACTTTATTATATAAAGTATCCTGTAAAGGATTCTGATGATTTTTTGACTATTGCTACAACTAGACCTGAAACTATGCTTGGTGATACGGCACTTTGTGTAAATCCTAAAGATAATCGATACAAGGATTTTATAGGAAAAACTGCAGTTGTTCCGATCATTAACAGAGAAATTGCAATTATTTCTGATACATATGTTGATATCGAATATGGAACTGGATGTCTCAAAGTAACTCCGGCACATGATTATAATGATAAAGATTTAGGAGAAAAACATAAGTTAGACTTCATCGATATTTTCAATGATGATGGTACTTTAAATGAAAAATGTCTTCATTATAATGGATTAGATAGATTTGACGCCAGAAAAAAAATTATTAGTGAATTAGATGAGATTGGTCTATTTGTCAAACAAGAAGATATTGTACATAATGTTGGTTTTAGCGAGAGAACGGGTGTAATTATAGAGCCAAAATTTAGTTTTCAGTGGTTTTTAAAAATGGAAAGTTTTGTTGAAAAAACAATGAACAGTGTTTTAAAAACTGAAGAAATAAAGTTTTTTCCAAAAAAGTTTAAAAACACCTTTAAGAATTGGATGGAAAATATAAGAGATTGGAATATTTCTAGGCAGTTGTATTGGGGTCATCAAATTCCGGTATATTTTTTAAAGAATGACAAAGAGATATTTGTAGCTGCAAAAAATAAAAGAGATGCAATCACTTTATTAATTGATAAAACTGGTAATTCCTCAATTGATGTTGATGATATTGAGCAAGATAAAGATGTGTTAGATACATGGTTTTCATCCTGGTTATGGCCAATTAGTGTATTTAATGGTATAAATGATCCAGAAAACTCTGATTTTAAATATTATTTTCCAACAAATGATCTAGTTACTGGCCCAGATATTTTATTTTTCTGGGTTTCTAGAATGATAATGGCAAGTTATAATTTAAAAGACATTAAACCATTTGAAAATGTATATTTTACGGGAATTGTAAGAGATAAGCAAAGAAGAAAAATGAGTAAATCTCTTGGTAATTCACCTGATGCAATAAAATTAATCAATGAGTATGGGGCTGATGGAGTAAGGGTAGGATTAATGTTAAGTGCTGCGGCTGGTAATGATTTGTTATTTGATAAAAGTTTATGTGAACAGGGTAGGTCTTTTTCAAATAAGATATGGAACTCCTACAGGCTATTAAGTTCTTGGAAAACTACAGATTCAAATCAACCTGATCATGCTAGAGTTTCTGTCAAATGGTACAATGAAAAATTTAATAGTACTCTACTTGAGATTAATAATCATTTTGATAATTTCAGAATTAGCGATGCTTTAATGTCAACATACAAGTTATTGTGGGATGATTTTTGTTCATTTTTACTTGAGATTATTAAGCCTGGATTTGAAAAGCCCATCGATAAAAAGACAAAAAGTGAAGTTGTAAGCATATTTGAAAAAAATCTTCAATTATTACATCCATTTATGCCATTTCTTACTGAGGAGTTATGGCATTTAATCAATGATCGAAAAAAAGATGAGGCTTTAGTAATTTCAAATTGGCCCAAGACCGAAGAATATTCCGAAGATTTAATATCAAATTTTGAAAATTTGAAAAATATAATAAGTGGTATTAGAAATATCAGAAAAAAATTTAATATTCCTTATAAGAAACTTATCAATTTAAAAATTATTAATAATGATGATTTTCCCAAGGAATATGATTCAGTAATTTCAAAGATTTGTAATATATCTAAATTCGAATACATAAATTCTGAGCCTAGTAATTCAGTTTCATTTAGAATTAACTCAAACTTCTATTATATTGTAATGAATTCTAACGTGGATGTAAATTCTGAAATTAAAAAAATAAATGAAGACATAAAATATTTAAAAGGATTTTTACAATCTGTTGAAAAAAAACTATCCAATGATAGCTTTTCTAAAAACGCCCCAAAAGCTGTAATTGAAAATGAGCTAAAAAAACAAAAGGACTCAATTGATAAGATTAAAGCTCTTAAGAAAAGATTGAATGCCTTAAAAGCCTAGTTTTTTTTTGAAGAAATAACTGTTATACCTCCTTTTACTACCTCATTTAATTTAACATTAACCTTAGAATTTAAAGGTAAAAATAGATCAATTCTGGATCCAAATTTGATGAAGCCTGCGTCTTCTCCTTGTGTTGCTTGATCCCCAACTTTTGCATAGTTAATAATCCTTCTAGCAATTTTTCCAGCTATTTGTCTGTAAAGAATCTTTCCAAATTTTTCATTCTCAAGTACTATTGTTGTTCTCTCATTTTTAGTACTTGATTTAGGGTGCCATGCAACTAAATACTTCCCTGGATGGTATTTAGAAAAAATAATATTACCATTCATCGGATATCTTGTTACATGCACATTTATTGGTGACATAAATATACTTACTTGTAACCTTTTATCTTTAAAAAACTCAGGCTCATAAACTTCTTCAATAATAACAATTTTACCGTCTACTGGAGATAATAAATAATCTACGTCATAATTTACCTTTATTTCAGGGTTTCTAAAGAACTGAAGAATTAGAATTAAAATTAAAATTAAGAATATATTGATAAAAGTTTTCAAATTGTAATTAAACTGATTATTAATAATTATTAGTGTTGAAATGATAATAAAAGTTGTAATAATTATTACTGTTCCTTCTTTATGAAACATATCAGATTAGTTTTAAATAAAAATAAACATATGGTGTAGCAAAGATAATACTATCTAATCTATCAAGCATACCGCCATGCCCTGGTAATATTGAGCCACTATCTTTGACTTTTAATTCTCTTTTAAACTTTGATTCAATTAAATCTCCCAAAGTTCCAAATACACTTATAATTATTGCTGTAAATAGCCAATTTTGTGTAGTAAAAGAATCATTTATAAAAGTTGAAACAAATGATGCTGATATACAAGAAAAAAATAGGCCTCCTAAAAATCCTTCAACGGTTTTTTTCGGAGAAATTGAATAAAAAAGTTTTTGCCTCCCAAATTTCTTTCCAATTATATATGCAAGACTATCATTTACCCAAATAATTATAAAACAACCTAAAATTATAGATGGGGAATATTTTCCATTTAGATTTCCAATTAAGAATATAAAAATAAAAGCGCAAGAAATGTAGAAAATAAAATTATAATATTTTTTGGATAAAAATTTAGGGAAATCTTTAGAGATAAATAAATCTCTTAATAAAAAAATCGAAATAAAAATTGTTAAAATCACCAGAGAACCTTTGAGATCATTAAAGAACGAGTTCTGTATTTCATTACTATTAAAATAATTTTCTAGTAATATAAAAAAAACATAAAAAACAGTAAATAAAATATATAATTTACCACCTCTTTGCTTTAATAGTTTATTAAACTCATACGTGCAAATAATCCCAAAAGAAAAAGTTAGTAAAGCAAAAGTCAGATTGCTATACAATGACAAAATAAAAATTAGTGCATAAATAGACCCACTAATAACTCTCTTATAAGATTCTTTCAATTAACCCCTTTTTCTAACATTATTAAATATAAATTCTTTGAAGCAGTACCATAGCTCAAAAAATCATCACTCTTTTCTTTTAAATTAAAATTCTTAATTGTGGTGATATTTGTTGGAATATCCCCTCTAGATTTAATTTCTGCAAGACCCTCACTAATATTATTTCTTAATTTTTTTGTGTGACTTAGTATAATAAAATTATTGGGGAAATCTAAAAGTTTTTTTTCATGGATTTGATTTGATGAAATTAATATTGATCCATCACTAGCAATTAAGTTTTCACAATTTGTTAAAAAACATTTAGCATTTTTTGCATTGTTACTAAAAGATTTGTCAATACCATATTTTTTTTTGAGATTATCTCTAATCAATAATACATCCTTTTCTGACCAATCATTTTCACTTAGGATCAAATCAAAATTTTCTTTTACTTCATCAAGATTTTCACAATAAAGAAACTTTCCACCATTTTCGATAAACTTCAATATAAATCTTTCCTCAATTACTGCCTTTTTCTTAGGAAGATAAGATTTTTCCTTTTCTAATTTTGAAGATTTTTTTTTAAAAAATTTGCTAAAAAAATTCAAATTTTGTGATTTGAGAATAAGATTTACCAAATTTAGTGAAACTAATCGTTAAAAAAAATAGGAGAAGCTTACTTTGTCTCTAGGTCTTTATCAAAAGGTCTTTTGCCAAAAATTTCTTCCAAATTATCCTTAAAAATAACTTCTTTTGTTAGCAATACTTCAGCAAGTTGTATTAATTTTTTCTTATTTTTTTTCAAAATTCTGATTGCTCTTTGGTATTGTTTTTCAATAATTGATGAAATTTCTTTATCAATTGTCTCAGCAGTTTGTTCACTATAAGGTTTTGTAAAACCATATTCATTTCCGTTAGAAGAATCATAATATGTTAGATTACCAACCTTATCATTTAATCCATAAACAGTTACCATCGCTCTTGCTTGTTTCGTAACTTTTTCTAAATCACTTAGAGCACCTGTTGAAATTTTATTAAATATTACTTTCTCTGCAGCCCTTCCTCCTAAGGTAGCACACATTTCATCAAGCATTTGTTCAGGTCTGACAATCAATCTTTCTTCAGGTAAATACCAAGCAGCACCTAGGGATCTGCCTCTTGGAACAATTGTTACTTTGACCAGTGGAGCGGCATGTTCAAGCATCCAACTGACGGTAGCATGACCTGCTTCATGAAATGCAACTGCTTTTTTTTCTTCTTCAGTTATGATTTTGTTTTTCTTTTCTAGCCCACCAACAATTCTATCCACTGCATCTAAAAAATCTTGTTTTCCTACAGATTTCTTATTCTTCCTTGCAGCAATTAGTGCAGCTTCATTACAAACATTAGCAATGTCAGCCCCAGAAAAACCAGGAGTTTGTTTGGATAAAAAATCTACATCAACATTAGAACTTTTCTTAAGAGGCTTTAAGTGAACTTCAAATATTTTTTTTCTTTCTCTTACGTCAGGAAGATCAACATATATTTGACGATCAAACCTACCTGCCCTCATTAAAGCTTTGTCTAAAACATCAGCTCTATTAGTAGCAGCAATTACTATAACATTAGTGTTAGTACCAAAACCATCCATTTCTGTAAGTAATTGGTTTAATGTGTTTTCTCTTTCATCATTTGATCCAGTAAAATTACTTTTACCTCGTGCACGTCCTATTGCATCAATTTCGTCTATAAAAATGATGGAAGGTGATTTTTCTTTGGCTTTTTTGAAAAGATCTCTTACTCTGGAGGCACCAACACCAACAAACATTTCGACAAAATCAGAGCCAGATAAAGAAAAAAATGGAACCTTTGCTTCACCTGCTACTGCTTTGGCTAGTAGGGTTTTGCCAGTACCAGGGGACCCGATTAATAATGCTCCTTTTGGAATTTTTCCTCCAAGGGCAGTATATTTTTTTGGGTTTTTTAAAAAATCCACAATCTCTTGCACTTCCTCTTTGGCACCTTCTAGGCCGGCAACATCTTCAAAAGTAACTTTGACCTTGGAGTTGGCATCAAATAACTTTGCTTTTGATTTTCCAATACTAAAAATTTGACCTCCTCCACCAGTAGCCCCACCAGACATTCTTCTCATTATGAAAATCCATATTGCAATAATGACGATAAAGGGCAACATTGATATCAAAATATCCCCCCATATGTTTTGTTTTGTTACGTAACTTATTTCAATTTTAGGATTTAAATTTTCATTGATTTTAGATAGGTTATTTTCGAAATTCTGAAGATCACCGAATTCAAATTTATAATTTGGATTTCTTGATGCAACAGAGAAGATAGAATTAGAGTTGCTAGATTTGTGTTCATCTTTAATTCTTGCATCTCTGGAAAGATAAACCAAAACTTCTCTTTTGTTGATTATATCAATTTTTTCAATATCTCCATTTGCTGCAAATTCAAAGAATTTTGATGGGGTAGTTGAAACGGATCCAATGTTTCCAGATGAGGAGAAAATATTTAAGAGTAAAAAGATAATAGCAATGGTTCCAAAGATCCAATACTGGTTAAAGTTAGCTTGTTTAGGATTATTTTTTTTATTTTTCATTAAATTCTATTTTATTCGCATCTCCCCAAAGATTTTCAAGATCATAAAATTCTCTTTTAGTTTTTTGAAATATATGAACAATTACATCAACATAGTCAATTAATATCCATTCTGCATTTTCAGTCCCCTCAACTCCCCAAGGCTTATTTTTCAGCTTTTTACTTACATTTTTTGTAATAGAGCTTGCAATAGCATTCACTTGCGTGTTAGAACCTCCATCACAAATTACAAAATAATCACAAATTCTGTTATCCATTTTTCTGAAGTCTAAAACGTTAATTTCATTACCCTTGACCTTATCAATGCTTTTAACAATTGTATCAATCAAAGAATTAAACTTAACTTTACTACTCATTAAAAATTTAGTAAGCTGCAAATTTATTATTTTTTTTGGTTTTATGCGTATGAAAATAATCAAACTTGATGCCATAGATTCTACAAATTCTTTCTTGAAAAATAAATCAAGTAATCAAGAAATTGATGATTTCACAACAGTATACACTCAAAATCAATTTAATGGTAGGGGCAGAACTACTAAACAATGGATTAGTGAGCCAAATAAAAACATTGCATTAAGCTTATTTAAAAGAATTAAAAAAACCGACTTGTTACATATTTTTCTTTTAAATGTAATAGCTTCCATTTCTATTTTGGAATTGTTAGAAAAATACCTCGTGAAAGATGTAAAAGTAAAATGGCCTAATGACGTAATGGTAAAAAATAAAAAAATTTCCGGTGTGTTAATTGAAAACAAAATCAAAAAAAATAATTCAATAAATTCTGTAATGGGTATTGGTATCAATGTGAATCAGCAACATTTTCCGGATTTTTTGTCTGCAACTTCAATAGTTAATGAAATTGGTAGTGTTTCTGAAATAGATTTATTGGCCAATGAATTAGCTTTTATCATTAAATCTAATTTTAAATTTCTTAAATCAAAATCAAAAATTTATCTAGATCACTACAATAACAAATTACACAATAAAAATCAGACAGTTCGATTCAAAAACAATATTGGTAAAATAGAAGTTGGTAAAATTGTCAAAGTTGATTTTAGAGGAAATTTAATGATAATGAATGAGAAAGGAAAAATTGAATACTTTAAAGAAAATGAAATTAAATTTTTGTAGATGGGTTCCACTTGGAAAGAATGTTAATTTCTTTGTCCTTTATATAATTTAACTCTTTGGCAACTTTTATCAGCGTTGAATAATTACTTAAACTGAAAAAATCAATTTTCTCAGATTTAAGGTTGTTTTTTCCGATTGTAAGTTCATATGTAAAAATAGAGCACATTCCTAATACTTTCACTCCCTCGTTCTTTAAAGCTTGAATTGCTTTTACACTACTATTTGCAGTGCTAATTAAATCTTCAACTACAAAAACCTTTTTATTTTTTTCAACACAACCTTCAATTTGATTTTTTCTTCCATGCCCCTTTGACTCAGGCCTTACGTAAATAAATGGTAATTCAAGTTTTTCTGCCACGAGTAATCCAATGCCAATTGCTCCGGTCGCAACTCCTGCTATAATATCAACTGATTTATATTTTTGTGAAATTAAATTTGCGATTTCTTTTGCAACTAAATTTCTGTAAGAAGGAAATGAAAGTAAAATTCTATTGTCACAATAAATTGGGGATTTAATACCCGATGACCAAACGAATGGGTTATTAGGTTGAAGTTTAATTGCATTTATTTCCAGTAGTAATTTTGCAATTCTAAAATTTAATCTATCTTCCAAATCAAACCAATTTTTGCCAAAAATATTAATTTAGTTTTGTTTATTATAATGAAAACAATTTTTTACAAAGAAAAATCAATTATAATTTCTGCAGATAAAAATGATTTGTCAGATTGTTTTATTATACAATCAAAAAATAATTTTTCAGCCTTGACATTAGAATTGTTGAAGAAAAAGAATATTAAATCTGTTGGAATACTATGTAAAAATCCTGAGAAATTTTTGTCAAACTTTCCATTTTCAAAAATAGTTGCAGCTGGAGGTGTTGTAATTAATGATAAAAATGAAATATTATTTATTTTTAGAGACCAAAAATGGGATCTTCCCAAGGGTAAGGCTGAAAAAAATGAAAATATCACTCAAACTGCCATTCGAGAGGTTAAGGAAGAAACAGGTGCCAAAGATTTAATCATTGTAAAGCCCATGGAGAAAACCTATCACATTTTTAAAAAAGCAAAAAAAAACTATTTAAAGGAAACTTATTGGTTTGAAATGAAAACAAGCTATGATAAAAAACTTACCCCACAAATAAGTGAAGGTATAACACGAGTTGAATGGATTTCCAAAGAGAAAATTCCTCTGATTATGAAAAACACTTATCAAAATATAAAACTTTTAATAAGCTAAATTTTCACAGTGTTTGGAACAAGATTTTCAAAATCTGAATTATTTTTAATTAGTTCTTTTACGAATGATGAAGAAATATGAGAGTTTTTGTTTGAAGATGTAATAATTATTGTTTCAATTTGACCTAGATTTCTGTTAAACTCCGCCATATTTTTTTCATATTCAAAATCTAAGATATTTCTAACTCCTCTAACAATAAATTTTACATCAAGCTTTTTGCATAATTTGAATGTTAATCCGTCATAGGCAACCACCTTTACATTTTTTTTATTCTTAAAATATTTTATAATAAAATTTAGTCTTTGACTTTCAGTAAACATGTATTTTTTCTCAGGATTGGTTCCAATGGCAATAATAATTTCATTAAAAATCATGAGAGATTTTTCAACTATTTCAATGTGACCAATAGTGATTGGATCAAAAGACCCAGGAAAAATTGCTTTTTTTTTCATTTAATTTATATTATCCATGGCTTCATAAATAGTACTCGCAAATAACTTATCAATTGGTATACCTGCTTCTATTGATTGTTGAGGTAAAATACTTTCTTTACTCAGCCCAGGAACTGTGTTAATTTCTAAAAAATAGAACTCGTTATCTTTTAAAATAAACTCACTGCGAGATAAACCTTTTATCTTTAAGTTTTTGTAAATTTTTTTTGCAGTTTCTTTTAACTTAATTTTTAAATTATTTTCAAGGTTTGCTGGAGTAATTTCTTTAGATTTACCTTCATATTTTGCCTGGTAATCAAAAAAATCATTAGATGTAATAATTTCGGTAATTGGTAATACAACAATTTGGTTGTCATACTTTACTACCCCAACAGAAAACTCTCTACCTTTAATAAAAGTTTCTATTAAAATGTTATCGTCATATTTTTTTGCCTTTTTAATTGAATCCACTAAATCACTTTTTTTATATGCCTTGTAAACACCAAAACTACTACCTGAATTACTAGCCTTAACAAAACATGGAAGACCTACTTGATTAATAATCTCATTAATATCAAATGAATCATTAATATTTAACGTAAATGACTTGGCAACCTTTATGCCCTTATTTTTTAAAAAATCTATACATTTAATTTTATCAAAAGTTATTTCAGATTGACTTGAATCACTACCAGTGATAGGAATATTTAAGCTTTCAAAGTATGATTGAATTTTTCCATTTTCACCAGGATCTCCATGAATGGCATTAAAAATACAATCAAATCTAATTTTTGGGTGATTTACGATTGTAAAGTCATCTTTATCTATTTTAAATTTTTTATTACTTGAATCTCTATAATACCACTCTCCGCGACTTATATATATGTTATAACATTTGAAAATATTATTAAGATTTTCAAAAACCACTTTTCCGCTTTTTTCAGAAATTTGATTTTCTGAAGAATAACCACCCATTATAATTGCTACATTTATTTTCATCTAGTTATAAAACTAAAAAGTATGAGTTCAAAGTTATTTATTATTTTTTAGTTTTGTGATTGATAAATCAATATGTTTTTAATTAGATATTTGTTTAGTAGTTCTTTTTTGAAAAATATTTTTTTCATAGCTGTATTTTTGATTTTTTTACTGTTTGCACTTTTAATTTTTTTGAATGTATTTACTAGAAATAATCAGTCTATTGAGGTGCCTAATTTAGTTGGCAAAACTATTGTTCAATTTGATAAAAAATTATCCGAGATGGACCTGAAATATATTATTGTTGATACAGCTAATTTTAATCCGAACTATAATATCGAATCTGTTCTTGATCAAGAGCCGAACGCTGGAGCAAAAGTTAAGCGAGGAAGAAAGGTGTACCTAACCCTGAATTCATCAGACTTCAAGGAAGTAAAACTCCCTAAAATTAGTGGTTTGACTTTACGACAAGCAAGAAATATTATCGAGTCGTTAGGTTTTAAATTTGGTGAAATTGAATATGTGGATGACATAGCTTACAACGTAGTTATCTCTATTTCATCTGACTCATTTAACTTAGAAGAGGGAGATTTTTTAAAAAAAACATCTATCATTGATTTTAAACTAGGCAATGGAAAAAAATAACCCGTTATTTGAGCATTATTCATTTTTTGTCGATGATGGTCAGTCTCCGCTAAGAATTGATAAATATTTAATGAATTTTATTGAAAATGCTACACGTTCTAAAATTCAAGAAGCTGCCAAAAATGAGAGTATTTATGTTAACGGAATTGCTGTCAAATCTAATTATAAAGTAAAACCAAATGATTTGATCAAAATCCTTTTTGAACATCCTCCACATGAAAATCTTTTAGTTCCAGAAAAAATAAGTCTTGATATTGTTTATGAGGATGATGATTTAGTGGTTATAAATAAGCCTGCTGGTCTGGTCGTTCATCCCGGTCATGGTAACTATTCTGGGACTTTAGTAAATGGGTTATTATATCATTTTAAAAACCTTCCAATCAATTCATCCAAGAGGCCCGGTTTAGTACACAGATTGGATAAGGACACTAGTGGTTTGTTGGTTGTTGCGAAAAACGACAACTCAATGGTTAAATTATCTAGCCAGTTTGCTAAAAAAACTTCAAAAAGAGAATATTTAGCTCTTGTTTGGGGTGATTTAAAAAAAGATTTTGATACTATTGATAATTTCATAGGAAGAAATCCTAAAAATAGGCTACAAAATATGGTGATCTCAAATGATAATAATGAATTGACAGGGAAAAGAGCCATTACGAATTATGAGGTTATTTCAAGGTTTAATTACGTTTCGTTGGTTAAATGTATTTTGGATACTGGAAGAACCCATCAAATAAGAGTTCATATGAAGTCTATTGGTCATCCACTTTTTAATGATGAAAGATATGGGGGGAATAAAATTTTAAAAGGAACAACATTTACCAAATACAAACAGTTTGTTGAAAATTGTTTTAAAGTAATACCTAGACAAGCCTTACACGCTAAAACACTTGGTTTTGTTCATCCTACAACAAAAAAATATTTAGAATTTGACAGTGATCTTCCAAATGACTTCAGTTCATGTATTGAAAAATGGAAAAAATATTCTTTGAATTCAATGAATTAAAAATTTTTTTTAAATAAAATCTTCTTTAATTTTACATAAAATTTAATTAATGAAAATTCTTTTATCACCTGCTAAATCTCTCAATTTTAAATCTGCATTACCAACTGAAATTCATTCAGAACCATGTTTTTTGAAAGAAGCTAATCTTCTTAATTCCATTTTGAAATCTAAAACCCCTGCTGAAATTTCAGAACTGATGCATATTTCCTCCTCCTTAGGAGAATTAAATTATGATAGGTTTCAAGAATGGTCAACCGAACCAAGTAAAGGTGATGCTAGGCAGGCAATTTATGCGTTTAGTGGAGATGTTTATAAAGGCATAGATTCTTACACGATTGAAAAAGATAAAATAGATTTCCTGCAAAATAATATTAGGATTCTTTCTGGTCACTATGGATTACTGAAGCCATTGGATTTGATTCAGCCTCATAGATTAGAAATGGGTACAAAAATGTCTTTTAAAAGCTATAAAAATTTATACGAATTTTGGAAGAAGCAAGTAAGTTTGGAGCTTAATGAGCAATTATCAGAAAATGAGCCAGTATTAAACTTAGCTAGTAATGAGTATTTCAAGGTTATTGATTCGAAAGTAATTGATTCACCAATATATTCTGCGAATTTTAAGCAGTATAGGGATGGGCACTTTAAGACTATTGCTATTTATTCAAAAAAGGCGAGAGGTCTAATGACTAGGTTCGTTGTTGACAATCATATTGATATTATTGACGAGATTAAGTTATTCGATTATGATGGTTATGTTTTTCATGAAGAGCTTTCAAATGAAAAAGATTTTGTCTTTACCAGGTAGTATCAAATATTATATTTTTGTGCATTAAATTTTCCAATTTTTGATAGCCGACATTGTAATTGCCTAGGTTTTTCTTCACATATTAGCAAATTTTAGTATATTTACGGATTCATATTTATTAAATTACTCATATGAAAAAAATATTACTATTATTGATTATGTTTGTTTCTGGACAAATATTTTCTCAAGCTACTTACACATCTGCTGGTGATGGAAACTGGAACAGTTCCGCATTTTGGACTGTAACATCTGATACCGATGATGATTCTGATGGTGTTCCTGATTCCAATGACAACGTTGTTATTGAGCACAATATTACTGTTGTTGGATCGCGATCTTGCTCAACTTTGCAGTTGAATTATGTTGACGGGAAAAAATTAACAATTTCAGGAAATGGTGCATCTTTGACAGTTGCCGGCACTACCACTAACAGTGGAGAAATTTTGGTTACTGGTGGAAGCGCAGCGAATCCTGCAACTTTGACTCTAAATGGAAATCTTTCCAATTTTGGTCCAATTCAGATCAATAGTGGTCAACGCTTAGTTATGGCAAGTGGTATTGACGTCACAGCAACAAACCCGATAACTATTAAGTCAAACTCTAATTCTCACGGCTCTTTTTACTTTACTGGTACATGGACAAAAGCTGGTGCGAGTGGAGTGATTAATTATAACAGACATATTTCAAATTTGTCTACATGGGATCTGATATCTGTTCCTGTTTCTGATTTGTCAATTAGCTCATTCGCACAAGGGGAAACAGATTTAGCTACAAATGGAGCTCAATATGCAATTGGTACATATACAAATACTACTGCTGCCGCATCTGCAGGAAATACTTGGCAAAATTATACTACAGGTACAGCTCCAAGTGCCGGAAATTTTACACCTGCCAAAGGATATCAAATGGCAGCCAAAGGTACAAACAGTGGTTCTGGTGTGGGCGCCGAAATGACATTTTCAGGAAAACCAAACACAGGTACCAAATCAATATCGATTACAAATGCTGAAACTGGAAATGGATCCGATAATGATCCTGCTGATGGATCAAGGTTTAATCTAGTTGGTAATCCTTATCCATCTTTCATTTCTGTTTCTGCATTCCTAACAGCTAACTCTAGCATCCTTGGTAATGGTTTTGAGGCTGTATATGGATGGAATGGATCCTCGTATACCACATATAACAGCGCTTCAGGTGCTTACATCGCCCCTGGTCAGGGTTTCATGGTAGGTGCCGATTCAGGTAGTGCAACCTTATCATTCACTACCGGAATGCAATCAACTGGAAATACTTCTATGGATGACTTTATTTCTGGTGATCAGTTAGAGGATAGAGCTGAATTATTTTTAGGTTATTCAAGTTCAGAATATTCAAACAAAACTGAAATATACTTTTTAGAAAATACAACTGATTTATTAGACACTGCTTATGATGCAGTCACCATTGACTTTGATCACAATAATGGTATTCATACGAGATTGTTAGATGGTTCTTCAGATAATAGGAATTTTGTGATTCAGTCCTTGTCTTATTCTGAAATGAATGATAAGGTAATTCCTTTAGTAATTAACGGTTTTGCCAATGAAGAATTTTCTGTAAGCATCTTGCACAGAACTACCCCTGCTGATATTAATATCTACTTAGAGGACACCTTTTTAAATACCATTACAAATTTAAAGGATGAGGATTTTGTTTTAAATCCAATTTCAGATTTAAGTGGTGCGGGTAGATTTTACATTCATTTAACTGAAGATACAATGAGTACTATTGATGTTTCATCAAACTTGTTGAACGCCTACAAAGATGCAAATTCTGATTTCATTACTGTTGAAGGTTTATCTTCACAAGAAGGTATTGTAAATATATCTTTATTTAATATTCTTGGAAGTAAAGTGTTAAAAACTTCTTTTGACAACTCTTTAAACCAAAGAGTTATTTCAACTCAGGCTATTTCACAAGGTATTTATGTAATTGAGTTAGAATCCTCTGGTAGAAGAGTAACTAAGAAAATCTTAATAAAATAGTTATGAAAAAGAAAACAGGAATAACTAGAAAACAGGCTATTAAGAAAATGGGAAAATATGCTGCATTAACCGCTATTGGAACATTTGCAATTTTAAATCCTAAGAAAGCGCAGGCTAACTCAATGCCTCAGGCACCTGGCGGTTGGGATTAATTTTTTAATAGCTTCCTGGCACATATTTTGCTAACCTTTCAGTGATGAAGAGGTTGTTTACTTATATTTTATTTCTTTTAATGGTTTTCAGTTGTACTACCTCAAACCACAACAACATTGAAATAAAACAAAAAACCTTTGAAGAGCTTTTTACGTCTTTAGATTTTTCTAATGATCAGACCTATGTAGTTAATTTTTGGGCTACATGGTGTTCACCATGCATTAAAGAATTACCTTATTTTGAATATATAAACAAAAAATACGACAATAATATTGTCAAAGTTTATTTGGTAAGTTTAGATTTACCTGAACATCTTAATTCAAAACTAATTCCTTTTATCAAAAAAAATAATTTACTGTCAGATGTTGTTCATCTCACTGATACGAATCTCAATGAATGGATGCCAAAAATTTCCAGTGAATGGAATGGTGGAATTCCTGCAACGCTTATTATTAATGAAAATTCCCAAAAATTTTATCCAAATCCATTTGAAAAAGATGAATTAATTTATGAAATTGAGGATGTAATTAGTAAAACATTTCTACATGGACTTGGATCAAGGTAAATGGTTGCAAAAATACAATGAAACCAAAAATTCTAAAATAATCGATGTTAGAACGCTTCAAGAGTTCAAAGAGATTAGAATACCTGATTCTGAAAATATCGATTTTTATGATCCGCAAAATTTTATAAAAAAAATTACTCTTCTTGATAAAGAGGCTTCTTACTTTTTATATTGTAAATCAGGAACAAGAAGTTATAATTCTTGTACAATTATGAAGGATATGGGTTTTAAAAATGTTTATAACCTTGTTGGCGGTATCTCAGATTGGAATGGAGAAGTTTTAAAATGAGACATCTTCTTATATTATTATTAATTCTTTTATGTTCTTGTACTGAACAGTTTAAATATATTTCTATTGAAGAATTTAATGGTTTTTCTTACAATGAATTTGAACTTGTAGATGTAAGAACATTGAAGGAATTTCAATCAGGATATATTTCTGGTGCGATTAACATTGATTTTTTTTCAGCTGACTTTATTGATAAAATCAAAGAATTTGATACAAGTTTAAACTTAATTTTATATTGCAGAACTGATAATAGAAGCAGTAAATCAGCAAAAATTTTAGCAGATAACGATATTAAAAATGTCTATGTAATTAAGGGTGGAATTGAAGAATGGATTGGTCAGGGAAATCCCGTTAGTTTTTAAGGATTTACCATAGGGGCGATGGGTAATGTTTATTTTCTGTTAGTTCCCTCAGTTTTTTAATACTTTCTTTCTTGTCTTCAATATAAGTTATTCCAAACCACTTGCTCATAGAACGTAAAACATCAATTTCCATATTGTTAAATTCAGAATACTCTTTTATCGCAAAGGGAAGATATATTTCATCTTTTTCAATATTTTTTAACTCTCCAATACATCGAATAATGTAATTTTCTAAAAAAATGAAAAAATCATTTTTACAAATCCAAAAATTCATAGAAACTAAATCGTCTTCATGAAGAGTTTTTTCTGTATTTAAGTCAAAAATTATATTGTTTTCTTGTTGTATTTTGAGGTATTCATTAATGGAAACAAGTTTATCATTTTCAACTTTACAAACACCTCTTGAAACGGATCCAAATTCTGAAAGTGTTTCTGATAATTTATAGCAAACAAGTCCAAAATTTTTGTTATTATCTTTTCTACTCATGTATTGGAATGCATTTTTAAAGGAGTTTTTTCCATAAAAATCATCTGCATTAATTATTGCAAAATCGCCACTGACATAATTTTTTGCACACCAGATGGCATGAGCAGTACCCCAAGGTTTTTCTCTTTTAGAATTTATTTTGCAACCCTCTGGCAAATTATTTGCTTCTTGAACTACAATATCTATTTTAATATGTTTGGGTAATCTTTTATTTAAATATTCTTCTAAATACTCTTTATTTTCTTTTCTTGTTATTAAAACAATGTGATTAAAACCCGCTGTGTCAGCATCATAGATGCTAAATTCCATTAAAAATTCTTTACAAGGTCCAAGCTCATCAAATTGCTTCAATTTCCCATACCTAGATCCACTTCCTGCTGCCATTATAATTAATACCATAAATCAAAAAATATTATTTATTAATTCAATTGCTTTTTTGTTATCGTTATAAGTTAATTCATAAAAATTAGAATTGTGAATCCACTGATAAAATTTTTTCGAGTTATCATAAGTTTCTGAAATCCAACTATCAGGTAATAATTTTTGTAATGCTTTTCCTTTAGTTGACATTGAAATATTATTTTTTAGATGTTTTCCATATTTTACATCAATTATATAGTTACAATTATGAGAATTTGGTTTATTGTCAATATCAAGACTGAAATATTTAAATTTACCCTTGTTTTTGTCAACTAAATACTCCTTTTTGTTCATAAAATCTTTCGATAGGTTATTTGCATAGCTATAGAAGCCCTCCTTAACTGAAATTGCTGCAGGAAATTTATAATGCTTCATCTCATTGGACATGGGGCTAAAATCATCTGCAATTAATGAGAATCCATTTGATGAAAGAATCAAGGTGAGAGAGCTCTTACCTGATCCAGATTCCCCAGTAAGCATAATTGATTTATTACCCTTATTTAAAGTGGATCCATGGAAAACTCCAATCCAATCGACTTCTTTTTTATTATAAAAAAAAGATGTCATTTCCATTGAAATTTTTCCTTGAAGTTCATGCATTTGGTTTTTATTATAACTACCTACATGTTTATCATCTATAAAAAAACGTATAAATTTTTTTTCTCTAAAAATTTTAAAATTTTTTTCACCCTTATCTTTACACTCAAGATGTTCAAATTTTGGATGGACCAATTCAAGCATGTCTTTATTTTCAAAACTAAATTTTAAGACTTTATTATTGAATTTATAGTTTTTATTTGTGGCAAACTTTGTTTGCGGTAATTTAGATGAATTATGATTATTTTTTTTCAACGGTCTTAATAATTCATCTAGAAGATTTTTAATTTCTAACTCAATATTGGTCAAGTTTTTTGAAATATGCCCTGTATTTTGAAGCTTTTCTCTTCCTTTGATTTCATTTTGTAATAGTTTATAAATAGAAAGATTACATGTTAAATATTTATTTGATTCTTCAAACCAAAACAGAAACTCTTCTTTATCAATTTCTTCAACAATGTAATTAATATTCATATTTGAATGTTACCTGAGTCAAATTTATATAAAAAAAAACCCTCACATGGAGGGTTTTTTTTGTAGATGTAAAAATATTTTACTTTCCTTTAAGGAATGGAAGACCAGTTTTTGTGTTCTCTACTACAGATTTACCAGCTGGTAAATCACAAGCATTAGATTTAGCTTCTTTTGCAAAGTAATAGATAGTCTGATTTCTACCTCCTTTTAAAACAACGTCTTTTGAATGTAGGAAGTAAGTTTTTCCTTTACTATTTTGGTGTGAATAACCCATGTCTTTTAGTTTTTAAATTATTAATAGTTAAATATAGTCTTTTTTTTACAAAAAAGAATATTTTACTCATATAAATTGAATTTTTGTTAAAAAAAATATCAAAAAAAAACAAATTTTGTGTTCTCTGTTGGAATATTTAAGAATTTACAAAATCAATCTTTTTTTAAATTATAAAAACTATTTACCCGCAAAATAGCATTTTCATAAATGTCCTTCCAAAATAAATTAATATCACCAAAATGATAATTAGATATAGTTCTTAACATAAAGTTTGAGTTGTCAATTTTTGGAAAGCTAGACCATAATATCCCATCATAAATTTTTACAGACAGGGCCTTAGGATATATTTTTTTATCAAATGAAAACAGTCCTTTGTGGTCATCAATGTTGGATACTCTTTCATTACTCCATGTAATTGGGTTAGTCACAAATTGAGTTTTTTTCCATGAATAAAATGCAGGGTGTTTACCTTTCTTGGGCTTTCTTTTTATTTTGAATGTATTCCAGTTTAAGTAGCCGCCAGTTTCTTCAGGGCTCTTGAGATGATAAATGGATTTAAATTCAAAATCATCAACCTTCACACCAGGAATATATGCTGCTACTAATTGGTTTTGCAACTCCTTTCCGTCAAAATAATCACGAATTAATAATTTACAATGAAATGCACCTTGGCTGTGACCGGCTAGAATGATTGGTCTGCCCTGATTGAAATATTTTAAATAATATTCAAAAGCAGATTTAATATCTTGGTATGCAACTATACCAGCTTTTTTTCCACCATTTGATGTGTATGGTTCATAAAATGATCTGTAGTGAACTTGTCTGTAATAAGGAGAATATACTTTTCCTGCTCCAGTCCATGCAGATGCTTGATATTGGATAGCAATATCTTTAACTCTTTTTTTATTTTCTACATTATAAATATCAGAATTCCAATTGTTATCATCCTTATTGGTCAATAGCGTTGGGTATATGTAAAATACATCTGCCTTTAAGCTTTCTTTGTTTGAATAGAAATTATTCAAAATTCCTTCTTTTTTTTGTGGGTGAGCTGCCCAACTTGAGATATCGCTGTAATCAGGCTTAGCAGGAATATCTGAAATGATAAAATCTTTAGTAGCATATTCGGTCTTGCAACCAAAGAAAAGGCATGCAATGAAAATTAATAAAATATGCTTGGATAAAATTTTCAAATTTTGTTGATTTAAAGATTTGTCTAATAAATATTAGATATATCTTTGTCTTGTACCAAAAATTATACCATGCTAGTAGAGAGAATATTAATATTTTGTCTAATTTTTTCTTCGAATGTATATTCACAATCAATCAGAATAAATGAAATTTCAGCATCTAATACAATTTTTTTTGATGAGGATGGAGATACCCCTGATTGGATTGAAATTTATAATTATGGAGAACAAAATATTTCTTTACTTGATTGGTCTATTTCTGATTCTGAAAATGATAATACTCCCTGGAAATTTCCTGATATTTCTATAAATAGTGATGAATATTTGGTCATATGGGCCTCAGATAAGGATAGATCACAGATTTCTTATGCTAGAACACTAGTTGAGGAAGGGGATATTTTTAAATATATTATCCCTGATTCGAGTACATCTGCTCTTTGGCGGTTTTTGAGTTTTAATGACTCAACTTGGAATAATGGTAACTCAGGATTTGGCTACGCAGACAATGATGACAATACAAATATTCCCCCCGGAACCATTTCCGTTTACTTAAGAAAAAAAATCCAAATTTCGGATGTTAGCAAGATTTCTAAATTGATATTAGATATTGATTATGATGATGGCTTTGTGGCCTACATCAATGGAGTTGAAGTAGCTAGAGCTAATATTTCTGGTTCACCACCCTCTTATGATTCAACTACTCTTATAGATCATGAAGCACAAATGTATACTGGAGGAATCCCAGATAGATTTTCTATTGAAAATCCTGGAGAAATTTTAGTTAATGGTGAAAATTTACTTGCTATTCAAATTCACAATATTTCTAACACTTCTTCAGATATGACTGTAATTCCTTTTTTATCCGCTGTTTATAATGAAGAAACTGATGAAGGTATAATACCTCCTTCAATTTTAGATCTAGAAAGTGAGTCGTTGCTGCATACTGATTTCAAGTTATCTTCCAGTGGAGAGTCAGTATTCTTAAGAGATGATAATGGAGATTTAATTGATCAAATTTCTTATGAAAATTTACCCTCCAATTTATCTTATGGTATTTCTTCAGAATCTACTGAATTATTTTATTTTGATCAGCCAACACCAGGATATGTAAACGACATTCAAGAATTTCTTGGGATTCTTGAAAATGATCTTACTTTTTCACACAATGGAGGTTTGATTGATAACTCTTTCAGTTTGGAAATTACATCTCAAACTGACAGTCAAATCAGATATACAACTGATTTTACTGAGCCTGATGAATCTTCTAATTTATATACTGGTCCTATTTATATCCCATTTCCCTATAGTACAACGATTAGAGCTAAATCTTTTCAAGAAAATTATATTTCGAGGTTTTCTAAAACAAGGAATTATTCATTTAACTCTTATTCTGAATTACCCATTATTCATCTTGTTTCGGATGAATATAATCTTTTTGATGATGATTATGGAATCTACGCTTATGGAAATGATTACGACAACAACTACCCATATTTTGGTGCTAATTTTTGGCAAGACTGGGAAAGGCCAGTACATATTTCTATGTATGAAAATAATACGCTAGTAATTGATCAAAACGCAGGTGTAAAAATTTTTGGTGCCTACAGTAGGGGGTGGGATCAAAAATCTTTAGCAATTTATGCCAGATCTCAGTATGGAAAAGGAAATATTGAATATCCAATATTTGAAGATTTAAATTATGACACTTTTGAATCCCTAGTTTTAAGAAATTCAGGAAACGATTGGATGAGGAGTAATATGAGAGATGCTGCAATTACAAGTTTGATGAAGGGATCTGGATTAGATTATCAATCTTTCCGCTCAGCATCTACCTATATTAATAATTCATATTGGGGTTTATATAATATAAGAGAAAAAGTTAGTGAAAATTTTATTGCTTCCAAACATGATGTCAACCCTAATGAGATTGATCTTTTGGAAAATAATGCCGAAATAGTAGATGGTGATAATTCCGAATATATTGATTTGATAAATTTTGTTGAGCAGAACAATCTTGCCATAGCCTCAAATTATGATTATGTAAGTTCAAAGATTGATATTGATAATTTCATTATGTATAATGTTGCTCAAATTTACATGGATAACCAAGATTGGCCAGGTAATAATAATAAATTTTGGAAATCTCCTGGAAACAAATGGAAGTGGATTTTGTATGATACAGATTTTGGTTTTGGCGGACAATGGTGGAACTCAGGGAATGTTGAGTATGGTTTTTACAATAACACTCTTGATTTTGTTCTTTCAGGAAATCAAACCAATTGGGCAAACCCACCCTGGGCTACTTTTTTAATAAGAAAACTTGTTGAAAACGACGATTTTAAAAATAAATTTATTAACAGATATGCAGATGAGATGAATAGCAGGTTTTTACCAAATATCGTAACAGAGAAATTTTTATCCATCTATAATCATATGTATAATGAGATGTTAAATCATATTGACAGATGGTCTGATAGTGAACCTTGGGTCGATGTTTCAACTGTCTATTATTATGTGAATAATATGAATAATTTTGCAATTTACAGACAGCCAGAGGCAAAACAACACATACTCGATCAATTCGATTTAAATCAGTATCATGAGGTAACTTTAAGTAACATAACCCCTGAAAGAGGATATGTAAGATTGAATAATAATTTAAGGATTCAGGAGCAGGAGTGGAGTGGGGATTATTTTGAAGATGTCCCAATAACACTTAGAGCAGTTGCAGAGTCAGGATATGAATTTTCTCATTGGAGTGGTCTCATAGAGTCAAGTGAAGTAGAAATTACACTAAATATTGAAGATGAGTCATATGTGCAAGCTCATTTCATTCAGAGCTCAGATTTAAATTTGGTAATAAATGAGATCAACTATAAATCTTCTGATGATTTTGATCCTGGTGATTGGATTGAAATATATAACCCTAATGAATTTTCAATTGATATTTCAAGCTGGGTGTTAAAAGACGATAATGATAGTAACACATTTGTATTCCCTGAAGGTATTTCAATTGACGCTGATGGTTTTTTAGTTGTTGTCAGAAAATTTGATGATTTTGAGGAATCTTTTCCGGAAATTGAAAATTTTATTGGTGAGTTTGATTTTGGATTATCTAGCTCTGGTGATGCTGTAAGAGTATATAATTCTGAACTAATTTTACAAGATGAAGTATACTATGAATCTGAATCACCATGGCCAGATTTGTCTAATGGGTTGGGTTATACTTTAGAATTGATTGATCCATCTTTTGACAATAGTCTTGCTGAGAGTTGGTCTAATATAAATTTTTCAGGAAGCCCCAACATGCCTAATTCTCAAACAGCGTCCTTAGAAAATTTTGAACCTTTTGAATCTCAGATTTATCCAAATCCTTTTTTCGAAACGCTTTATACCATAATTACACTGAATAATCCAGAATTTGTTGACATAACATTACATGATTTAAGGGGTAGAAATATAAAATCTATTTTTAATGGTAAACTTAATCCAGGTACTTTTAATTTTAGTCAAAATTTCCAAAATACTAGTTCTGGAGTTTATATTTTAAAGATTTCCACTTCCAGTGGATATAGTAAAAGTAAAAAAGTGGTTAAATTTTAATTAACTTTATATTATGTACAAAAATATTTCATTATTAATACTAAGAGTGTCATTTTCCGTCTTAATGATAGTAAATCATGGGTTAAGTAAGTTTCTTGAGCTTTGGCCATTTAATGATATACTAATTAGAGATAGAGATCTTTTTGGATTGGGTTCAATTGTTTCAGTTTTGTTATTTGTTTTGGGAGAATTTTTAGCCCCTATTTTAATTGCCATTGGTTACAAAACTAGATTTTTTTCAATTTTTCCAATTTTGACCATGTTTTTTGCGATTGTTCTTGTTCATATGGATGATCCTTTTAAATCATGGGAGAAACCATTACTCTTCCTAATTGGATTTTTAATCATTTTACTTATGGGACCTGGACGATATTCTTTAGATAGAAGATCCTTTTAGAGAAATTTAAGATCTTTCAATAGTTATCTGTTATTTATAAATTTAAAGAATTAGATTTTTTTAATTTCTTTTTGTTGGACCTTAAATTCACCTTATTTTTGCATTGAATTATTCTAACTCAATTCCTAATGAAAAAAGAAAACATTTTAGTATTCTTATTATCTATTTTTTCTATAAATTTTTTTTCGCAATCAACGCTTGTTTCTGGTCAAGTAGTTGATGAAGGTGGAAATCCTCTTCCTGGTGTTACTGTTTTAGTTGAGGGAACAAATCGTGGAACCTCCACTACATTTGAAGGAACTTATGCATTAAAAATTGATGATAGTTCACAAAGTCTGCAGTTTTCTTACATTGGTTTTGAAACACAATCTATTATTGTAGGTGAACAAAAAATAATTGATGTTATTTTATTAGAAAGTCTTGAATCCTTAGAGGAAGTTCAAGTTGTTGCATTTCAAAAGCAGAAAAAAAATAGTGTCATTGGATCAATTAATACGATAAATCCATCTGAGTTAAAAATTCCAACATCAAATATAACCAATGCCATGGCAGGTAAGCTTGCCGGAATGATCTCTTATCAGAGATCTGGAGAACCCGGAGCAGATAATGCTGAGTTTTTTATTAGAGGTGTAACAAGTTTTGGTTATGCAAATAACCCTCTTATTCTCATTGACGGGTTAGAGGTCACAACCAATGATCTTGCTAGAATTGAACCGGATAATATCGCAAGTTTTTCCATTATGAAAGACGCTACGGCCACCTCTTTATATGGAGCAAGAGGAGCAAACGGTGTTATTTTAGTAACAACGAAAGAAGGTAAAAAAGGAAAAGCAAAAGTTTCTTTTAGATATGAAAACTCTGTTTCAACTCCCTCTCAAACAAATGAGTTTTTAAATGGAGTTGATTATATGAACTTATATAATCGTGCAACCAGAACAAGAGATGCGTCTGCGCCATTGACATACAGTATTTCAAAAATTTATGGAACTCAAAACGGTGGGGATCCAAATATTTTTCCAAATGTTGATTGGTATAACGAGTTATTTAAAGATTATACTTTAAATAGAAAGGCCAATTTAAATGTAAATGGTGGTGGTGATATAGCTCAGTACTATTTGTCTGTGTCTCACAATAATGATACAGGTTTATTGAAGGTTGATCCATTAAACAACTTTAATAACAATATTGATATCAAAAGGTCTAACCTGAGGGCTAATATTAATATCGACTTAACAAATACTACAAAAATTGCTGTTAAGTTTTATTCCTTATTTGAGAGATATAATGGACCATCTGTTTCGGCTAATGATATTTTTGGTTCAGTAATGCAAGCGAACCCTGCTAATTTCCCAAAATATTTTAACTATGAAGATAATTTAGGATACAATCATACTTTATTTGGAAATAAAGGTAATGGTGGGTTCCCAAACCCTTATGCTGATATGGTAAAAGGATATAAAGATAGATTTACCAACACAATTTTTTCTCAGGTCCAAATTGAGCAGGATTTAAATTTTATTACTGAAGGTCTCAAGTTTAGAGGAATGGCATCTGTAAGAACATATACTATGAATGAAAATTCAAGAGAATACACTCCTTTTTATTATGGAATGGCAGAAGTAGAAACAGATGAAGGAATTTTAAATTACTTGTATAGAATTCAAGAAGGGACCGAGTTTTTAAATAACCCTACAATCAATAATTTAGGTACTAGCAGGTTTTACTATGAATTTGTTTCTGAGTATAATAGAAAATTTAATGAATTGCATGATATCGGAGGATTACTAGTATTCAATTTTAGTGAATCTTTGAACACAATTGGAGGTACAAGTGCATTTTCAACACTTCCCTCCCGGAATATGGGTCTTTCTGGTAGATTTTCGTATAATTATGATTCTAGATATTTCACAGAGCTAAACTTTGGTTATAACGGATCTGAAAAATTTGCAAAAAATAATAGGTTTGGTTTTTTTCCATCTATAGGTCTTGGCTGGATTCTTTCTAATGAAGAATGGTTTAATAGTAGACTACCAGAAGTAAATATGTTTAAAATAAAACTTACCCATGGTTTAGTTGGTAATGATGGAATTTCCAGTGCGGATGATAGATTCTTTTATTTATCGGAAGTCAACTTACAAAGTGATAGTTATGGTTTTACATGGGGTTCAGATTATAACAATTATTATCAGGGTTATGTAATAGACAGATATTCAAATCAAAACGTAACTTGGGAAGTTGCAGAAAAAACTAACTATGGTTTAGAAATTGGCCTTTTTAATTCATTAGACTTACAAGTAGATTATTTTACTGAGCATAGGTCAAAAATTTACATGTCAAGAGATTATATCCCATCTACCATGGGTTTAACAACAACAATTAGCAGTAATCTAGGTGAAGTCGATTCTAAAGGAGTAGATTTATCAATTGATTACAATAAAGCATTTAACTCTGGTTTGATTGTTTCTGCAAGAGGAAATTTAACTTACTCCACAAATGAAATCTTAATTAATGGTGAACCTGATTATGCTTATGATTATTTAAGTAGAATTGGTTATCCGGTCAATCAAGCATGGGGTTTATTGGCAGAGAGATTATTTATAGATCAGGAAGATATTGAAAATTCACCAGAACAATTTAATGGATTTTCATCGTCTTCTAATTCGTACATGCCAGGTGATATAAAATACACAGATGTAAATAATGATGGTGTCGTTAATGAGTTAGACAGAGTTCCAATTGGTAAACCTACAGTTCCAGAAATAGTTTATGGCTTTGGAGTGTCAGCTTCCTACAGGGGATATGATTTTTCAATTTTTATGCAGGGTGTCGCAAGAACCTCATTCTTTATAAATCCTAATGACATTTCTCCCTTTGTTAATGAAAGAAATGCATTGAATGTCATTGCTAATAATCACTGGTCAATTAATAACCCAGATCCTAATGCATTTTGGCCAAGGCTATCAACATACGCTATTGCTAATAATGAACAACAATCAACTTGGTGGCAAAGAGATGGAGATTTCTTGAGATTAAAAAATTTAGAATTTGGTTACACATTTCCAGAGAGTGATGATGGTTTTTTCTCAAAAGTAAATACTAGAATTTACTTTACTGGGCTTAATCTTTTGACTTTTTCAAAATTTGATTTGTGGGATACGGAAATGGGAGGAAATGGACTAGGATATCCTCCACAAAAGGTTTATAACATTGGATTACAAGTTAATTTTTAATAAAAAAATATGTATAAAAAAATTATAGTTTTTGTTTTATTATTTGGAATGTTTAGCTGTGATGAATATTTAGATATTGTTCCTGATCAAACACAGCAGATTGACTTATTATTTGAAAGAAGGGAGGTAGCATACTCTGCTTTGGCTACGTGTTATGCTTATTTACCAAAAAATGATGGTGTCTACACCTCTTTTATGATGATGAGTGATGAAGTAACTACACCAATTGCTAAGGAAACAGATGGGATTAGAATTATGAAGGGACAACAATCATCTTCTAACCCCAAATTTGGATTGTGGTCTGGATGGCAGGATCAGGGTTCTTTATGGGAAGGAATTAGACATTGTAATGTGTTGATTGAAAATATTTATAATGTAGTTGATATGACGGAAGATGAAATGGATATATGGGCTGCTGAGGCAAAATTTTTAAAAGCATATTATCATTTTTTATTATTCACTTACTATGGGCCAATACCTATTGTTGATGAAAATTTACCAATTAATGCATCCGATACTGAAGTTAGGGTAAAAAGGGAAAGTATCGATAACGTAGTTAATTTCATTGTTGAAACAATTGACCAAGCTATTCTTCATTTACCTGCCAGAGTACTAAGTTCTAATGATTTAGGAAGGATTGATCAGGTCATAGCTAAGTCAATAAAATCTAGGGTTTTAACATATGCAGCGAGTCCACTGTTCAATGGGAATACAGAAATGTACTCTGATTTTATCAATGAAGATGGTGAGCATTTCTTTAATCAAAATTATGATGTAACAAAATGGGAAAGAGCTAAGACTGCATCATTAGATGCGATTAATACTGCAATTGAAAATGGAGTAGGACTATACGAGTTTATTTCAACTCCACCAGGATTTGAAGAGGATTTTGAGGATCAATTCTTACAAAGTATGTACAATACAAAATATTCGATTGTTGATAAGTGGAACACAGAACTTATTTGGGGGAATTCAAATCCCGTTCGTGGTAATGATTGGTGGCAAATGCAAGCTGCTTGCATGATGAAAAATCCCAACGCTTCATCAGTAGAAGCTGCCTGGCAGTGGGTTGCTCCAACGTTAAGAATGGCTGAAATGTATTATACTGAGAATGGATTACCCATTGATGAAGATCTTAGCTTTGATTATGTGAATAGATATAATTCCATTAGTGTAAGTGGATCTCAAAGTTTACAAGCTCAGTATGGTTCCTCTACAGCAGTTCTAAATTTAGATAGGGAACCAAGATTCTATTCATCTCTTGCTTTTGATAGAGGTTACAACAGAACTTGGGGAAGTTTATGGCAATTAAAAATGAAAAAAGGGGAAAGTCATGGAAGAATTGCTAACTCTGATGACTATCTTATTACAGGTTATGGACTTAAAAAACTTGTTCATCCAGATTCTGAGGGTGATGGATATTCTAAAATTGTAACTTATTCCTGGCCCTTGATCAGGATGGCAGAATTATATTTAAATTATGCCGAGGCGGTAAATGAAGTAGATGGTCCATCAGCTGATGCACTTTCGTCACTTAACTTGTTAAGAGATAGAGCGGGAATAAACAGTGTGGAAGATGCCTGGGGTAATCCTGAATTTTCATCAAACCTTAATAAGCATACAACTCAGGATGGTTTACGTGAAATAATTAGGAATGAGAGATTAATTGAACTCTCTTTTGAGGGTAATAGATATAATGATTTGAGAAGATGGAAACTTGCTGAGGAATATTTTAATTCCCCTGTGAAAGGATGGTCTGTTGATGAGTCAACAGTTGAAGACTATTATACAATTAAACAAGTTGGCGTGAGATCTTTCAATAGTCCTAGAGATTATTTTCATCCAATCAGTATAAATGAAATAACAATTAATCCAAACTTGATACAAAATCCAGGATGGTAAAACTTAATCATATGAATACATTAAAGTACATTTTTTGCTTAACGCTTTTTGTTTTTTTTACAGCTTGTGAGGAAAATGAAAGTCAAGATTCAACAGCACCAGGTGTTTTAGTTGTTGATGAAATAATTCCAACTAATGGTGGAGGAATTATTACCTATTCTCTCCCTGATGATTCTGATGTTTTATTTGTCAGAGCAGAGTATACTAACTCTTTGGGAGTTGATGTATATCGTGTTTCTAGCTCTTATAACAATTCAATAGAGATTGATGGGTTAAATCAAACAACACCAGTTTCTGTTAACCTTTTTGTTGTAGATGAGAGTGAAAATATTTCTCAGGCAGTGGAGGTTGAATTCACGCCTTTACCTTCTTTTATTTTTTTAGTGCAAGAAAGTATTGAATTAACTCCTGATTTGGGAGGCGTTAAAATTGAATGGGAAAATACAGCGGAAAAGACAGTTTATGTGCATTTGAAAATTGTAGTTGGCGAAGATGAAGAGACCAGAATTTTATCTTCAGAGAGTCCTCAAGAAAGCTTATTTGTTAGAGGGCTTGAGTCTGTTGAAACCAGTTTCTTCACAAAGGTTGAAGATTTTGATGGTAATATAACAG
Source organism: uncultured Bacteroidota bacterium (assembly GCA_902602415.1). Taxonomy (GTDB): domain Bacteria; phylum Bacteroidota; class Bacteroidia; order Flavobacteriales; family Flavobacteriaceae; genus MED-G13. The sequence goes on along the minus strand of CACKQW010000007.1, from coordinate 22,051 downwards.
AACTAGAAGAAAAAGGTGTTTTAACTCCATTATTTGAAGAGCAAATTGATAAATCAACTTGGACTTTAATGTCACAACTTTCTGTTAACGGTAATGCTTGGGAGGGATCCACAACAGCCTTCTGGGATGATGTGGTTGATACTGCTGAAACAAATTCTGACAATAGTTATTTTATTATTTGGAGAGATCAAAACGGCGGAACCCTAGATTGGCCTTTGGATATTGTTATTAATTTAAATAAAAATGTTAGGGTTCATAGATTTAAGGTATGGCAGAGGGCATATTGGTATAATGGCCCAACGGGTGTCCCTTATTATTTTCAAGAAGAAAATCTAAGATCTTTTGACCTTTATGCAAGTAATAATGCTCAAGATTGGACTTTACTCGGGCAATTTGATATCGGAGATCCAAGTGATGGTAATGGAAATATTCCTGAAAACACCATTGAAGCTGCAGCAGATGGTCATGATTTTGATTTAGACGGAGTCTCTGAAACCTTTAGATATTTGAAGTTTTCAATTACTTCAAATTATGGTAGTGATACTTACTGCCACGGATCAGAGATTACTCTTTGGGGATTAGACAATCTTGATTAAATGATGAAAGTTAGATTAGTATTATTTTTTGCACTTTTATTTTCTCAATTTTTTTCTCAAAACTTAACGACTGAGGGTAAGTATGTTGTTGATTCTTCTGGAAATCAAATCTTGCTTAGAGGCTTTAATTTTGGTGGTTGGATGTTGCAAGAGCCATATATGTTTCAGTTTTCTGGGGCAGCAATTTCACAAACTGATTTTAGAAACAAATTGATCAATTTTATAGGAGAGGAAAATACAAATGAATTTTATGATTTGTGGTTAGAAAATTTTATTACAGAAGCAGATGTTGTGGCGTTATCAGATCATGGTTTTAATAGTATAAGACTTCCTATGCATTATAATTTATTTACTCTCCCAACTCATCTTGAGCCGATTGCTGGGGAAAATACTTGGCTGGATAGAGGATTTGATTTAGTTGATAATTTATTGGATTGGTGCGAGCAGAATAATATTTATTTAATTTTAGACTTACATGCTGCTCCCGGTGGTCAGGGTTATGGTTCTGATATTAATGATTATGATCCAAATTATCCCTCCCTATGGGAAAGCGAAGCAAATAAAAATAAAACTATATCCCTTTGGGGGAAAATTGCCCAGAGGTATCATGATGAGCCTTGGATTGGAGGTTATGATTTAATAAATGAGACCCATTCTGATCTAGAAAATTTAGAATTAAGAAATTTTTATATCGATATAACTAATGAAATAAGGATATATGATCAAAATCATATCATTTTTATTGAGGGTAATTGGTATGCTAATGATTTTAACGGTTTAACTCCTCCATGGGATGATAATATGGTTTACAGTTTTCATAAATATTGGAGTTATAATGACTCATTAGATTGGGTAACATGGATGCGTGACCAGTACAATATTCCGCTTTGGATGGGTGAGTCAGGTGAAAATTCAAATCAATGGTTCACAGAAGCAATTGAGTCATTTGAAGCTGAAGAAATTGGTTGGGCCTTTTGGCCATGGAAAAAGCTTGAGTCAATTTCAACTCCATATGCCATGAAAACAAATGAAAATTACCAACATTTAATCAATTACTTTAGGGGCGAAGCTAGTGCACCATCTGTTGAGAATGCAGTAAATGGTTTGATGCAATTAGCAGAGGATTCTCAAATTTCAAATACTCGATTTCAAAAAGATGTTGTAGATGCAATGATTAGGCAGCCATATAACAATACTACAATTCCATTTGCTGAAAATAATATCCCAGGTATTATCAATGTAACAGATTATGACCTAGGAAAAATTGGATATGCTTATCTAGATGAAGATTTTGCAGATTATCATGTTGCTACTAATGAATTTGAAGCTTGGAACAGTGGGTGGAAGTATAGAAATGATGGTGTTGACATTCAGGAAAATGAAGATGAAAATGGAAATGGTTACCACATTGGTTTTACTCAAAAAAATGAGTGGGTTGCATTTACTGTTAATATTGAAGAATCAGGGTTTTATGATTTAACGACAAGGTATTCCTCAACTTCATCAGGTTATATCAATTTTTTGATTAATGATTATCCAATTTCTGAAAATATTGTATTGTATAATACAGGAAGTTTTGAGAATTTCATCAACAACACAAAATCAAATATATATTTAAATGCAGGTATCCAAAATTTAAAAATAAAAATGGTTACCGCTGGTTATAATTTATCCAATGTATCCTTTCAAATTAGCGACCAAGAAATACCTGATTTTTCTGTTGTATATTCAGAAACTGTTAACGAATCATCAATTTTAGTTTTACTAAACCAGCCAATAAACCCTAGTTCAACGGTTAATTCAAATGATTTTTCTGTAAATATTAACGGAATTCAAGCAACAATTAACAACATCCAAATCAACGAGCAAAGTCCTCAAATTATTGAAATTACTTTAAATGATAGTTTCTCATTTTTAGATGATTTAGATGTTAGCTATTCACTAAATGTAGTGATAACATCTGTTTTCAATGAAAATCTACCACCATTCAATGAATTAAGTGTATATAATAATTTATATGATCGTTTTTTAATTCCAGGCTTAATTGAGGTCGAAGATTATTCTTATCAGCAAGGTTTAGAATTAGAAGAGTGCTCAGATATTGGTGGGGGAGAAAATTTTGGATATTTAGATGCTGGGGATTATGCTGATTATCCGGTGGTAATTACAGAATCTGGTGATTATGAAATTGATTTAAGAATTGCCTCTGAGTGGCAAGGTGGAACAATATTATTACAACTTATTGATGATGGATTTCAAAATATAGCATCTTCAGCCATTCCCGTTACTGGTGGATGGCAAAATTGGCAAACTGTCACTGTTGAAGCTAACTTAGATGAAGGTCTATACACATTGAGGATGCGTGTTGTACAGCCTGGCTTTAATATTAACTGGATTGATTTTAAATTTGATGGTAATCCGATGAGTTTGGAGGGTGATGATAGTTTATTTTTTAAAGTTTTTCCTAACCCAACTTCAGACTTCATTTACATTCAAACAGAATTAGAGGAATACGACTTACAGATTATTGATTTTTCCGGTAAGGAAATTCTTCAACAAAAAAATAAATCAAAAATTGATGTCAGAAGATTGGCAATTGGTACATATTTTATTAAAATATCATCAGAAGTAAAATTGGAAACATCAATCTTTATTAAAAAATAATATGAGAAAATTTATATTTATTTTCCTAATATTTCAGATTTACCCATCAATTTTTTCGCAAAATATTTATGTAGAAGACAGGAAATTATATGTCGATGATACAGAGTACAGAGTAAATGGCATATGCTATGCACGTGGTGAGGGAAATGGAGAAAACTCAGGTTTTTCTTATTTAGATGATATTCCACTATTGGTGGAAGCTAATATTAATACAATTAGAACTTATTCCGCTATTACAAATGTTGCTGAATTGAATGCTTTTCATAATGCTGGTATAAAAATAATTATGAGTTTAAATGAAAATAGTTATACTTGGTATGTAAATCAATTTAAAGATCATCCAGCCATATTGATGTGGGAATTTGGAAATGAATTTAATTATCATCCCGAATGGTTTGGTAACAACATACAAAATTGGTATGACAAATTAGAAGAATGTGCGGCCACTGTAAAATCTTTAGATCCAAATCACCCAGTAAGTACCGGTCATGGTGAAGTTCCTAGTCAGCAGGCATTGAACTCTTGCCCCAGTGTTGATATTTGGGGAATGAATGTTTATCGATGGACAGATTCAGCTTCTGCAATTGATGATTTAGCTGCAATCACTGACAAGGCAATTTATATTTCTGAAGCTGGCGCAGACAGTTTTGATTCAAATAATGGTTTGGAAAACCAGCAGCTTCAATCTGCAGCAACACAGGTTATTTTAAACTCTATATTAGAAAAATCTGACCTATCAATTGGGGTAACCTTATTTGAATTTTGTGACGAATGGTGGAAAGCTGGAAACCCAAATCAACAAGATGCGGGTGGATTCCCTAATTCTATTCCTTATGATTCATTCGCAAATGAAGAGTATTGGGGTATTGTTACTAGAGATAGGATTCCTAAACAAGCCTTTTACACTGTTCAAGAAATCTATGAACAGGCTTCATTAGGTTTTTCATCTGATTATAATGATTACAAGGCAGTAACAATATATCCAAATCCTGTTGTTGATATATTACATATTAAGACACCACACCAATTGGGTTTTATTTACATCACCAATATATTTGGTAAAATGGTTTATAAAAATAAAGGAAATATAACTCAAATTGATGTTTCTGATTTTGCGCCGGGGCTGTACATATTAAAAACTATTGATAAAAATGATTTAGAAATCAGACAAAAATTTATAATTAAATAATATATTTAAACAATTAAATCTTACGATATGAAAAATATAATTTTAGTGTGTTTTATGGCATTTTTTGTCACCTTTACTCAAGCTCAAAAAAATAAATATGCTGCAAATCGAGCAGAAAATGCAGTTTCTCTTATCAAGGCAAACATGGAAATTTCTGATTCTGATGTTGTTTTTTTAAAAGAAACACTTTACAACAAATATGCATCTAATGCTTTAAAAATTAGAGGTAAAAATTTAACTGAAGAGGAAAAAAAAGAAGTTTATCGTTCCGCTTTTAAGGACACTCGTAAAAAATTGATGGAAGTTTTTACAAATGACCAGGTAAAAAAGATTATTAAACTGGAAAAAGAGTCCTTTCAAAAATAAATTTTTATTATTTCTATAATCCAAAGAGCAATAAGCTCTAATTTTAACTATGTTCATTAATAGAGCAGCTTTTTTAGTTTGTTTATTTTACTGTTTTATGCTCAGTGCACAAACTTCTTCCTGGGAGATTGTGCAAGCCATGGGAAGGGGAATAAATCTTGGAAATACCTTAAGTGCGCCGGTCGAAGGAAATTGGGCTCCAATTGTTCATGAGCAATATTTTGTAGATGTAGCCCAGGCTGGTTTTTCAAATGTTAGGATACCTGCGGATTTTTTTGGATCTAGAACTGATGGTGAAACATCTCTCTGGTCATCATCAGCAAACACTGCAGATCAATATGACGGGGGTATAGAGGATTTTACAGTCAGTTCAATTTACTTGGATCGTGTTGAAAATATTATCGATTGGTCATTAAATCAAGGCTTATACACAGTTTTAGATTTTCATGGAGCTGAGCTCAAGACAGAGTTTTTAGAAACATTTAATACTACAAATTCAAATTATACGCATCCCACCTCAGCGAAAAGAGCTGCTGATCTTATGAAGTTTAAGTCAATCTGGACTCAAATAGCTAACAGATTTATTGATCACCCTCCGGAATTAATTTTTGAAGTTGTAAATGAGCCATATTTTGAGCTAAATGATGATGAAATGGATTTTATTAATTTAATGATAATTGATGTTATTAGATCAACTGGGGGAAATAACAGTAATCGTTCAATTATAATTACTGGAGGGGGTGCTAACTCTTACCAAGCCCCATCTACGATAGGCGATGAGGTTTTAAATTATGACGCCAATCTTATTGCTTCATTTCATTACTATATACCATTTAATTTCACTGCATCATCACAAGAGCAATACAATGATTTTAACTGGGGAACTAATGCGGATAAATCAACACTGGATTCTCATTTTGATTTTGTAAAAAATTGGTCAGAAACAAATAATATTCCTGTAACTCTTGGTGAATTTGCTGCTGATAATGAGTCAGGTTATAATTATAATACGGGACTGTATGGAAATAATGGTGGTCCTGTTAGCGCGGATCGAATAGAATACCATAGATATATTGCAGAACAGGCAATTGACAGAGGATTTTCTTTCTCTGCATGGTGTGCGGGTAATAAGTCAACAAAAACAATTCATCTCAGGACAGATAATCCTGAAACAAACAATATATACCCTGGAGTGTGGGTAGAAGAGGTTAAAGAAGCTTTACTTTCTCATGGTGAATGGCCTACATGTTACGGACCATATAATGATGAAATAATTAGGAATCCTGATTTTGAATGTGGTATCTCCTCGCAATGGAGTTTTTCGGTTCTTGGATCTGCAGAGGCTTCACTTACGGAAACAGAAAATGTAGTCTATTCAGGGCAGACTGCAGCTAAAATTGATGTAGCAACCTCCCAAGGGTATAACAAAGTGCTTTTAAGTAATGTAATTTATGATGGCGATTTAAATAATAAAACTTTGTTAATAGGATGTTATGCTAAATCAGATACTGAAAATATCTCATTTAAAATGAGAATAAAATCCTTAGTAGACGGAGATTTGATTTTTGTACCATCACAAGTTTTAGAATTATCTAATACCTATCAATATTATCAATTTGAGTATGTTGTACCGGATTTAACTGAAAATATTCAACTACAAATTATGACAGGTGCTCATGAGGGATCGTATTTTTTTGATGCTTTCGATGTACAAATTGTTGATACATCATTAAATTCTACTGACTACAACTTGCCATTTATTTTTGTATTATATCCCAACCCTACCTCTTCAAAAATCAATGTAAAATCTGATAAATCAATATCTCAATTAAGAATTTTTGATGTTTTTGGTAGAATCGTGCTGAAAACAAGCCAAACAAAAAATATTAATATTGAGAAATTCACCCCGGGAATTTATTCTGTTGATTTAATGTTTTTAGACGGTAGTTTTGCAACAAAAAAAATCATAAAATACTAGTTTTTTTATGATGTAAGTTTTTTTGGTTTTTTCTATATTGAAGTTTATAATATTTTAAAATAAATAGAATAATATGAAATTGTTAATGTTTTTGATTTTTATATTCTTTTTGTCTTCAGAATCCCAAAATAATATATTAAGTTTTCAGACTAAATATTCAAACTCAAAAATTGTTTCTTTTTTTGATGCAACAATAAAAATGCAATGTTTAGTTCCTAACTTAGATAATGCTAACGGTTTTTTTGAAGAAAGAAATAAACTAAAAATTGGAGCCACATTAAATTTTCATGAATTAGGATCAAGAAAAGAAGATCTATTTTTAAATGATTTTAACTTTTTAACGCCAGCAAATGCTGCAAAACAAGCCAGATTACATCCAAGGCCTGGAATTTGGCAGTGGGAAAGAATAGAAAAATTTTTAAAATTTGCTAATAATAATGATTTGATAGTAAGGATTCATGGTCCAATTAGCCCTCAAGCATCCAAATGGGCAAAGGAGGATCACAGAACTGCTACTGAACTAGAAAATGTGATGGTTAATTTTATGACCCAATCTGCAAAGCGTTACAATGAGGACAAAAATGTGAAATACATGGATGTCGTTAATGAAACGATATTACCAAGTGGAAAATGGTTTGGCCCAAAGAAAGGTACGCACTTGTGGGAAAATCCATGGTTAAAAATGGGTCTGGATGAAAACGGATTTCCTAATTATATTATAAAGGCGTTTGAAATTGCAACTGCTAATGCTCCTAATGTTAAATTGGTTTATAATCAAAATGGGGGGATGCAGTCAGCGATGTGGGAAAGATTAAAAGAAACAGTTCTGTATTTAAGATCAAAAGGTCTTAGAGTTGATGGAATTGGTTGGCAAGGGCATCTTAACTTAAGTCGATCAACAATACAGTTTATTGAATACCCTGATGATGCAATCGCTGAGTTATCAAAACTTATTGATTGGGCGCATGCAAATAATTTAGATTTTCATGTAACGGAGCTTGACTATAGAGTCAACGATATGACAAATCTTACTGAGGAATTAGAATTTCAAGCTGAATTGTATGAAAAAATTATTAAAGTCCTTCAGTCAAAAGTACATTCAGGAACTGTTACTCTAAACTTATGGGATATGGGAGAAAGACTCAAAAAGCCATCAACTTTTTTTCAATCAATTTATGACAAAGACTTAAATCCAACACCTGCCTACGAAATAATTAAAAAGGCGCTAAATACTAAATAATAACCATGAATTTTATTAAAATTAAAATTATTTCTTTGTTTTTTCTATGTCTGGTAAAAGTAAATAGTCAGAATGAGTCATTTGTTTATTTAGATCCAAATGAAACTGTTGAAAATAGGGTCAATGACCTAATGAGCAGAATGACTCTTGAGGAAAAAGTGTATCAAATGAATCAATTTGTTGGATTAGAGCATATGAGACAAGCTGAAAAAGATCTTACTGAAGAAGAATTACTTTCAAATGATGCTCAGGGCTTTTACAAGGGAGTTTTTAGTGATGATGTGGCTGAAATGACAAGAAGGGGGGAAATTGGGTCGTTTTTACATGTTTTAACACCTGAAGAGTCAAATTTATTACAAAACCTTGCTGCACAATCACGATTAAAAATTCCACTTCTGATCGGAATTGATGCTATTCATGGAAATGCACTAGTTTCTGGAACTACAGTATATCCTTCACCTATTACCCTGGCATCCACCTGGGAAGATTCTTTTTTAGAAACAATTGGTATCCAAACTGCAAAAGAAATGCGTGCAACTGGATCCCAATGGACATTTACCCCAAATATTGATATACTAAGAGATCCTCGATGGGGAAGAGTTGGGGAAACATTTGGAGAGGATCACTTACTTGTCGGTAATTTAGGAGCTGCAATGATAAGAGGATTTCAGCAAAATGATTTCACAGGGACTGAAAAGGTAATTGCATGTGCTAAGCATATGATAGCTGGAGGGGAATCAATTAACGGACTAAATGCTGCTCCGATGGATGTTTCCATTAGAACTTTGAGAGAGGTACATTTAAAACCTTACAAAAAAGCAATTGATGCTGGGGTATATTCTATAATGGGTGCGCATAATGAGTTAAATGGGGTTCCCTGTCACATGAACTCATGGTTAATGAATGATCTTTTTAGGAAACAATGGGGCTTTCAAGGATTTTTTGTTAGTGATTGGATGGATATTGAACGTATTGAAACACTTCATCATGTAGCAAACAGTCTTAAAGAAGCATCTTATTTAGCCGTGAGTGCAGGGATGGATATGCATATGCATGGTGTTAAATTTCCTGAAGCTGTAATTGAGTTAGTTCAAGAAGGAACATTGCCAATAGAACGCGTTAATGAAGCCTGTGAAAAAATATTAACAGCTAAATTTAAACTGGGTTTATTTGAAAATAGAACTGTTGATTTGAAAGCAATACCAAAAAAAATATTTACCCCTGAACATCAGCAAGTTGCATTGGAAACAGCTCGCAAGGGAATAGTATTATTAAAAAATCGTAATCTGTTGCCACTTTCCAATACCAGAAAAAAAAAACGTATTCTAGTTACTGGACCAAATGCAAATAATCAAACTATTCTTGGCGATTGGCATGCTCAACAACCAGATGAAAAGGTCACTACAATTTTTGAAGGTATTAAAGAATTAGGAAGTAAAAAAGGATACGAAGTTGCATATCATGACTCAGGTAAAAGTATTCGAAAAATTAACTCCAAGGATATTGATGCAGCGGTGAAAAAGTCAAAGGGCTTTGATTATGTTGTATTAGTTGTTGGTGACAACTCCATGCGTTACAAATGGAAAGATAAAACTGCTGGAGAAAATATGGGTAGAGCTGCTCTTGATCTACCAGGGAAACAGCTGGAACTGGTTCAATCTATTGAAAAAACGGGAATACCAATTATTATTGTATTGGTGAATGGAAGACCAATTTCTGAACCCTGGCTAGATGAAAACATACCAGCTATAATTGAAGCTTGGGAACCAGGATCTCTTGGTGGACAAGCGGTATCAGAAATTATTTTTGGTGATGTAAATCCCAGTGGTAAATTACCGTTGACAGTTGCTCGTGATGTTGGTCAACTAAGAATGATTTATAATCATAAGCCTTCAGCCTATTTTCATAAATACGCAATCAAAAAATCAACTCCTCTTTACCCATTTGGATATGGATTGAGTTATACAAATTTTATATACTCAAAGCCGATTTTATCGAAACCTAGCTTAGATGGAAATGAAAGTGTTTTTGTCTCAGTTAATGTTACAAATTCTGGAAATTATGATGGTGATGAAATTGTACAAATGTATATTAGAGATAGAGTTAGTAGTGTAACTCGACCTGTTAAAGAGCTGAAGGGATACAAAAGAGTATTTATAAAAAAGGGAGAAACCCAAAAAGTTTCTTTTGAAATCACAAAGGATACTTTAGCTTTCTATGATATTGAAATGGATTATTGTGTTGAACCGGGTGAATTTTCAATAATGACAGGTGGATCATCAGCAGATAGGGATTTAAAATTAACAACGTTAACTGTCAATAATAGAATAGATGTTAATGAATAAATTTTTTCTTTACATACTGTTTTTTTTCACTTACCCCATTGTAAATGCGAATGAAATCAATCAATCTAAAAATGTACTTTTTATTATGGTTGATGATTTACGTCCTGAATTATTTGTATATAACCAAGATCATATCAAAAGCCCTAATATTGATGCATTAGCTGCACGAGGTGTTACGTTTAATCGAGCCTATTGTAATGTGCCTGTATGTGGTGCATCCAGAGCAAGTATTCTTTCTGGTGTTCGCCCTACTCAAGATAGATTTTTAACTTATTATTCCAGTATACATGAGGCTGGGCCGCAATCAGAACATATGGTAGATTATTTTAATAAAAGAGGATATACTACTATCAGTAATAATAAAATTACACATTTAAAAAATGATATAAAATCTTGGGATGAGGAATGGTATCCAACAGATATAAGTTGGAGAAATTATCAGGATCCAAAAAACCGTGAACTGGATAAAGAAAAAAAACCAGCTGCTGCTTATGAAATGCTTGATGTAGATGATAAAGTTTATTTTGATGGCTTAACTGCTCAAAAATCAATTAAGGATTTAAAAAAACTCAAAAACTCAAACAGCCCTTTTTTTTTAGCAGTTGGATTTGTTAAGCCACACCTACCATTTACTGCACCAAAAAAATATTGGGATCTCTATAAGGAAAGTGATATCCAATTACCCAAGCAAAATATATTTCCTGAATCAGCTCCAAATCAGGCGAATCATCAATGGGGAGAGCTTCGCCGCTACAAAGATATTCCTAAAAAAGGTCCTATTGATCATGAAATGTCCAAAACCTTAATTCATGCATATTATGCAAGTGTAAGTTATGTAGATGCACAAATTGGAAAATTATTAAATGCTTTAGATAGCTTTGGTCTAAGAGATAGTACTATTGTGGTACTAGTTGGTGATCATGGTTGGAGTCTCTCAGAGCACGGATTATGGGCAAAGCATAGTAATTTTGAAGTAGCGCTTCATGTTCCGATGATTATTAGTGCGCCAAATTTTCCTGTAAATGTTAAAACAAATTCAATAGCAGAATTGGTTGATATATTTCCCACCCTTTGTGAATTAACAATTGGTCCAAAGCCTAAACATCTGCAAGGAACCTCGCTTGTTTCTAGCATGAGAAATCCAGAAAAAATAATTAAAACTACAGCCCTCGCTAGATGGAGGAGGGGAGAAACTTTAATCCATAATGATTTTTTCTACACAGAGTGGAACTTGCAATCGGGTCGAATTTCTAGAATGCTTTATGATCATTCTAATGATCCAGACGAAACAAAAAACTTAGCAATATTAAAGACTTACAGAAATACAGTTGAGTCATTGAGCAAACGATTAAAAAGATTTAAAGAAACATTTAATTAAATATCAAATGAAAAATCCAATATTTTTTCTCATAATTTTATTTATCTCTTTATCTTTTTCAGCGCAAAAAGATAATACAGATACTCCAAATATAGTTTTTATTATGTCAGATGATCATGCTGTTAGCGCTGTTAGCGCTTACAAGGATTGGCTTTCAGAAATAGCACCTACTCCAAATATTGACAGGATTGCTGAAAAAGGGATGTTAATGACACGTACATTTAATACAAATTCTATTTGTGGACCAAGTAGAGCATCAATATTAACTGGAAAGTATAGTCACGTGAACGGATTCTTTAAAAATGAAAAGGGAGGTGATTTTGATGGTAGTCAAATGACTTTTCCAAAGCTTTTTCAAAAATCTGGCTATCAAACAGCAGTAATTGGAAAGTGGCATTTAGGGACTACACCAACAGGTTTTGATTATTCCAAGGTAATGATTAACTGGGGTGGACAAGGTACTTATTTTAATCCGGTTTTTTTAGTAAACGGTAAAGATACAATAGTGGAGCGTCAAAGGCATTCATCTGCACAAGTTGCTCATGATGCCATCAAATGGTTAGATGAAAAACGTGATAAAAAGAAGCCATTTATGCTTATGTATCAATTTAAGGCTCCACATCGTCCATGGCAACCTGATGAGGAGTTTAAGTCTTTATTTACAGATGGAGACTTACCACACCCTGTAAATTTTAATGATGATTACAATGGTAGAGAAGCTGCTAAAAAGCAGTGGATGGAGATTGAAAATCATATGAACCGCAGAGACCTTAAAATTGACCCTCCTGAGGGTTTATCACGTTATGAATTAAATGAGTATTACAGTTACGGAAACCAAGGGGAATTTTGGACCCCCAATGACACTCTTCAAGGAGCAGCATTAAAAAATTGGAAATATCAACGCTATATCAAAGACTATTTGAGATGTGTAGCCGGTGTTGATAAGGCAGTTGGTAAAATGTTAGATTATTTGGAAGAAAATAATTTATCAGAAAATACTGTTGTTATTTACACCTCTGATCAAGGATTTTATTTGGGAGAACATGGTTGGTTTGACAAGCGATGGATGTATGAAGAATCTTTAAAAATGCCTTTTTTAATCTCCTATCCAAAGATTGTAGAGCCTGAATCTATAAATTCAAATTTATTATTGAATATAGATTTTGCACCGACACTATTAGACTTAGCAGGAATTGATATTCCTAAAGATATGCAAGGTCAAAGTTTTTTACCGCAACTAAAATCCAATTTTGATGATGTGCGGGATGCAGTATATTATCATTATTATGAATATCCAAAATGGCATATGGTACAGCCACATTATGGAATACGCACCTCTAGATATAAATTGATTCATTTTTATTACGATATGGATGAATGGGAGCTATACGATTTGGAAACTGATCCAAATGAGATGAATAATTTATATGCTAATTCCAATTATTATACACTGATAAAAAAACTAAAAAAAAGATTAAAAAAGTTACAACGACAGTATAAAGATGATATGACCTTAGAAGAAATGCGTGAAATGACTGATATGGTAGTTGAGCGTATTTACAATGAGGAAAATTTAAATACTAGATAATATAAACTTCAAATGATGTTATTGAAATAATCAATAGTTAAAAGCTAAATAAGTTTTTTTCTTATTTTATTCCAGTATTTAAAAAAAGAGGTAAAATCACCTTCAATTTCATTAAGCCAATCCCTTTTGTCTGTTTCTCCTTTATAATGCTCATTTAATGGGTGTTCTTTAAAAATGAATAACATTTCAGGGTAATTTTTATGTAGATCTTCAAAACTTCCAACAAAAACTTGAATATCATTTATATTTTTTGCTAATTCTAGACAAAAATCAATACATTTTTTTGAGACAGGATACATTTTGAATAATTCAGGCTCAAAAATTAAAAGTTTGTTTGTTTTTTCGTTAGCTCTCCAATTAGGGTCTATGTTATAATAATTAAACAATAATGTTGGTAATGTTGAATCTAGTTTTATTTCCTTTTCATTTGGTAAGTTTAATTCAAAATTGAAATTAATTTTTTTGATTAACGGTTCAGGAATGTCCATGGATTGAAAATGATCATAACTACAATCTAAAAAAGAGTTTTTTTGTGTTGAATTAAAATATTTATTAATATTTACCTGATTCGCATAATATTTTTTATTTGAATTGGAACCTGCTACCCATTGCCAACTAAGTGCATTACTCGCCCAATCTCCATCAAGCAAATGATAATACATCCATTTGGCAGGCTGTTTCCAGTGACTTTTTGCAATATTTGTAGCAATTGATGCGACATACATTCTCATATGATTGTGCATATAACCTGAATCATACAGGTTTTTTATTTCTCTATCAATAACATTTATTCCGGTTTTTCCATCTGAAAGTGATTGACAAAGCATATAATCATCAAAATCAGATTGAGGATGTTTAAAATCTTCATTGATTTTATCTCCGTGATTAACCCAAATTTGTTGCCAAAAATCTCTCCAAGCTAATTCCTGAATAAATTTTTCGCATTTTTTTAGATCGAATTTATTTTCAATTAATTTTTTGTAAATAATTTTGGTTGATATCACTCCTCTTGAAACATAAGGTGATAATTTTGAAACTGAGCCATCAGAATAGTTTCTTGTGTATGCATATTTGTAAGGATCGAAAACATTAATTTGATCTATTATTTTATTGTATTTCGTTACAAACTTCATCGACATGCAAAAAACAATAACTATACCGAATCTTTTATGTTTTTCTTATTATTTTAGAAATGAATAAAAACTTGATACAATGAGAAAACTTATATTGCTGTGTTTTTTGTTATTTTTTTCATGTAGCAAAGATGATTCAACAATGGATCCCCTGTGTTGTGTACATGAATCAATTACCTATGTACCCACAGAGAATCTCAAGGATCTTGCTAGCTTTCCTGTCGGAAACATAGTATCCGCAAATAAAATTTTAACAAACAACCAATTCAGATCTGTACTTTTAAATGATTTTAATAGCATTACAGCTGAAAATGATATGAAAATGGCTAATATTTTTATTGGGCCAAATTCGTATGACTTCTCAGACGGAGATATAATTATTGATTTTGCACAGCAAAATGGTGTAAGAGTTTTTGGACACGCTCTAATATGGCATAGCTCAATCCCAAATTGGTTACAAAATTATTCAGGCACAGATAATGAGTTTGAGCAACTAATAGAAAATTATATTAAGTCCACTGTTTCTCACTTTTCACAACAAAAAATGCTAATTGATGGGGAGGAGGTTTCAGTTGTTGCTGCTTGGGACGTTGTTAATGAGGCATTCACAAGTCAAGCTGAAAGTTCAATTTTTAGACAAAGAATTGGAGATAATTATCTTGAAAAGTGCTTTACCTGGGCACGAGAGGCTGATGCTGATGTAAAATTATTTTACAACGACTATAAAATTGAGTCAATACCATCAAAGTTGAATCAGGTTTTAAATTTGATTGATGACTTTAGAATTAATAATATTCCAATTGACGGAATTGGATTACAAATGCACATTGATCATATTGACCCAAATCTTGTTCAAATTAAAAATCATCTTGATCAAATCATTGAAAAAGATATTTTAATCCACTTTTCTGAGTTAGATGTTACGGTAAATAGAAATGTTGATATAAGCGAATTAACTTATGAAAGGGCATTAAGTCAAGAAAACAGATACAGAGATATTGTTGAAACATACAGAAGAGTTCCTTTTGAGAATAGATTTGGAATTACTCTATGGGGAATGAGAGATATTGATAGTTGGCTATTGAATCATCACAATAACCCATTAGAATATCCCTTACTTTTTGATACAGGATATAATGCAAAAATTGCGCATAGGGGTTTTGCTAATGGGTTAATAGAATAAAGAAATTATTATTTTTTTTTGTAAACTAAGCCTTTATAAATCAAGAAATTAGTTTCAATTTCAAAAGGTTTACCCTATTTTTAAAAAGAATTTTCTTACAAATGGGCTGCGAAACATGTTAAAACAAAAAAAAGTAATTGTATCCTTAACCTCTTTTCCAGCTGCAATAACCTATGCTACAGACGCAATTAAGTCTATTTTAGAAGGTAGCACATTACCCGATAAACTTGTTTTATATCTAACTTTTTCACAATTTGAAGACAATAAAATTCCCTTAAAACTCACGACCTTAGCTAATAATAATCCTTTGTTTGAAATAAGAAATTACGATGAAGATATCCGTTCTTACAGAAAGCTCATTCCAGCAATTAAAGATTTTCCAAATGATATAGTAGTTACTATTGATGATGATGTTAGTTATCATAAGAATATGTTGCGTGACTTACTTCACTTACATAAACAAATTCCAGATGCTATCATTGCAAATCGAGCCAAAAAGATAAAACTAAATGCTCCATATCGTAACTGGAAAAAATACCGATGGTATCATTTCCTTTTTACTAAACTACATTTTAGTTTTAGAAATATACAAACTGGTGTTGGAGGTGTTTTGTATCCTCCAAATTCGCTCAATAAAGAAATGATTGATTCCAATTTATTTAAAGAAATTGCTCCCACATCAGATGATATCTGGTTTTGGGGTGCGGCAGTAGCAAACGGTACATATATTATTCCCTATCCCTTTGGTAAGTATAATAAACCTCAAGGATTAAAAAAGCCGAAAAATTTAGCCTTAAAAACTGTTAATTTTAAAACAGGTAAGGATTTAAATCGCACAGCCCTTAAAAAAATACTCCAAAAGTATACAATAATCAAAGAAAGAATTGAAAATGAAAATTGATATCCATAGCATTGATTTAGTCTATTTATGGGTTGATGGCAATAATCCAGAATGGCAGGCAAAGCGCGCTGCCTTTTTAGATGGAAAAACGGAAAATTTATTAACAAATTATAGAAGTTATTTAAATAATGACGAATTGAAATATAGTTTACGTTCGATTGAAAGATACGCACCTTGGGTAAGAAATATTTTCATTCTTACAGATAATCAAGAGCCAAAATGGTTAGATATTTCAAATCCCAAAATCAAAATTATTGATCAAAATGACATTTTGCCAAATAAAAGCTTGCCATGTTTCAACTCAAACGTATTAGAGCATTTTTTATATAAAATACCAAATCTTTCGGAGTATTTTCTTTTATCCAATGATGATATGTTTCTTAACAGAACTGTTTTACCAGATACTTTTTTTGCTGCTGACGGATTTCCCATAATTCGGCTTAATCAAAAGCCATTCAGAAGGTTTCGCTGGTTTTTAAGGGAACAAATTTTAAAAAAACCTCATAAATTATATAGTAAAGCTTTATTCAATGCTGCTGAATTAGTAAAAAATAAATTTGGGGTTTTTTATAATGGATTGCCACACCATAATATAGATAGCTATTTAAAAAGTGATTGTTTACGAGTTTCTGAACAAATTTTCAAAGATGAAATTGATATAATGAAATTGAATCATGTAAGAAGTTCAAATGATATCCAGCGTGTTATATATTCATATGTTGCTTTAGCTGAAAAGCGTGGGCATTTACATCACGTTTCAAGTAAAGATTCACTACATGTTCATATCCAAAAAGAAAGGCATTATGAAAGGCTTGAAAAAATCAACCCAACATTTTTTTGTATGAATGATACTGAATATGCTGATGATAACGACCGGATGAAGTTAAAAGAGTGGTTGAATAATCGTTTTCCTAAAAAATCCCAATTCGAGAAATGATAATAAAATCAACAAACATATTTTATTTCAGTCTGCAAGTAAAATTTTATTTCTGAGCTTAATTTTTAATTTCAAATCTCTTTTTTATTGTTGGGTATTTTTTCATAATGCTTTCAAAAACTGTTCGGTTTACATCAACATTAGAGAATACATTGGTACTTCTTAAAGAAACTTCTGAGGGTTTTCTTAGGTCGGGTTGACGCCAAAAACCAAAAGGTATTGGAGCTATTTTGGTTCCGTTTGCAACTGCTGCTGCCCAAAACCAAATATCATCAACTGTTGGAGCCATCTCCATAAATAGCTCTGGTTTTAGCATTTCTTTGTCCAATGAATTTGGGGGATATAAAACACCCCCAACCCCAGTTTGTAAATTTCTAAAACTTGGTTTGAAACTACGGGTCAACAGACTTATACGCTTATAGCATTTCCATTTTCTATACTTAGCATTTAATTTTATACGTCTTACACGATGTCCAATTATGGCATTGGGGTATTTCTTATGACGGCTTAATAAGCATTTTAGCATATTCCTGTGATATCGCACATCGTCATCGATAGTAACTATTATTTCATTCGGAAAATCTTGCATTGCTGGGATTAACTTTGTGTATGATCGAATGATTTCATTGCAGAATCTAACTTCAAAAATTGAAGTTGCGGATAACAAATCTTTTATATTTGAAGGAATTTCTCCGCTTGGAAACTGTTTAGTGGTAAGGTAAAGTACTATTTTTTCTGGAAGAACTGAACCATCTAAAATAGACTGAATTGCTTTTGCGGCAAAAGGCAGGGCCACAGGAAAAGAAGTTAATGATACAATGATTTGTTTTTTTTGCATTTCGACCTAAAGTTCAAAGTTCGATTTTTTAGGTAAAATACTATCGAATGCATCATTTATATTTCTAATAACCTGATCGTAATTTCGGATTCGAACATTATCATTCAAACATATAAGTTTATAAGATTGGTTTCGAATCACGTTCACAGCTTTTTTTTGTTTTGGCTGTATCATGAGGGCAAACATTTTTGTATCATTGTAAGTATTATACGGAGTAAAATTGCCTGTACACATTTGCCAAGCTCGAAATAACTCAGGTGTATAATCAGTCACTGCACGAAATCTATTTATTGAAGTTTCTGTTAATTCTTTTTCGCAATGTTTCCATACGTCTTCAAAAATGCTTTTTAAAAAAGGTTGTGCATTGTGAGGTGTTCGTAATGTAATAAATCTTGGATAATATTTCATCAAGTAATTCATCCACAATTTTTTCCCATATAAGGGGCTAAACCACTTGTGGTAAAAGTTATTTATGACTTCTTTTTTATTAAAATGTTTATTTATTAATTTGATATTGTTTTTAATTCGTATATACCACTGTGACCAATTTGGGTTATACTGAAAAATGGAAATATCACATGGTAAACCATTTTGAAAAAAGCGACTTTTATCTAAATGGTTAATTATGTAAAAATCATCATTAAAATACACAAAATGTTCTGCTAAATCAGGAATTTTATGTAAATAACGCTCAATAACTACAGAGTTGTAGCTGGGTAAAAACTGATTTGGAATAAAATCTTTGTGATTGATATGACTAATTTTGGGATGATTTTCATCTAACCATTCAGGTTTTTGCCCACAGGTTACAAAATGAATTTTACGCACCCAGGGCGCAAATTTTTCAACCCCGCGAAACCAGAATTTCAATAGACCGTAATCTCTAAAGCGTGCTACAGAAATAGAGTTCTTTTCATTTTCTGTTTTATTAGAATACTTGACAAAATCTTGTTGCCATTTAGAGTCATTCATATCCACCCATGTAATAACAAAATCTATTTCCATAATATTCGTGGTCCTGCAGTTAGTTACAGTAAATTTAAACAAAGATAGGATAAATCTGAGCGTGTTTTATGAACGAAAAAATACTTTCTACCCAAAGTTTGTATACTAAACTAGTGTAAAAACTGTAAAAAAAAATATTTTTGTTATCTAAAGTCGTATTCAAGAATGTTTAGATTTATATCCAAAAGAAAATACCAATATTATCTAACCATTTGTGCTATTGCTAAAAATGAAGGTCGTTATCTGCAAGAATGGATAGAATATCATAAGATGTTGGGTGTTGAAAAGTTCTTTATCTATGACAATGAGAGTTCAGATGATACTCAAGAAATATTACAACCCTATATCGATAGCAATTTAGTAGAGTACGTTTATTTTCCTGGAAAGAAAATGCAACTTAAGGCTTATTCCAATTGTGTTAAAAGGCATAAACACCAAACCAAATATTTGGGTTTTTTAGATATCGATGAATTTATCGTTCCTATCAAGCACAAAACCATCCCAGATTATCTACGCAGCTTAGGAAAGTTTTCTGGTGTTCAAATTAATTGGTTGGTTTATGGAAGTGCTGGGGCCAAAAAAAGAGAAAGTGGGTTTGTTATAGAGCGTTTTAAAAACCATTCTTTGCCGAATCACAAACTTAATCATCATATAAAAGTTATTCTGAACCCAAGATTGATTTTAAGATTTTTTTCAGCGCACAGACCTGTTATATTTGGCAGATATATTGATTCCAATGGAAATATCACAAAAAAACAATTTTGGGATAGATCACCCGTATCCAATCAAATACGTATAAATCATTATGCAATTAAAAGCTATGAAGAATTTTTGGAAAAACGCAGTCGTGGAAGAGCAAGGTTTAATAAAATCAGAGGTTTAGATTATTTTGACAACTATGACCTTAATGATGTTAAAAACGATTCCATTATGAATAAATATATAGTTGAATTAAAAAAACGGATTCGGTAAATTAAGATCAATAGGAAATTAAAATTCTATTATAAATTTTGATGATATGAATGAATGATTTTCTTAAAATAAAAAAGGACAAATCTCAATCATATGAGTTTGTCCTTTTTGGTGGAGTCGCCGAGAATCGAACTCGGGTCCAAACAAGAAAATAAATAAGTTTCTACATGCTTAGTTTTTATTTAATTTTCGTTGCTATGCTAACTAAAAACAATATACATAACACTTAGTTTCTTAATTTCAAAAATATGTCGAAACTCATATTTTCTATGTCAACATTTACGATGTTTCTATTAGAGCGCCGTTGACAATGGCTATCATGAAACATTTAGCTTTTCCACCTTGTGGAACGAGGCTAATCTTACTGTAATTCAGATTATGCAGCTAAAGCGTAATTATTTTCGCCGTTTAAAAATTAAAATTGATTTTTACGCGTACTATTTTATTGCGCGACATGCTTGTTATTCACTTTGGCTTGCTGTCAAAACCAATCGACCCCATATTTTCAAAGAACAAATTTGATTTGCAAATATATAAAAATTTGCAGATCGATAATTTAGACTATTTTTGAAATATGAAAATAGGAATAATAAGAGAAGATAAATTTCCGCCTGATAAAAGAGTTGTATTTACCCCTCATACATGTGCTAAAACAGTCAAAAGATTTCCTAAAATTGAGTTTTTTATTCAGCAAAGCGATATTAGATGTTTTTCAGAAAAGGAGTATTTGGAAAAGGGTTTCAGTGTCGTTGATGATATTTCAAATTGTGATATATTAATTGGAGTTAAAGAAGTTCCTATTGAAAAATTAATTCCAAATAAAAAATATTTTTTCTTTTCTCATACTATAAAAAAACAATCCTACAATAAAAAACTTTTACAGAGTGTCCTAAAAAAAAATATTCAATTATATGATCATGAAACGATTGTAGATATTAATAATAATCGGTTAATTGGTTTTGGATATTACGCCGGTGTAGTTGGTGCTTATAATGGCTTTAGAGGTTTCGGTTTAAAATTTAATTTATTTGATATACCAAGAGCAATAGAGCTGAGAGATAGAGAAGAATTAAATAAAATAATTGGTGATTTAATAATTCCAAATATAAAAATTTTACTTACTGGAAAAGGTAGAGTTGGTTCAGGAGTAAAAGAAGTTTTAGATTTCATGAAAATAAAGGAAGTCAGTGTTAATGATTATTTAGAAAAAGAATTTAATTATCCAGTCTATACAAATATTGATGTTTTGGACTATAATTATTCTGATACAACTGAAAATACAATTGATAATTTCTATAAAAACCCTGAATTGTTTGTATCAACTTTTTCCAAATTTAACTCCATTACTGATATTTTCTTTGCAGGTCATTATCATAATCCAAAAGCTCCTAAGTTGATTTCAAATAGTGATCTTTCAAATAATGATTTTAACATCAAATTGATTGCAGACATTAGTTGTGATATTGATGGACCTATTGCTTCAACCATTAGGCCATCAACAATAGATAATCCATTTTATGGTTTTCATAAAATTAATTTAAAGGAATGTGATTATTTAGATCCTCAAGCACTGGTTGTTATGGCAGTTGATAATCTTCCTTGCGAGTTGCCTAGAGATGCTAGTGAAATGTTTGGAGAGATGTTTTTCAATCATGTTATTCCATCATTTTTTAATGATGATAAAGAAAAAATTTTATACAACTCAAGAATTACTTTAAATGGTAATTTAACACCCAGA
>CACKQW010000006.1 GCA_902602415.1 uncultured Bacteroidota bacterium | reverse complement strand
GGAGTTTTTGATGAAATAAGAGCATTGTATTCTAAATTAAATGAATCAATAATAAGAGGATACAAGCCAGGAAGATTTAGTTTTAATGTAACTGGTGGAAGATGTGAAGAATGTAAAGGTGCTGGTTTAAAAATACTTGAAATGAATTTTTTGCCTAATGTCTCTGTTGAATGTGAGAGTTGCATGAAAAAAAGATTTAATCGTGAAACATTAGAAATTAAGTATAAAGGAAAATCAATAAATGATGTTTTAGAAATGGAAATTACTGAGGCTGTAAAATTTTTTAAACATATTCCTAAAATTCATAGAAAACTAAAAACAATTGAAAATGTTGGACTTGGATATTTAACCTTAGGACAACAAAGCACAAATCTTTCAGGGGGTGAAGCACAAAGAATAAAACTAGCAACAGAGCTAAGCAAGAGAGATACAGGAAATACATTATATATTTTAGACGAACCCACAACAGGGTTACATTTTGAAGATATTAGAGTTTTGCTTCAAGTAATTGATTCGTTGATAAATAAGGGGAATACGGTATTGATTATTGAACATAATCTTGATATTATAAAAAAAGCAGATTACGTGATAGATCTAGGCCCTGAAGGAGGAGAGAATGGAGGTAATTTATTATTTCAAGGTTATATTAATGGTTTTATCAAATTAAAAAATAATTCAACCTCTCAGTTCTTAAAAAAAGAATTAAATTTATGAGGTTATGAATAAAAATCACAATAAAAAATGGAATGAAACTAAAACAAATGATTCCTGGTCAATTTTTAAAATTATGGGAGAATTTGTTGAAGGATATGAAAAGCTTAGTGCTATAGGTCCTTGTATTTCAATTTTTGGATCTGCTAGAACTGACCCAAACAATAAATATTATAAACTTGCTGAGGAAATTTCATCAAAAATTGTCAAAAACGGGTATGGAGTTATTACAGGTGGTGGTTTTGGAATCATGGAAGCAGCCAATAAAGGTGCAAAAAATGAGAATGGTAAATCAGTTGGGTTATGTATTGACCTTCCGTTTGAACATACTGACAATGAATTCATTGATAGTGACAAGAAACTTAATTTTGATTATTTCTTTGTTAGAAAAGTTATGTTTGTTAAATACGCACAAGGGTTTGTTGTAATGCCAGGCGGATTCGGAACACTTGATGAGTTTTTTGAAGCAATTACTTTAATCCAAACTCATAAATCTGAAAGATTTCCTATCATACTTGTGGGATCTAATTTTTGGTCCGGACTTTTTGATTGGATTAAAGAAGTTTTATTAAAACAAAATAAAAATATCAGTGAAAAAGATTTAGAATTATTTCACCTTACTGACTCCAGTGACGAGGTATTAAATATTTTGAATTCTTTTCATAATAAAGAAAACTTCTCTCCTAATTTCTAAGTTTTTATTAAAGCTGTCTCATTAATAATATTGGAAAAACAGTAAGTATTAAGTAAATTTGTGCTTTTCCAATTAGATTTGATAATTTCAACCAAATACAAAAAAAATATTTCTGTAGATGAATTCAAAAAGGAGATTCTCAGAGACTACAAATTAGCATATATAAGTAGAGAATGCAGTATAATCGGTCGTAAGGAAGTTTTAAGAGGAAAAGCAAGTTTTGGAATTTTTGGTGATGGTAAAGAATTACCTCAGTTAGCAATGGCTAAGTATTTTAAAAAAGGTGATTTTAGATCTGGATATTACAGAGATCAAACCTTTATGTTTTCTATTAATGAAGTCACTCCTAAGCAATTTTTTGCAGGTTTGTATGCACATACAGATATTGATCATGATCCCATGAGTGCAGGAAGACAAATGGGGAGTTCATTTGCCACTCATAGTCTTGACGCTAATTATAATTGGAAAAATTTGGTAAATCAGTATAATTCGAGTGCAGATCTTTCTCCAACAGCTAGTCAAATGCCGAGACTACTTGGATTGGCACAAGCATCTAGAATATATAAAAATGTAGATATTCCAGGAGCTGAAAAGTTTTCAAATAAAGGAAGTGAAATAGCATGGGGAACTATTGGAGATGCAGCAACAAGTGAAGGATTGTTTTTTGAGACTGTAAATGCTGCTGGAGTGATGGAAATTCCTGTAATATTAAGTATATGGGATGATAATTACGGAATATCTGTTTCTTCTAAATATCAGACAACAAAAGGCAATATCTCTGAAGCACTCAAAGGTTTTAAAAGAGATAATAAAAGTAATGGCTTTGAAATTTTTTCTGTGAAGGGATGGGATTATGTTGAGCTTATGAAGACATATGAAAAGGCGGAAAAAATATGTAGAAAATCCAGTATTCCAGTTATAATTCACGTAAAAGAATTAACACAACCGCTGGGTCATTCAACATCTGGCTCCCACGAAAGGTATAAATCAGAAAAGAGACTTACATGGGAAAATAAATATGACTGCTTATCAAAATTTCGTGAATGGATTCTGGCAAATAAGATTGTTAATGAAATTGAGATTAATCAATTAGAAATTGATGCAAAAAATGAAGTGAAAACAGCTAGTGATGAAGCTAAATTTGAATCAGTAAAAAAAACAATTCAAAATGTAAAGTCCTTAGAAAGTGTACTGGAGGATATAAAAAATAACGAGGTCAACTCAAAAATAAATGATTTAAAGAAACTTAAATTTCCCTACAAAAAAGATTTATTTAAAACTGCATATCAAATCAAGAGAGAATTACTTAAATATGATTTTGAAAGTTATAAAAAGATAGATTCTTGGATTAAAAATCTTAGAAAAAATTATCAAATTGATTACAGCTCTCACTTGTATAGTGAATCTGAAATGAATCCTGTAAATGTCAATTACATTGAACCTAAATATGAATCTGAACAGCAGCAGCAGGTTGTTGATGGTAGAATAATTTTGAGAGATAATTTTGATCAAATTTTAACTAAACATAAAAATGTTTTAATATTTGGCCAAGATTCTGGTAAAATAGGTGGAGTAAATCAAGGATTAGAAGGTTTGCAAAAAAAATATGGGGAAATAAGAATTTTTGATACTGGAATTAGGGAAGCAACAATAATTGGTCAGGGAATAGGATTAGCATTGAGAGGTTTGAGACCAATAGCGGAAATTCAATACCTTGATTACTTATTATACTCATTACAAATTATAAGTGATGATTTAGCAACTCTTCATTATAGAACAAGAGGAAAACAAAAGTGTCCCTTAATAATTAGAACAAGAGGACATAGATTAGAGGGCATGTGGCATGCTGGATCGCCTATGGGTGGTATTATAAATTTAATTAGAGGAGTTTATTTACTAGTTCCAAGAAATATGACAAAAGCTGCAGGTTTTTACAACACTCTTTTAAGTGGTGATCAACCTGCAATAGTAATTGAATGTTTAAACGGATATAGAACGAAAGAAAAATTACCAACAAATTTAGGAGAGTTTAATACCCCTATTGGAAAAACAGAGACTTTAATGTTTGGAGATGATATAACTGTTGTTTCCTATGGCTCAACTCTAAATTTAATTGAAGAAGCATGTAACGAGCTTAAACAACACGGAATTACATGTGAGGTAATAGATTGTCAATCATTAATCCCTTTTGATATTACTAATGATATTAAAAAGAGTATTAAAAAAACGAATAGATTACTAATTATTGATGAAGATTATTCTGGTAGTGCCAGCGCATATATTCTTGACAAACTTATAAATGAACAAGAAATATTTGAGTATTTAGATAATAAACCCTATTGCTTAACTGCAAAAAATCACAGAACAGCATATGGAACTGATGGAGACTATTTTTCAAAACCATCTATTGATGATATTTTTGACTTTATTTATAAAATTATGAATGATACAAATCCTACCAGTTTCCCACTTTAATGTATACTAGCAATTCTTGCTACAAGTTCCTGTAAAAGCTTTGGTGAAACTTTTTTAACTTTTACCCCCTTTGAATACATATCATACTCTCTAATAACAGAAATTACTTTGACTATTTTTTTTATACTATAATTTTTACTTGCTGAAGCAAACTCATTTAAAAAGTATGGATTAATTCCAATTTTTGATGATAATATTTTGGGATTTAAATCAGAATTAACTTGATAAACCATAAGCTTAGAGAAATAATCAAATAAGAGGGTGATGGTTACAACCATTGGATTTGATTTGGGGTTTTTTGAAAAATAATCTGCGATTAGATGAGCTTTTTTAAAATTCAAACTTCCAATTGATTTTCTAAATTCAAAATTGTTAAAGTCTTTTGAAATACCAACATATTTTTGGATATCATTAATGGTTATTATTTTTGATTCTTTTTTGATCTCTAACAATTTTAGAATCTCATTATTTATAGTATTTAACTTATTACCTAAATGTTCATTAATTAGAGATACTGATTTTTGATCAATTGTAAAACCGTTGTTTATAAATCTGTCGGAAATCCATTTTTGAACCTGATTATCATACATAAATTTAGATTCGAATATTTTCCCTTTTTTTTGGATAAGTTTGAAAATTGATTTTCTTTTATCCATGAATTTATGCTTATAATTAATAACTAAAATTGTTGAGGAAAGTGGATTTTTTAAATAATTTGTCAAATTTTCAATTGTATTGCCTAAATCCTGAGCTTCTTTGATTATTACTAATTGATAATCTGACATTAGCGGGTATTTTTTACAAATTGAAACAATTGTATCAACATTTGCATCTTTCCCATAAATAATATTTAGATTAAACTCTTTTTCATTTTTACTTAATACATTATCAATAAATACTTGGGTTATTTGGTCAATAAAAAACTCTTCTTCACCCATTAATAAATAAACTGCGGAAAAATTTTTTAACTTGATGTCGTTTTTTATTTCACTTATTGTATTCACTACATCTATATGAAAAGATTGAATTTTCCAAATTATGAATTTCGATTAAAAAAAGAAGGTCAAAAAAGATTTATTTTCGATTTAATTAGAAAAAAATATGTTCAATTAAGTTCAGAAGAATGGGTTAGACAAAATTGTATCCGGTTTTTAATAGAAGAAAAAAGAATAAATAAATATTCAATTGCAATTGAGAAAGAAATTGAATTTAATGGAATAAAAAAAAGATTTGATATAGTTTCATATAGCAGTGAAGGAAAAATAAACCTGCTGGTGGAGTGTAAAGCACCTAATATTGAAATCAACCAAAAAACCTTTGATCAAATTTTGATATATAACAAAATTTTAAAATCTAAATACCTAATGGTCACGAATGGAATAAATCACTATTATTGCAAAATCAATGAAGATAGGAATAAAATTAAATTCTTAGCTAATTTTCCCTTGATATGAAAAGTTTAGCTGTAGTTATTTTAAATTATAATGGTATAAAATTAATCAAGAAATTTTTGCCTTCTGTAATTAAGTTCACACCTATCAGATACAATATTTATATAATTGATAATGGATCATCCGATGGATCAGTTAAATTTATTAGATCCAATTTTAAAAGGATAAAAATTGTGCAATTAAATAAAAATTATGGATATGCTAAAGGATACAATATTGGTTTAAGAAATATTAATGATGATATTTTATGTCTATTAAATAATGATGTTGAGGTTACTAATAAATGGACTGAGAAAATTATGACTCAATTTGAAAATGAAAAAGAAACCGCAGTAATTCAACCTAAAATGAAAAACTTTAACAACAAAGATTATTTTGACTATGCTGGCGCTTCAGGCGGGTTTTTAGACAGATATGGATACCCATATTGCAACGGAAGAATTTATAACAAAATCGAAAAAGATAATAATCAATACAATGAAATTATTAAAATTTTTTGGGCATGTGGAGCCTGTTTTTTTATAAGAAATAATACATTTAAAAAGTTTGGTGGTTTTGATGAAATTTTTTGGGCTCATTTTGAGGAAATTGATCTCTGTTGGAGATTACAAAATAATGGTTATAATATAAGTTTTAATCCTAATTCAACCATTTATCACGTAAACGCTGCATCATTAAATAGTTATGATCCAAAGAAAACATATTTCAATTATAGAAATATGCTTTTTACAATAACTAAAAATTCAAAACAGAATTTATTTTTACTTCTTTTAGAAAAACATTTTATTGATGCAATTATTGCTATTTTTTTATTATTTACAAGAGGACTTAATCATTTCACTGCAATAATTAAGGCATATTTATCGTTTTATAAACATATTAACCTGTTAATTCAATATAGACGAAATAATAAAAGGAAAATTATTCATTATAAAACTAGATCTATTATTTGTGAATATCTATTTCACAAAAGCTAAGATTTTAAACGTTTTAAGTTTCCTTTTTTGCTAATTTTATATTAATAAACATCAAATATTTCAAAATGAAAAAAACATTTTTTTTAAGCTTAATTACACTATTTGTAATGTCGTCATGTGTAAGTAAAAAAGAATATACTTCTCTTGAAAACAGACATAAAAAAACTCAAGATTTATTAAATACAGCAACAGTTAAACTAAATTCTTGTCTAGAAGAATTATCTACTGCTGAAACTCTTTCTGAAGCATACAAAGAACAATTATCAGACTTGAAAAGGAGAAATGACCAATTATTTATTCAAAGTCAAGATTATTTAGAACTTACAGCAAAAGGTGCTGAAAATTTAGAAAAAACCTTGGAAAGTATTAAGGAAAAGGATCTTAAAATCACAAGGATTCAAGACGCTCTAAACAGAAAAGATAGTGTTACTTTCGCCCTTGTCACAAGCTTGAAAAAAGAAATTGGTATTAACGACCCTGATATTGAGGTTAATGTTGACAAGGCAGTAGTGTTTATTTCTCTTTCAGATAAATTATTATTTAAATCTGGTAGTTACCAAGTTTCTGAAAGAGCCAAAGAAATTTTAGGTAAAGTTGCAACAGTAGTTAATGGTAAACCTGATTTTGAATGTATGGTAGAAGGACATACAGATAATTTAACTTACAAAGCTGGAGGCGTATTATTGGATAATTGGGACCTAAGTGTAAAAAGGGCTACATCCATCGTTCGTGTTCTTAAAGATCTTGATGTTAATCCTAGTAGATTAATAGCTGCTGGAAGAAGTTATTTTGACCCTCTGGTAGATAATAACACAGCTGAAAATAGATCAATAAATAGACGTACACGAATTATCATTATGCCTAAAATTGATCAATTTTATGACATGATCGAAAAAGAAATGCAAAGTTTCTCAAATTAATTTTAATTTTAAAAATCAAAAAAATCCCACATAGTTGGGATTTTTTTTATGAGATAATCTTCAACTTTGAAAACCTGAGTAATAATTTTTTTATCCCAAATTTATCAAACCTAATTTCAGCTTTTTTATCATCACCAGCACCCTCAATAGATACTACTACCCCCCTTTTGAACCTTTCATGAAAAACTATATTACCCTTAATTAAACTATTATCAAATAAGTTACTTTTAGTAGTGCTGCTTTTAACCTTTACGAAGTTTTTGGGAGGTTTTTTTTCAGGCACTTTGAATCTTATTCCAACCTTATTATAAGAATATTCATCTCTTTCATTACTATAAGATTGCTTCTGTTTGATATTTTCGCTTCTGTACTGACTATCAATTTCATCAATAAATCTACTTTTTTCTGAATCAATTAACTTACCCCAGCGGTATCTTGATAAAACGTATGATAAAGAGACTTTCTTTTCAGCTCGAGTTAAAGCAACATAGAACAACCTTCTTTCCTCTTCAAGTTCATTTCTTGAATTTAAATTCATTGCACTTGGAAATAAATTTTCTTCCATACCCACAATGTATACATAAGGAAATTCGAGTCCTTTTGCTAAATGAACTGTCATTAATTGAACTTTATTTAAATCTTGTTCGTCATTATCTTGATCCGTGATTAACGCAACACTTTGCAAAAATGAAGAAACGGTCTTTTCCTCTGAAACATCATTGTCTACAAAATCTTTAATCCCATTTAATAATTCTTCTATATTTTGAATCCTGTTTATACCGTCAATTGACTCGTCATCATTAAAGTATTTGTATAAGCCAGATTTTTTTAAAACCTCTTTCGTCATTTCAAATACATTTGTTACTTCATTTTTTATTTTCAAGCTTTCAATTAAAACCATAAATTCATATAATTTATTTTTAGTTGAATTATTGAATACTTTCGAATCTTTAGAATAATCTTTAATAAACTTATAATCTGAAATATTCCGTTTGTTAGATTCTATCGAAATTTTATTCACTGTGGTTTGCCCCAAGCCCCTTGGTGGAAAGTTTATAATTCTTTTTAATGCCTCTTCGTCATTAATATTAACAATAAGTTTCAAATAGGCTAAAACATCCTTAATTTCTTTTCTTTGATAAAAGGAAAGTCCACCAAAAACACGATATGGTATATTTTTTTTTCTTAGTGCATCTTCAAATGACCTTGATTGAGCATTTGTCCTATAAAGAATTGCAAAATCATTATTTTTTAATTGATGTTGCATTTTTGCCTCAAAAATAGAGCTTGCAACAAACCTTCCTTCCTCTCCATCTGTTAATAATCTATTTACGCTAATTTTCTCACCACTTTCATTATCAGTCCAAATATTTTTTTCAAGCCTGTTTTGATTATTTTTAATTAAGCTATTTGCAGCGTTTACAATGTTCTTAGTTGATCTGTAGTTTTGTTCTAACCTAAATATTTTGGAATCCTGAAAATCATTTTGAAAGTTCAAAATATTACTAATATTTGCTCCTCTAAAACTATATATACTTTGCGCATCATCACCAACAACACATATATTTTGAAATTTATCTGAAAGCGCTTTTACAATTAAATATTGAGAATGATTGGTATCTTGATACTCATCAACTAAAATATATTTAAATATATTTTGGTACTTGTATAGTGTCTCTGGGTAATTTGAGAGGAGTTCATTTGTTTTTAATAGTAAATCATCAAAATCCATTGCTCCAGCCTTAAAACATCTATTAACATATTCCGTATAAATCATGTGGAACTTAGGTTGATTGGATATTTTATCAGAAAGTAGTAACTCTTCGTTTTTTTTGTAATCTATGTCAGAAATAAAATTATTTTTCATCGATGATATTCTTGAAAAAACTAATTTGTGTTTATAAATGTCTTTATCAAGATTAAGTTCTTTGATTATTCTATTAACTAACTTTTGTGAATCATCAGAATCATAAATAGTAAAATTTGCTGTATATCCAATTTTATGCGCCTCAATTCTCAATATTTTAGCAAACACCGAGTGGAAGGTTCCCATCCATAAATTTTTTGCCTCATCTCCAACAATTTTGGTTATTCTTTCTTTCATTTCTTTCGCAGCCTTATTTGTAAAGGTTAGCGATAAAATATTAAAGGGATCCACTCCCTGAGTAATGAGATAAGCAATTTTATATGTTAGAACCCTTGTTTTTCCAGAGCCAGCACCAGCTATCACTATCATTGGGCCATTCATCTGCAAAGTAGACTCTAGTTGTGAAGTATTTAAATTTTCTAAGAAATGTTTCAAATAAATTAAATTAAAAGTGAAATTAATTATTGTTGTATATAAATATTAAGAATTAATTATTTAGTTATAAACAAAATTTATTCAATTTCATGAGTAAAAAATATTAAATTTAGATTAATGAATATTGATCTATTTAATACTCCAATTGAATATCTGAAAGGCGTAGGTCCAAACAGGGCAAAATTACTTAAAGATGAGCTAAAAATATTTAGCTACAAGGATTTATTAGATACGTTCCCCTATAGGTACATTGATAGAACAAAATTTCATAAAATTTCGTTAATTGACAACTTACTTACAGAGGTTCAGATAATCGGTAAAATTACTAATTTAAAAGAGCTTGGAATAGGAAGAAAGAAAAGGGTAATTGCTACTTTATCTGATGATACTGGATCAATTGATCTGGTATGGTTTAAAATTAATAAATGGTTAATTGACTCAATCAAAATAAATCACAACTATGTAGTTTTTGGAAAGCTAAATATATATAATGGTATTAAATCAATACCGCACCCTGATCTAGAAATATACAAAGGAGAAAATCTGAAAAAAAAATCTAAGTTAATTGGTATATATCCTTCAACGGAAATGTTAATAAAAAAAGGTATCACCAACAAGACAATACGTAACTTAATTAATGAACTCTTAATCCAAACAAATAAAAAAATTGATGAAAACCTCCCTGAGTATATCATAAAAAAATTTAAATTATTAGATAGAAATTCAGCATACATAAGTATCCACAACCCTCAATCGTCCAGGGAGCTAAATCAATCCATTTTAAGACTAAAATTTGAAGAAATATTTTATCTGCAGATAAGGTTAATTAAAAAGAATCTGATGAGAAAAGAAAAAATTAAAGGATACAACTTTAATTCAATTGGAAAGTATTTTAAGAAATTTTATGAATCTATTCTAGATTTTGATTTGACAAATGCACAAAAAAGAGTAATAAAAGAAATCAGAAAGGATTTAGGAAGCGGAGCACAAATGAATAGATTATTACAAGGTGATGTTGGCTCAGGTAAAACTATTGTTGCTTTTATGAGTGCCTTAATTGCGATTGGTAATGGATTTCAAGCATGTATAATGACCCCAACTGAAATTTTGTCATACCAGCACTATAATAAATTTCATGAAATATGTAAGCTATTGAAAATCAATATTAAAATTATTACTGGATCAAGTAAAGCTTCAATTAAAAAAGATATAAAAAATGACCTCAAAGATGGTAAAATTGATTTATTAATTGGCACACATGCGCTTATCTATGATGGTATACAATTCAATAATTTAGGTATTGCAATAATAGATGAACAACATAAATTTGGTGTCGCTCAAAGGAGTAAACTTTGGTTAAAAAATAAATTTCCTCCCCATGTTTTAATTATGACCGCAACCCCTATTCCAAGAACTCTTGCCATGTCAGTATATGGAGATCTTGATATGTCTATTATTGACGAGCTCCCACCTGGAAGAAAACATATTGAAACTTTTCATCAAACTGAAAGAGATAGATTAAAGCTAATAAGATTTATAAAAAGTCAAATTCACAAAGGTAAACAAGCATATATCGTATATCCATTGATTAAAGAAAGTGAAAAGCTCGATTTTAAAGACTTATTAGATGGTTATGAGTCCTTTTCTAGAGATTTTCCAATGCCTGATTATCAAATTTCAATTGTGCATGGTAAAATGAAAAATGATGAAAAAGAAAATGAAATGAAACGTTTCATAGAAAATAAAACACAAATTTTAGTTTCTACAACAGTCATTGAAGTTGGTGTTGATGTTCCGAATGCTACTGTTATGGTTATTGAAAGTGCCGAAAGATTTGGTTTATCTCAGCTACACCAACTTAGAGGAAGAGTTGGAAGAGGCAGCGACAAAAGTTTTTGCTTCTTGGTTACCGGTTACAAAAAAACAAAAGAAAGTATCATGAGAATGGAAACAATGGTTTCAACGAATGATGGATTTGTCATAGCTGAAAAGGATTTAGAAATCAGAGGACCAGGAAATTTAATGGGAACTCAGCAAAGCGGTGAAATCCCCTTTAAAATAACAAATCTAATTAAGGATAATGAGTTAATTTCAAAAGTTAGATTGCTAGTTAGCGATATTCTCAAAAAAGATCCTAACCTCAGGCAAAAAGAAAATTATATCATTTCAAAAAACTTAAAAAATATTTTTAACAAAAAAGAAATCTGGGAATATATAAGCTAGTATTTATTCAGCGTTAAGAAGCTTTAAAAATTCTTCAAAATTATATTTAAATTTTTCGTATTCAACTCCTGTAGCTGGACCGTTAAACCCTGTATGAATTTTTCTTACAATTTTATTTTTATCTATAACAATTAGTGTTGGATAGGAAATTAACTTTTCTAAAGAATTTAATTTTTCTAAAATTATTTTTTTATTTGTGCCTCCATATCCACCTAATAATAAATCATAATTAAGATTCAAATTCTTTTTTATTTTTTTTAAGTTATTAATTGCCTGATTTTTATTTTTTGCATATTCAAATGCAATAGAAACAATAGAAATATCGCCAAACTTTCTGTTAAGTTGTGATAAATATTTAGATTCATCGATACAATTCGGGCACCATGAACCCATTATTTGTACCAAAACCACCCTATCTTCAAACTTTTTATCATTGCCGGAAATAATTTCTCCATTTATATCCTCAAATTTAAAGTCAAAAGATTTATATCCTTTCTTTAAGCTTGTCAGGCCATAAGGATCTGAAAGTTTGAAATTATCATCTTTAAAAGCTATAAAATTACTATGACCATAATTTCCCCTGTAGAAATCACCGCGTATCGTATCATTATTTAATATACCATTGATCAGATAAGCTCTACTTCCGTTAAAATTTGAAATACTTAATTCATTGAAATTTATTTTTCCTTGCATATATCCATAATCACCTGTTTCAGTTCTTACAGTAGAAACAACATCTGAATCAGATTGATTAACGATTAATTTACCCTCATAACTATCACTTTTTGAAAAATTAAAAATGATACGCCATTCCCCATTAAGATCTACATTCTCAGAAAAAAATTTATTTTCAAATCTATCAATGCCAGGGATGGCATAAAAAGGTATTTTTCTAGATAAACTTTGGTTATATAAATAACCTTTTAATGAATCACCATTTATTTTAAAATTTATATACTCTTCAAAGAATGGTGATTCAAATTTTAAGGAATCTTTAAAACTATTATTTAATCTTAAGAAAACTAATTCATCACCGTTATTAATTGATATTCCAGATTTTTTATAATCAAAATTAAATGGAATCTTAATTGAATCATTTGAAACTAAATAACCAATATAATTTGTATTTGATTCTTTATTATTGCTGCATGAAAATGTAAGTATTAAAAAAAATGCGAGAAATTTATTCATGTATGCAATATCAATAAAATTATTGTTATTAAAAAAGTTTTTGATTTACTAAGACTGTTAGTTTAGTTATTATATTTGTTATGAATTCCAAAAATACCCAATGAATATTTCTTACAATTGGCTCAAAGAATACTTAGATTTTGATCTTGATCACAACTTGATTGCAGAAATTCTAACCGATCTAGGTCTTGAAGTTGAGGGAATTTCTAAATATGAATCCGTCCCTGGATCTTTAGAAGGAGTTGTTGTTGGAAAAATAACTTCTCTAAAAGAACATCCTAATGCGGATAGACTTAAAATTACAACTGTAGACATAGGTGAAAAAGATGATCTTCAAATCATTTGTGGAGCACCAAATGTTAAAAATAAACTTACAGTTGCTGTAGCTACCAATGGTACTACTCTTTACCCAAATGATGAAAAATTAAAAATTAAAAAAGCTAAAATTAGAGGAGAGCTAAGTAATGGAATGATCTGCGGGGAAGATGAACTTAATCTTGGTCCCTCTACAAGCGGTATTATGATCCTGGATGAGAATATCAAGGCAGGTACTAAACTTAATTCCATCTACAAAATATATAGTGATTGGATTTTTGAAATTGGCTTAACCCCAAACAGAGCAGATGCAATGAGTCATCTTGGAGTTGCTCGAGATCTGAGAGCTAGATTAATTCATAATGGATTTAATTTAGATCTAAAAACTCCTTCGGTTACTAATTTTCGTGTGGAAAAAAGAACAAAAAATATTAAGATCCATGTTGAAGATAAAAATTTAGCAAAAAGATACTGTGGTATTGTGCTTGAAAACATTAAAGTTTGTGAATCCCCTTCTTGGTTAAAAAACAAATTAAAGTCAATTGGAATTAATCCAATTAACAATATAGTTGATGCTACCAATTATGTAATGATGGATGTCGGTCAACCACTTCATGCATTTGACTACAACAAAATCGAAGAAAATCAAGTCATAATTAAAAGAAGCTCAAAAAAACTTAAATTCAAGACTTTAGATGAAACCGAAAGAACTATTACAACTGATGATCTTCTAATTTGTGATTCAAAAAAACCAATGTGTCTTGCTGGAGTGTTTGGTGGTTTAGATTCAGGTGTATCACAAAAAACAAACACAATATTTTTGGAAAGTGCTTTTTTTGATCCCGTTTCTGTAAGAAAAAGCGCCAAATATCATAATCTATCAACTGATTCTTCATATAGATTTGAACGCGGCATAGATCCCAATTCAACAAAATACGCACTTAAAAGAGCTGTCTTACTTATTAAGGAAATTTGTCCAGAATCTGTTATATCAAGTGACTTAATTGATTTATATCCAAAAAAAATTGAGTATACTCAAATTATATTAGGGTTTGATAAAATCAAGAGAATTGTTGGGCAAAATATAGAAAAAGAAACCATAAAAAATATAATTAGCTCACTAGATATTAAGATAAATAGCATTACAGAATCTAATTTAGGACTAGCTATCCCACCCTACAGAAATGATGTAAAAAGAGAAGCTGATGTTATTGAGGAAATCCTCAGAGTCTATGGCTATAATAATATAAAATCCTCAATAAAATTGAATCAATCAATTGTTATTGAAAAGAAAAATCTCAAAAATAAATTAGTGAATATTATATCAAACCATCTGGTTTCATTAGGATTTTATGAAATAATAACAAACTCCTTAGTTGCAGAGCGTTTTAATAAAGAAAACCCTAAATCAGTAAAAATTTTAAACTCACAAAGTAGTGATTTATCAAATCTTAGAACTTCAATGATATCCTCAGGCCTTAATGTAATTAGCCATAATATTAATAGGCAAAATGATAATTTAAAACTATTTGAATTTGGAAAAGTTTACAGTAATAATAGCAAATCAAAGTATTCAGAAAAAAATATAACTGGAATTTTTGTTTACGGTAATAAAAACTCTGAATCATCTTGGAATAGTGATAAAAAATCAGTTGATTTTTACTATCTAAAGGGGATAGTTCAATCCATTATTAAGATGGTTGGTATTGAAAATATAATTTATGATGAATTTTCAAACAACTATTATGATTATGCAGAGTCAATTTCTGTTGGTAAAGACACGATTTTCAAATATGGACTCGTTTCATCATCACAAACAAGCAGAATTGAAATTGAAAATGAAGTATTTTACGCTGAATTAGATTATGACAAAATTGAAAAACATATTGATACTAAACCCAAAATATTCAAAAAAGTTTCAAAATTCCCTGTTGTTTCAAGAGATATTTCAATATTAGTTGACGAAAATATTAAATTCAGAAACATTCAAGAGTCAATAAAAAAGGTTAATGAAGGTTTAATAAAAAAAGTATCATTATTTGATGTGTACAGAGGCAAGAATCTTCCAGCTGGACAAAAAAGCTATGGAATAGGCTTTAAAATTTCAGATAAAACAAAAACCCTCTCTGTTAAAGAAATTGATTCACTGATAAATAAAATTATTGTTAACCTAGAAAAAAACTTTGGTGCTAAACTTAGGTAGTTTCCAACATTGACTCCCTTAATTGTTTAATCTTTGAATCATTCATATATTCTTCAAAGGTCATGTATCGATCAATGATACCAGATGGAGTAAGCTCAATAATCCTGTTTGCAATAGTTTGAGCAAATTCATGATCATGAGTAGAAAACAGTATAGTCCCCTTGAAATTTTTGAGTGAGTTGTTAAAAGCAGTAATACTTTCCAAATCCAAGTGATTTGTTGGTTCATCCAAAATTAAAACATTACCTTTTTTCATCATCATTCTGGAAATCATACATCTAACTTTTTCTCCCCCAGACAAAACATTACATTTTTTTAATGCTTCATCACCTGAAAAGATCATTTTACCCAAAAAACCTCTTAAGTATACCTCCTCTCTTTCCTCCTCAGTATTTGCATATTCTCTTAACCATTCAACAAGATTAATGTTTTTATCAAAAAATTCACTATTATCTAGTGGTAAATATGATTGCGATGTTGTGATTCCCCAATTAAAAGAACCTGAGTCAGGCTGCAAACAATTATTAATTATTTGAAAAAAATTTGTAGTGGCTCTGGAGTCTCTTGAGAAAACCAAAACTTTGTCCCCCTTTGAAAGATTTAAATCAATATTTTTAAATAAAATCTCATTTTCAATAGATTTAGATAGATTTTCAACATTTAAAATTTGATCACCAGCTTCTCGCTCTCTTTCAAATATAATAGCAGGGTACCTTCTGCTTGAGGGTTTAATTTCATGTATATTTAATTTGTCAATCATTTTTTTTCTGCTTGTAGCTTGCTTACTTTTTGCAACATTTGCACTAAATCTTGCAATAAACTCTTCTAATTCTTTCTTTTTCTCCTCGGCTTTTTTATTTTGCTGTGCTCTTTGTCTGGCAGCTAATTGAGAAGATTCATACCAAAAAGTATAATTACCAGAATAATGATTGATTTTTCCAAAATCAATATCGGAAATATGCGTACATACAGAATCTAAAAAATGCCTGTCATGTGAAACAACAATGATACAGTTATCAAAATTTGCTAAATACTCTTCCAGCCAAGAAATTGTTTCATAATCTAAATCATTAGTTGGTTCATCCATAATTAAAACATCAGGATTACCAAATAATGATTTAGCTAATAAAACCCTTACTTTAATTTTTGGATCAATATCAACCATTTTAGAATAATGCAGATCCTCTTTTATTCCGAGATTTGATAATAATGAAGCAGCATTACTTTCTGCATTCCAACCATCCATTTCTTCATACTTAACCTGTAAAGAACCAATTTTATCAGCATTCTCATCAGTGTAATTTTCATAAAGACTATCAATTTCCTTCTTAATCTTAAAAAGATTCATATTTCCCATAGTTACTGTCTCAATTACAGAGTTGTCATCAAAAATTCTATGATCTTGTTCAAGAACTGACATTCTTTTACCAGGCTCTAAAAAAACATTTCCGGATGTAGGGTCCAATTTACCGCTGAGCATTTTAAGGAATGTTGATTTTCCTGCCCCATTAGCCCCAATAATTCCGTAACAATTACCATTATTAAAGGTTGTATTAACATTATCAAAAAGAACCCTTTTTCCAAATTGAATGGATAAATTAGAAACTGATAACATGTTTTATCTTATTTATTTCCTTTTTTGTAATCACTTAAAAACTTTTCTAAACCAATATCTGTGAGTGGGTGATTTAGCAATCCAGAGATTGAACTTAGTGGGGATGTTATAACATCTGCACCAATTTTAGCACAATCAATAATATGCATAGTATGTCTAATCGATGCAGCAAGTATTTGTGTCTGAAAATTATAATTATCATAAATTTCTCTAATTTCAGAAATTAAATTCAAACCATCAGTTGAAATATCGTCTAATCTTCCCAAAAATGGGGAAACGTATGTAGCACCAGCTTTTGCAGCAAGCAAAGCTTGACCAGCAGAAAAAACAAGCGTAACATTGGTTTTTGTACCTTTGTTTGAAAAATATTTTGCAGCTTTTATCCCATCATGTGTCATTGGTAATTTAATAACTATTTGAGAATTTATTGAGGCAAGCTCTTCACCTTCAATGATCATGTTTTCGAAATCAGTTGCAATCACCTCAGCAGAAACATCTCCATCAACAATCTTACAAATTTTAGCATAATGGTCTAGAATATTTTGTTTTCCTGTGATTCCTTCTTTTGCCATTAAAGACGGATTTGTAGTAACACCATCTAAAACACCTAAATTTTGCGCTTCTTCAATCTGATTTAGATTAGCTGTATCTATAAAAAATTTCATGTAAATTATTTTTGCAAATTTACAACAAATTAAAAAAGAAAGTGGATTAGATTTTAACTAAAAAGCTCAATGATTAACTTTTCATATATTCTTTGGGGCAAGATTCTTTTTAAAATTACACCATTTCTTTCAATGAACGAACCTACTTTGTATCGAATTTTGGGTCTTTTTTTAAGCAAAATAGTACTAACTAATTTTGCAATTTTTTCTGGGTCAGAACCTTTATTAACTCCTAAATTCATTTTTTTGAGTGATTCTGCATATGATTTATAATCTGATTTTTCTATTACAGGTGAATGGAATCTTCTTTTTGAAATGTTTGTCTTAAAATCTCCAGGAGCAATTGAAACTACATCAATTCCAAAATTTCTAACCTCCATTGCCAAGGTTTCCGAGATAATCTCTAAAGCAGCTTTACCTCCGCTGTAGACAGACCGAAATGGTGTTGCAATTTTCCCAGCAATCGAAGTTATATTAATAATAACTCCATTTTTACTAGACCTCATGGAAGGTAAAACCTCCTTTATCAATAATATTGGACCAATAACATTTGTTTGAATGTGTTTGTTGATTTCACTTGTTGGTATTTCTTCTAATGGACCAGTAATACCAACACCAGCATTGTTGATTAAAATATCAATTTTAGACTCTTTTTTTAAAATATCAGAAATACAATTTTTAATAGATGATTTGTCTGTAACATCAAGCTCAATTAAATTAAAAGAAAAGTCTGAGCTATTATTAATTTTTCTAGATGTTCCATACACGATATACTTTTTTTGAAAATGGAGGTAATTTGCAATCGACAAACCTATGCCAGAGGAAGCACCAGTAACTAAAACAACTTTTTTCATCATAAAAAAAATGGCAAGCTATCTACATCACACTGCTACAACCGAATACCTTTGCTGTGTTCCCACCCTGGAGGATTTATCAGGAGCTAGTTGTGTAGGACTTGCCAAAGCAAATATATTAATATTATTAGAAACTATCATCAGTATGAAAGGTTAAAAATATAGCTTAAATTTGAAAAAAAAATAAATTGAGATTTTATATTCCTATTTTAATATTTTTTGTCATTACACTATTTTCCTGTAATAATACTAATGACCAAAAAATTTTTGTTGAATCAAATATTGTAAATGGTCAATTAAAAAATAATGATACCCTCATAATTCGGGTGAATAGAGATAAAGATTTAACTTTTAAGATCAAAAATAATATGAAATTGATTTCGATTATACCTGTGAAAAAAAATATTTCTGAATCAAGAACATATTTCTTTTTATTAGAGAATTTAACGTTAGGAAAAAAAGAATTATTTATAGAAAACCATCAGCACGAAAAAATTAAGTTTACTATTCTCAGCAGTAAAGTACCTGAAATATATGATTATAAAATCTTGAATGAATTTAGTAGAAGTAAAAGTAATTATACTCAAGGTTTGGAATTTTTTAATGATACTCTTTATGAAAGCCTTGGTCAATATGGAAAATCTAAATTAATTAAAGTAGATTACGAAAATGGTCAGTATTTAAAAGAGGTTTCATTACCGTCAAACCAATTTGCAGAGGGTTTAACAATTTTAAATAATAAAATAGTCCAATTAACTTGGAAAGAAAAAATAGGACTTGTTTATGATCTTAAAACGTTTAAAAAAATTTCTACATTTAATTACAATAAGAGCAAAGAAGGATGGGGAATTTGTAATGACGGGGTAAAACTCTATAAGAGTGATGGAACCGAAAAAATTTGGGTTTTAAATCCAAACAAAAACTATTTTGAAGAAGATTATATTGAAATTTATACCAACAAAAATAAAGTTGTTGGTTTAAATGAGTTAGAATGGGCAGAAGGTAAAATTTATGCAAACAGATACTTGTTTGAGGGTATTGCAATAATAAATCCTAAAAATGGCGCAATTGAAGGGGTTATTAATCTATCAAATTTAAAGGAAAAGGTAACACAACATGAGAAGCTAGATGTTATAAATGGAATT
The DNA here is from genome assembly GCA_902602415.1 of uncultured Bacteroidota bacterium. Classification (GTDB taxonomy): domain Bacteria; phylum Bacteroidota; class Bacteroidia; order Flavobacteriales; family Flavobacteriaceae; genus MED-G13. The sequence continues at coordinate 71,685 of CACKQW010000006.1, read as the reverse complement.
GCTTATCACCCTAAAAGAAAATCTTTTTTTGTAACTGGAAAAATGTGGGACAAAGTTTTTGAAATTAAAATTTTAAAATAATGATCAAGTATATTCAATCATTTTTTTGTTTGTGTATATGCCTAATTTTTTGGAATTCATGCGATAAAGAAATTTCATTTGTTGTAAACGAATCGCAACTTTCTTTTTCAAAAGATACTGTTTATTTAGATACAGTTTTTTCTAATATTGGTTCAAGTACCTATAATTTAAAAGTGTATAATAATTCATCAAATAATGTTGTTATCCCTCAAATAAGATTAAAAAAAGGGTTAGAATCATTGTATAGACTTAATGTAGATGGAATTTATGATCAGAATAATGGTGCAGAAGGAAAAATATTTGAAAATATTGAGTTATTAGCCAATGATAGTCTTTACATTTTTATTGAAACTACCATTAATATTGAAAATATAGATACCCCCGATGATTCGTTCGTATATGAAGATCAAATTGAATTTTTTAGCAACAATAACACACAAGAGGTTGAATTAATTACTCTTGTAAAAGATGCTGTTTTTATTTATCCCCAAAGATTTGAAAATAATGGGGAATATTTTTATGAAACACTTTCAATTGATTTAGACGGAGATGGTATTAATGAAGAGTCTGAAATTAAAGGAAGATATTTAGAAAATGATGAGTTACATCTAAGTAACGATAAACCTTATGTAATTTATGGATATGCAGCTGTTGGTCCTAATCAAATTCTTACAATAGATAAAGGAGCAAGAATACATTTTCATAGAAATTCCGGTATTATTATTGGCAATGGAGGATCGATTCAAGTAAATGGTGAATTGAGCAATAATATTGATACTCTAGAAAATGAAGTTATTATTCAAGGGGATCGCCTTGAGCCATATTTTGAAAATATACCTGGTCAATGGGGATTAATTTGGTTAATGGATGGTAGTTTTAATAATAAATTTAATTTCACAACTATTAAAAATGCTTCTATTGGAATTTATACTACTGGTGGACAATTTAATCAGGATCCTCAACTTAGTTTAGAAAATGTAAAAGTTTTTAATAGTAGTAGTTTTGGAATTTTAGCAAGAGCATCTTCTGTCGATGCAAATAACTTGGTAATCAATAAATCTGGGCAATCTTCATTTGCTGGAATTTTTGGAGGAAAGTATAACTTAAATCATTGCACTATTGCTAATTATTGGACATCTAGTGCAAGACAATTTCCGTCATTATTATTTAATGACTATTATCTTGATTTGGACAACAATGGATATATTAATGAGTTTTTTGAAATGCGACTCAGTAATTCCATTATTTATGGAAACCAAAATATTGAATTTCTTATAGAGCAAATTGAAGATTCTGATTTAGACTTTGCTATTCATAACTCTCTGTTCAAATTTTATGATAGTTCTAATTTTTTTGAAAATAATCCTAATTTAAATTTTGACTCCCCCAAATACAATAACCTATTTCTAAATTTAAATCCAAGTTTTGTTGATCCATATACTAACAATTTAGCAATTGATGAAGATTCTGATGTTATTGGATTGGGAGACGTCAACTACTCTATTCTATATCCTTTTGATTTAAATGGTTATGACAGAACTGTAGTTCCCGACCTTGGGGCATACCAACATCAAATAATTGATGATTAGGCCTTAAATAAAGGTCTTCCTTTCATGAAATCAATAACATCTTTAGAAATTGAATCCAATTTTTGTGGGTTTTCATGACTTTTTAAAGCCTCATCAATAAATTCAACAACTGTTTTCATGTCACTTTCTACCAGACCTCTTGTGGTAATTGCTGCAGTGCCCACTCTAATTCCAGAGGTTACAAAAGGAGATTTATCATCAAAAGGAACCATATTTTTATTTACCGTAATTTCAGCTTTTCCTAATACAGCTTCGGCATCTTTTCCATTTATATTCTTATTTCTTAAATCGATCAACATTAAGTGATTATCAGTCCCACCTGTGATAATATTATAATCTCTATTTATAAATTCTTTAGACATTGCGTTAGCATTTTTCTTAACTTGGACAATATAATTCAAAAAATCATCTGAAAGAGCTTCTTCAAAGGCAACCGCTTTTGCAGCAATTACATGCTCCAGTGGACCGCCTTGATTTCCTGGAAATATGGCCGCATCTAAAAGGGAGGACATTTTTTTAAGTTTTCCACTTTTAAACTTTAAGCCAAAAGGATTGTCAAAATCATTACCCATTAAAATTAAACCTCCCCTAGGACCTCTAAGAGTTTTATGTGTTGTAGTTGTTACAATGTGACAGTGAGGAACTGGATCATTTAAAACACCTTTTGCAATTAATCCTGAGGGATGAGAAATATCTGCTAAAAGAAATGAATTAACCTTATCGGCAATTTGCCTGAATCTTTTGAAATCAATATCTCTAGAGTATGCAGAGGCACCAGCAATAATCATTTGAGGGTTTTCTTCAATTGCCATTTTTTCAATTTTATCATAATCTAATAATCCTGTTTCTTTTTCTACGCCATAAAAAACTGGATTATACAATCTTCCTGAGAAATTTACACTAGATCCATGGGTTAAATGACCTCCGTGTGAAAGGTCAAAACCCATAATTTTATCACCTGGTTTCAAACAAGCGAAAAAAACTGCAGAATTTGCTTGACTACCAGAGTGAGGTTGCACATTTGCCCAACAAGCACCAAATAGCTCCTTTGCACGTTCGATGGCAATTGATTCAATCTCATCAACGACTTGACATCCACCATAATATCTTTTTCCAGGGTAACCTTCCGCATACTTATTTGTCAAAATAGAACCAGTAGCAAGCATAACCTGATCGCTCGTAAAGTTTTCAGATGCAATTAACTCAATTCCTTCAATTTGACGTTTCTTTTCAGCATCGATTAAATCAAAAATTTCCTTATCTTTTTGCATATTTGTATAATAATTATGATAAGTACAAAATTAAGTAATTGATCAGGAATATAATTGCAATTTTTAGATATTAAAAAGCTACTTATTAAAAAATAATTAACAGAAAGTTATACTGTATAAAATGAATTCTAAAGTTAAAATATTAAACAAAAAAGCAAAATTTGAATATTACCTTCATGATCATTATGTTGCTGGAATAGTTCTTTCTGGTAGTGAAATCAAGTCAATCAGAAACAGTAAGGTTTCCATAAAGGAAAGCTTCTGTAAATTTATTGAAAATGAGCTATTTATTATTAACATGAATATTCAGAAATATGAATTTTCAAACAGTGAGCATTACAATCCTAAAAGAGATAGAAAACTTCTTTTAAATAAGAAAGAACTTAGTAAAATAAAAAAAACCAAGGATCAAAAAGGAAATTCCATTATACCCACAAAACTTTTTATAAACGAAAAGGGTTATGCTAAAATTGAAATTAGCACTGCCACAGGAAAAAAATTATTTGATAAAAGGCAAGCTTTGAAAGAAAAAGATATAAAAAAAAGAATAGATAAATTTTCTAAATAGTATCCTTTAACATGGGAACAAACTTAAAATCACCAAACTCATTGATTTCAAACTCACTATTACTTTTTTTGCAATATTGAATCATTTTTTGAGAAGAGTTACCAATAGGAATAACCATAACTCCACCGTTTTTAAGTTGAGTAACCAAATCTTTTGGAATTTCTTTTGCACCAGCAGTAACAATTATTGCATCATATGGTGCTTTTTCATCATATCCTAAAAATCCATCACCATAAATTATTTTTTTTGGGTGATAATTAATTGATGTTAAAAATGATTTTGATTTTAAAAATAAGGACTTGATTCTTTCTATTGTATAGACCTTTATTCCCATTTCACAAAGTACAGCTGCCTGATAACCACTTCCAGTTCCAATTTCTAAAACTTTATCTCCTGAGGATACATTAAGTAATTCTGTTTGAAAAGCAACTGTGTATGGTTGAGAAATTGTTTGACCTGATGAAATAGGAAAAGCTTTGTCTTGATATGCGTGATCACTAAAACTTGAATCCATGAATAAGTGTCTAGGTACTTTTGAAATAGCATCCAAAATAGCCTCATTTTTGATTCCCTTAAGTCGTAGCTTTTCAACAAGTAAATTTCTTAAACCTTGATGCTTAAATGAATCCAACATAATAACAAATTAAAGCAAAATTTAAACATATTGACAGCAAAAGTTTAAATTTGTAAAAAACATAATTGTATGTTACAAGCTGGAGTTATTGGATGTGGTCATCTTGGTAAATTTCATATAAAACAGCTCTCTGAATCTAAAAGATATCAACTTTCAGGAGTTTATGATAAAGACCTAGATATTGCAAGGGTTGTTTCTAAGGAATTTAATTGTGATTTTTTTGATAACTCGGATGATTTAATTAAAATTTCTGATGTTATCTGTATCGTGACCCCTACTCCTTTTCATTTTACGTATGCTAAGGAGTGTATTGCATCAGATGTTCACGTATTTATTGAAAAACCAGTATGTGATAACTTAAACGATTCAAATGAGCTAATCCAACTTAATAAAAAAAGGAATTTAAAAATACAGGTTGGACATATTGAAAGATTTAATCCTGCATTTACTTCAATAAAAAATAAAATAAATAATCCAATGTTTATTGAATCTCACAGATTGGCTCAATTTAATCCTAGAGGAACAGATGTTTCTGTTGTTCTTGACCTAATGATACATGATATAGATATCATATTAAGTTCCGTTGATTCTGAAATTAAAAAAATATCATCTAGTGGTGTTTCAGTAATTAGCTCTACACCAGACATAGCTAATGCAAGAATTGAATTTGAAAACGGATGTGTGGCAAATTTAACGGCAAGCAGAGTTTCGATTAAAAATATGAGGAAAACAAGGTTTTTTCAAACTGGGAAATATATTTCCATTGACTTTTTAAATAAAAGTTCAGAAATAATTGAAATAGATAATAATTCTAATGAAGTTCCATTGATGAAATTAGATTTGGCAGATGGAAGCACAAAAAATATTTTTTTTAGTAAGCCAAATATTAAAGAAAATAATGCAATTCTTGATGAATTAAATAGCTTTGCAGATTCAATTGCAAACGACACTATACCCATTGTTAATTTAGCTGATGCTCACAAAGCACTTTTTGTAGCCAATGAGATAATTAAAAATTTTAATACTTGATGATGTCAAAAATTTCTGTAATAGGTGCTGGAACAATGGGAAACGGTATTGCTCAAACATTTGCTTTACATGATTTTCATGTAACACTTTATGACATAAATAAGGAAAGTCTTGAAAATGCAAGATCCACAATTCATAAAAACTTGAATAGGATGCTTGCTAAAGAATTAATAAATGAATTAGAAATTAAAAACACAACAAATAATCTGATTTACTCAAATAAATTTGATGATTTATCTTCCTCAGATTTAGTTATTGAAGCAATTACTGAAAATTATGAAACTAAAGCAATCGTTTTTAAGAAGCTTGAAAGTTATTGTAGTGATGATTGCATATTTGCTTCGAACACATCATCAATTTCAATTACAAAAATTTCAGAAAATTTATCAAATAAACATAGGGTTATTGGAATGCATTTTATGAATCCAGTTCCTATTATGAAGTTAGTTGAAGTAATAAATGGAAGTCATACAAGTTCGGAAGTAACCAAAAAGATTATTGATTTTACCAAATCGATTAATAAAATTCCTTTGACAGCTAATGACTACCCTGGTTTCATTTCGAATAGAATTTTATTGCCTATGATCAATGAAGCAATTGAAGCACTAGATTCAGGGGTTTCTGATGTAAAAAGTATAGATGGTATTATGAGATTAGGAATGGGTCATCCTATGGGTCCATTACAATTAGCAGATTTAATTGGACTAGATGTTTGTAAATCTATTCTAGAAATTATGCACACAGGTCTAAATAATGAAAAATATAGACCAAATAAATTATTAATTGATTTAGTTGAAAAAGGAAATCTCGGTGTAAAATCAGGTGAGGGATTTTACAATTACAGTAATTCCAAAAAAGCAGAAGTTGTTTCAAAAAGATTTTCAAAATGATTGAAAAAAGAATCAAAGAAATTCGTGATTCTATTAATAAAAATGTAGAGTTAGTTGCAGTTTCAAAGACTAAATCGAATAAAGAGATTTTGGAAGCATATAACGCTGGTCAAAAAGTTTTTGGTGAAAATAAAATTCAAGAAATGACTGAAAAGCATGAAGAATTACCAAAAGATATACAATGGCATATGGTTGGACATGTACAGAGTAATAAAATAAAATATATGGCACCTTACGTTGATTTAGTCCACGGAATTGATTCTCTTAAATCTGTTAAAATTTTAAATAAAGAGGCAAAAAAAAATAACCGGATAATTAAATGTTTACTACAATTAAAAATTTCCGAAGAGTTTACCAAGTTTGGTCTTTCTGAAAAAGAAATTGAATCAATATTAAATTCTATTAATATTTTAGGACTTAAAAATATAAGTGTTGTGGGGATCATGACAATAGGAAGCTTTACTAATAATATGAGTATTGTTGTAAAAGAATTTGACAAGACAAAAAAAATTTTTGACAATTTAAAAAGTACTTTCCCAAGTTTGAAAATTCTCTCAATGGGAATGAGTAATGACTATAAAATTGCAATTAAGCACGGTAGTAATATGATAAGAGTCGGTAGTTTAATTTTTGGTAAAAGAATTTAAAATTAAGTATTCAATTATTGACATAGAGACTACAGGAGGCAAGTTTGATCACGAAAAGATCACCGAAATAGCGATTCTAAGGATTAATGAAAAAAATAAAGTAGATGTCCTTCACAGACTAATTAATCCGATGAAAAAGATTCAACCCTTTGTGGAAAAATTAACTAGACTTAATAATAAAATGTTGGAGAATAAACCAATTTTTTCTGATGTTGCAGTTGAAATACAAGATTTTACTAAAAACTCCATTTTCGTTGCCCATAACGTGAATTTTGATTATCGGGTTTTACGTAAGGAATTTAAATCAGTCGGTATTGAATTTTCAAGAAAAACTTTATGCACGATAAAATTATCAAGAAAAGCCTTCCCACTAGAAAAATCTTATGGATTAGGTAAATTAACATCCAGAATTGGAATAAAAATAAATAATAGACACAGAGCTATTGGAGATGCTGAAGCAACACTTAAATTATTTAATATGATAAGAGAAAAATTATCTGAAAATGATATAAGAGAATATATCAAAGAATGTTAATGAAAAAGTTATTAGTTTTTGTTGTTGGCCCTACAGCTATTGGAAAAACATCTACTGCTATAGATTTAGCCACCCATTTTAATACAGAAATTATTTCATGTGACTCAAGACAGTTTTACAAAGAAATGAATATTGGTACAGCAAAACCATCACCAAATGAAATAAAAAAAATAAAACATCATTTAGTTGGCAATATTTCAGTGAATAAAAACTATAATATATCAAAATTTACCAATGATGCCGATAATATTTTAAAGTCTCTACTTGATAAAAAAAACATTGTAATTCTTGTTGGTGGTTCAGGGCTTTATATAGAGTCCCTAATTTTTGGAATTGATCAAATTCCAGAAGTTAGTATGGATCTTAGAAATAAATTAAATAATGATCTAAAAAATAATGGAATTAAATTCCTTCAAGATTTGTTAAAAAATATGGATCCAGAAATATCAGATAAAATTGATATGAAAAACCCAAGAAGGGTTATAAGAGCATTAGAAATATGCCTTACAAGTAAAAAAAAATACTCTCAAATAATTGATAAAACTCAAAAAACTCCAAAATATGATTTCCTCTGCATCGGACTAGATTGTAATAGAAAAGAATTGTATGAGGTAATAGATAAAAGAGTTGATAGCATGGTGGCAAATGGACTAGTGAGTGAGGTTAGGTCTTTGTATAACTTTAGGAAAAATAATGCACTAAATACTATTGGTTATAAAGAAATATTTGAGTACCTAGATGGTAAAGATTCACTTGAAAATTGTGTTGAAAAAATAAAAGTTAACTCAAGAAGATATGCAAAAAGACAACTTACATGGTTTCGTTCAAAAAACTATGTAAAATGGTTTGATAAACCTAATGTTGAGGAATTAATTAATTATATAGAAATTAATCAACAATCAACCTAAACCCTTCTCCATGAATATTGCTAATACTTACCTTAGGATCTTTTTGAAGTTGCTTTCTTAACTTAGCAATGTAAACATCCATACTTCTTGATGTGAAATAGTTATCATCGTGCCATATTCTGGTCAAAGCAAGTTCTCTTGGCATGAGATCATTTTTATGTAGCAAGAGTAACTTTAAAAGCATATTTTCCTTGGGAGAAAGCTTAATAGGCTTATCATTCTTGAAAACTAAATGCCTTAATTTAGAATTAAATTGAAAAAAGCCAAATGAAAATTCAGTTTCTGTATTGTCAATGATTGTGGATAGCTTATTCCTTTTTAAAATTGCCTTTATTTTGAATAATAAAACATCACTATCAAAAGGCTTTTTTAAATAATCATCTGCACCTACTTTATATCCCTTTAAGACATCTTCTTTCATTGATTTTGCAGTTAAGAAAATTATAGGTGTATCAGGGGAAACTGATTTAATTTCAGTTGCCAAAGTAAAACCATCTTTATATGGCATCATTACATCAAGAATACATAAGTTAAATTCGAACTTTTTAAATTTTTCAAAACCCTCCATTCCATTTTTTGCTAAAATGACATCATACTCATTCATTTTTAAAAAATCTCTTAAAATGATTCCAAAATTTGGATCATCTTCAACTAAAAGGATTCTTTTTTTTGTATTCATTGACTAATGTAAATTTAATTGTATTGTAAATGTACTACCTTTTCCTAATACACTGGTAACATTAATACTTCCATTATGTAAATCTATTATTTTTTTTACATAGGATAAACCTAAACCGTGACCTTTTACATTGTGAAGATCCCCCGTTTGAGGTCTATAAAATTTATCAAAAATCTTAGACCTTGTAGATTTACTCATTCCGATACCATTATCTATAATATCAATGATTAACTTGTTTTCTAAAATTCTACTTTTAATAGTAATGTCAGGTTGATTTTCATTGTATTTTATAGCATTATCTAAAATATTTACAAAAACATTTATCATATGCGTTTCATTTACCCTAACTAATGGCAACTTAAGGTCTTTTTCAAAATTTATTTTTCCTTTTTTATTTTGTATAATTAAATTAACATGTGATATAGCAAGGTTTATCAATTCATTAATATCATGATCTTTCTTATCTAAATAAATCTCTTTTCTTTCTAACTGACTCATCATTAAAACATTTTCAACTTGATCATGCATTCTATTGTTTTCATCATCAATCATTTTAAGATACTTCTTAACCTTTTTTGTATCGACAATAGTTTTTGGATTTTTTATTGCTGATAAAGCTAAATCTATTGTTGCTATTGGTGTTTTGAATTCATGGGTCATATTATTTATAAAATCAGATTTAATTTGTGATATCTGACGCTGTCTTAAAAGAAGTAGAATAGTAGTTATATAGGCAATAATAATAATTAGCGTAAACACGATAGATGTTGCAATAACAGGAAGCAGGGTTGAAATCAGAAATGGTGTTCTTGAAGGAAAATTTATTTTCAGTGAATAATCACTCGAATCATTTTCATCTTTAAAAATTAATGAGCTGTAGGTCTGATCATTTTTCTCAAAGTTTACAGATGAAATACCTGTTACTTTATCCCCATTATAAACCGCATATTCAAAATCTAGTTTTATTTCTAAATCCATAAGATTTTGAGAGATTATATTCTCAAAATCATTTATATTGCCAATTCGTGCCTCAATTGGATTTCTTTTCGCTAAATCATTGTAAGTAGTCTCAAAAAGAATTTCTTTACTTTTTGAAATTTTTCCAAGCCTCATCAAAAAATCCTGGGGACTAAGATTGCTGTTTTCAATTTCATTATTACTAAAAATCTTTTCGTCTCGCTGATTTGACAATCGTTTAATTTCAATGTTTTTTGATTCAGTAATTAGACTATAATAGTCACTTTTAGAAGAAATGTTAGGAATAATAATATTTTCTTCTATAATTCCATTTTTATAAATTATAGTTTCTCTTTTTTCTGGGATTTCATTGATTATATATAAATTATTGATACTGGTGGTATCAATACTTGATCCACTAGCAATAAGTTCAGAAAACTTTGAAACATATCTTTTAAATTCTATTTTTTCAATTTCTGAAACCGTTTCAGTCAAAGCATATTTAATATTGGAAGAAAATTGTTTGTCATTTTCTTCATAGTTTTTAACAATAAAATATGATTGAATAAATATAATTCCAGCCAAGGAAATACTCATTAACGATAAAAGCAAAACAAATATCTTTTTACTCATACTCAAATTTATAATTAAATAAATGAGCAATAATTTATTTTAATAAAAGATTAACAATAAGATTTATGCTAGTTTATTGTGAATTTCATGAATATATCTATTCAAATTTTCAATACTATCATTTAATATACAAAATGAGGATTTTTTACATTTTTCATCTTGAGATATCTGATTTTCAATGATCTTATTAATTTTTTCAAAGTTATAATCTTCACGTACATTAATTCTTTGATGTATAATATTTATTGGAGTTTTTATACAAATGATTTCATCAAAGATATCTTCTGATTCATTTTCAAAAACTAAAGCAGACTCATAGATAATATAGCTTGATTCTTGAACATTACACCAACTTTGAAACCGATCATTCACTATTGGATGAACCAATGAATTAACAAATTTTAAATCAGAAGAATTATTAAAAATTCTTTCTGAAATATAAGATTTATTCAATTTTCCATTTTCATACACAATATCTCCAAAATAATATACCAGTTTATTAATTACCTTATTATCATTTTGCATTAGATCTTTGGCAGATTCATCAGCAATAAAAACGGGTATGCCTAATTTTTTAAATAAACTTGCAGCGGTACTTTTTCCACTTCCAATTATTCCAGTAATAGCAACTTTCTTCATTCCAACATTATTAATTGAATTTTCTCTGTACTTAAGCTAATATTTTTTATAAAATCTGGTTTTTTAACAACCTCTAATGAATAATCATTTTTAAATAAATCATCAATATAACACTCAATTTTAAAGTCGATTGGGTTTATTTTAACATAGTTATCTACGCTAACTAAAAACTTAACCTTAACTGTTTTTGGAAAGAAGTTGAAACTTGATTTATTAAAATTAGATACAACATTAATATTTACATCTAGAGTTTCTTCTGTAAATTGATCAACATTCAAGAAATATTCAACTTCAGTATTTTCAATAATGGTATTTTCCAAGCTATCTAGTTTAAGTTTTATTTTACCATTCAAATCATTCTTAACATTTTCAAATGAAATTAGTTCTGTTTTAATAGATTTAATTGTTTGAATTGTATTGCTCGGTCCAATAACTTTAACGAAGTCTGGTGTCAATACTAAAGGACCAAAACTTCCATAACCAGCAGCATATTTGATATCTGTAAAACCTTTGACAGGAATTGATTTAGTAGTGTACTTATCAAAATAGAATACCAAAGAATCCTCAGAAATATTCATCAAAGTCATGGGGCTTATTAATCTTTCCAAGCTAAATAAGTTCTTTTCTTTTGTCCATATAAAACTAGATTTATTTGTTTTCATTTCATTAACAGGCAATTTCAATATTGGATTTTTAAAATAATATCTAGCGAAATTAAATCCATATCCTTTTAATTTTAAGCTTACTTTTTCACTAGACTGATCAGTCAGTACTTTGTCATTTGGAAAATCTGAGGGTAAAACAGTAAAATCTATATTTTTTTCATAGGTAGATACCAACTTACTTGTAAATGAAGTAATAATAGCCAAGCCAAGAAAGACTAAAAAAACATTTGTTTTACCACTGCTAAAATCCAATTTCATCTAATTAACTTTAAAAAACATTTTTGGAAACACTGATTCTAAATCATCTCCTTTTCTTAGAAGGATCTTAGTATTCCCTTTTAAAAATCCAAGGGAGTAGGCAAAAAACTGAGTAAGTGTTGTAATAATAGCTAAACTTGCAGCAATCGGGTTGTTTTTAATGGTACAACTGATCAAAATCAAAGCAAAGTATATAGAATATAGATAGGCTAACATATTTGAATATAGAAAAATAGAGATGATTGAAATTAAAAATAAAGAGGAGAACAAAAACGGAAACCAATAAATTATTCTCTTAGAATCCTTGTGCATTGAGTTTAAAATAGATCTAGCAACTCCAAATTTATAAACTTGTGTAAAAAAACTTTTTATCGAAATTCTTCTTTTATGAAAAACAACCACATCTTTATAATTTTTAATAATATATCCTTGCTTGTAAAGTCTTAATGAAAGATCTGGGTCTTCCCCTGGGTGAATATTAATAAATCCACCAGAATCAACAAAAGCACTTTTAGAAATCCCCATATTAAAACTTCTGGGTTGAAAATCTTTTGACCACTTCCCTCCCCTGAGGTGACCTGTAGTGATAAATGAAGTCATAGAAAAACTAACAGCCTTTTGAAAATTGCTAAATGAATCATGAGCATCATCTACTCCGCCAAAACAATCTGCGTAATTGTTATCTAGGTTTTTCATAACATTTTCGAAAAAATCATCTCTTAAAATACAATCTGAATCTAAAATAATATAGTACGAACCTTTGGCTCTTTTCATACCAAAGTTTCTTGAATCACCAGGACCAGAATTCTCTTTGAAATAATAACTAATCTTTAAATCTTCATAGTTTTTGATAACCTGATCACATTTATTTATTGAACCATCTTCAACAATTACAATTTCAAAATCTTTTTCCCCACTTAAGTTTACGAAACTTCTTAAAAGCTCGTCTATCTCGTTAGGCCTATTAAACACCGGGATTACGAAGGAAATATCTTTTGAATGCATATTCAAAATTAATCAATTATATATAAAAAAAGGGGTTTAAATATTAAACCCCTTTTTTAAAACTTATCATTCTAATTTAATTAATGATTAATTTGAATGTACTTGACTTCGCGTCAATTGTAATTCGTGTCATGTAAAATCCAGGTTCTAAATTTGAAATATCTAATGTTTTACCAGATATTATTTCTGACATAACTTTCCTTCCGTTAAGATCAAATAATTCTACTAGCTTGTCCCCGGAAATTGATGTTACTATATTAACATAGTTATCACTTACTGGGTTTGGATAAACCTCAAGATCAGTAATTTCATTTTCATTAATTGACAATCCAGCACATGTGATAGCAAATGTCACCGGTCCTTGTTGAACAGTAGCATCTGCAGCGAGATATACATTAATGGTTCCATCACTTGAAGTGTAAGAGCCAGACTGTGCACCTGAAGCGGGACCGTATATTAAATTTCCTGCTCCATCAGTAATATATACCCAATCCCAATTATTCTCAGTAGCTCCACCTAATGTTACGGTAATCTCATCGGTAATTCCATCATTATCTTGATCTCCAGCGGTGGTTGAAAATACAAGATCATTTGGGTTAGGACTATTAAAACTTTGGTCAAAACCTCCACCACCACTATTACCTGATGGATAATCATATACGTAAAAGTCACCACATTCAGGGTCTCCTCCTCCACCACCAGTTAAACCAGAACAGTCAGAATCTACATATATACCACTTACATCAGCTTCCGAAGCTGCTCCGACAACAGTTCCATTAGAATCTACAATTTCATAAGATGATTCCGATCCAAAAGCCGCGCCTCCAATCCATAGCGTTGAAACAGTTGAACCAACAGGAACTTCAAAATTTGCTGATCCTGAATATCCATCATTTAAAGATGGGACTCCAATCGAATAAAAACTTCCCATAGGATCAATTATCTGAATCTGCATCATTAAAGTATTACCAAAACCATCTTCCCATCCATCCCCAGCAGAATCGTACATATTCACTGTCCAAGTACAATTTTCTGCAATTGGAAATTCAGTAAGGGTAAATTCAAAGTCTTCCCAGGAAATTTGACCATCATCCCATGCAATATAGTAGGTATTACCAGCTTCTACATTAAATGTATCAGAGGAATAATTAGAAACTCCTGAATCATCATCTCCACCAACACAATACAAATTACCACAAGAGCCTCCATAAACTTGAAACCTGGTATCATCGACCATACTATCGTAAGATTCAACAGTAACTATGTAATCCTGATCTGGAGTATAGGAATACCATTCCATATTTCCATTTGGAGGTGATTGATTACCCATATGACACTGAAGTGGATATGATTCTCCATCAATTCCAACAACAGGGTATGTTCCAGCAGTTATTGGTATAGCATTTTCACAAGATGATCCATCACCATCACCATTTCCACCCGAACCTGGGCATGATGCATCTTCTTCACAGCTTCCAAAACAATGAAGCAACTCAGTATCCGATTCAACGGGTGGTAAATACCTTTCATCATTTGGACCATATGCACAAGGTAGGCCTGTTAAAATTTCTCTGGCGCCATAATCAGTTGAACTTTCAGGGCTATTGAAATAAGAAAAATATCCGCTTTGACCTGTGTTTACATATACAAATCCGACAAAAAAACCATCATTTGAAACAGGATCATTTTCATAAAGTGGAACTGCTGTAGCACTCTCAAAAAATCCACCTCCGGCATACATACCATTTGGCCCAACCTCAATATTTGCTGTATTCACAACAAATGTTAATAAATCACAATCCCCACTATCACAAAAAGAAGGAATTTCTGGTTCATCCTCGCACACACAATCCCCACCATCACATTCAAATTCTTCACAATTAAAATATATGGGAACCCCGTTATGCGACCATGATCCATCATCACAATAGGTGTCACCTACCCATATTGCGGGGGCGCAATTACCATTGCAATCTGGAATTTCACCTACAGGGCAAGTGGTTTGTGAATAGGAATAAGAAAATATTAAAAAGGATATAAAAAGAAGAGGAATTTTTTTCATGGTGACGTTTTTAAAAAATTAACATTTAATATAATAAAAAAACTAACCACTAAATCATTACAAATAAAATAGTTATACAAAAAAAGGGTTTAGATATCTAAACCCTTTTTCTTTTTTAGTCTTGATAGGTTATTCAATGACAAGCTTAGAAACTTTTTTGGAATCTCCTACCGAAACTTCAATCATATAAAATCCAGGACTAAATGATGAAATATTAAGCATATCCCCAACCAAGGTTGTTGATAATACTTTTCTTCCATTAATATCAAAAAGATTGATGAATTTATCTCCTGCAATTGGGGATTTAATAGTAACAAAATCACCATCAACAGGGTTCGGATAAATTTTAAGTCCTTCTAATTGATAATCATTGGTACTTAAAGATTCGACGATTGTAATTGTGTAATCTTCAACCTCACCATAGCTGGTAACCTCACAAGCATCATCGGGAACTGGGCTATTCCAATTGGCTTTAAATCTCATTGTATGAGGGCCAAGATTTGCATCAGACGGGATAACAGCATCAATTTCCGTTGTTCCAACACTTGCGATTAAAGCGTTATCGATTATCAATTCATCTAAAGAAAATTCATAATCATCATTAAAATCAACCCATGCTCTAACGTACTGGTTTGAATATCCTGTTGTAACTGAAACTGGATAAGTAGCACCTTGTGCTAAATCAGTGGTTAAATCTGGGAAAATTCCATATCCATCTGGTGAACATCCAGAATCTGAATTGTCAATATCTGCAATTACCAAACCTACAAATCCATCACCAAACGAACAGTTAATACCAAGAGGCACACATGATTGACACGCTGATAAAACAGTAAACGTTTGATCACAATTTACATCATCACCAACAGCACTTATAGTTACAGGATTTATTCCCGAGTATGGACCAAAAGTTAATACAGCAGCAATATCTGTCGATTGTTGATTTCCAAGATCATCAGAAACAACATACTGCGAAGAAGTTCCAAGATCAGAAACATCAACCTCTATAAAGTACTCTTCATCAACACATGCCAATGCAGACGCAGTTATGACAGGTTGAGTACATGAATTTTCAGTAATCGTTAATTCGTAAGGTGTACTTTGTGGAGATGGGAAAGTCGAAATAGCAATTATGTATGTTTGATTATCAAATAAATCTAACTCAAAAATACGCTCATCAGCAGATGAACTAGCACTTCCTGTAATACATGACACACCTACACTTTCACAAGAATCATAGACAAAAATACCTGACCATGTGTTAACTGGGTCAAATGTTATGGTAACTGACATGTCATAGGGTGCAGTATATGAATAGAATACATCATCTCCACTCAAATAACTTGAGGAAGAACTACACGATTCTGCGTCTCCAGGAGAACCATTATAATCATCTTGATAGTTGATTGTATCATCGGTTACACTAAATGGAAAACTTTCAATTACAAGTGGATCCTCACAGACACCACCAACAGGAGGAATCATAAAATAAACACCATTTTCAGGAACATATGAACTAAAGCTTCCGTTATCACATACTGCTCGAACATAAAAATCATACTCGGCTCCTTGAACAAGACCTTCCAATAGAATGGATGATGAATCAATTAAGGTACCACTTTCCGTTGGCTGATCAGCACCTGCCTCTTGTAAGACATATTCCCATTGGGTTTCTTGACTAGCTCCTTGATTCCAGGAAATCTCTGCAGATTCACTTGTGATATTATCTAAGGTAACATTTAAAGGGGCATCACACTCAGGGTTTTCCTCAACAACGATTGCATCGACATACATCGCATATCCTTCTGTTGGTGTGGGTGGAACATAAAATGCAATGAATGCTGGTCCAGAATAAGCAGATAAATCTAAGTTAACTTCTGTCCAATCACCCGAGTACTCAGTAGTTTCGCTCAAAGTTATGGTGAAGTCTTCTGGATTTGATGTTGTTGTAGACATTAATACTGCCATAGAATTATTTTCCTCACCATTTCCGTATGATTTTGCTGCAAATTTAATTCTATCATTTCCAGTTAAATTAAACCTCGGAGAAATTAAATAATCGTCATTTTTACCTTGGTTTCCAAATGTATACAACCAGGCTGCTTGACTTCCCTCAAAAGCATTGCTAACATTAGTATTCCAAGAGGAATTGTTAGGTGCAGCTTCAGGGCTTACATCAATGATCGTCCAGCAAATTTCTCCTTCTGAATCTTGTTCAAAACTTTCAGAGAAAGGTAGTTCAAATAAATCTGCACAACCTGTTGTAAATCCATAACTTACAACTCCGCCATACTCTCCATCACACAGGGAACGGATATAAAAAACATAATTTGTCAGGGGATCAAGACCTGAAATTGATACTGAATTTTCAGTGATAGACGTTCCAGATTCAAATTCTTCTCCCGCAGGTAAAACAGCATATTCAAACCCAGTTACGTTTTCACCAAATGACCATGTAAAGTCTGCAGAGGTACCTAAAATATTAGAAACACTTATGTCAGTTGGATTTGGACATTGCTGTGTGATTCCCTCAAAAACTATATTAGCATATCGTAGTAAGGCATCTGATGGTGATGGGGGTGCTAACGGGTCAGGTGGGGTTACATCATTATAGTAGACTAGTGCTATTCTGGAAAGACCATCATAAACAGAAGCATAAAAATCATCTCCAGATCCATCATATGTACCTGTATCCATAGTATCATGACCTGCAACAATAAGATTTTGAGTTCCATTGTAATCAAATGGTGTATCCAAAGTTATCGTTACTGTCTGGTCTACGACTTCAACAGGACCACTAAAAACAAGAGTTAATTCGGATGCATTAATAAAGGAATATTCTCCATCTTCATTTTGTGGATGCTCATTTAAATCTGTATGGGCCATGTAAATATCCCATGTTCCAGTATTTTCCAAGTCGGTTGTTGGAGTTGCAAAATATTTAAGTCCGGTAATCTGACCAGATGCATTAATTGAATTTGCATTATATATTGTTTGACTGTAGGAGTATTCATAATATGGCTCCACAGGCTGGCTCTGATTTGTCCAAATCTCAGTTCCAACAGAAACTTGAGAAAATGAGAAAATGGTAAATAAAAATGCCATAAGGGCAAGGGTACTTTTTTTCATTGTATAATTTTTATTGATTACTAATCCGTATACAATTTAAAAAATAATTTTAATTGAATAATCGTAATTAATAAAAAGTAGAAAAAATTTACGAAATAATAGTAAGTACTACTACTTTTCTAAAAGATCCATCATACTTTCACTCACACCCATATTACTAAAACCACCATCATTATATAAGTTTTGCAAAGTAACTCTTTTAGTCAAATCACTGAAAAGTGATACCGTATAGTTTGCACAATCTAATGCTGTAGCGTTCCCAAGTGGAGACATTTTATCTGCATATTTAATGAATCCATCAAATCCCTTTACACCCTGACCTGCAGTAGTTGGTGTTGGAGATTGCGATATGGTATTAACTCTTACTTTTTTATCTTTTCCAAAGAAATAACCGAAACTTCGTGCAATACTTTCCAAATATGCCTTGTTATCCGCCATATCATTATAGTCAGGAAATACCCTTTGAGCCGCCATGTAGGAAAGAGCTACAATACTCCCCCACTCGTTCATAGCATCATTTTTATACAGAGTTTGCATAACTCGATGAAAAGACATTGCTGAAACATCTAATCCTTTATGCGTCCAATCATAATTTTGGTCTGTGTAGGATTTCCCTTTTCTAACATTTATTGACATACCAATAGAATGTAAAACAAAATCAATTTTACCACCTAAAATCTTCATAGACTCTTGTACAAGCTTTTGAAGATCATCTAATGAAGTAGCATCTGCTGAAATAACAGTAGAATTTGTTTTCTTGGCTAATTCATTAATTTGCCCCATTCTCAGCGCTACAGGTGCATTTGTTAAAACGAAAGCACCACCCTCTTCAAAAACTCTCTCTGCTGTAACCCAAGCAATCGAATTCGGATCCAAAGCTCCGAAGATAATTCCTTTTTTTCCCTTAAGTAAATTATGAGACATAATACAATGTTTTAAATTATAAAGATAATATTAATTCATTAACCGCTTTGCATGATTAATGGCAGATTCAGAAATACTACTTCCCTCTAACATTTTTGCAATTTCAACAATTCTCTCCTCTTCTGCGAGTTTAATGATTGTAGTTTTTGTTATGTTATCTTCATCATATTTATAAATCTTATAATGTGCAGAACCCATGGCTGCGATTTGAGGAATATGAGTGATGGAGAAAGTTTGCACATATTTTGACAAAGATCTCATAATATGTCCCATTTTTTGGGAAATAGCTCCAGAAACACCTGTGTCAATTTCATCAAAAATTATGGACGGAATTTTTCTATACTTTGCGATAATGGATTTAACAGCCAACATGATTCTTGACATTTCTCCACCGGATGCGCTAGATTTTAAGTCTTTGAATTCATATCCTTTATTCGCTCGAAACATAAAATTTATATCATCCATACCAAAGGAGTTAAAATTATTGGATGGATTTAATTCTATTTTAAATTTTGCATTTTCCATTCCCAAATCTTTTAATATGAGCTCAATATCAGTAGTAAATTTAGGGATAGCATCCATTCTTTTTCTTGTAATTGATTTAGAAATTTTCGATAATTTATCTTTTAAATCATTAAGCTTTATTTCAAATTCTTCAATTTTTTCATCAATGGACTCCGTCGAATCAACTTTGGAAGCAAATTCTTCTCTCACAAGCTTGAGATCTTTTATTGAGTTCACCGAATGCTTTCTCAAAAGAGTGTTAACAGTGTCAATCTTTTGAATTAATAAGCTAAGTTTCTCAGGATTATTTTCTAGGGATTCAAATTGTTCATTTAATTCGTGGTTGATATCATCAAGTTCTGTAGATAAATTCAAAACCCTTTCATACAAGATATTTAAATTTTCAGTTTTGCCTGAAATTTTAGAAAGAGAGTTTAATAGTTTCTGAATATTTGTCTGAATACCAATATTTTCATCAATTAATAAGTTATTAATAAAAGAAAGTTCCTCAGAAATAACTTCAAAATTTGAAAGAAATACTTGATTTTTTTCCAATTCTTCCAAATTTTCCTCAAAAAGATTGGCACTATCAAGCTCATTTAAAATAAACTTATTATAATCTATGGATTGATTCAAGTTATCTTTATCTAACTTCAATTTTTCAATTTTTCTTTGCAGTTCTTGATACTGATTAAAAAGTAACCGGAATTCATCAACAATCTCATTATTGTTTGAGAATGCATCAATCATTTCAAATTGAAAATCTTGATCTAAAATATTTATATTTTCATGCTGAGTGTGGATATCAATAATTCTAGAACCAATTTTTGATAGCTGATGTAAATTTACTGGGCTATCATTAATAAAAGCTCTTGACTTACCAGAAGGACTTATTTCTCTTCTTAAAATTGTTTCCGAATCATAATCGAGTTCATTTACATCAAAAATGGTTTTTAAATTATAGGCACCTATATCAAAGATTCCCTCTATGACACATTTTTTTGTTTTATCTCTATTAACTGACAAATCTGCTCGTTTACCTAACAACAGTGATATTCCATCTACCAAAATCGTCTTACCTGCACCAGTTTCACCGGTAATTACAGAAAAACCAGAACTAAATGAAATATTCAACTCATCTATTAATACATAATTTTTTATGGATATGGACTTTAACAATTCTTAAACTATTTAATTTATATTCCTCCATTTTTCTGAGTTATTTGGAGATATTCTGTTCAAAATTGAAATTAAATTTGAAGTGGAAACCTTGGGACCATCTTTAAAAATTTCAAAAATTTCCTCTGATTTTGTATCAAAGAAAACCCGCATCAAAAAGGAATTTGGACGTCTTCTATGCATTATATTTAAAGCATTCATTTGTTCGATCAAAATCGTTTTTGACATCTTTGGCTCATCAGCCATTTTGTCTAAACCCCTCAAATGATAACTATACATTACCTCTCTGTACTCTTTGTAAGTAGGTGATAAAATATTGTCAATCAAAAAATACCGGGACTGCAAGCCATCACTTGATGCCCATCCCTTATAACCTTGATTTTGTGAATAATCTAAAATCTCTCTTGCAATTTCAAAATAACCAGTACCTCCATTAAGAGAAAATGTATCAGCATCAATACCCAAAATCATATAAATATGAAAAGCAAGGATTGAAATAAGATTATTTTCAAACTGATTAGGATTAAAATTTAAATTTTGATACTCTTGGTAACGAAAATTAAAATTTTTATCATTAAAATTATACACGGGTGAAGAATACGAGCTATTATAGACAGGTCTAGATGCCTGTATTTGTAGAGTTCCATTAAAAGAATCATTATCCATTGAAGATATATTTAAAAACATGGCACAATTTATCTTCTCATTAGGTCTTACCGATCTTCCAGTCCAAGAATTATTATTAATAAACTCGTTAAGTTGATTTTCTAAAGATTTGAAAACTTGTAAATTCTCTTGCCCTGTTTGTCTAGCATCAATGGTAATTTCACAGTTCAAATCCTGTCCATAAAAAAAAGACAAGTTGAAAAGTAAATAAATTAAAAATATTTTTCTCATAATTTATTACTCAAAATATATTCAAATATATCATTAGCAACAAATCTTTTTGGTTTTAAATCATAATGATTTACTTTAAGATTATCATCAATGATTGTGACTTTGTTTGTATCGTGTCCAAAAGCAGCACCTTCATCATTTAAAGAATTAAGTACAATTATATCTAGATTTTTTTCTTTTAATTTCTTTTTTGCATTTTTGATTTCATTGTTATTTTCAAGTGCAAATCCTATTAACAATTGTTTCTTTTTTAGTTTGCCCAGATTAAATAAAATATCATTTGTTTTTTTAAAGTCGATAGTAAAAACCTTTGACTCTGATTCTTTTTTAATTTTTTTATTTGAATATGATTTTGGAGTATAATCACTGATTGCAGCCGCCATAATTACAATATCAGAATTTTGATATCTGTTCATTACTTCCTTTTCCATCTGATCAGAAGTCCTGACACTAACTAAATCGATACCAGTTTCGATTAAAGTTTCATTACTAGGACCACTAATTAAACATACGGATGCACCTAGACGTTTAGCCTCTTCAGCTAATCTATATCCCATTTTTCCTGATGAATGATTTGAAATAAATCTCACCGGATCTATTGGTTCAAGCGTTGGTCCAGCGGTAATTAAAACTTTTTTATTTTTTAATGGTAAGTTTTTAGAATAATGTGCAATTAGAAAATCAACTATAGATTTTGGCTCAGGCAATCTACCCTCACCTACCAAGCCGCTCGCAAGTTCTCCAGAGTCTGGGGGTATTAAAATATTACCAAAACTAATTAACTTTTCAATAGATTGCTTTGTGGATTCATGTTTGTACATATCTAAATCCATGGCTGGAGCAAAAAATATTTTTGATTTACAGGACAAATATGTTGCAATTAACAAGTTATCGCAGTTTCCGTTTGCCATTTTGTATAGACTATTTGCTGTAGCAGGGCAAATAAGCATTAGATCACACCAAAGACCTAGTTCGACGTGATTATTCCAATTTTCATCATCATCTTTAAACTTTGATAGCACTGGATTTTCAGAAACTGTTGACAAAGACAGTGGAGTTACAAATTCTTTGGCATTCTCTGTCAAAACAACCTTAATTTCAGCACCTGCTTTTTTTAGTAACCTAACAAGTATTGGAGTTTTGTATGCTGCAATACCACCAGTAATCCCTAATAGGATTTTTTTACCCCTAAGGATAGACATTTTACTCTTCTGTTTCTTCAGAGCTATCTCTGTGGTAAACTTTATCTTCTAGCCATTCTTGAACAGCAATAGCGTGAGGTTTTGGTAATCTCTCATAAAACTTGGATACCTCAATTTGCTCTTTATTTTCAAATATTTCTTCTAGACTATCATTATAGGTAGCAAATTCTTCTAATTTATCAATTAATTCTTTCTTGACATCCCCATTAATTTGCTCTGCTCTTTTTGAAATTATTGAAATAGCTTCATATATATTTTGCGTTTTATTTTCAATTTCACCTCTGTCATAGGTTTTCGTTGTCTGAGAAGCATTTGTTTTTTTTATATCCATGATAATAATTATATGTTGTTAATTTTATTCAATTCAGAAATCTTTAAATCGATCTCTGTCATGTATTTTGATTGACCATAATCATTTTTAAATGATCTGTAATATGACAATGCATTTTTAATTCTTTCCTGTTGTTTTCTAGAAATACTATTAATGGCAAGAAGATATGCAGAATCAAAACGGTAATACATTGCTTTTTCTCTTAAATCAGATCCTGGAAAATCCAAGATAAAGTTTTCAAAAGATTTGATAGATGCTTCATAATCTGTTAAATTATGAAACTGTAATGCAATGTTAAATTCTTTTAATTCTAATCTGTAATCTAATTCAAATACTAGGTTATTTGCATCAAGGATGAAATCTGAATTAGGATATGTATCAATAAAATCTTGTAATTTTGAAATGGCAATTTGAGTATCGGCAGGGTCTTTTGAATAAGATGGTGCTAGCATATAATAACTTTTTGCACTAAGAAAAGCCATTTCTTCAACTTTTTCACTTTCTGGATAAGAATTAACAAATCTTTCCATTTGGTACGCAGCACTATTATAATCTTTAGTGTTATAAAAACACATGGCTTGCATGTATGTTAACTTCTGAGCTTGGGGTTTTCCTCTATACTGCGGAAGAATTTGAGAAAATAATCTAGAGGCTTTCGAATATTTCTTTTGCTCAAATAATTCACTTCCAAGATTGAACTTAACAGATACCTCGTCTGAATTGAGCGCTTTTTGAAATTCTCCACATGAAAAAATCAATGTAAAAACAAAAATAAAATAACAGTTTCTCATAGACTTTGGTGGGCAAAATTATGAATTAAATTGTGGATATTAAAATTAACATTATTTAATCATATTAAGTCCTTCTAAATATTTTCTAAGTTCTTTGGCAAATATTTCAGTAAAATTAGTACTAATATCAATAGTGAAATCATTTAAATTTTCATTACTCTTAGAAATTCCAATTTTAAATTTGGCTTTTGAACAGGCGGTTGCAAAATTTAATTCTAATTTATTTTTTCTGTAATAGCTTATTAGTATATCAAATTCCGAATCAATAAACTCAATAAAGTCTAAGTTGTTTACTACACCATTCCAACCAAAATCTTTAGCTTCAAAATATGAATCCCAACGATTTAATTTTGTTCCATTTTCAGACATATAAGCAATAAACTTAATTTTATTTTCATGAACACCTAATCCTTTAAAAATTTCTTTTATTTCATCATAATCCCTGTATTCATCAAGATTAAAAATTATACCAACTGTTTTAATTCTTATTGCAGATGAATTAAATTTCCTATTTTCTATAATCCTCTGCATAAAAATTTTATTGGATCTATTTTTAAGGAACTTTATAATCATGACTTAAGGTGTTATAAACAAAAATAATTAAATTTATTATTGATATATGAAAAAGTCTTTTTTTTCAGTTTTTTTAATTAGTGCAAGCTTATTTATTGCGTGCAATCAAACTAATAGAAGTTTTGATAACAAATTACTTGATCATGAAATTCCAGATGATACTATCATAAATATTTTTATTGAGCCCTACACACAACAGATTTTACAATCTGATTTAAATACCAGTCTGGCATATTCCCCTATGAAATACACAAAAAAAGATGGGGAATTAAATAGTACTCTTAGCAACTTATTCGCTGATGCAACTTTTGAAGTTTGCAATCCAATTTACAATGAAATTTCTGATGAGAATATTGATATAGTTCTACTTAATATGGGTGGAATTAGGTCAATCATTTCAGAGGGGGAAATTTCAAAAAAAACTGCATTTGAATTAATGCCATTTGAAAATCAAATTTTACTGCTTAAGCTAAAGGGAGATGTAATTCAAGAAATGGTTGAATATTTAATCCTTGAGAGAAAATCTCATCCAATTTATGGATTACAAATAAATCTTGATAATAAATACAATTTGAAAGATTTTAATGTTAATGGGGACAAATTAAATCCAAACAAATATTATAATGTTGTAACCACTGACTACCTTTTAAAGGGTGGGGATAACATGAATTTTTTTGCAAAGAATTTGAAAACTTTTGATCTTAAAATAAAAATGAGGGATGTTCTAATAAATTATTTTCAAAATATTGATACACTTAAATTAAAAACCGACAATAGATTTATTAAAAATGAATAGAAGAAAATTTTTAAAAAATTCAATATACGCGTCTGCGGGCATAGCTTCATCACTATGTATTACTGGTTGTGACTATGAAAAATCTACAACCATAACAATTTTACATACGAATGATGTCCATAGCCATATAACACCATTTGATAATAATCATTCAGAATACCCAGACCAAGGCGGATTTTCAAGAAGATCTGCATTGATAGAAAAGGTCAGGAAAAATAATCCTAATACTTTACTCTTTGACGCAGGTGACGTATTTCAAGGCACACCTTATTTTAACTTATTTGAAGGAGAGCTAGAGTTTAAATTAATGAGCATGTTGAAGTATGATGCGATGACTATTGGAAATCATGACTTTGACAATGGTATTTCAGGATTAAAAAAACAAATCTATCACGCTAATTTTGATTTTATTTGTTCAAACTATGATTTTTCTAATACAATTTTAGAGGGAAAAACATTCAAATATAAAATATATAAAAAATCAAATGTAAAAATCGGGGTTTTTGGTCTTGGAATTAAGCTAGCTGGTTTAGTTTCTAAAAATCTTTTCAAAGAGACTAAATATTTAGATCCAATAGAAATAGCCCAAGAAATGACAAATCAACTTAAACAAAATGAAAAATGTGATTTGGTTATTTGTTTATCTCATTTGGGACATAGATACAAAGATGAAAATAAAATTTGTGACCATACAATAGCAAAAAATACACAAGATATTGATCTAATAATTGGTGGACATACACATACCTTTATGCAAAATCCTGAGGTTGTCATGAATAAAATTGGAAAAGAGGTATTAATAAATCAAGTAGGTTGTTTTGGGCTTTATTTGGGCAAAGTAGATTTTGAATTTTACAACAATAAACTTAAAAGTAAATTCTTTTCAAATCTTTCAATTTTCTAGCTTAAAATAATGTCTGTTTTGGAAATATCATTTCCTGCAACTCATTCTCGGAAATAATTGTTACACCAAGTTCTGCAGCTTTATTTTTTTTGCTTGGTCCCATCTTATCACCAGCAACTAAAAAGTTTGTTTTTGAAGATACAGAAGAAACAATTTTTCCTCCATTTGTCTCAATAAACCTTTTTAATGCATCTCTGGAGTAATTTTTAAAAATACCAGAAATGACAAAAGATTTATTTGACAATACTGACGAAACTCTTTTATTGATAACTTCAGATTTAAAATTTAATCCAATCTCTTTTAACCTATCAATCATTTTCATATTACAGGGATCTTTAAAAAAGTCAACTAAACTATCAGCAATTTTATCTCCAATCTCATCAACTAAAATTAAATCATCAAAATTTGCGTCAATTAAATTTTCAATGCTTTTAAAATGAGTAGCAAGTTTTTTTGCCACAGTTTCACCAACATGCCTTATCCCAATAGCATACAAGACCCTTTCAAATGGAATTTCTTTGGAATTTAAAATTCCTTCAATTAAATTGTTTGCACTTTTTTCTGCCATTCTTTCCAAAACAACGATTTGATCATATTTTAAATCATATAAATCAGCACAATTTCTTATGAGTCCATTTCTGACTAAAAGCGACACAGTTTCCTGCCCCAAACCATCAATGTCCATTGCTTTTCGTGAAATAAAATGCTGAATCCTACCAATAACCTGGGGCAAACAATTATCTTCATTAAAACAATAGTGGTTAGCTTCATTTTCCAATCTAGTAAGTTTATTTCCACATTCAGGACAATTTGTTATAAATTTTAGAGCTGTAGAATTATTTGGTCTCAGTGATCGATTTACTTTGGTAATTTTTGGGATAATATCACCACCTTTTTCTATAAAAACATAATCACCAACTCTTATATCTAATTTTTTTATGAAATCATAATTATGTAAAGATGCCCTCTTTACAATAGTACCAGCTAATTCAACAGGCTCTAAATTCGCAACAGGTGTTATAGATCCGGTTCGACCAACTTGGAAAGAAATACTATTAAGTCTGGTTCCAATCTCCTTAGGTTTGAACTTATATGCCATTGCCCATCTTGGAAATTTTGATGTATATCCAAGTTTATCTCTTTGACTATAATCATTCACTTTCACCACCGCTCCATCAATTTCAAAAGGTAATTCTGATCTTTTATTTTCCCAATACTTAATAAATTTAAAAACATCATCTAATGATTGACTAATCACAAACTCTTTGAAAATATTAAATCCTAATTTGCTCGCGTTATTGAGAAAATTTTCATGGTTATTGAACAAATCTTTATTCTCAATCGAAAATATTAAACATTCCAGTGGTCTGGATGCAACTTCACTACTATCTTGCAACTTCAAACTTCCGGAAGCTGTATTGCGAGTATTTTTAAATAATTCTTTTCCTTCTTTATTTCTAATTTCATTAAGCTCGTTGAACCCTTTTATTGGCATTACTATTTCACCTCTAGCTTCAAACTTTAGGTTATTTAACCCTCTTAATTTTAAGGGTACAGTTGGAATTGTCTTAACATTACTTGTTACATCATCTCCGGAAATTCCATCGCCTCTGGTAAGAGCTTTAATCAGATTTCCATTTTCATATAATAAATTAATTGAAATACCATCAAATTTTAATTCACATGTGTATGTAATTGGCTTACTTACAATTTTTTTTATTCTTTTTTCCCATTCATAAAGGTCCTCAAGGGAATATGAGTTATCCAAAGAAAACATAGGAGCTAGATGTTTTGAATTTTGAAAGGATTTGGTTATTTCACCACCAATTCTTTGTGTTGGAGAATTTGGGTCGAAAAATTCAGGATGTAATTCTTCCAGCTTTTTAAGCTCATTTAAAAGCATATCAAACTCATAATCCGAAATAATTGGGTTATCTAAAACATAATAATTGTAATTATGTTCATGTAGTTTCTCCC
This sequence comes from uncultured Bacteroidota bacterium, assembly GCA_902602415.1. Classification (GTDB taxonomy): domain Bacteria; phylum Bacteroidota; class Bacteroidia; order Flavobacteriales; family Flavobacteriaceae; genus MED-G13. Next base: position 43,428 of record CACKQW010000006.1, on the reverse strand, counting down.
TGAGTTTGTAAATTTTATTTTTTGTAGACATTCAACTAAATATTCCTATCTAAGATACTAAAATGCATTGGTAAAAAATATAATTTTTAATCTGATTTTATACATTTTTCTGTAAAATCATAAATCTATTTTTTTCGTGAAAATCCTTTATCAATTTATAGGAAAAGACTTGATATTTTGAAACAAGTTGAATCATTTCATCACAAAAAATATGATTTATTTCAAAAAAAATATTTCCATCTTTATTTAAATTACTTTTTGAAAAATCTAAGATTGATTTGTAAAATACCAAAGGATTACTATCATCAACGAATAAGGCTTTATGTGGCTCATAATTTAATATGTTTTTAGATATTTTATCCTTTTGTGAATATGCAATATATGGGGGGTTTGAAACTATTAAATCAAAAGTACTATTTGTATTAAAGGTCAAAAAATCTTCACAAATAATATTCATTTTTACATTGTGTTTTTTAGCATTTTTATGTATAATTTTAACTGCGTTGGAACATATTTCCAATGCTGTTACATTAGATTTTTCAATATACTTAGCCAATGTAACAGCAATACAACCACTACCTGAGCCAATATCCAAAATTTTTTCTTTTTTACATTCATACTTAATTATTAAATCAACTAATTCTTCAGTTTCAGGTCTAGGAATAAGAACAGAGCTGTTCAAATCAAATTCAAGTTTATTGAAAATAGTATTTCCCAAAACATATTGCAATGGTTCATTATTAGATAATCTATTTATATATTCAAAAAAAAGTTTTTCTTTAACATGACTAAGTTCATAATTATTAGTCATGAGCTCCACTTTTGATTTATTAGTTAGTTGCTGCATTATATTGTAATAGATTATATTTAACTCTTCAGAACTATAAATTTCAAAAAGTGATTGGTTAAATTTTTTTCTTAAAAAAGAAGAATACATTTTTAATTTTTTATAAAATAAATCTATTAATAATATTTTTTAATTATCCTATTTTTGTTTTGTGAATATACATGATAAATACATGAAAAGATGTATCCAAATTGCTGAATTTGGTCAAGGAAATACTTTTCCAAATCCATCAGTTGGATGTTGTATAGTAATGAATGGTAAAATTTTAGCTGAAGGATTTTCATCAAAGGCAGGATGTAATCACGCTGAAATAAATGCAATCAATAACATAAAAGAAAAATCAGTATTATCAAAATGCACAATATATATTACTCTTGAACCGTGTTCTCATTATGGTAAAACTCCTCCATGTGTAGATACAATAATAAAATACAAATTCAAAAAAGTTGTTATTGGTATCAAAGATCCAAATGAATCAGTTAACGGCAAAGGAATTAAAAAACTTCAAAAAGCTGGAATTGATGTAATTACGGGAATATTGAAAAAAGAATGTACTGATCTTCATAAGAGATTTCTAACTTTCCAATTAAAAAAGAGACCCTATATTATTCTAAAATGGGCACAAACCTCAGATGGTTTTATAAGCCCAAAGGAAAAAATAAATAAGGTACCCTTTTGGATTTCAAATAAAAAATCCAGGATTTTATCACATAAATGGAGGGCACGTGAAAATGCGATTTTAATAGGAGCTCAAACACTTCGTAATGATAATCCAAAATTAACTACAAGAAATTGGAATGGCAATAATTGTAATGCTTATGTATTATCCAAAAATTGGAGCACAATAGAAAATAAAAAATTTAATACTAATGGCAAATTTAAAATCCTAGATAAGACCACTATTAATTTTGACAATAACATAGCAAAACAAATTTGTAGAGTATTATTTGAAAATAAAATTCAATCTTTAATTGTTGAAGGAGGTACAAAAACAATAAACAATTTTTTAGATTCAAAAATTTGGGATGAAATTAGAATATTTAAATCTGATAAAAAATTAGCAAGGGGTGTCAAAGCACCCAATGTAAGTTTGAGACATAAAATTCAGATTCAAATTGATGATGACAAACTAGAAATTTATAAAAATAGTGATGAGAATTTATTATAAATTTCTGCAGGACATTTTATTGGTTTTTTAGAAACCTTGTCTACAAAAGCAAGAATTGTTTGTGCTTTTGTAATTACAATATTATCCCTTAATACCTTATAATTAAAAATAAGTTTAGATGAAGGGATTTCCATAAGCTCGGTTTCTATTGTTAGCTCATCATCAAAAAAAGCTGGACTTAAGTAACTTACATTTAATTTGCTTACTGGCAAGATTACTCCTGACATTTCTAATTCTCTATATATAAATCCATTTTTTTTTATCCATTGAATTCTAGAATGCTCAAAGTAATTTACGTAACTACTATGATGAACTATTCCCATTTGGTCAGTCTCACAATATCTAACTTTTATTTTTGTTGATGTTTTTTTCATAATTTTTGATCAAAAAATTATAAAGATTAATTCAAATTTACGACGAATTAAAAGTGGCAAAAAAAAAAATTAAAAAACAACCCTTTTTAATTTTTTTTTTAAAAAATTTGTTTACATATTTGTTACTCACTTTTAAGAATTATTATTATTCTATAATAATCTTAAATTGGACTAATTTCAAAATTTTATAATTGTATATAAATGAATGTTACTGCTGATTCTGTTTGGTCAAATTGTTTGAAGTTCATCAAAGACAATATACAACCACAAGCATTTAAGACTTGGTTTGAGCCAATAAAAGCCGTTAAATTAGCAGACAATGTTTTAAGTATTGAAGTCCCTAGTAAGTTTTTTTATGAGTGGTTGGAAGAGCATTATGTAAAAATTTTAAAGGTTTCTTTACAAAAGGCAATAGGTGAAAAAGCAAAGCTAGTATACATAATAAAAATGGAAAATAGTTTTGGAAATTCTCAACCCTTCACTGAAAAAATTCCTAGCTCTAATACAAGTCCAATATCGGCTCAAAATACTACTGCTCCGCTTAATAGAAATATTCCTGAATTAAAAAATCCTTTTGTTATTCCAGGTATCAAAAATGTAAAAGTTGAATCTCAATTAAACCCTAACTACACATTTGAAAATTTTTTAGAGGGTGATTCAAACAGACTTGCAAGAAATGCTGGATTAGCAGTGTCAAACAAACCTGGAGGAACATCTTTCAATCCATTTTTAATTTTTGGTGGAGTTGGTTTAGGAAAAACCCATCTAGCAAATGCAATTGGTATAGAAATCAAAAAGAAATATCCTGAAAAAACTGTATTATATACAACTGCTGAAAAATTTACTCAGCAATACATTGATGCTATCAAGAAGAATAATCGCAATGATTTCATTTACTTTTATCAAGTAATTGATACTTTAATTATTGATGACATTCAGTTTTTTTCTGGAAAACCTGGTACTCAGGACGTATTTTTCCACATATTCAATCACCTACATCAAAACGGAAAACAAGTAGTACTCACGAGCGACAAAGCCCCTGTGGATATGCAGGATATTGAGCTAAGACTGCTATCAAGATTTAAATGGGGACTTTCTGCTGAGTTACAACGACCTGATTTTGAAACTAGAGTTTCCATACTAAATAACAAATTATACCGAGATGGTATCGAAATGGATAATGAGATAATCCATTATGTAGCAAAAAATATTAAAACGAATGTTAGAGAGTTAGAAGGTGCCATAATATCTCTTATTGCTCAGGCCTCTTTTAACCGAAAAGAAATAAGCCTTTCTTTAGCGGCTGAAATCATTGAAAAGTTTGTTAAAAATTCAAAAAGAGAAATCTCAATTGACTATATTCAAAAAATAGTTTCTGATTATTTTCAAATGGATATACCTACCCTACAATCAAAAACTAGAAAAAGGCACATTGTACAAGCCAGACAACTTGCGATGTTTTTTGCTAAAAAATATACAAAAGCATCTCTTGCAAGTATCGGATCACAAATTGGAAAAAGAGATCACGCAACTGTTTTACATGCATGTAAAACAGTTGACAATTTATCCTCTACTGATAAACAATTTAGAAAGTTTGTTGAAGATTTAGGTAAAAAGCTATCTGTTTAATTTAATTGCTATAAAAGGTAATCTTTACATAATTCCTAGTTCAATTTCTGAAGAAATTTTTACACCAATTAATAATTTAGAAATAATAAGTTCCATTGACAATTTCGTTGTTGAAAATATTAAAGTTTCATTGAGTTTTTTAAAAAGGGTTTGTCCTAAAAAAAAAATCAATTATGAAAATTTTAAATTATTAAATGAAAAAGATGTAATTGAAACCTCAATGCAATTAAATCCTTGTTTAAAAGGTAAGCATATTGGTTTATTAACAGATGCTGGGTGTCCTAATATTGCAGATCCAGGATCAAAGTTAATTATGCATGCACATGAAAATCAAATTAAGGTAATTCCTTTAGTCGGTCCATCTTCGATATTGTTAGCAATGATGGCATCAGGTTTAAACGGAAACAATTTTTCCTTTAATGGCTATCTTCCTATAGAGGAAAAAAAAAGAATTAAAAAAATAAAGGAATTTGAAATTAATTCTAAAAAAAATAATCAAACACAAATTTTTATTGAAACCCCCTACAGAAACCAAAAGCTATACAATGATTTAATCAAAGTTCTAAATGATCAAACATTTTTATGTATTGCGATAAATGTTGGCTCAAAAAATCAAAGAATCAAAACAATGTCGGCAGGAAATTGGAAGACAAGCAAAATTAAATTAAGTAAAGATCCATCTATTTTTATATTTCACTCTGGTTTTACTATTTTCTAATCCCTTTTTTATTTAAATATCGATGCAACTTTCTGGCGTTCTTTTTATGTTCTGCCAAGGTTTTTGCAAATGTATGTTTTCCTGGATTATCAGGGTCAGCTGCAAAGAAAAAATAATTATGTTTTTCAAAGTTCAGTACAGCATCTATTGCTTGAATTGAAGGCATTGAAATTAAACCAGGGGGAAGACCATAAAATTTATAAGTATTGTAGGGAGAATTAATTTTAAGATGCTTATTTAAAACTCTTTTTATGATCGATGCCTTATACTTTTCCGTTTGATATGCAGCATACTTTACAGTTGGATCAGCTTGTAATTTCCAATTATTTTTTAATCTATTCATGTATACCCCAGCAATTTTTGGAAGATCTATATTGGCGTTAGATTCTTCAAAAACAATAGATGCTAAGATCATTACTTCTTTCTTTGTCATGCCCATTTTTTTTGCCTTTGTTTCTCTATTGTTTAATTCCCAAAACTTAGTATACTCCTTAAACATTCTATCATTAAACTCCCTTATATCTGTATTCCAATAAAAATTGTAGCTATTTGGAATATACATTGATAATATGTTCTTCACGTCAAATCCTTTATTTTCAAAAAAAGTATCTTTTGTAAAACTAAGAAATGAAATACTGTCAAGCTCGATTTGTTTTGCAATGATTCCTGCTAATTCGTTCATATTTTTAACATTGTTAAATACAACATTGACTGTTATATTTTTAGATCTCAGAGAATTAATGATTTCATTATTACTCATCTCTTTTTTAATAATATACTTTCCCGGTTTCGGTTTAAACATTTTTCTTTTCGCAAGTACATCAAAGTGATCAATATTTATTAATTCAGGTTTTATCTGTTCAATTAAATCAGCATAATTAGTCCCTGTTTTAATGTATATATATTTATAATTTTCTGAAAAATTAGTGTTAGATGAGAACATTACTTGATAAACATAAAATGAAAAAGATCCCATTAAAATAAGTCCGACAAAAATTGATAAGAAAAAAATACGCTTCAAATACACTTTATAAACATTTTAAACTTCCAGAAAAAACCTGATTTACTGTTCCACTTAACCAAATATCATAGAAAGAATGATTATTTTCCCTCAGACTAACTTGCAATTCACCACCTGGCATGGAAATTAAAATATTTTCATTTTCAGTAATGGAATTAAACCTCAACAAAGCTGCCAAGGCGACTGATCCTGACCCACAAGATTTAGTCTCGCAATCTACACCTCTTTCAAATGTTCTTAAAGTTATTTTATTTTTTTCTGTGTCCCAATAATTATAATTCAAACCCTCAGAATAATACTTGAATTTTTCTTTATTTTGAAAAGTTTCTGAAATTATATCAAGGTCATTAATGTTATTGGTTTTGAAAATTATATGAGGAGAACCAGAATCAATAAAAGTTGTCATTTTAGAATCATTATAGCTTTTAATATCACTGAATTTTATGTCTTTCATTTTAACTTTTATTTGCAGATCATCAATAACAGACTCATGAGGACCATCAGAAGCTTCAAATTTTGCTTTATTTTTGATAATTTTTAAATAATTTGCAAAATGAGTTATACACCTTGATCCATTTGCACAAAATCCAGACTGCGAACCATCAGAGTTAAAATATATCATTTCAAAATCCAAATTTTTATGCTTTTCTAGTAATATCAAGCCATCAGACCCCACGCCAGAATATCTATCACAAATTTTGCGAATTAAATTCGGGTTTTTTGAGTCAAAAAGATTTCTACGATTATCAATGATAACAAAGTCATTTCCAGCAGCCTCATATTTATAGAATTTTTGATTCATCTCTAAACAAAGATAAAAATATTTAACTCAGTTAAATGTTGTTAAATATCAGTTAAAAAAAATAGCACGAAAATTGATAATTATTATTTTTATAACATAATTATGAAATTTTTTAAAATATCCATATTCTCATTTTTTTTAATCGGATTATTCTTTGTTGCTCATTCATACATAGACCAGAATATAATCAGATCTGTTGATGAATATAAAAGAGATATTCATAACCAAGAATTCTTAAGTACTTTAAAAAAACCAGTTATTAATAATTTTTCCTTTCTTGAGAAAACAGAAAATAACTTCGTTGAAATAGCAAAAAAAGCTATAAATACTGTTGTACATGTTAAAAGCTCCTCATCATCCAATGAAGATTTTAGCATTGAAGATTTTTTATTTGGAAGACCTCAAATTAGACCTAAAATTGGAAGCGGTTCTGGTGTAATAATTTCTTCTGATGGTTATATTGTTACTAATCATCACGTTATCAAAAATTCTGACCAAATTGATATCACGACAAATGACAATCAATCATATGTTGCTGAAGTTATAGGAAGTGATGAACAGAATGATATTGCACTGCTAAAAATTAACTCTAATACTGATTTCGAATATGCTGTTTTTGGAGATAGTGATTCAACAGAAATCGGTGAATGGGTTTTGGCTGTGGGCAACCCTTTTAATCTTACGTCCACTGTTACTGCTGGTATAATTTCAGCAAAATCAAGGAACTTGGATCCAACTGGAAGAACAACACAATCTTACATACAAACTGATGCTGCCGTAAATCCAGGAAATTCTGGAGGTGCATTAATCAATAATAAAGGAGAATTAATCGGTATTAACACAGCAATTCAGACCCAAACTGGATCATATGTAGGATACTCATTCGCAGTTCCTAGTAATATTGCTAAAAAGGTAATTGAGGATATTTTGGAATACGGAATTGTTCAATATGGATTTCTTGGTGTAACTGGAACATCACTTAATAGTTCTCAAGCTAAAGAACTAGATATAAGTGATACTGAGGGATTCTATATAAATGGGATAGATAGTGACTCAGGAGCAAAATCAGCTGGTATAAAAGTTGGCGACGTAATCAAAAGCATAGATGGAATAAAAATTTCAAAATTTGCTGATTTAAAGGGTTATCTTAACACCAAAAGACCAAATGACATAGTTGAAGTTAAATTAAAGCGTGATGGATCCATGAATTATGTAAAAGTAAAACTTAACAGGAATGAAAGAGTAAACTTTTATCTGATTGGTATTTTAAAAAATTTGAGTGAAAATGAAATTTCTGAAAGAAATATCGAAAAAGGTGTTAAAATTTCTGAGTTTAACCTAGAATATAAGTCATATTGGGAAGAATATGGAATCAAAGAAAATGATATTATCAAAAAAATAAATTCAAAAATTATTTTATCAGTTTCAGATGTCGAAAATATAATAAAAAATAGAAATTATTATGATCCTATTTCAATTGAAATATTAACAAGTAATAACAAAATCGAAAGATTTAATTTTAGATAATAAAAATGAAAATTGATATTATAACTGCTGTTCCTGAAATATTAAAAGGTCCATTAGATACATCAATTATCAAAAAAGGTTTGGAAAAAAATCTAGTTGAAATAAATATTCATAATCTTAGAAACTATTCAAAAAATAATTACAAATCTGTTGATGACTATCAATATGGAGGTGGATCGGGAATGGTTCTTTTAATTGAACCTGTTGATAATTGTATAAACGATCTAAAGAAAAACACAAAATATGATGAAATTATATACATGGCTCCTGATGGTGAAAAATTAAGCCAGCAATTGTGTAATAAATTATCTTGCTTAAATAACATAATAATTCTATGCGGTCATTACAAAGGGATAGATCAAAGAATAAGAGATTACTTGGTAACTAGAGAAATTTCAATTGGTGACTTTGTATTAACCGGTGGTGAGCTACCTGCTGCTATTCTTGCAGATAGCATTGTTAGACTAATACCTGGTGTTTTAGGAAATGAAATGTCGGCACTTACTGATTCATTTCAAGATAACTTAATAGCACCCCCAGTTTATTCAAAACCTAGAAAATATAAAGACTGGGAGGTTCCTGATATCTTACTAAGTGGAGATCAAAAAAATATAGAAGATTGGAGAAGTAAAAAAGCAGTTGAGTTAACAAATAAAAAAAGGCCTAAGCTTCTTTAAATTAATCATTAAAATAATTTATCGATTTATTTTTTTAATTATATTTGCACCCGTTATACATTACACCATATAATAATGAATAGTATTATTAAAAATATTCAAAACGACTTAAAAGGAGTTAAAGATTATCCATCTTTCTGTTCAGGCGATACAATTACCGTATTTTATGAAATAAAAGAAGGATCTAAAACGAGAACACAATTTTTCAAAGGTGTTGTATTACAAAGAAGAGGTGAAGATGCAACTGAAACCTTCACGATTAGAAAAATGTCTGGAAATACTGGAGTAGAAAGAATATTTCCTATTAATTCACCGTCTATTCAAAAGATTGAATTAAATAAAAAAGGGAAAGTAAGAAGATCTCGAATATTTTATTTTAGAAACCTAACGGGGAAGAAAGCAAAAATTAAAGAAAAAAGAGCTTAACTTATTTAACAATTGTTAATAAGTATGGTTTAAAAGTAGTTAATATCTTTATCAATTTTATTTTTTGAATATTAGATTTCTATATTATTATTGTTAAAGGATTTGTAGTGGACTCCGAAAGGATAAACAACTTGTTAAACAAGTCAAATTCTAGAACGTTCTTTGACATGATTACTTATTAAGAATTTAAGCCTAGCTTAAATTAACTACGAAAAAACTATTGAAAGTGTGCCTGCACAATTTAAATGTTTTTTCATCCATCAAGGAAACTTGGTGAGAAGTGAGGATTATGAAATTAAGTAATAAGCCTATATCAAATATAGCTTTGGCCATATTTGAATAAGTAATCAAGAACTGCTGAGCAGAAAATTTCCTAGAGAAGTGAGTAAGCCAGACAGTTCAACAATTGAGAAAATATGCCTGGTAGAGAAGCAATTCAAAACAGAAACAGTTTTCGAAATTCAGAAAGCCATATTGGGGTAGCAATACTCAAATGTGGCTTTCATTTTTTTTAGAAACTATTATCATTTTTAACATTTTTTTTATAAGCATTCTTTATATTTGAAACTTATAATAACAGTGATTGATGTTGAAGATTATTTACACCAAAACCGACGAAGCTCCTGCCCTAGCAACCGCTTCCCTTCTTCCAATTTTACAAGCATTTACCAAATCTTCAAAAATTAAATTTGAAACCAGAGATATTTCATTGTCTGCAAGAATTTTGGCAACATTCAACGATTTTTTGGGAAGTAAAGTTAAATATGAAAATGATTTAGAATTTTTAAGTAAAGTAGTAAAAGATCCAAATGCAAATATCATTAAATTACCTAACATTAGTGCATCAATTCCACAATTAAAAAAAGCAATAATTGAATTACAATCCAAAGGATACCCACTTCCAAACTACCCTGAAAAGCCAAATAATGATAATGAACTAATTATAAAATCAATATATGATAAAATCAAAGGAAGTGCAGTAAACCCGATTTTGAGAGAAGGAAATTCAGATAGACGGGTACCCCTAGCTATAAAAAATTACATTAAAACAAACCCACATAAATTGGGTAAATGGGAAAAAAAATCAAAGACCCATGTTTCAACAATGAGCAGTGGAGATTTCAGAAACAATGAAAAATCTAATACATCTAAAAAACATGAATTATTGAATATTTATTTTTATGATGAAAATAATAAAAAAACAATTCTCAAAGAAAATATTACTGTTCACAAAGGGACAATTATTGATACAAGCTTTCTGAGCATTAGAGAATTATATAAGTTTTTTGAAAAACAATTAAAAAATTGTGTTGATAAAAAAATCCTCCTATCCCTTCATTTAAAAGCATCGATGATGAAAGTCAGTGATCCTATCATTTTTGGACATATGCTTAAGGTTTATTTTAAAGATTTCATTTTAAATAATAAAAAAATTCTTTCAGATTTAAATGTAAATTTTAACAGTGGTTTATCTATTTTGTATGAAAAAATAGAGTCTCTTGAGAAAGATGAAAAAAATAGAATAACAAAAGAAATGGAGAATATATTTCTTTCAAGTGCTGAAATTGCAATGGTTGATTCTGAAAAAAATATTTCAAACTTTCATGTCCCAAGTGATTTGATTATTGATGCATCAATGCCTGCAATGATAAAAAGTTCTGGAAAAATGTGGAATAGGAACGGAGAACTTAAAGACACTAAAGCTATAATCCCTGATAGCACATATGCTTCAATTTACCAAGCAACAATTGATTTTTGTAAAGAAAAAGGAGCATTTGATCCATCGACTATGGGCACCGTTCAAAATGTTGGCCTAATGGCAAAAAAAGCTGAAGAATATGGCTCTCACGACAAGACATTTGAAATAAAAAAAGCTGGACAAATCAAGGTCCAAACAAAAGATGGAAAAACTATAGCATCACATATTGTTGAGAAAGGAGATATATGGCGAATGTGCCTTGTCAGAAAAGATGCTATCAAAGATTGGATCAAGCTTGCAATTTCCAGAGCAAAGCAAACAAATTTTCCAACTATCTTCTGGTTAGATAAGAAAAGACCACATGATTTAGAAATAATTAAAGTTGTAAAAAAAGAATTAAAGAAAATCAATACCTCAAAAATAGATATTCAAATTTTGAGCCCTTATGAAGCTACGGTTTTTACACTAAATAAAGTAAAAGAAGGAAAAAGCGTTATTTCTGTTTCTGGCAATGTATTAAGAGACTATTTAACAGATTTGTTTCCGATATTAGAGTTAGGTACAAGTGCAAAAATGTTATCAATTGTTCCCTTAATGAATGGAGGTAAACTTTTCGAAACTGGTGCAGGTGGCTCTGCTCCGAAACATGTTCAGCAACTTTTAAAAGAAAATCATCTCAGATGGGACTCTCTCGGAGAATTTTTAGCTATTTCTGTAGCATTAGAAGACATGTCTCTCAAAAATCCAAATTCTAAAATACTTTCTGTTTGTTTAAATCAAGCGATAGAAAAACTTTTGAAAAATAATAAATCTCCATCAAGAAAAGTTGGTGAAATTGATAGTAGAGGAAGTCATTTCTATCTTGCTTTATATTGGTCAAAATTTTTAAGCAGTCAAGATGAAAACAAAGAAATTAAAAATGAGTTTTCTAAAGTTTATCAAGACCTATTAAAAAATGAAAATAAAATAATGAATGAAATTAATTCAAATCAAGGGAAAAGCATAGACTTAAATGGTTATTATAAAACTGATAATTCTATTATCAATAAAATAATGCGACCTTCAATCACTTTAAATAATATCATTGATAACATTTAAAATATATTAAGCTATTAAAACAACTGAAAAAGAATCGAATTATTTTAATATAGAAAAAAAGTCTATCGAGGTTATTACAAGCGAAATAAATAATGAAGATAATTCAGTAGCAACTTCTGTTAAAAAATGTTTACCAATGGTTAATCTACTAATTGAAAAAGCATTTAAAATTCTAAAAAATGATGGTAGATTATTTTACATTGGTTCCGGAACAAGTGGAAGGCTTGGTATTCTAGATGCATCAGAATGTCTACCCACCTTTGGTATTGAAAATAAAATTATTGGCTTGATTGCAGGTGGGGATGCAGCTATTAGGAAGTCCCAAGAACATGCAGAAGACTCGATTACTAACGCATGGAAAGATTTACTATTTTATAATATAGATCAAAATGATATGGTCATTGGTATTTCAGCATCAGGCTCAACTCCTTATGTACTAGGGGGTCTAATTAGTTGTAAGAAAAATGGAATAACTACAGGATGTATTACGTGTAATCAAGATACAAAAATTGCTCAAAACTCTGATTTCCCAATAGAAGTAATAGTAGGAGCAGAATATATTTCTGGAAGTTCTAGGATGAAAGCTGGAACGGCTCAAAAAATGATTCTTAATATGATTTCAAGTGCAGTTATGATCAAACTAGGAAGAGTTTTAGATAATAAAATGATTGATATGAAATTATCAAATAATAAACTTTATGAAAGGGCAATAAGAATCGTGGAATCAATACTCAATATTGATAAAAGTGTTGCTAAAGATTTAATTCATAAATACAAAAATATCAGGTTAGCAATAGAAAATTATAAATCAAATGATAAGTAAAAATTTCTCTAAAAATATTAAACTCTTGTTATTGTCATTCATACCAATATTTATTGGGCCCATTTTTATACATTTGGGAGGAATTAATGATTCCATTTTTATTGTTATTTGTGGAATTTCTTTTTGTGTGATTGCAATATCAATGATTTTTACTTCATTATTTAAGATAATATCTGAACTATTTAAAAAATGATTCCTAATTTTAACCAAAATTTTAAAGTAAGTGATTAAAATTAGCTTAAATGATGGATCGATAAAAGAATACCCTAAAGGAACCTCAGCGTTAGAGATTGCGAAGGATATCAGTGAGGGATTTGCCAGAAATGTTATTTCAGCTAGCTTAAATAGTGAAACTTTAGAAATATCCAGTAAAATAAATGGGAGCGGCAAATTAGAATTTTACACATGGGAAGATGATCTAGGAAAGAAGGCATTTTGGCATTCCACCTCACATGTAATGGCTCAAGCCATAAAAGAGTTTTTCCCGAATGCAAAACTTACAATTGGTCCGGCGATTAGTAACGGATTTTATTACGATATAGATACCAATAACCAAAAAATTTCTGAATCTGATTTTGAAAAAATTGAAACTAGAATGTTACAAATATGTAGAGAAAAACATGATTTTAAAATCAGATCTGTTTCAAAAAAAGATGCTATAAAATTCTATCAGAATGAATATAATAAATATAAAGTTGAACTTATTCACGAATTGAAAGATGGTGAGATTACATTTTGTGATCATTCTAACTTTACCGATTTATGTAAAGGTGGGCATATTCCAAACACATCAATAATCAAGGCTGTTAAAATATTAAATATTTCTGGTGCTTTTTGGAGAGGAAACCAAAATAATAAACAATTAACAAGAGTTTATGGAATATCTTTCCCAAAACAAAAATTATTGAATGAATATTTAGAAAATATTGAGTTAGCTAAACAAAGAGATCACAGAAAGATTGGGAAAAAGCTCAAACTTTTTTCTTTTTCTAACAAGGTAGGTCTAGGCTTGCCTTTGTGGCATCCAAAAGGAGTTGATTTGAGGGAAAGATTAGTTAATTTCTTAAAAAAAGCTCAAAAAAAAGCAGGTTACCAAACAGTAATAACTCCTCATATTGGAAACAAAGAACTTTATATTACATCCGGTCATTATGAAAAATATGGAGATGATAGCTTTCAACCTATAAAAACACCTAAAGAGAATGAAGAATTCTTTTTGAAACCAATGAATTGTCCTCACCATTGTGAAATATATAATTCTGAACAGTTCAGCTACAAAGATTTACCTATAAGATATGCTGAGTTTGGAACCGTATACAGATATGAACAAAGCGGTGAACTGCATGGATTAACCAGAGTTAGGGGTTTTACTCAGGACGACGCACATATATTTTGCACCGAAGATCAATTAGATGATGAGTTTAAAAATGTTATTGACCTGACTCTATACGTTTTTAAATCTTTAGGGTTAAATGATTACAGTGTTCAAATTTCAGTAAGGGATTCAGCAGATTTTAGCAAGTATATAGGCAGTGTCAGTGCTTGGGAAAAATCTGAAAAAGCAATAATCAAAGCTGTAAAAGATAAAGAACTAAATTATAGTATTGTTGAAGGTGAAGCAGCATTTTATGGACCTAAACTCGATTTTATGGTAAATGATGCATTAGGAAGGAAGTGGCAACTTGGTACAATTCAAGTTGACTATAATTTACCCGAAAGATTTGACTTAAAATATATTGACAAAAATAATAAACCTGTTAGACCTGTGATGATTCACAGAGCTCCATTCGGAAGTTTAGAGAGATTTATTGCAATTTTATTGGAGAACACTGCTGGAAATTTACCCCTTTGGTTAACAACAAATCAGTTTATAATTCTTCCAATCAGTGACAAACATGAAAAATACTGTCAAAATGTTTTAAATTTGTTAGAAAATAACGAAATTCGCGGCCTAATTGATTACAGAAGCGAGACTGTTGGCAAGAAAATCAGAGATGCTGAACTTGAAAAAATCCCCTTTATGATTATCGTAGGGGAACAAGAATCAGATAAAAAAGAAATTTCTTTAAGAAGTCATGGTGGAAAAGATTATGGTAAGATGAAAGTCAAAGATTTTGTTAAGATCATTAAAGATAAAATTAAAATAGAAGTTTAACTTAAATTATTAATCATAGCAATAAGAAGACGAGGGGGAAGGAGACCCTGGAGGATAATAAAGAAAAATCCTCATAAAATAAATTCTGAAATTGAATCTAACGAAGTTAGATTAGTCGGTGATAACGTAGATATTGGAGTTTATCCGCTGAGTAAAGCTCAAGATATCGCAAATAACCTAGATTTAGATCTTGTTGAAATTTCTCCTAATGCATCTCCTCCTGTTTGTAAGGCACTAGATTATAAGAAATTCTTATACGAGCAGAAAAAAAGAGAAAAACAACTTAAATCTAAATCAACAAAAGTAATTGTTAAAGAAATTAGGTTTGGTCCACAAACAGATGAACACGATTATGAATTTAAGAAGAAACATGCAGAAAAGTTTTTAAAAGATGGAGCAAAATTGAAAGCTTTTGTATTTTTTAAAGGAAGATCAATAATATATAAAGATCAGGGAGAAATCCTTTTATTAAAATTAGCTCAGGATCTTGAAAGTTTAGGAAAAGTTGAACAACTTCCAAAATTAGAAAGTAAGAAAATGATCATGATAATGTCTCCAAAAAAAATTAAATAATTATGCCGAAAATGAAAACAAAATCCAGTGCTAAAAAAAGATTTAAGGTAACTGGAACAGGAAAAATAAAGAGAAAGCATGCTTTCAAGAATCATATTTTAACAAAAAAATCAAAAAAAAGAAAATTAGCTTTGACTCACTCTACATTAGTACATAATAGTGATATGAATAGCGTCAAAGAACAATTAAGATTAAAGTAAAGGTTAAAAACCGTAAATATAGGTAAGAAGAGTTTTATTACCACCTAATTTAAAATTATAAAAAATGCCAAGATCAGTAAATTCAGTAGCAAAAAGAGCAAGGAGAAAAAAAATATTAAAACAAGCAAAAGGATATTTCGGTCGTAGAAAAAATGTTTGGACTGTTGCAAAAAATGCTGTTGAAAAAGGACTTCAATATGCTTACAGAGATAGAAGAGTTAAAAAAAGAAGCTTTAGATCACTTTGGATAATCAGAATTAATGCTGCGTGTAGAATACATGATATGAATTACTCTGAGTTTATCAATAAACTAAAATCTAACAACATTAACATAAATAGAAAGGTACTCGCAGATTTAGCGGTTAATCATCCTGATGAATTTAAAAAAATAATTGAAAAAATAAAGTAAATATTTAGAAAGGTAAATCCTCCTCACCTTGTTCATTTTCTTTAAAAGTATCGTCGTTAGCCGCAGCATTCATTTTTGAGTGAAATTCATAGGGAGACTCAAAATTATCCAAGTCTTCAAACTTTCCTAAACTTGGAATAAACCTTATTCTGATATTTTCGAGCCCTCCATTCCTATGTTTTGAAACTATAAATTCAGCTTCACCTTCTGTAGAGGATCTTTCATTATCATCCCAAGTATCAATTTTATAGTACTCGGGTCTATAAATAAATGAAACTATATCAGCATCTTGCTCAATTGCTCCAGATTCCCTTAAATCAGAAAGTAATGGTCTTTTAGAAGTTCTTCCCTCAACCAAACGAGACAATTGAGATAAAGCAATAACAGGAATATTAAGTTCTTTTGCCAAGGCTTTTAGATTTCTTGAAATAGTTGAAATCTCTTGTTCTCGATTTCCTATTTTCATATTACCACCAGCAGTCATCAACTGTAAATAATCCACAATTATAATCTTTACATCTTTTTGCGACACCAGTCTTCTAGCTTTCGCACGAAGGTCAAAAATCGATAGCGAAGGTGTATCATCAATAAACAGAGGTGCTTTTTCTAAATTTTTAACCCTAATATTAAGCTGTTCCCACTCGTGTTTTTCAAGTTTACCAGTTCTTAATTTGTTAGAATCAAGACCTGTTTCAGAGGAAATCAATCTTGTAATAAGCTGAATTGAAGACATCTCTAATGAAAAAAACGCCAAAGGAATTTTATTTTCAATTGCAATATTTGAAGCCATCGATAAAGCCAAAGCTGTTTTACCCATCCCAGGCCTAGCAGCAATAATTACCAAATCACTCTGTTGCCACCCCGCCGTAAGCTTATCGATTTTATTGAACCCAGAGGGAATACCACTTAACCCTTTTTTATTGGAAATAGATTCAATTTTATTTTTTGCCTGAATAACTAAACTTTGTGCAGTTTCTGATGATTTTTTAATATTACCTTGAGTTACATCATAAAGCTTAGATTCAGCATTATCCAACAAATCGAATACATCTTTTGATTCGTCATAAGAATCAGAGATTATTTCATTAGAAATTTTTATCAAACTCCTTTGAATAAACTTTTGTAGAATAATTCTAGCATGAAACTCAATATGTGCAGAAGAAGAAACCTTTTGAGTTAAGGATATTAAATAAAAATCACCTCCAATCTTCTCATGTGTACCATCTTTCTTTAGTTGATTTGAAACAGTTAATAAATCAATAGGTTCACTTTTTTGGAAAAGCTTAAAAATTGCATCAAAAATATTTTGATGAATTTCTTTATAAAAAGATTCTGGAGTTAAAATATCAATCACCTCATCAACTCCTTTCTTATCAATCATCATAGCACCTAGAACAACCTCCTCAAGATCAATAGCCTGCGGAGGTAATTTTCCTTTTTCAAGGTTAATGATAGTACTAGAATCTAATTTGAGATTTTTATAAGATGGTTGTTTCATATCATCTAAAGTAGATAATAAGATTTAATTTTGTTACAATTAATAATCTAATATATCAACACAAAAAATGTTAATAACAACACAAAAATGTTAATAGCTTGAGATTAATTATGAAAAATTCCCATTTGAGAATATTTTTGCATTCTCTGAGCGATTAATTTTTCTTTTGATAATAATGATAGCTCCGCATATGACTTAATTATATTTGCTTGAACTATTTCAAAAGTTTTTGACTTATCTCTATGAGCACCACCAATTGGCTCCTTAATAATTTTGTCAACTAAATTCATTCTTTTCATATCCTTAGCAGTAAGCTTTAATGCCTCAGCAGCTTTTTCTTTAAACTCCCAACTTCTCCATAATATAGATGAACAAGATTCAGGCGAAATAACAGAGTACCAAGTGTTTTCAAGCATTAAAACTACATCTCCAACGCCTATTCCCAAAGCGCCTCCTGAAGCACCTTCACCAATTATTACTGTTATTATTGGAACAGATAATTTTGTCATTTCAAAAATGTTTCTGGCAATAGCTTCTCCCTGACCCCTTTCCTCAGCTTCTAGACCTGGATATGCACCAGGAGTATCAATTAATGTAACAACAGGAATATTAAACTTTTCAGCTAATTTCATTAGTCTCAATGCCTTCCTGTAACCCTCAGGATTAGCCATTCCAAAATTTCGATATTGACGATCTTTTGTATTGTGTCCTTTTTGTTGACCAATAAACATAAATGTTTGGTCTTTAATTTTTCCTAAACCACCAACCATCGCTTTATCATCCTTAAAATTTCTATCACCATGTAATTCAAGAAAAGTTTTGCCAAAAATTGAATTGATGTAATCTAAAGTATAGGGTCGATCTGGGTGCCTTGAAATTTGAACCCTCTGCCAGGGGGTTAAATCTGAGTAGATTTCTTTGATAGTTTGATCTAGTTTCCTTTGAATTTTGACTCGAGTTTCAGAAACATCAACATCAGATTTTTCTCCCAAATCAATACAATCTGATAATTGCTTGTCTAAATCTTTAATTGGTTCTTCAAAGTCTAAATAATTCATATAAATTATTTGGATGATAAAGATAAAAAAGATCCTATTAATTTATCTTTTTATTATATTTTTTTAAATAAAAATTTAAAAAAACTGAAAATAAAATTAATAGTAGACCAATATAAAAGTTAGAACTCATTTGTTCGGATTCTCCAAAAATAATAAGAGCTAATAAAATTCCATAAACAGGTTCTAGGTTATAAGTTAGTACAGCAGAATAAGGAGTAATATAGTTGAGTAAATATACTGCAGCAATAAATGCATAAGCAGTGCAAACCACACCCAAAATAGAAATGTATAGATAATTCACAGAAAAAAAACTTTCAATAAGTAAATCATCCAATCTTCCTGTAATAATTAAGAAAATAGAAATAAATACCACTCCAAATAGAAACTCATAAAATGATATTTTGTATGCCTTTTCATTTTTGATTAAAAGTCCATTTAAAACAGAGAATATTGATGCAAAAAAAGCTGAAAATATACCCAAGATTATCCCAGCTGAATAATTTAACTCAGAATTTAAGATTAAAAATATGGCTATAATAACTAAAATGGATAATAATAATTCATGAGCTATAATTTTACGACTAAAAAAAAATGGTTCAATGAAAGATGTAAAAAAAGCAGTTGTTGACATCATCGATAGTGCTATTGTAACATTTGAATAATCAATTGACATAAAAAATGTTATCCAATGAAGAGATATAACAAAACCTAAAATAGCGTACTTAAAAATATTTTGATATGATGTTTTTAGTTTTTTTCTCGTAATAGCCACAAATAAAAAAATTACAATTAATGCGATAAACATTCTGTGCCATACAATTGAAAAAGGAGAATTTGTAATTAGCTTACCCAAAATTGCAGTAAATCCAGCAATAAAAACTAAAAAATGAAGATGAATGTGGTGTCTGATATTATCTTTTTGCATTATAAACAAGATAAATAGATAATAAACCAAAAATAATATTTGGAAGCCATACTGCAACTATTGGAGATAAATCTGATTGAAGGGCTAAAACTCCAAATATCTTGTCAAAGAAAACATAAACCATAGCAATTACTATCCCAAAAGCTAAATTTACTCCTGTACCACCTCTTCTTTTCTCTGATGAAACGGCAAAAGCGATTAAAGTCAAAATAAAAATTGAAAAAGGAATACTCCATTTTTTGTATTTAGCAACCAAATAGCGGTTGATATTAGCAGAACCTTTTAATTTTTCAATTTCAATAAACTCAATTAACTCATTATATGTTAATGACTCGGCGATGTAGTTTACAGGTGTAAGATCTTCAACTTTAAAATCAAAAATTGTATCTAACGACCTTTTATTAACGATAACATCGACTGAATCTGTAATTGTTCTTTTTGAAAAATTATTCAATCGGTATTTATTAGATTTTTCAAGAAATCTTATACTTGAAGCACTAATTTTAAAATTCATTTTTTCACCATCAAAATTTTCTAGAGTAAAATTTGTTCCAACATTATTTTTTGGATTAAACTGGGTTAGAAAAATATACTCTTTGTCATTAATTTTTCGAAAAATATTTTTACTGTCAATTGCTTTTTTATTTCCTCTTAAATATTTATATGAAAAATCGTTATAATTTTTAGTTGATTCAGGAACAACATACATTCCAAAGTAAAGAGAAAAAATAGCAATGATTAGTGAACCTATCATGTAAGGCTTTAAAATCCTTTTTAATGAAATTCCAGAGGAATACAAAGCAACAATTTCAGAATCATTAGAAAGTTTTGATGTAAACCATGTAGTTGCTAGAAATAAAAATAATGGCAACAAACTAGATGAAAAATAAATACTAAAATTATAGTAATGATTTAATATCTCAACGATTGGAACTTCTTTAGCTATCAACTTATCAACATGTTCTGCTAAATTTACAACAATTGCTATTGGGATAAAAAGAAGTTGAATTAACAGATATGTACTTATATATTTCTTAAGAATGTATTTATCAATTTTATTCAATTAGAGTCTATTTGAAAGTTTAACTACCATTTTATTTTTCCAATTTAAAAAATCTCCATCAATTATTTTATTTCTAGCTTTTTGCATTAGATTTCTATAAAATCCTAAATTATGAATAGATGCAATTTGTTTGCCCAGCATTTCATTCACAGTAAATAAGTGTCTAAGATAAGCTTTTGAGTAATTATCAACCCAAGATATGTTTTCAGGGTCAATTGAACTAAAGTCATTTGTCCATTTTTTATTTTTAATATTGATGATACCCTCGGATGTAAAAAGCATTCCATTTCTTCCGTTTCTTGTTGGCATTACACAATCAAACATATCAACGCCCAAGGAAATGTTTTCCAATAAATTAGCAGGTGTTCCAACACCCATCAAATATCTTGGCTTAGATTTTGGCAATATTTCACAAACATTTCCAACCATTTCATACATTTCATTATATGGCTCCCCTACAGACAAACCCCCAATTGCATTTCCAAAACAATCTTTTGAAGATATTACTTTTGCAGATTCTTGCCTGAGGTCTTTATATGTACTGCCTTGAACAATAGGAAAAAAGATTTGTTTAAATCCATACTTTCCATCTATTGAGTTAAATTTCGACAAACATCTATCTAACCACCTATGTGTTAAATGCATAGAATTTTTTGCATAACTATAATCACATGGGTAAGCCGGACATTCATCAAAAGCCATAATGATATTTGCTCCAATTGAGTTTTGAATTTCAATTGCATACTCAGGGGTAAATAAATGTTTACTACCATCAATATGACTTTTAAATTCTACTCCATTTTCATTAATTTTTCTATTGGATGAAAGTGAATATACTTGATAACCACCAGAATCAGTTAATATGTTTTTATTCCAATTCATAAACTTGTGAATACCTCCAGCATTTTCAAGTACTTCTATTCCAGGTCTTAAGTAAAGATGGTATGTATTTCCTAAAATTATTTCTGCTTTAATATCATTTTCAAGTTCCCTTTGATGAACACCCTTTACTGTTGCCTGTGTACCAACAGGCATGAAAACTGGGGTATTAATCTCCCCGTGTGAGGTTTTAATCACACCTACTCTGGCACTAGAGTTTTTATCAAATGAAATAATTTTAAAAACAGGATCCATTAAAGGCAAATATAATTAAGATAGACATCATTGACCATATTTGTTAATAAATGAAAAATTATTTCTTTTTTAAGTTTTTAAAATAGCATAAATTGTATCTAAATATATATTACTATAAATGTCAGAAATAGATAAACTAGAAAAAATTACAATTCAGACTAGGAGAGATATTTTGAGGATGGTTCACAAAGTAAACTCTGGTCATCCTGGTGGATCATTAGGATGTTCTGAATTTTTAGTGACTTTATTTAACAAAATAATGAAAAGAAAAGATAATTTTTCAATGGATGGAATTGATGAAGATTTATTTTTTCTTAGTAATGGACATATATCTCCAGTTTTTTACAGTGTTCTTGCAAGATGTGGGTATTTTAATATTGATGAATTAAATACTTTTCGACTAATTGATTCCAGACTTCAAGGTCATCCAACAACACATGAAGGACTTCCAGGGGTCAGGATATCATCAGGATCTCTTGGACAAGGATTATCTGTTGCTATTGGTGCAGCATTATCAAAAAAACTCAATGATGATCCATCAATTGTTTATTGTCTTATGGGTGATGGTGAACTTCAAGAAGGTCAAAATTGGGAAGGTATTATGTATGCATCCGCTAAAAAAGTTGATAACATAATTGCAGTTATTGATTTAAATGGACAACAAATTGATGGTAGCACAGAGGATGTTTTGAATATGGGTAATTTAAACTCTAAATTAAACTCATTTGGATGGAAAGTAATAGAAATAGATAACGGAAATGATATTCAAAGTATTATTGAAGGAATGGATCAAGCAAAAAATAATCTTTTTAGTAATAAACCTGTTATTGTATTATTAAAAACTATTATGGGCAATGGTGTAGATTTTATGATGCATACCCACGAATGGCATGGAAAAGCTCCAAATGATGAGCAACTTAAACTTGCATTAAAACAAAACACTGAAACATTAGGAGATTATTAAGATGAAATACTACACTTATACAGAAAAAAAAGATACTAGAAGTGGTTTTGGGGACGGATTAACAGAGTTAGGTAAAAAGAACCCAAATGTAGTCGCATTATGTGCCGATCTCACTGGATCTTTAAAAATGGGGGAATTTAAAAAAAACCACCCAAACAGGTTCTTCCAAGTAGGAATAGCAGAAGCAAATATGATGGGTATAGCTGCTGGAATGACAATTGGAGGAAAAATCCCATTTACTGGAACATTTGCAAATTTTTCTACTGGAAGAGTTTATGATCAAATAAGACAATCGATTGCATATTCTGACAAAAACGTTAAAATTTGTGCTTCTCATGCTGGGATTACATTGGGTGAAGATGGTGCTACCCATCAAATTTTAGAAGATATTGGTATGATGAAAATGCTTCCAGGAATGACTGTTATTAATCCCTGTGATTACAACCAAACAAAAGCTGCAACTTTGGCTATTGCGGATCATAAGGGACCAGTCTATTTGAGATTTGGAAGACCAAAAATACCTGTATTTATGCCAGAAAATCAAAAATTTGAAATTGGCAAAGCAATAAATTTAAGAGAAGGCAATGATGTTACAATTGCAGCAACAGGCCATCTTGTATGGGAAGCTTTAGAAGCTTTAAAAGCACTTGACAAAATAGGAATCAGCGCTGAAGTTATAAATTTTCACACCATTAAACCACTGGATGAAAAAGCATTACTTGATTCAGTAAATAAAACAGGGTGTATTGTTTCAGCTGAAGAGCACAATTTTCTTGGTGGATTAGGAGAAAGTATCTCAAGAGTGCTATGTAAAAAACTACCAAGTCCTCAAGAATTCATTGCTACTAATGATACTTTTGGTGAATCAGGCACACCTGCTGAACTAATGAAAAAGTATGGACTAGATTCTGAGTCCATAGTTGAAAAGTGCAAGCTGGTAATCGGAAGAAAATAGTATCTAATCTAATCTGGATGCTGTATCATCTGAATCAAGATAGTTTGGAACACCATCGCCATCCGTATCATCATTAGTTGGATCTCCATCGCCAATATCATTGGTAGGATCTCCATCACCATCTCTATCAACTGTCAGATCAGAATCAGGCTCCAAATCTTCATCAATAGTTAGAGTTCCGTCATTATCATCATCTGAATCAAGAAAATTATTTATAGGATCATCGTCAGAATTATCATTTGTCAAATTTAAATCACCATCTAGATCTTCAAGAAATGTTGGAACATTATCATTATCATGATCATTAACTTCTGATTGAAACAATTTAAACTTAAATATTAGATTTGAGTATACAGGCACAGATCCTGCAGATGATGAAAAATAAGCTAAACCAGATGGTAAAAACATTACTCCTATACCTGGGTTAATATAAGAAACCGTTCCGTCATCATTAATATTGAAACTCTCTGCATTATTAAATTGTGAAATTACTTTTCCCCAACCAGAAATAGTAGCAATTAAATCAAAATCTGTCGGATTAATAGAAGAATCAAATGTATTGCCATCCATAAGATTCCCCTCATATGAAACTCTTACACTATCGCAAAAATTTGGAGAGGTATCTCCCCCACCTTGATTAATTCGTAGGATATAAAATTCATAATCTGTTTCTAAATATGTAGTTGAATATGTCTCTATAAGATCAATTAAAAGAGAATTTTGCTCAGAATTTGGCAACACACCATCCTCAGGTAAGGGAGTTATTATTATTTCATCTAAAGAAATAAATTGGTTATTTATAATTGCATTATTAACGTAATGTGTACTAAAGTATCCTAACAAAGAATCATTATCAATAACTTGCTGTTCAGTTCGATCAGCTTCTTCGATAGCTATTGGATTGTCGTCATCTTTTCTGCACGAAAGACTAATTATTAAAATTGAAATTAAAAAAAAACGTATTTTAATACCCACAATAATTAATTTTGCTAGACAAAAATACAATTAATATACTATTTCTAGAATGCTAAAGAAGAAAATACTTGAGAATACTCAAATCTTAAATAAAATTAAAAGAATTTCGTTGCAAATTATAGAATCTAATCTGGATCGCAGAAAGGTAATAATTTGCGGAATTGAAAAAAATGGTGCATTACTTGCTAAAATAATTTGTGAAGAATTAAATCGCATTTCAAAAAAAAATATAATTTTTTGTACTATGAAAATGAATAAATCAAATCCATCTGAAAACATCCAATTATCAATTGATATAAATGAATGTGAGGATGAATCAGTAGTTATTGTTGATGATGTTCTTAGCTCAGGAAAAACTTTAACCTATGCTCTCAAACATTTTTTAGATATTCAAGTTGAGAGTATTAAAACTGCTGTTTTGGTTAATAGAAGTCATAAAAAATTTCCAATTAGTGCCGATTTTAAAGGAATAAATCTTTCCACATCATTGCAAAATCGTGTAGATGTAGTTTTTACAAAAGATGAAATTGAAGCATTTTTATTCTAATGTTTCTATAATCTGGTCACATAACTGATCAATAGATTTATCATCACAGCTTAAAGTGTTTTTTGCCATAGAATAATACAATTCTCTTTCAAATAAATGTTTTGAAATATACTCAAGCAACTTTTCTTCGGTTTTAAATTGTGAAATTAATGGTCTATTTTTTTTTATTGCAAATAATCTTTTTGATAAATTTTTTCTAGAGTATTTTAGGTAAAAACTAATATTATTGTCATTATTAAAAATTTTATGATTTTCGTGATAACAAGGTGTACCTCCTCCAAGTGATAAAATGATAT
Source organism: uncultured Bacteroidota bacterium (assembly GCA_902602415.1). GTDB lineage: Bacteria > Bacteroidota > Bacteroidia > Flavobacteriales > Flavobacteriaceae > MED-G13. The sequence goes on along the minus strand of CACKQW010000006.1, from coordinate 17,867 downwards.
TATCTTTTTTTATAATTTCATGTAAATATTTTGATTCTATTTTTCGGAAATAAATGTCGCCCTTTTTATCAAATATTTTAGTAATAGAAGAATCTTCTTTTTTTTCAATATATAGATCAAGATCAATAAATTTCATGGCTAATTTTTGAGAAAGCCTAGAGCCTATTTCAGTTTTACCACAACCCATATATCCGGTCAAAATAATATTCATAATATTATTGTCAGTTTATTAATCAAAAGCATTGTAATATAAATTAAACATTTTATATTTGCACCCTCTAAAGTAATTAAATTTGACCTGGTAGCTCAGTTGGTAGAGCATCTCCCTTTTAAGGAGAGGGTCCTGGGTTCGAGCCCCAGCCAGGTCACTTTTTAATTATGACTTCCCCCTTTTTTTTATATATTTATTTAAAATAAATTCTAGTGAAAAAATATACTTTATACCTACTGACAATTCTATCAATTAGCTATTCTTATTCACAATCGGCTGACATTCTTTTAAATGGAACAGTTAGCGCTGAAAATAATCAGATTAAAAATGTTGCCGAGCCAACTGATGCAACAGATGCTGTAAATTTAGAATTTTTACAAAATGAAATTTCTAATTCTCTTGATCCAAAAAACATCGGATTAACTGGTGTAATGCACAATAACTATGATGGACAAAAATATAGAACAATTGTCATGTGTGATGGAAATCAATGGACTATTGACTTTTTGAGGTCAACTCATTTTAATAACGGAGATGAAATTCCAATCGTTCAAGATGCTGGAGAGTGGTCGGCATTATCAAATGCTGCTATGTCCTATTACCCCAATACTGGAAACCCATATAATAATATTGGATTTATGTACAATTGGTTTGTTGTGGAGGACGACAGAGGTATTGCACCCGATGGATGGAGAATAGCAACTGTAAATGATTGGGATAATATCATTGAATGTTTGGGTGGACAGGGGGTTGCTGGTGGAAAAATAAAATATGTATATGATCCGTATGATTTTTGGGATCATACGATGCCTGGGTGGTATAATGATAGTGCTGGCTCTTCACTACAAGGGTTAGCTACAAATAGCAGTGGTTTGTCATTAAAAGCTTCAGGTTTCAGGGAGGGTGCTAATGGGAATTTTTATGGTATAGGGGAACAAGTAATTATTTGGGCAAATTCAGATGAATCACAACCTCGAGTGGAAGTATTTGGTAATTCAGCAGGAGTTTTAACTGGACTTACTGATCCTTATGATGGATATTATATTTTGCTTGTTAAAGAGTAAGGACTTAATCAAAAATAACTATTTTAATATTTGTTTAGTATGTAATCCATCAGGAAATGAGCAGATACTTTTTTTTCCAAACATAACATATCTACATCGCGCTATCAAGCGATAAATTATATCAAGTATAAAGGCTGGAGTAATTTTAATAAAGAATTTTAAAATGAAATTCATTTCAATAAAATTTGTACAATACTTGATTGCTTTTGACATTTTCAAAAAATTCTCATTTTCATCAACAAGATAAACAGTATTTTCAAGTTTAAGATTTGGGTAATTATTTTTTATAAAATCACTTTCAAAATGAGTATAAAAAATATTTTTAAGTTTATTTTTTTTATAAATCCACAAAACACAATCACTACACAAAATGCAATACCCGTCAAAAACGATAATAATTTTTTTCATCTGAAACGATATTTTATACACAGATCAAATACTGTTCCCAAAATTAATATACAAAGTCAAACTTTTACCGTTATTTAATTTTTAATTTTTTTATTATAAGAAGGAACTTCTATGTTCATTAATAAACTTTTATCGTTATTATTTAATTGAATTCTCAATATATCTTTGCAAAAATTTTAATTTTTGGAAAAATATAACCTTCATTTTTTTATAATTTTTGTTTTTCTGTTTACAAATGTTACTACACCAAATAACACTGCATTTGACTCCATTGAAAATAAGTTGGATGAAGTAATGATTACTGCTACAAAAACCAAAAGAGTACTGTCTTCACTTCCCTTAAATGCATCTATCATCACAAGTGATCAAATACAAAATACCAATGCAAATAGACTTAGTGAAATAATTAATGAAGAGCTAGGATTAATTACTGTTGATGATTTTGGTGGTGTTAAAGGAATTCAAATGCAAGGATTAGATTCTCAATACACATTAATTTTAATTGATAACCAACCCATCGTAGGAAGATCTGCTGGAACATTAGACTTGGATAGAATTTCCGTAGGAAATATACAGCAAATAGAAATTGTTAGAGGAGCATCCTCTAGCCTTTATGGAAATGAGGCGTTAGCCGGTGTAATTAATATCATTACCAAAGATCCTGGTTATGGCTTTACTGGTTCTATATCATCATCCATCAAAACACACAAAACCATTGATAATAATATTAATTTAAATTTTGGTAATGATAAATTTAAGAGTTCATTATTTTACAACCATTTTTCTAGTGATGGTTATGATCTTGATGCAAGTGATTTTCTTAGAACTGTAAATAAATTTGAAAATTCAACTACTCAATTGAAATTGAGCTATCTTATCAATGATAAATTTGAAATTAAGTTTAATTTCAGAAACTTTACTCAGACCATAGAAAATATCGCTTCTAGTTCATTAAGTGGGGAAAGCTACATTGATGAAGAGAATATAAATTTAAGTTTAGTTCATCAAATAGAAAATATTAATACAAGATTAGATATCTACTTCTCAAATTACTTTGCAGATGAATATCTAAATGATGAAAACGGAAATTTACACAGCGAAAGTTTTTTTGATCAAATCATATTCAAACCTGAACTAAAATCTGAATTTAGAACCAAGAAAAATAATACTATTGTAGTTGGTCTAGGAAACAAAAAAGAATCTTTAAACAGGACGTATTTTGATATAAAACCTAGTCAAAATTCGATTTTTACATATTTTCAATATGATTTTAATCCTAGTGAAAAGATTAATCTGATAATTGGAAGTAGATTTGACAACACCGAAGAATATAACTCACAGCTAAGCCCAAAGTTTTCTGGCATTTACAAATTCAACAAGGATTTATCCTTAAAATTTTCCTCCGGATATGGATTTAAAGCACCAGAATTTAGACAACTGTATTTTAATTTTACTAATTCTACGCAAGGGTATTCCGTAATTGGGTTTAATGTAGTGCAAGATGTGATAAATCAACTAATCAATGAGGGACAAATTTCAAATATTATTGTTTCTCTTGACAATTTCAATGATAAATTAAAAGCTGAGAGCTCATTTAGTTTAAATCTTGGCATTGATTATCAATTAAATTCAAAAACTGATATCAACTTAAATGTTTTTAATAATTCAACGCAGAATCTTATTGATGTTCAGGTAATTGCTAATAAAACTAATGGTCAGAATATTTTTTCTTACTACAATATTAATCGTGTTTCCACTTATGGCCTTGAACTTAATTCTGATTATGAAATAAACAAAGATTTATCAATTCTTTTGGGTTATCAACTTTTATATGCTTATGATTTAGATGCTCAAAAAGCATTTGAAAATGGTGAAGTTTTTGCAAGATTAACCCCTCAGTCTGATGCATTCAGACTAAAAAAATCTGATTATTTCGGCCTTTACAACAGATCAAGACACATGGGAAGTTTTAAAATAAACTACAAAAATCCTAAAAAACGTTTAAGCTCTAGTCTAAGAATTATTTATAGAAGTAAATATGGTTTATTTGATACAAATTCAAATAATTATCTTGATAAATATGACCAGTTTGTTGATGGATACTTCACAGCGAATACAACCTTAATAAAAAAATTTGACAAAATTGATATAACTGCAGGAATTGAAAATATTTTGAACTATAAGGATGTTCAAAACATTTCTAGCCTAAGTGGTAGAATCTACTATTTTAAACTTAAATATAACCTTAATCAATTATAAACCAAAAACAATTAAATATGAAAACAATTAAATTTTTAACCCTATTATTAATGACTGTTGGGATACTAAGTTGCGATGATGATGACAATTCCTCTGTGATGCAAAGTGTAGTTTCTGAAACCGTATTAGATATACATGCGCCTCAAGAAGGTGGTCAAGGTGCCCCAATTTCAGGTGAATTTGCAAAGTTTGATTTCCAAAGTGGATTACAGACAGACAGTGAAACAGATTGGGATGTAGGTTTCCGAGGAACAACGATTATTGTAAATGGTGGTGCATCGATGGGAATGGATGGAGAACCGGAAAGAACTGGTGAAGGTGGAGCATACATCTTTAATGGATTGATGCAAGAAGTAATCGATGTTGATACTGCGTTATTTGTTCAGGACTCAGCAGAAGGACTAGCAATTCCGACTGGAAGTGGTAATGGATGGTATACATATTCAGGACCTCCAACTTATATAATCTCTCCAACCCCAGGAAAAATCTTAGTATTTAAAACAAGAGATGGTAAATATGCTAAGATGGAAATAGTTAGTTATTATCAAGGCGCTCCTGAGACACCTCAATACGGTGTAGATGAAAGTAGATATTATACATTTAATTATGTGTATCAACCAAATGATGGAGTAACCAACTTTGAATAAAATTTCTATAATAAAATAGCCAACTTTTGTTGGCTATTTTATTATATACAAATAAGATTCTCCGCGGAAAATTCAAAATTAATTACGCTTCCAGCTTTAATCTTTTGTTTTGAAAACAAACAAATCTTTTGATTATTCAAATTAGTAACTCCTAAAATTTTATATTCTTTCCCCAAAAAAATACATTTATCTACAACTAAAGTATTTTTGGATTTCTCAACAATTTTAATGTGCTCTGCTCGCAGTATATATTTCTTTCTATCAATAAGTAGATTATTGACGATACCCAAAACTGATGCGCAATATTCATTAACCGGATTTGAATACAAAATCTCAGGTTTTGCAAATTGTTGAATAATTCCATCACTAAAAACAATAATCTTATCGGAAATATGAAGAGCATCATGAATATCGTGTGTTACAAGAATTGTAGTGATTTTTGACTTTTTTATAATATTTTGAAGCTCGTTACTGATCACTTCTTTAATGCTTGTATCAAGATTGCTAAAAGGCTCATCAAGTAATATTAAATCTGGTTCCCTTACCAATGACCTTGCAATGCAAACCCTTTGCTGCTCACCACCAGAAATTTCGTGCGGATATCTTTTCAACAGATGCTTCAATTTACATAATGAAACTATCGACTCAAAATTTTTTGAAAATTTTTTCTCCAAATTAAAACAAATATTCTGTTTGACATTTAGATGTGGAAATAAAGTGTAATCCTGAAAAACATAACCAATCTTTCGCTTATTAACTGGTAATGAATAATTATCATCCTCAATTGTTAAACCATTCAAACTAATTTTTCCTGAATTGATTTCTTCAAGACCTGCCAAACACTTAAGAAAAGTTGATTTTCCAGATCCACTATTACCAATAAAAGACAAAACTTCCCCTTTTTTTAAAGAAAAGGTTAGCCCATTGAGGATGTTATATCCATTTTCGTATGACTTTACTAAATTTTTAATCTCCAGAAACATGTAAACGATCTAATAATTTCTTAAATAAAACTAATAATAAACTACAAATAAGTATTATTGATAATGAATATATTGCTGACTTTGGAATCATTTCATCAACCGCAAATTCAAAAGTTTGTGTAGCTAATGTATCAAAATTAAAAGGTCTTAAAATTAGGGTGATTGGTAATTCCTTCATGATATCAATAAATACTAATATTAAAGCAGATAGTAACGGTAATTTATTCAGTGGAAATAATACCTTTTTAAAGAAATTGAAATCTGAAAGACCTAAAACTTTGGCTGTATTATCATAGGAATTAGGTAATTTATCAAAACCAGCCTTTAGGGTAGTTTTTCCAACAGCCATGAATCTAATGATGTAAGCATAAATAAGCATAAACAAGTAAACTAAAAAGCCACCAAGTATTGAAATTTTTGCAAGATTGGAATCAATAGATGTAAAGAAAATTATTATTGATAATGCAACAACTGCACCAGGAATTGAATAACCAAGCGAAATAAACTCATTTATATAATAATATAGCCTTGACTTCGATTGTCTTTCACCATATAAAAATAAGATTGAAATCAAAACAACAAAAATTGAGGTAAACAAAGAAACTGAAATTGAATTAATGGTTAAACGAAAAAGATTTAAAAATTCTATCGATTGAAAATCATCAATTAAATTAACTAAGTTGAAAACAACCGGAATAATAAATGCAAAAATAATGGGTGTCAAACAGAAAATATAAATTAATATTTTTTTTAAAATTTTTGTCTTCATTAACTTATTGACTGAACTATTTTTAGCAGATGAAAACCTTTTGTTTTTATTAAATGATTTTTCTAGAAAAAATAAAAAAGAAACAATAAATAAAAGTATAGATGATAATTGAATTGCTGCGCCAGTATCGTTCATTGAGTTCCACGCTCTAAAAATTCCAATGGTATAAGTATTTACTCCAAAATATTTAACGGCACCATACTCATTTAAAACTTCCATAATCACTAAAAATAGCCCGGAAAATAAAGCTGGTTTAGAAAGGGGAATAACAACAGTAAAAAAATATTTTGTTTTGTTAATTCCTAAATTTTTAGAGATTTCTTGATATCTTTCCCCCAATAGTGAAAATGAAATTCTTGAGGCAGAATAAATGTATGGGAACAACGAAAAGGATAATAAAATTCCCAGTATCTCAGGCTGAATTAAATCTACAGTAATTTTAAATGGTCCAGTAAAACTTAAAATTTCACTGTATGAAAATGCCATGATATATGTTGGTACTGCAAGAGGTAAAAGAAGCAGTAAATCAATTATACTCCTTCCAAAAAATTTATAATTACTTACATACCAAGCAGGAAAAACACCAAATATTATGGAAAAAATACAAGTGATGAGAATTAACTTTAGCGTGTTAATTGAATATTCAAACAAAAGGTTCTCTAAAATATAATTTAAAGAATCAGTTCCATAAAAGAAAGATTTAAGAATTAGGAAACCAATAGGAAGAAAAAAACCCCCAAATAAAACCAGCGCAACAACTTTTTTTCTAAATTCTTTTTTCAAAGTAAAATTATTTCCACCCTGTGTAATCAAATATTTTAATAGCATCAGCTCGTAAAGAACCCAGTAAGTTTAAATCTAGTTTATCAAATTTAAATTCACCCCATGATGATACGATTTTAGATGGCTTTACCTTGGGATTAACAGGGTATTCAAAACTATTATTCACATAAGTGTTTTGAGCCTCCACATCAGTTAAATATTCTAATAACTTAATAGCATTTTCTCGATTAGGTGCATTTTTTGTAAGTGCAAATCCAGAAATATTTACATGAGTTCCCCTATCCTCTTTCGCTTGATTTGGAAAAAAAACAGAAATAGATTTACCAGCTAAAACTTCAGATTCTTTTTCAGAGGAAAGTAACATTCCAATATAGTATGAGTTTACAATTGCCAAATCACCTTGACCTGAAGCAATTGCTTTAACCTGATCCCTATCATTTCCTTTTGGATCTCTTGCCAAATTATTTACTATTCCTTTAGACCATTTTTTTGTAGCCTCTTCACCAATATTAGCATACATTGAGGCCATCAAAGCTTGATTGTATGCATTTGATGAGGATCTAACTAAAATTTTACCTTTCCATTTAGGGTTAGCCAGATCTTCATATGTACTCAATTCATGAGATAAAACTCTTTCATTACTGTAAACAATTAATCTAGCCCTATATGTTACAGGAACCCAGTAGCTATTTACGTCTTTTAAATCAGCAATTATATTAGATTCAATTATCTTATTTTTTATTTTTTGAAATAGTCCCTTTTCAACACCCTTTTGTAATTTTCCAGCATCTACAGTCACAAAAAGGTCAGCAGGACTATTTTCCCCCTCATTGTAAAGCCTTTCTAATAATTCATCTGCACCTGCCTTGATAACATTAATTTTAATGCCTGTTTTTTTTTCAAAATTCTCATATTGTTTTTTATCTACTTGATAATGTCTTTGGCTGTAAATATTAATTTCATCATTCTTTTCAACATTACAACTTAGTAAAACTGTGCATAAAATAAAGTTCAGGAAGTTTTTATAAATCATGTTATTTAGAGTTATTCTAAATTGCAAGATAATTATTATATTTGAAACTTGTTTAAATTAAACCATCATAATTATGCAAAATAATGCCCTGAAATTAACGGTCAAACAAATATTATTTTTTTTAATATTTTTCTCAATATTTTCTGTACATGGACAAAAAAAGAAAGATATTGAGTCAATTAAAAAAATGTGTGGATGTTTTGAAATAGAATTCAATTTTGCGGAAACATTCTCGCACTCTGGTGATTCTTTATATAAAAAATCTAAGAATTATAAATCCAAGGCTCTTGAATATGCAAAATTAATTAAAGATGAAAAAGATCATATCTCCATTCAACATCTACTCGTAATGAAAGACAATGTAATTAAACATTGGAGACAAGACTGGATTTATGAAAATCAAGATTTTTATGCATATGATGGGAAAAATACATGGAAACCTTATAGCAAAGACAAAAAAGATGTAAATGGCCAATGGACACAGGAAGTTTTTCAGGTAGATGATAGTCCCAGATATTTTGGATCATCATCATGGGTGCATGTTGACGGAAAAAGTTATTGGGAAAATACTTCTCACGCACCCCTACCAAGAAGAGAATATACTAAAAGAGACGACTATGATATAATGATACGTGGGAACAGACATGAAATAGTTTCAAATGGTTGGATCCATGACCAAGACAACAAGAAAGTAATAAAAAAAACAACATCTGAAGAGATAATTTTAGCAGAAGAAAAAGGGTTTAACAAATATACAAGAGTAGATGACTCGAAATGTGCAGTTGCGATTGCATGGTGGGATGCTAATTATGAAAAGTGGTCGAAAGTAAGAAGTATATGGAATTATATTTATGAAAAAAATGAAAAAATATCCTTGAAAAAAACTATTGATGATAAACCACTATTCTCCTATATGTTTGATGATGAACTGACTGATGAAAAAGAAATTGGTTTAATTATTGATCAGTTTTTATCAAAATAATAAATGCCCTCTAATAATACTAATTTCTTTGAATGCACCACAAGTGGAGGCATTACTTTATTAAAATCTGAAAATAATTTAAAAAAAAATATATTCTTTGACAGAAGTGTTTCTTGTGAAAAAATTCAGTTTCATTTTGTTTTAAATGGTGAAATAAATTTTCATTATAACAAAGGAGCATATAGTTTAAATGTTACAAAGGGAAATTACATAGTATTGTATAATCCGGATAAAGAACTTCCAATCAATGCCGAAAATAGTCCACAAACAAAGATCCTTTCAATTATTATTTCAATAAAAAAATTTCATAATTTATTTTCTGAAGAAAATGATATTCAATTTCTTAAAGATGAAAATATTAATAAAAAGTATTATGCTCAAGAAAAGATTTCAAACCCAGTCTTTATCACGTTGAATGATCTTTTCCTGTCTTTTGGTAAAAATATTGCAAAAAACAACTTGTATCTAAAAGCGAAAACCTATGAGCTATTTAGTTACATTTATGACAGTAGTAGAGATACCAATATTGAAAAATGTCCCTTTTTGACAAATGAAGAAAATTTCAATAAAATTAAAATGGCAAAAGAAATCGCTCTGAAAAATTTGTTAAACCCTCCTACTCTCTTAAATTTATCTAAAGAAATTAACCTAAGCCTAAAAAAATTAAAGGAAGGCTTTAAAAAAATATATGGTAAAACTGTATATCAATTTTTACTAGATCATAAAATGGAATTAGCCAAAAAACTTCTTTCTGAAAGAAAAAAAAATGTTAATGAAGTAAGTATTAAACTTGGGTATAGTACTGCTAGCCACTTTATAGCGGCATTTAAAAATAAATATGGTGTAACGCCTAAAACATACAGTAAAAATCTTAATTAGCGCACGTGGCGGAATTGGTAGACGCGTTAGGTTGAGGGCCTAATAACCAAATTGGTTGTGGAAGTTCGAGTCTTCTCGTGCGCACAATATTGAAATAAATGAAAAAGAATATTTTTATTATTGGTTCTGGATTTTCATCTCTGTCAGCAGCTTGCTATTTAGCTAGCAAAGGAAATAACGTAACAGTTTTTGAAAAAAATAACTCATTGGGTGGCAGAGCTCGACAATTTGAGGAAGATGGATTTAGCTTTGATATGGGCCCTAGTTGGTATTGGATGCCTGGGGTATTTGAAAAATTTTTTAATGATTTTGGAAAGAAAGTATCCGATTATTACAAGCTAAAAAAATTAAATCCTGCATACAGAGTTATATTTGGAAAAAATAGTTTTATAGACATAGCAAATAATCCAAATAAAATTTGCGAAGAGTTTGAAAAAATTGAAAAGGGCTCTGGAAAAAAATTAAAACGATATTTAAAAATTGCTGAGGAAAATTATAAACTAGGAGTTGAGGACATGCTTTACAAGATGCCAGGAAAGTCTCCTTTGGAATTAGTTTCATTAAAAACAATTAAAAAAATCCGGTTTTTCTTATCAAATATTAAGAAAGATGTCAGAAAAGATTTCAAAGATCCCAGGCTCAGATCAGTATTAGAGTTTCCAGTTTTATTTTTAGGTGCTAAAGCATCTAACACTCCCTCTTTCTACAACTTTATGAACTTTGCCGATTTCGGTTTAGGAACCTTTCAATCTAAAAATGGATTTCATGATTTAGTGAAAGCAATGGTTAAACTTGGTAGAAGCATGGGAGTGAAATATTTAACTAATCAAACAGTAAATAAGATTATTGTTAAAAATAAAAAAGTAGAAAAACTTTTAGTCAATGAAAAAGAATTCATCTGTGATGTTCTTATTTCAGGAGCTGATTATAGCCATACAGAATCCCTACTTGAAAAAAAGTATCGTCAATACAAACCAAAATATTGGGAAAAACGAACCTTTGCACCATCATCCTTACTTTTTTATGTCGGTTTTAACAAAAAATTGAAAAATGTAAAACACCATAACCTTATTTTTGATACTGATTTTGAAGCACATGCCAAAGAAATTTATGATAAACCTGTATGGCCTACTGATCCTTTGTTTTACGCAAATTTCACATCAAAAACAAATCCTAAAACAGCACCTAAGGGTTGTGAAAATGGATTTTTCTTAATTCCAATTGCAATCAACCTTACTGACACTGATGAAATCAGAAAAAAATATTTTGATTTTATAATAAAAAAAATGGAATTGTATACTGGACAAAAATTAAAGGACTCAGTAATTTATAAAAAAAGTTTTTGTGTTAATGATTTCAAGAAAGAGTATAATTCTTATGGTGGAAATGCATATGGACTTGCAAATACTTTGATGCAAACAGCCTTTTTAAGACCTAAAATAAAGAGTAAATTGGTACAAAACTTGTATTTTTGCGGTCAATTGACTGTTCCTGGTCCAGGTGTGCCTCCTGCAATTGTTTCTGGGGAACTTGTGGCTGGTTTAGTTAATAGTAAATAGATATTTTATTTTTGTAAATTGTGATATATAGTTCATACAAATGAAAGAAATATTTGATAAGATTTCATATGAGTGTAGTGAAAGAGTTACGAAAACCTACAGCACGTCCTTTTCTATGGCTACCAAACTATTGTCAAAATCTATAAGAAAGGACATCTACAATATATATGGTTTTGTCAGATTTGCTGATGAAATTGTTGATTCCTTTCATAATTTTAACAAATCTGAGTTATTTAATTCCTTTGCTGAAGATCTTGATAAGGCTTTGTTAAATAAAATTAGTCTTAATCCAATTCTCAATTCATTTCAACACACCTATCACAAATATTCTATTGATAGAGAATTAGTTGATTCCTTTATGAAAAGTATGAGAATGGATTTAAAAAAGAAAAAATATTCAACTGTAAAAGAATATAAAGAATACATTTATGGCTCAGCAGATGTTGTTGGTTTAATGTGTTTAAAGGTTTTTGTTCAAGGAAATGAAAAACAATTTCAAAAACTTAAAATAAATGCAATGAAACTCGGTTCAGCTTTTCAAAAAGTAAATTTTTTAAGGGATATTAAAGCTGATCAAGAGAATCTAAAAAGATCATATTTTCCAAATACCCAATTTAATAATTTAAGTGAGTTAGAAAAAAATACTATTATTAACGAAATTGAAGATGATTTTAAACTTGGATTACAAGGTATCAAAGAATTACCTATTGTAGCTAAGTTTGGTGTATTTATTGCTTATAGATATTATAACCAATTATTAAAAAAACTAAAAAAAACTCCAGCTACTGAAATTATTAATAAAAGGATAAGAGTACCCAACTTGAAGAAACTTGAACTTTTAACCAGAAGCTATGTTAAATATCAACTAAATCTTTTATAAATGGAAGCAGTCAAAATAGCAATTGTATTTATATCAACTTTTCTATTTATGGAATTTATGGCCTGGTTTTCTCATAAGTACATTATGCACGGTTTTTTATGGTCTTTGCATAAAGATCATCACAACCAAAACCTCAAAACCTCCTGGTGGGAAAGAAATGATTTATTCTTTGTTATGTATGCCTTGGTCAGTATGGGATTTTTTTATTCACAAGTTGAGCTTGGTTTTAAGTTTGGATTTGCAATTGGTTTTGGAATTATGGCTTATGGACTAACATATTTTATAGTTCACGATATTTTTATTCATCAACGTTTTAAATTCCTTCGAAAAGCAAATAATTGGTATGCTAAAGGAGTTCGTAAAGCACACAAAATTCATCATGCAAATGTAAAAAAAGATGGTGGTGAAAGCTTTGGGATGTTATTTCCACCATTAAAGTATTTTAGAAATAAGTAATCTAAAAAAAATAAAAACCGATAATTTATTTGATTTTATCATTGTTGGCGGTGGTCTCTCCGGACTTCATTTATCTTATTTTTTTTCAAAAGATGAATATTTTCATAATCACTCTATTTTAATCTTAGATAAAGGTGAATCCAAAAAAAAAGATAATTACTTCTCTTTCTGGGAATGTGGAAATGGAAATTGGGATTCTATTCTAAAAAATAAATGGAAAAAAGGGAGATTTTTTTCTAAACTTGGAAAAATTCAAATGGATTTTTCAAATTACCAATATAAAACCTTAAGCTCACTCAAGTTCAAAAAGCATGTACATAAAAGTATTAAAAAGCATAGGAATATTAAATTTATCAAGGACACAATTCTAAATATTAGAGATGAAAAGAAAAGAGTTGTTGTAGTAGGAAATAAAAAAAATTATTTTGCTAAACATGTTTTTGATTCCAGGTTAACTAAAAACTTATTTAATGAAATTAGATACCACACATTTCTAAAACAACATTTTGTTGGATGGGTGATTAAAACAAATAAAAAAAAATTTGACAAAAATTCATTTGTATTCATGGACTATAGGATTAGGGATGAAAAAAGTACAGCATTTACATATGTTTTGCCCTTCAAAAAAGATGAGGCTTTGATCGAGCATACTTATTTTTCTAAAAATGAATGCGATAAAAAAGTGTATGAGAAATACATTAAAGAGTATTTAAAAAAGTATTACGGTGACACAAACTATATTATTAAAAAAACCGAATATGGTACGATCCCAATGACTACGTATCCTTTTTACAAAAACTCGACTAAAAATATTACCAAAATCGGAACGGCAGGTGGTTGGGTAAAGGCTTCAACAGGTTATTCTTTTAAAAATTGCGAAAAAAATTCTTTAAAAATTGTTGACAATATAAAGAAGCAAAAAGATTTGCGAATAGTTAGAAAAAAAAGGTACTATTTTTTAGATAAAATTCTTTTAGGTGTACTCTCTAAATATAATAACAGAGGGGAAACTATATTCTACAGAATGATAAAAAGAAATTCTACAAAGAAAATATTAAGATTTTTAGATGAAGAGAGTACAATATTTGATATCTTAAAAATCACCTTCTCTATGCGATCAGTACACTTTATTTTAATTTTTTTCAAAAGCTTCTTTAAAAAAGCTCTATAAATTTTCTTTTTTGATAAGATTTAACGCTGAACCCTCATCATACCACTTAATTTGTGATTCATTGTAAGAATGATTTAACTTAACAATATTAGAAGTTCCATCAGCGTGCTTTAATTCAATATTTATTTGTTTTCCTGGAGAAAATTTGTCTAGGTTTAAAAAACTAATAAAATCGTCTTCTTGAACTAAGTCATAATCAGATTCATTTTGAAAAGTAAGCGCTAACATTCCTTGTTTTTTTAAATTCGTCTCATGAATTCTAGCAAAAGATTTTACAATGACAGCACAAACTCCAAGATGTCTTGGCTCCATAGCAGCATGTTCTCTAGATGATCCTTCACCATAATTATGATCTCCAACAACAATTGTTTTTATGCTATTAGCTTTATAATCTCTTTGAGTATCAGGAACTCCACCATACTCACCTGAAAGTTGATTTTTAATAAAATTGGTTTTCATGTTAAAACTATTAACCGCTCCAATTAGACAATTATTAGAAATATTATCTAAATGGCCTCGATACCTTAACCAAGGACCAGCCATTGATATGTGATCTGTTGTACATTTTCCATGTGCTTTAATAAGTAATCTAGCATCATGGATTTCTCTACCAATTGGGATAAAGGGGTCTAATAATTGTAATCTTTCAGATTTTGGATTTACTGAAACATTCACATCAGTACCATCCTCTTCCGGCTCAACATATCCGGAATCTTCACAATCAAAACCTTTTGATGGTAACTCTACTCCCACTGGTGGATCTAACATTACTTCATCACCATTTTCATTTGTTAGTGTATCTTTTGTAGGGTCAAAATCTAATTTACCTGCTATGGCAATAGCTGCCACAATTTCTGGTGATCCAACAAATGCATGGGTATTTGGGTTTCCATCAGCTCTTTTTGAAAAATTTCTGTTAAATGAATGAACAATAGTATTTTTTTCTTGGCCCTTTAGATCGCTGCGATCCCACTGTCCTATGCAGGGACCACATGCATTAGTAAAAATTGTAGCATTAAGATCTTCAAAAATTTTAAGAATACCATCCCTCTCAGCGGTATATCTAACCTGTTCAGAACCGGGATTAATTCCAAAATCAGATTTTGTGGTTAATTTTTTTTCGATAGCCTGTTTGGCAATTGATGCAGCTCTAGTTAAATCCTCATAAGAAGAATTTGTACAAGAACCTATTAGACCCCAATCAACTTTCAATGGCCAATCATTCTCTCTTGCTTTATCTCCAATTTCAGAAACTGGCGTAGCTAAATCAGGTGTAAAAGGACCATTTAAATGTGGTTTTAGATCAGATAGATTAATTTCAATTACCTGATCAAAATATTTATTAGGAGAATCATAAATTTCTGAATCAGCAGTCAAATATTCTTTTATTTTATTTGCCTCATTAGCAACATCAGCTCGACCAGTTGCTTTGAGGTATCTTTCCATTGATTCGTCATATCCAAAGGTAGATGTCGTTGCACCCACCTCTGCTCCCATATTACATATGGTCCCCTTACCTGTGCAAGAAAGTGCTTTTGCTCCAGGCCCAAAATATTCGATTATGCAACCTGTACCACCTTTAACAGTGAGAATACCTGCAACTTTTAATATAACATCTTTAGCAGATGTCCATCCATTTAATTTACCTGTTAACTTAACTCCTATTATCTTGGGAAATTTCAATTCCCAAGGCATACCTGCCATTACATCAACAGCATCAGCACCTCCAACTCCAATAGCTATCATACCCAATCCACCAGCATTTACTGTATGTGAATCAGTACCAATCATCATTCCACCTGGAAAAGCATAATTTTCTAAAACTACTTGATGTATGATACCAGCTCCAGGTTTCCAAAACCCAATGCCATATTTATTCGATACATCTTTTAAAAAATCAAATACTTCACTACTAACTTTATTTGCTTGCTGTAAATCTTTTTTTGCTCCGATTTTTGCTTGGATAAGGTGATCACAGTGAACAGTAGTGGGTACAGCTACTTTCGGTTTACCAGCTTGCATAAACTGAAGCAAAGCCATCTGAGCGGTAGCATCTTGACAAGCTATCCTGTCAGGTTTAAAATCAACATAATCAATTGATCTTTTGAATTCAGTAATTTGGCTACTCCACAAGTGAGAATATAAAATTTTTTCAGAAAGAGTTAGTGGCTTATTAATAAGGTTTTTAGCTTCATCAACACTTTTTACAATTTTTGAATAAACTTCTTTTATAACATTAAAATCAAAAGCCATCTATTATGAGTTTGTATTATTTTACAAGGCAAAATTAAAAAAATTTGATTTGTAAAATTGAAAATATAAGTACTATTTCTTTAACCAATTACTAAAAAACTCACAATCCTCAAATTCATTACTTATTTTGATATATGTGTCATTTATTTTTTCTTCTTGCCAATTTTCAATCTCTTTTAACTGTTTATTCTGTAGTGCTAATTTTTGGATCTTTATATAATCTTTAGAAAAATCGGCAACATGTTCATCATATCTATTGGAAACGGTTAAAATTTTGAATTTAATTCTATTTATTCTGTCTTCGTCTTGGAATACAGGGCTAATCTCTCCTTCTTTTAAATTTGCAATTTGAGAGTATAATTCAGGATCCATTTTAGTTAATTCAAAACTGTAATCTTGGGTCTCTGGATTAATCAGTAACCCACCATCATTTTTTGTTTCAACTTCATCACTAGCTTCTCTTGCTGCATCAGAAAATGTGATTTCATTAGAAATAATCTTTTCTCTTATTGAACTAATTCTTTCTTTAGCCAAATCAATCTCTTTTTTACTAATTTCAGGTCTTAATAAGATATGTCTGACATCGTATTCCTGACCCCTTATTTTTTCCAAAAAAATGATATGGTAGCCTGCTTCTGTTTCAAAAGGGTCTGAAATTTCACCTTCAGATAAAGAAAATGCAACTTCATTGAATTCACGCATCATTTGTGAGGTTTTTCTATTGATAGAATATTTACCACCCTTACTTCTTGAACCAGGATCTTGACTGTATAAAACAGCTTTAGAAATAAAACTTGCTCCGTTATCAATCACATCAGCTTTAAACTCTTCTAGTCTACGTATTACTTTATCTTTTTCATTCTGAGATACTTTCGGATATACAACAATTTGGGATACCCTGAGCTCAGTCCCAAATACAGGCCTCTCATTTTTTGGGATGGAGTTAAAAAACTGCCTAACTTCTTCTGGAGTTATTTCTATATCATCAATTATTGATTGTTGCATTCTCTTGGAAAGCTCAGTACTTCTATTTAATTCAATCATTTCCGATCTCAAATCTTGTTCAGAATCTTTCTTATAGTAATCTAACAATTTTTCCATTGAACCAATTTGATTTGCTATAGCATTAATTTGTTGATCAACAAATGAATTTATTTCCTGCTGATCAACTTCAATACTATCTTGAATAGCGTGATGTTGATATAACTTATCTTCTAAGAGTTTTCCAAAAACCTGACACTCATTAATATTATCCATTGAAATACCAGAAACTTGTAACTGTGTGTATTGTTTTTGGATATCAGATGATAAAATTAAAAAATCTCCAACTACAGCCGCTACTCCATCAATTTTCTCCCTTTCTTGGGCCTCAATAGCAAAAGGGAATAAAAGAAATAACAAAAAAGTAGTGGTTAAATCAAAAAATTTCAAGTTCATTATTTTGTATTGCATTTTTTATAAGATCTGTTTTAATCAATTGTGTTAGTTTTTTCTTTCTCTGATTAATTGACATATATTCGAGAGTTGGAA